>JAZLLP010000050.1:0-14345 GCA_045598225.1 Acutalibacteraceae bacterium | reverse complement strand
AGGCGAAGCTTATAACCTTCGGCGTGGTTTTGAGAACAAGTGCGATAGAAAGGTTTGATATTCCCGTTATCACCACATCCGACGGCCCTCACGGGATAAGAAATATTACCGATGATAAATACATCGACGAGGGTGACACCTGCTTCCCCACAGGCTCTGCCATGGGTGCTTCGTGGAGCAAAGAAGCCGCATACGAAGCGGGAAAAGGGCTTGCAGAGGACTGCAAAAAGGAGCATGTGGACGTTCTGCTCGGTCCGGGAGTGAATATGAAAAGAATTGCAAACTGCGGAAGAAACTTTGAGTATTTTTCGGAAGACCCGCTTCTTGCAGGTGAAATGGCTGCCGGTTTAATAAACGGCGTTCAGTCCGAGGGCATCGGAACATCTTTAAAACATTTCGCCGCCAACAATCAGGAAACAAGACGTATGACGGTTGACTCCGTATGTGACGAAAGAGCGCTCAGAGAAATTTATCTTACGGGATTTGAAATTGCCGTAAAAAAAGCACAGCCCCGCACGATTATGAACGCTTACAACCGTCTTAACGGTACATACTGCGCCGAAAACAAATGGCTTCTCACAGACGTTCTGCGCAACGAATGGGGTTTCAAAGGTATGGTCGTCACCGACTGGGGCGCTGAAAACGACCGTGTTGACGGACTTCTTGCAGGACAAAACCTTGAAATGCCCACATCAAACGGCGAAGGAAATGCTCAAATTGCCGAAGCAGTTAAAAACGGTACTGTTTCGGAAGAATTCCTTAACGAAAGCATTGACGGCGTTCTTGACGTAATTCTTAAAGCAAAAGAAACATTAAAAGAAAAACATACATACGATGCCGAAGAACACCACAAAAAAGCACGCAGAATCGCTTCACAGTGTATGGTGCTTCTCAAAAACGAAGACAACATTTTACCGCTTAACAAAGATGCAAATATTGCAGTTATAGGCGAAATGGCGAAAAAGCCCCGCTATCAGGGTGCAGGCTCTTCAATAGTAAACCCCATAACGCTCGAAAACGCATACGATGAAATCTGCAAAAAATGTAAAAACGTTTCATATTCGGCAGGTTATTCGACCGAAAAGAAAAACAAAACAACGGATGACACTTTCATTGCAGATGCCGTCAGCACAGCAAAAGGAAAAGATGCAGTTCTTCTTTTCATAGGTCTTACGGAAGAATTTGAGTCCGAAGGCTTTGACAGAACACATCTTCGTATTCCGCCGCTTCACGAAAAACTTGTTGACGCATTAAAAGAAGCAAACGAAAACCTTATTGTAATTCTTTCAGGCGGCGCATCTGTTGAAACAGATTGGGAGGAAAAAGCAAAAGCCGTACTCAACAGTTACCTCGGCGGTCAGGCTTCGGGCGGTGCAACTGCGGATATTCTTTTCGGTGATGTTAACCCGTCGGGTAAACTTGCAGAAACTTATCCGTTAAAACTTGAAGATAATTCGAGTTACAATTACTTCCCCGGCAATACCGCAACCGTCGAATACCGCGAAAGTGTTTTTGTAGGTTACAGATATTACGACTCAAAAAATCTTCCCGTGCGTTTTCCGTTCGGTCACGGTCTTTCATACACAACCTTTGAATATTCCGACCTTAAACTGTCATCAAATTCAATTAAAGATACTGACACACTCCGAGTATCTTTCAAAATAAAGAACACGGGAAAATATGACGGTGCGGAAATTGCACAGATTTATGTCGGCGATGACGAAAGCACGATTTTCCGTCCCGTACACGAACTTAAAGGATTCAAAAAAGTATTCTTAAAAGCAGGCGAAGAAAAAGAAGTTACAGTTGAACTTTCAAAACGCGCTTTTGCATACTACAATGTAAACATTCACGACTGGCACGTTGAAAGCGGTATTTTCACAATATCTGTCGGCGCTTCAAGCAGAGATATTAAACTCACCGAAAAAGTTGAAGTAACGTCAACCGTTGACGCAAAATCGCCCGATTACAGAGATGTTGCGCCCTGCTACTATAATGTTGACATTTCATCTGTCAGTGATGAAGCGTTTAAAGCGGTTCTCGGCAGAGAAATTCCCGAAAAGGAAATTCACTCGTACCCGAATCTTACAATAGCAAACACGCTTGAAGACAGCGCCTGCGGTAAAAACGGCGCAAAAATCAACAAACTTCTCAAAAAATTCGTAGGCACGGAGGGAATGGCTTGCGCTATTGCTTTGCAGACGCCCATTAAAAGTTTCATTTCAATGAGTATGGGTATTTTCAGTCCGCAGGCAGCACAGGACCTGCTTGACGTTCTTAACGACAAAGCGCCTTACCGCAGAGGTATTGCAAAAACCATTATCAAAGCAATTCCGAAAGCAATAAGAGATTTACCGAAACTTCTTAAATCCATATAAAAGTATTTCCGGATATGGTAAAACCCGCAGAAAAGGATTTGTTCCTTTCGGCGGGTGTTTTATTACTCGTAAGCAGGGATTTATCTGTATATTTCAAGAATACAGAATTCGCCCATTTCAGCCCAATCTTGTGATAAGTAATGATACAGATAGTGAATCGCATCTTCTTTATTACGAAATAATCCGTTTTCGTTCAGCATTTCAAATTCTTTTTTGAACTCTGTTCCGTTTTCATCGCAACCGTGCCAACGGCATAAAAACATACAATCACATATTGCAGAAAACCCGTTGCAATCGGGAGGATAACAAACATCATACCCCAGAAATGACATTCCTTCCGGCTTTGAATCCTCGGAATCAACAATTTTAACATATATAATTTCACAATTTTCCTTTTTCGAAATCGTATTAAAAATGTCGGAAAATCCCGAAAACGAGAGTTGCTCCGAATTGTCCGGCGTATGCTTCGCAGGGTTTCTGTCAAATCCGTAATAAGGCTTCATCGCTTTTTCAATTCCCGGCAAAGCGTATGGCGTATTTACCCCAAAGCGACTTTTTTCCTGCTGATACAGATATTCGTACTTTTCAACAATAAAGAATTGAGAAAAAGCAAACCGAGCATCCTCTTGTGTCATATAAATCGGAACAATATTGCCCGGCGTTTCACAGTTGTATACGGTTATTGATATTTCGGCAGCCATTTTATTTGCGAAGTATTGCAAAATATCGAGAATTAGTTGTTCATTTTCATAGAAACAGTCATCTGCCTTATTGCACATTTCTTCTTCCGATTCCGTGTCATAAGACTGAAATGCTTTTTTAAAATTCAAAAATAAGTCAGCAGGCAGAATTTTACCTAACTCATCATAATAAAATTGCAGATTATCCTCATTATTGCAGAAAAATCCGCTATGACCTCCACCGTTTACGCCGCTGTCGTAATCGCAAAGTGCAAATATTCCTTTATTATATTCCTCTAACTCGCCGTTGCCGTACTTTTCCCACAAAGCATTCCAATTTTTATCAGCAGAAGATAACTCGTAATTTCTCCCTTTTGACGAATCAAAAACAGAGTACTCGGTTTCGGGAAGTTCTTCTCTTAAGTTTTCATCTGTCTTCTCAACTTTTTTCTTTTTACTGAAAAATGAAAACATAATATTTTCTCCTTATATTTTTATACCGTTCTGCAATTCTGTTTATCCTCGCAAACTCTAACTTATTCATATCTGTAACAAAAAACTGATTTTGCCGTACAAAACATCATTATCACACATCAGATAACGCGTGAAATTCATTTTTCTTATATATCATTCTCCGAAAAGGGCGTCTTTCAAATTATCACCGAGTATTCCGTGTTTCGCCTCTTCGCTTATCGGAAGATTTTTTATTCGTTCAATGGATTCTTTTATGTAGGAAGATTTTTTGTACGGGAAATCAAGTCCGAATATTGTTCTTTTTGCACCCGTCTGGAAAATTATGTCGCAAATCTGCTCATCTGTAAGCGACCACGGACCGCAGCGTTTTACGCCGAATTCGTCTGTTTCCATATTTACGCTCGTAAGACCTGCGTATACTCTGCCGCCCTTGTCGTTACGTTTATTGTTGTTCATTATAAGAAGCGCTTCTTTAAAGAAACTGTATCCGCCGACGTGCTCCATACTGAAACGGAGTTTCGGGAAATTCCACGCAACCTCATCAAAAAGAAGCATCTGATAATCTCTTATTCTGTGCCAGTGAAGTCCCGTGTGGAAAGAGATGAAAAGTCCGAGTTCTTCGGCTTTTGCGTAAACTTCAAAAAGTTCGGGAGAGTCTACTTTTACTTCCTGATATGCAGGATGTATTTTTATTCCCAAAAGTCCGAGGTCTTTTATTTCTTCAACCTGTTCCTTTAAATGTCCGTAATCAAAATCAACCGTTCCGAAGCCGTAAAGATTCGGCTCGTTTTTTATTTCGTTTGCAAGCCACCTGTTCGTATTTCTGTCAAGACCGACTCTTGTGTTCTGTTCGGTGAAAGTTGAAAAGCAGACCGCTTTTTCTATTTCACATTCATCCATAAGTCTTTTAAGGTCGTCAAGTTGGGCATTGTCTTTTGAGCCTGCCGGAAAAAGATGTGCGTGGTTTGCAAAAATTTTATAATCACTCATTGAAATCAAAGTCCTCTCTTATATCTCTTTCATAATCGTAATCGTCATCATCGCCGATGTCACGGTAATAGTCCCACAGACGTTCTTCCTGCGAGTCGGTAAGCGGTTCAGCGGGAACATCGCTCACAACTTCAAATTTACCTGCTTTATCCCAAAGTGCGGGAGTTATACGCACAGTATAACCGCATCCCGACGGACAAAGCCACTCGGTCATTGGAAGTTCGGGTACTCCGAACGCCGCCATTATTGCCATAATAACACCGCCGTGAGTAATAATTGAAGCAGTCTGCGTACCTGTTTTAATAAGACCGTCAACAACCTTTATAAATGCGCCGCAGACACGCTCGGAAAACTCGGCGTTGCTTTCGCCGTTTAACGGTTTTGCATCCGCTCCGCCCGAAAGCCACTCGGAAAACTCCTTGTAAGGTGCAAGTTCGGCGGCGGTATGACCTTCAAATTCGCCGAAATCACATTCTTCAAAACCGCTCATTTCTATCGGCGTTTTGTCGGGATAAAGAATTTTTGCGGTTTGTGTGCAACGCCTAAGCGAACTTGTAAAAACAACGTCGCAATGCGGATAATCATAATCTTTTTTCATTTTTTTCAGTTGCTCAATACCTTCGGTGCAAAGCGTTTCATCGGTCTGACCGATGTACCTGCCTTCCATGTTTCCTTTTGTAAGAGCGTGACGAATTAAATGTATTGTGTAAGTTTTCATTGCATTCTCCGTTTATTTGGTGTATAGTGTTTTATACTATCCGTATAAATTGAGGTGTTATTATGTCAAACCGTTATGACAGACTTCTTGAACTGAGAACCGAAAAAGGAGTAAGCCAGAAAGAAGCCGCAAAAGACCTTGAAGTATCACAGGCACTTTTGTCGCACTATGAAAAAGGTGTACGGGAATTCGGTCTTGATTTTTTGTGCCGTGCCGCCGATTACTACGGCGTTACCGCCGACTACATTCTTAACAGAACAGAAAGCCGTGCAGGGCTTGATTCTTCAAGCATTGAGGAAACTAAAGAAGATAAGAAATTCAATGCCGCAACCGTTTACAAAGCGGCAATTCTTACGCATGACAGAATGAATGCAGGCTCGCTTCCCGCAGGCGAATGTGCCGATATGCTTTACGCCGTAACAATTTACGAAATACTTTATACCGCCGCACAGCACGGATACATTCCGAAAAGGTGGTTTTCACTTCCCGCAAAAACAGCGCACCTTTTCGCTAGTATGATTTACGAGGATGCACTTACCGATTTCCCCGAAAAAACAAACACCGCAAGACGCTATGGCGGTCCCGAACCGTTAAGCATCGAGACCGTCATAAGACAGGTTGAAAGTGATATTAAAAGATTTGCCGGAACGGTAGTTGACAAAAACTGACTGTATTACAGACAAATTATTTAAGCAGTTCTTTATACATTTTTATATATTCATTTGCCGATTTGCCCCAACTGTTGTCACATTCCATAGCACGTTTTACGAGTATTTTCCAGCCTTTTTTGTCGCTGAAACCTTCGCACGCACGTCTTATTGCATAAAGCATTTCGTGTGCATTGTAAGATGAGAAAACAAATCCGTTCCCCTCGCCGTCACCGCTGTCGGTAACTGAATCACGAAGACCGCCCGTTTCACGGACTATCGGTATTGAGCCGTACCTTAAAGCAACCATCTGCGAAAGTCCGCACGGCTCGCTTTTTGACGGCATAAGGAATAAATCGCTTCCGGCGTAAATTTTTCTTGCAAGGTCGGGAATAAAGCCTATTGTAAGCCCTACTTTGTCGGGAAATCTTTCCTTAAGACCTCTGAAATACTCCTCGTACTGCCAGTCACCCGAACCGAGTACAACAAGTTGAATGTCGGTAGTCGCAAGCATTTCATCAAAAATACATTTGCAAAGGTCAAGACCTTTATGTGAAACAAGTCTTGTTACCATACCCATAACAGGCGTGTCTTTTTCATCCGGAAGTCCGAAGTATTTCCGGAGTTCTTTTTTATTAACCGCTTTTCCTTTAATATCTTCGGAACTGTAATTTTTAAAAATATCTTTATCTGTTTCGGGATTGTAGTTTTCAACGTCTATTCCGTTGAGAATACCCCGAAGTTTGTAACTTCTTTCTTTAAGAATTGTGTCAAGACCGTGAGAATACCACGGGTCAAGTATTTCTTTTGCATAAGACGGACTTACTGTCGTAACGGTGTTTGCGCACTCAATTCCGCCTTTCATAAGGTTTACCGCACCGTCATATTCAAGCAGACTTTTATACTGCGAATCAATACCGACAACATTGTCAATAAGTTCATCACCGTAAACACCCTGATACTGAATGTTATGTATCGTGAAAACGGTTTTAATGTTTTCGTAACCGGGTTTATTCGCATACATCGTGCTGTAATAAACGGGGGTAAGAGCCGTCTGCCAGTCGTTGCAGTGGATTACGTCGGGTTTAAAATCAATGTACGGTATTATTTCAAGTACGGCTCTTGAAAAGAATGCAAATCTTTCGGCATCATCGTAATGACCGTAAATCGCATCTCTTTTAAAATAATACTGATTGTCAATAAGGTAATATATTACTCCGCCCGAGCGTGCTTCAAAAATACCGCAATACTGTCTTCGCCACGCAACGGGAACCGAAATGTGAGTAATAAATTGCATGGAATCTTTAAGTTCCTGTTTTATACTGTCATAAAGGGGTAAAACAACCCTTACACCTACAAGCCTTTTTCTCAAAGACTGCGGCAAAGAACCCGCAACATCCCCGAGACCGCCGCTTGCAATAAAAGGAAGCGCTTCACTTGCTGCATATAAAACTTTCATTTAAAATCCTCCTTTATAAAAGAACACAGGTACAAATGTCTTCACCATATATGACTGAAAATCCGTAACCATTCCCTTTAATGAGTCGAACAGTCCCGATGAAAAGAAAATAATCAGAATAATCAAAAACAGAATTATAGGTATTACTATTTCAAGAACAGTTTTAATAAACTGCGTTTTTTTCATTCTTGCAAGTTCCGCTTCAAGTTTTTTTATGCGTGCTTCAAGGGATGCAACGTCATAATTCGTCTGCGGATTGCTTCTTGCAGGCTGACTCATACCGCCGTTTTGTGATACCGCCGTTTTTTGCAAATTCATTTTCTGCGGCTGTTGATTTTGCGGTTGCCTGTTAAACTGTCGCATACTGTCATTTGCAGGTGCGTCGGAATTTAAGAAAAAACGGCTTCTGATGTCTTCAAGCGATTGAAGTATCTCTGCACTTCTGTCGGGAACATCTTTTGAAATAACGGCATCCAGCCACCTTAACTGCGGTTCTCCGACCTCTTTTGTTTCAATATTCCCGAGTTGTTTTTCGCAAAATGAACATATTTTAACTGTATTTTCACCGAGTTTATATTCCGAAAAGTCAAGTTCGTCGGTCTTACAGCCGCATACGGGACACACTGACATCTCTCCACACCTCACAAATATAATTTAAATAATAATGCTTTTTCCTATGAACATCGGGTAAGTTTTATCACCTGAAAGTTTTTTACCGGGTGTTACTACCGTATTTTTATCCATAATAACACAGTTAAGATTTACGTTTTCACTTACAAAAGCGTCCTGCATAAGAATTGAATTTTCAACGACAGCACCTTTTGCAACACGAACGCCTCTGAAAATGACACTGTTTTTAACAGTACCTTCAATAACACATCCGTCTGCTATAAGCGAATTTTCAGTATGACTTCCTATACCGTAAATAACAGGCATATCGTTTCTGACTTTTGTGAAAACGGGCCTGTCCGGATTAAACAGACTCTTTCTCGCATTTTTATCGAGAAGCGCCATATTCGCTTCATAATAAGATACAAGCGAATCAACAGTTCTGTGCCAAACATCTGATTTATATCCGTAAATATTAAGATTGTCGATATTCTTTAAAAATATATCCTTTGCCATATTCGTATAGCCGTAACTTTCGGCATCTGCAATAAGTCTTTCGAGAAGTGCTTTTCTTATGAGTATAACGTTTGCGGAATAATTGACTGCGCCGTCTGTTTTCGGGTCAATGCTTATATCTTTAATTCTGCCGTCATTCTCAACATCAAACACCATAATATTGCTGAGTTCGGGACGTTTGCCGTTAAAGTACGCCATAGTAATATCGGCATTCTTTTCTGTATGATATTTGAACAAATCAGAAAAATCGGCATTAAAAATAAAGTTGGAGTCTATAAGAAGCACATATTCCTGCTTTGAATCGGAAATAAAATCCATTATTCTGCCCAGTGCTGATATTCTGTCGCTCGCATCACGCTCGGAATCCGAAGAATTGAACGGAGGAAGCAGATAAAGTCCGTCAACTTTTCTTGAAAGATCCCACGGTCTGCCGCTTCCGATATGGTCCATAAGCGAATGATAGTTGTTGTTCGCTACAACGCCGACTTTTGAAATTCCGCAGTTTACAAGATTTGAAAGCGCAAAGTCTATAAAACGGTACCTGCCGCCGAACGGAACGGAGCCCATTGTGCGCCTTGCCGTAAGAGAGCCGAGTGAAGAATCAAATGAATTTGAAAAAACTATTCCGAGTACATTTTTCGGCATCATACGCTTTCACCCCTTTCAACATCTTCCGCTATCATTGATTTTGCTTTTACTGTCGCATTTTTGCCTACGGTAACGTTTGCACCTACTACGCTTACGCCCCAGTTATCGAGATTTTCACATTTTTCGGGATTTTCACCGACAGTTGCGCCCTCCTCGATTACCGAATTTTCCGCAACCATCGCATATTGAACCGTTGCGCCTTTTTTTATTACCGCACCCGGCATTACTATTGAATAATTGACGCTTGCGCCCTCTTCAACGGTAACATCCGAAAATACAACGGAATAATCAATATTGCCTTCGATTTCACATCCGCCGGCAATAATCGAATTTTCGACTTTCGCTTTTTTTGAAACATACTGCGGAGCGGAAACCGTTCCTCTGCCGTAAATTTTCCATGCAGGGTCATTGAGGTCAATATTTGCCTTTTTGTTGAGAAGGTCAAGATTCGCTTCCCAAAGAGAATCTATTGTACCGACATCTTTCCAGTAACTGTCAAATTTGTATGCAAAAAGTCTTTCGCCGGCACCGTGCATTGCCGGAATAACGTTTTTACCGAAATCGTTTGACGAATCGGGGTCATTTTCATCATCAATAAGATATTTTCTGAGTTTTTCCCATGTGAACATATAAACGCCCATTGAAGCCTTATTGCTCTTCGGATTTTTCGGTTTTTCCTCAAAGGCGGTTATTCTGTCATCGTCGTCGGTAAACATAAGACCGAAACGTGATGCTTCCTCCCACGGAACTTCAAGCATTGCTATTGTGCAGGCGGCATCCTTTTCTTTATGGAACTGAAGCATTTTTGCGTAATCCATTTTATAAATATGGTCGCCCGAAAGAACGGCAACATATTCGGGATTGTAACGGTCAATGAAATTTATGTTCTGATAAATTGCATTTGCAGTACCTTTGTACCATTCCGTTCCCTTAATCTGCTGGTAAGGTGAAAGAATATGAACGCCGCCGTTTGCCCTGTCAAGATCCCACGGGCCGCCGTTTCCGATGTAATCGTTAAGTTCAAGAGGCTGATACTGTGTAAGAACGCCGACTGTATATATGCCGGAATTAACACAGTTTGACAAAGGGAAATCTATTATTCTGTATTTTCCGCCGTACGGTACGGCGGGTTTTGCAATATTTTTTGTGAGAACGCCCAGACGGGAACCCTGACCGCCGGCAAGAAGCATCGCTATGCATTCTGTTTTCTTAGCCATTTTTATTCACATTCCTTTCGGTTGCTTTTTTCTTCTCTTTTTTTACATCCTGCTGTTTTTCTTTTATATGTTTAAAGTAAAGAGTTGACATGGGAGGCAGAGCAAGTTCAACAGTATCATTAAATCCGTGCGAACTTTCGGGGAAAGTGCGATAAGTCTTTTTTATTTTCATTCCGCTTCCGCCGAATTCTTCCGAATCGGAATTGAAAACAAGTTCATATCTGCCGCTTTCGGGAACACCTATAAAGTATTTTTCCCTTGCAACGTTTGTAAAATTACATACGGCAATTATTTTTTCACCGTTTTCATCGCTTCTCGAAAATGCAATAACCGAATTGTCGCTGTCATCACTTACTATCCAGTTAAAGCCTTCCCAACTGTAATCCACCTGCCACAAAGGCGCATTCTTTTTATAAAACTTATTCAGTGCTTTTGTGTAATCCTTCATATAACGGTGCATATCGTAATCAAGCAGGAGCCAGTCAAGACCTTTTTTATAATCCCACTCAATAAACTGTGCAAATTCTGTGCCCATAAACAGAAGTTTTTTACCGGGATGAGCGTACATATATCCTAAAAACGCCCTGACACCCGCAAACTTTTCATTGTAATTGCCGGGCATTTTGTTAATAAGCGAGCATTTGCCGTGAACAACTTCATCGTGCGAAATAGGCAAAACAAAATTTTCGGAAAAAGCATAGAAGAACGAAAACGTTATTAAATCGTGATTGAATTTTTTAAATATTCCGTCAAGTGAAAAATAGCGGAGAATGTCGTTCATCCACCCCATATTCCACTTGAAATTAAACCCGAGACCGCCCGAATATACAGGTTTTGAAACAAGCGGCCACGACGTGCTTTCTTCTGCAAGCATCATTACGTCCCCGTGTTCTTTAAACACCGCTTCGTTAAGTTCCTTTATAAATTCCACGGCTTCAAGATTCTGATTGCCGCCGTATTTATTCGGCACCCACTGACCGTCTTCCCTGCCGTAGTCAAGGTAAAGCATTGATGCAACTGCGTCAACTCTTATGCCGTCTATGTGGTATTCGTCAAACCAGAACAAAGCGTTTGAAATGAGAAAACTTTTAACTTCGTTTCTGCCGAAATCAAAAACTTTCGTTCCCCATTGAAGATGTTCGCCTTTTTTTCTGTCTTTATATTCATAGCAGGCTTCGCCGTCAAATTCGCAAAGCCCGTGAGCATCTTTCGGAAAATGAGCGGGAACCCAGTCCATAATAACGCCTATGCCTGCTTTATGGCACTCATCGACAAGATATTTAAAATCATCGGGCGTACCGTAACGTGATGTTACCGCATAATAACCCGTCACCTGATAACCCCACGAGCCGTCAAACGGGTGTTCGGCAACCGGAAGCATTTCTATGTGAGTGTACCCCATATCTTTAACGTATTCAACAAGTTCTTTCGCAAGGTCACGGTATGAAAGGCAGTTCCCGTCTTCATACCTTTTCCACGAACCGAGATGAAGTTCGTAAATATTTACGGGCGATGAGTAAACCGACGTTTCTTTTCTTTTTTTGAGCCATTTTGCGTCATTCCATTTATAATCGCTGACATATATTTTTGAAGCAGTACCCGGCCTTGTTTCGGCGTGAAAAGCATACGGGTCAGCCTTATAAAGACGTTTTCCGTCACCTGTCACAATAAGAAACTTATATGCATCATATATATTTACGTTATCGCAAAAACACTCCCATATACCCTCGTTATTAAGTTTTTTCATCGGGGAACACGATTCGTTCCAACCGTTGAAATCACCGACGGTAAAAACCTGTGATGCGTGAGGTGCCCACACACGAAAAACAAAAGTGTTGTCCGATATTTTATGAGCGCCGAAAAAATCCTGTGACTTGTAATTGCGCCCCTGGTGGAACACAAAAACAGGAAAATCGTTAAATTCGCCGGTTTGATTTTTCATACAGTCACTCATTTTTTTCACCTCTGTTATTTACAATTAACCATACTAATAATACCAAATAAGGCAATATTTTTCAAGAGTATTTGATATAATTTGTTCAAACAGGCATTAAAGTTTTTCGGCTCTTTTTGGCAATTTTGCACAATTTTTTGATTTATTTTTAATTTCTCGTCATTTTACTGCCGATGTACTTTGCCGAAAATTGTCAAATCAATAATTGTTTTATTTTTAATCGAAATTTGTTGTTTATTTTTTGTATCAGATAAAAAATAAACAAATTATTGTAAGCATACAAGCGATTTTCTTAAAATAATGCCGATTTTTATTACATAATTATTACAAACCGCCGTATTGCTTGACATAAAAAAACTTTGTGGTATACTGTATTTTGCTTTTTTATGTAAAAATACTACTTAAAATTAAGAAAGGCAGGCGGCGTTTTACGCCGGATATGCGCATGGATACATCATCATTAAAAGCATCCGCTCTTGCTTTTGCCGTAAAACAGGCAATCGGTTACGCAAGACGTGACCCAGACAAAAATCTCATTAAGGTTTTGAATCTTGTAGAAAAAGCAGATGTAAAAAAAGCAAATCAGGTTACATATAACAATCTTCGCAAAAGTTTTGAAGACCCGAACAACAACTGGACTGTTTTCATAAAAAACATACTGAATAACACAGACCCCGATGTTCTTGATAAATTTGTTCCGGCATTTCTCAACGTTGCAATAAACAGTTTTGCCGAAAGAACGGTAAACATTGAAAAATACAAATGCAACATCCCCATGTCAATACTCATTGACCCGACGGCAGCCTGCAACCTCAAATGCACGGGCTGTTGGGCGGCTGAATACGGAAAACAGAATTCGCTCAGCAACGAAACAATCAAAAGCGTAATTAAGCAGGGAAAAGAACTCGGCACATACATTTACATTTTTTCCGGCGGCGAGCCTCTTATGAGGAAAAACGACCTCATTGAAATATGCCGTGAAAATCCCGACTGTCTTTTCCTCTCTTTCACAAACGGTACTCTTATTGACGAACAGTTCGCAAAAGACCTTGCCGATGTCGGCAACTTCGTACTTGCGATTTCCATTGAAGGTGACGAAGAACATACCGATATGCGCAGAGGCAAAGGAACTTTCAGTCGCATTATGAACGGAATCAATCTTTTGCGTGCACAGGGTGTTATTTTCGGTTACTCAATATGCTACCACTCAAAGAACGTTGAACAGGTTTGCAGTTCCGAGTACATAGACTGGCTCATTGAAAAAGGCGGTCTGTTCACATGGTTTTTCACATATATGCCCGTTGGCAAAGATGCTGTTACGGACCTTATGGTTTCCGCAGAGCAGAGAAAAAGAGCGTATGACCTTATAAGGTATGCCCGCAGAACAAGACCGATGTTCCTTATGGATTTCTGGAATGACGGTGAATATGTTCAGGGTTGCGTGGCAGGCGGCAGACATTATTTCCACATCAACTCTCACGGTGACGTTGAGCCTTGTGCATTTGTTCACTACTCAAATGTAAACATAAAAGACGTTTCTCTTATAGAGGCTCTTAAATCCCCGTTATTTATGGAATATTATAAAGGTCAGCCGTGGAACAAAAACCATCTCCGCCCCTGCCCGATACTTGATAACCCCGATGCTATTATCGGTGCAGTTGAACGTTCGGGTGCACATTCGACGGAAATGCTCGCTCCGGAAGATCCGCGTGACCTTGCCGCAAAAACAAGAAAAGCGGCTGAGGACTGGGCGGTAGTTGCCGATGAAATGTGGGCAAATACAGACCTCGAAAAACACAACAATCCTTCGGTTATGTATGCAAAAGAAGACCTTGAAAAAGAAGGACACTGTGACGGGAACTGTGCCTGCTGTCAGCACAAATAAAGTTTTCACAAAACAAGTCACTTAACCCAATAATCGAGTAGGAGGCTACCCATTAGTTGAGTAGCCGACCTCTCACACCACCGTGCGTACCGTTCGGTACACGGCGGTTCAATCATAAACAGTGCATAGACTTGTATGCTTCGGATATGTCATAATATCCCCTGCGTGCA
>JAZLLP010000049.1:0-3680 GCA_045598225.1 Acutalibacteraceae bacterium | reverse complement strand
AAAAAGATGGCGACCCGGATCGGGCTCGAACCGACGACCTCTAGCGTGACAGGCTAGCGTTCTAACCAACTGAACTACCGGGCCACCTTCTGGTGGGAACAATAGGGCTCGAACCTATGACCCTCTGCTTGTAAGGCAGATGCTCTCCCAGCTGAGCTATGCTCCCGTGTTTTGTGACTGTGATAATATACACTATAATTTGCAGTTTGTCAAGAGTTTATAAGTTGTTTTTTCGTTAATTTATGAAAAATAACAGAAAAAACTCTTGACAAATGAAAAGTAATTTTATATAATTCTATACGTTCCTGTAAACAGGTACACGGGCCATTAGCTCAGTTGGTTAGAGCAACCGGCTCATAACCGGTTGGTCCGGGGTTCGAGTCCCTGATGGCCCACCACACAGCCGAAAGTATTTCGGCTGTTATATTTAGGGGTATAGCTCAGCTGGTAGAGCAGCGGTCTCCAAAACCGCGTGTCCTGAGTTCGATTCTTAGTGCCCCTGCCAGAAATCGACAACTTTCGTCGGAAAGTTGTCGATTTTACTTTTTCACTCCTCACTCTTCACTCTTCACTAAAATCCATCCGCCGATTTATCGATAATATTTTCAAGAAAAAAGCGATTGCAACAAAACATTGCGTGACAAATTTCGCTTTTTATGATATGTTTTCATTGAAAGGAGCGGTGATATGGCGAAAATTTCAAAAAACATAAAACGATTGAGAACAGAAAAAAACATTACGCAGGAAATGCTCGCTTCATCATTAAATGTTACAAGGCAGACTATTTCAAGTTGGGAAAATGACAGAACACAACCCGACATTGATATGCTTGAAGCGTTGTCATCTGCTTTGGATGCGGATATTGAAGAACTTATATACGGCAAAAAGAGAAATGTCGGACTTGAAGCGGATAATAAAGAAAGCAGAAAACTGTTGACGGTTATTCTTTCCGTTGCAGGTTCACTTCTGACTGCGGCAGGACTTATTATTCTGTTTGTAAATTTCTGGAGCGACATTTCAAGTACAATTAAAAACCTGTTTGCGTTTATTCCTCTTGCGGCAGGGTGCTTTTTCGGCTTGTTTGCTTTTTTCAAAAAGAAAAACAATGCCGTGTGGTGTGAAAGTGCAGGTCTTTTGTGGATTGCAGGCGTACTTTCAACAAATGCGCTTGTAAACTCTTTGTATTCAGTTGATTTCGGCTTTCAGAATCTTTTACTTATTGACATTATTCTTGTAACACCCGTTATGTTTTTGCTTAACGGTGTTGTTCCTTTTGCAATCACTACTGCAATGACATCGGCGTGGAGCGTTAGTTCATTAAATGTAATAATGCAGGTTAATACGGTAAATCCCGTAGGTAAAAAATTAACCGTATTAGCAGTTTTCCTTTTAATTGTTATTGCTCCCGTTATTTTCGTAATAAAGGAAATGAAAAAAGAAAAACCGAGAAAGGTTACTGTTTGGTTTGCACTTCTTGCTTTATTGTTCGACCTTTCCGTGCTGTTTTTGGTAATTCTTGATGACTTTATTATTGTACCGCTTGTTATTATTTCGGTAGTATCATTTGTATTGTTCACCGAAGAAAAAATATTCTCGAAATATAATCTTAACCGTGCACTTGTTTTATCGGAGTCCGTACTGATACTTTCGTTTGTGTTTTTTTCTCAGGACGGTTTTTATAATACAAACACGGCAGGTATTATAGATTTTGTAATTGCTTTATTCATTATTCTGTCGGGTGCTGTAATCGGCAGAAAAACAATAAAAAAAGACAAATATCTTATCGGCGTTCTGATTTGTACTGTTTCGGAGTGGCTGATAACATTTCTTTATTACTGTTTTGATTTTGAGGCGGAACAGGCGTTCGTTATGTACATTCCGGTTGCTTTTCTTATAGCCGCATTTACTGTTGTATCCGGTGTGAAAAAAGCGGACATCTTCAAATCAAACATCGGTCTTATTACCGTTTTTGCGTCACTCATTACGCTTCTTGTTGCGCTTGAAGCCGAGGCGGTATTTATAGGCGTTGCTTCGGTTATTACGGGCGTTGCGCTTCTTGTAATAAATAAAATAATGATAAATAAGTTTAAATCCGCAAAAGTGCTGCCAACCGCAGAATCTTCCGAAAGCGGGGTGGAAAACGATGCGTAAAATTACCGCAGTTATTCTTGTGATTATTCAATTTGTTTTCCCGGTGTTTTTGATGGCGTTAAATGTTAAAAAACACAGCGATCTGTTAAATAAGGGCACCCAGTACAGATTAGATGTTTCATCATTTTACATTGACAACTATTCTGATAAGAAAAAGGCAATAATTTCTGCCGATATTAAGTTTTCGGACACCGAAAGAAACTATTCGGATAAATATGTTGTTATTAAAACAGATGATAGCGGAATATCTTTTATTGACACCTCGACAAACGAACTTAACGAAAACTGTGTCAAGCGGGACGGTATTTATTTTGCAGACTTTGAAATTTCAAAAAGTACCGCCGAAAAACTGACTGCCGAAAATAATTATAAGGAATGGTTTAACTCGGATGAAATGAATAATTGCAGTTCTGACGAAATCTTTTATGATGCTTATGTAATTGCGAATGTTTATGAAGGAAACATAATTTTTACCGATTTAATTGTAGACGGCGAAAGCGTTTTGTGATACAATCAGCCCGTAATATTTTTTACGGGTTGGTTTTTATGCGATTATTGACTAAAGACAAAATATTTTATAAATCTCTTGTTTCACTTGCAATACCCGTTGCGCTTCAGAATTTAATAACGTTTGCGGTGAACTTTGCGGACAACCTTATGGTAGGTTCTCTCGGTGATAATGCCGTTTCGGGCGTATATATGGGAAACCAGATACAGACGTTTTTACAGATTTTTTCGGCGGGCATAGAGGGTGCAATACTTATTCTTGCATCGCAATATTGGGGCAGAAACGATAAAGAAAGCATTAAAAAAATAGTTGCAACCGGCTTTCATTTTTCACTTGTTATCGGCATAATAATAAGTACGGTCTGTTTTGTTGTGCCCGATACAGTTATTTCGATATTCACAAATGATATGATATTCATTTTCCTTATTGTTATTCCGTCGGCGATTATCGCTTCGTATTTAGGTGCGCCTGCATGGGTTGTTTTTGCACTTCTGAAATCCGACCAGATTCTCAAATGTTTTGTAGCAGTTGTGAAAATCAACAGATTTAACTGGATGAAAAATCTGACGAGAAACAGCGGAGATGAATCGGTTAAAAGCACATAATTTTTCTAATTAGAAAAATAAAATATTTTCAAAAAACTTTGAAAAAAGTGTTGACAAATTCTTCTTTATGGTGTATATTATCAATCGTCGCCGGTGAGCGACATATGGGAGCATAGCTCAGCTGGGAGAGCATCTGCCTTACAAGCAGAGGGTCATAGGTTCGAGCCCTATTGTTCCCACCATATCGGCAAACTAATGCGGTTTGCCGATAATTTTATATTATTGTGCAGTATATCGTGTTCAATAAATAATCATTAAACAAAAAATGTATTGATTAGCGAAAAAATCAGTTGACAAATTACGGTACATTGCATATAATACAAAAGTCGTCAGCAATGATGATACCAATGGGAGCAAAGCTCAGCTGGGAGAGCATCTGCCTTACAAGCAGAGGGTCATAGGTTCGAGCCCTATTG
>JAZLLP010000048.1:0-63797 GCA_045598225.1 Acutalibacteraceae bacterium | reverse complement strand
TTTCAGTTGCGGAAACTATATTAAGGACACCCGTGGAAACTGTCCCGCAAGGCACTATATCCGTGAGGATTCCGTGGCACAGATTGTTTCCTTTGAATTACGGAAGCTGGCAGACTATCTTCAGACAAACGAAGAAAAACTTGTTGAGATTTTAGAGCAAAAGACAAACAAAGACACCTTAAAGCAAAGAAAACAGCTTGAAGATGAATTGCAGACTTCTGTTGCAAGACAGCAAAAAGTGTCACAACTGTACAGCAAATTATATGAGGATAATACTGACGGAAAAGTATCTGATGAATGGTTTTCGGAAATGTCCCGTAAGTTTGAAAATGAACGAATGGAACTGAAAACGAAAATAGCGGCTATCCGCACAAAATTAAGCACAATGGAAAATGCTCAACAGGGTAAAAACAAATTCATAGCATCAATCAGAAAGTTTATGACTATGAAATATTTAACGGCTCCGCTTTTGCAAGAGCTGATTGACCATATTGATGTGTATGAAACCGAGGGCAAAGGCAAAAACAGAACCCAGCGTGTAGTTGTTTATTACAGATTTGTCGGATATATCGCAATTCCCGAAGAAGATATTGAAATCATCAGAGCTAATACAAGAAAAGGCGTTGAAATCAGTTATATTTCCGAAGCACTGCCCACTACGGCATAACAAAAGGGCTGTATTCACACTTAATGTGCAAAATACAGCCCGAAATTAACAAAAAAATGAGTATTCATAAAGTCAAGTCCCTTATGAATACTCATCATGGTCCGAGTGGCGAGACTTGAACTCACGGCCTCTTGACCCCCAGTCAAGCGCGCTACCAACTGCGCCACACCCGGATATTTAATTCTTGGGTAACCCTATGCACTGAAACACAAGTGATTTCCGCTGCGCTTCCGGTTGCAACATAGTCACCTTGCTCGTTGAACACTTCGCAATTCTCCTTGTTGCGCCCAGTGCTTACTGTTCGCTTACTCTGCCACAGGCAGCGCTCACAGACGCACACCAACTGCGCCACACCCGGATAGCGAAAGATATAATATCATATACTTTTATAATTTTCAAGTGTTTTTTTAAAAATAAATCGCGAAAGAGGAAAATATTTTTTCTTCTTTCGCGAAAATTATTGTCAGTCTTTTCTTTCGGGGTAAATCTCTTTAAGCCTATCCTTACTCAGGTTATAGAAAATTCCGAGTGAAAGTGCCATAATCAGGCAGGTTATCATAGGAACTGCGGCTGAAACTGTGTACATTTTAGATACTGCATCTGCCGTTACGTTTTTTGCGTCATAGCCGATTACACTTAAAACGCCTGTACCGAGTACGCCGGAAACGGTTTGACCGAGTTTTCTTGTGAATGAGAAAAATGCGTAAGATGTGCCCTCGTCACGCTGACCGGAAAGCGTTTCCTGGTAGTCGATAACGTCTGTTGCAAGTGCCCATATTTCAAGAATGAAGAACATCATACCGAAGCCTGCAATGAAGTTTAATGCGAAAAATACGAAAACGTTGTGTGTTCTTATAATAAGAAGTATGAGATTTGCAAGAGTTGCAATTATCATACCGAAAGCGCATATTTCTTTTTTGCCGAATTTTCTTACAAGTTTCTGAATAAAGGGGAGAAGCATAGCCATCGGCAGATAAGTTATTACGGTAACAACTGAGTAAAGTTCGGGTTTTTTGAAATATTCAAGGAAAAGGTAGTTGTAAAGAGTCTGGGTATATTGCTGTGTTGCAAGAAGCAGCATAGATGCTATGCACAAAGCGATGAAAGGTCTGTTTTTGAAAAGTGCTTTTATTGTTTTTTTCGGGTTCGATTTTGCCTGTGTCGGAAGTGTTTTTACACGTTCCGTTGTAAGACCGTAGCAAACCTGATAAATTACAATACTTATAAGCGCAAGAACGAGAACGCCGAAGAAAAGTTTTGTTCCGTCAAGCACTTTTTCACCGGTTTCAAGTGTGGTGTAAACGAAAAGCGGTAAAATAATCTGCCCCGGAAGACCGCCGAGACCTGCGCCGATTGAACGGAATACGGAAAGAGAGGAACGTTCAAGTTCATCTGTTGTTACAACCGATGCGAGTGAGCCGTAAGGAATTGTAACGACTGTGTACATCATACCGTAAAAAATGTATGTAATGTAGGCGTATATAAGATACTGATTTTCTGTAAGTCCCGGTATTTTTGCAAATGTAAGAATACCTGCAAGAGCAAGCGGCAGAGAGCCCCAGCGTATATACGGCAGAAATTTGCCTTTTTTACCGGGTTTTCTTGAATCCACAAATGCTCCCCAAATCGGGTCATTTACAGCATCCCAAAGTCTTGCGACAACAAGAAGCACCATTATTTTTGTCGGGTCAATATAAAGAACGTTAGTATAGAAAATCTGCAAAAACGAGCCTATTATTGCAAAAGTAAGGCATCCGCCGGTATCGCCGAGAGCGTAGCCGACTTTATCTTTGAATTTTATTCCGTATGTTTTTTCCATTTTGTTTTCTCCTTACATTAAATATTATAACAAAAAATCAAGCAGTCTGTCGCACAAATCGGGTATTTCATCATAACAGGCGTGATTATAAGGTTTGTCATATAAATAAATGTCGCAACCGAGAGCTTCGGCTATTTCTTTTGAGCCGACGGGGTCAAGAACAGAATCGTATTTTGCGCCGAGTACGAGAGCGGGACATTTTATTTTTTTTAATTTGTCGTAATAGTTGTGTTTTGCACTTGCTTCACATTGAATAATGAAACGCTGTGCGTCTTCATCGGAGGTATCAAGGAAAAAATTAACAAGCACATCTCCGCATTTTTTTACAAAATCCTCGGTATATAGGTTTTCAATCATTTCACAAGCGAGAATACCGTATTTTTTTTCACGTGCAAGGGAAATCCAGCGGTTTAAACATTTTTCGGATGTTTCATTCTGCCTTGAACACGTTGAAAACATAACGACTTTTTCTGTTATTTCCGGATATTCTCCCGCAATTACCTGCGCCATCATTCCGCCCTTTGAAACACCGAAAAGGCTTGTTTTTTCAATGCCGAGTTCACGCATTTTTGTAACGGTGTCGCTTGCCATTTCTTCGATTGAATAGCCTTGTGAGATGTTATTTTTACATTCAAAAAGGTAAATTGTAAAATCATTTAATAACGGTTTGTACTGCGCTTTTACCGAATTTGCCGATAAAAGCACTCTTTTGAGTGCAACACCCGGCAAAATACACAAATTCTTTTTTCCGTTTCCGAAAGAAACGTAGTCCATATCAGTCATAATGACACCTTATTTTTATTTATTCAAGTATATCTTCAATTAAAAGTTTCACAAATTCACAACTGGTATATGCCGCAAATTTCTGATACATATCGGATTTACGGCTGTCGGCAAAATCGCAAACACTTTTTGCGATAATCGCTTTGGGTTGAGGTTTGGTGGCTCGTGATGCAGCGTATGCAACACCGTACCCCTCCATTTCAAGACCTTTTGTACTTACAAACTGGCTTTTTACCTGTTGGTTGAGAATCATTTTGTTCGCTACAACAGTAGAGCCGCTCGCCATTGCGCCGATATGAACGTGAGTTTCGTTTTTAACCGATTTTACCGCTTTTTCAAAATAGCCTAAAAGTTCTTTGTCAACGTTTACAACAGTAGGTCTCGGCAAAAATCCTATTTCTCCGAAAACAATGGAAGCCTTGTCTTTTGATACGTATTTTCCGTTCGAGTAGTTCCAGACCATATCCGCAAGAACAACGTCACCGTACATTTGCTCTTCATCCGCTTCATCCATAGCACCGGCGGCAATTCCAGGCATTATTACATATTTCGGTCTGAAATGCTCAATTAACTTCATTGTCAGTGTTGCCGAGGCGGTCATACCCATTTCATCCTGTCGGGCGGCGATTATCTGCATACCGTTCTTTTCGAAATCTGCTATTCTGTAAAGTTGGCTGTCATTATCGAAAGTTTTTTCTTTCCAGTCAAACATTCGTAAAACCGCTTCTTCTTCGGTGTCGGTAACGTAAATCAGTGCCGCAAAAGATTTGTAATCATCCATTTTTCTTTCTCCCTGTGATTGATAACATTCTACCATTCCAATGAATCTTTCAGCGTATCTAAGTATTGTAAATGCCCCTCGATATGTTTATCTTCGCACTTTCTTGAAACTACATGTTCATAGTACACTTCAAATAATTCTCTTGCTTTTTGCTTATTTCCCAGATGACCATATATCATAGCTTCCTCTAATACAATCAGGTGAGAATTCAAGGTATCAAACCAAGGATAATCTCTTCTATGAGCAAGAATAGCCTCTCTGCTGCTCAAAACTTCAAAGACAGGAAGGACATCGTCCATGATTTCTTTTACAATACATGATGCTATTTGATCTGTATTTTTTCTTAAATCATAGGTTGTTTCTTTATTCCCATCCCTGCTTTTTACTGCTCCAAGCCTTGTGCGAATATTGCAATCATATTCATGATAATATTTCTTTGAATTTGTGGTTTTAAATGTTCTCTCAATACTTTCCGGAACTCGAATTCCGATATTGACCCACATGAGATGTGTCTCATTTCTATAGGCTTGTCCACACTGAAAGTTTATCACCTGGGAGATATCTTCCGAAACAAATCGGTGAAGAGTTCTGCCATGTTTTTTAAATCCGAATTTTTTTAGTTGTGCATAGACTGTGTTTTCAATATTGTCTATACATTTTGTAACATCAATCTTTTTTTGAAATAGTTCTGAAAACATTAGTTTATCACTTCCTAAGCTTCTTAAATTTCACTCATTTCTTTCCATTTGACAATAGCCCTATCGTCTCAACCTAGGCTCGAGACATCAAGACAACTGTCTCCACATGTGCAGTTCTCGGGAACATATCGCACGGGGTTGCTTTTACAGTTTTATAGCCGAGGTGCAAAAGTCTCTCGCAGTCACGGGCGAGTGTTGCGGGGTCACACGAAACGTAAACGATTTTTTTCGGCGCAATTTCCGAAACTGTTTTTAAGAGTTCTTCGGAACAGCCTTTTCTCGGCGGGTCAAGAATGACAACGTCGGGCGTAACACCTCTTTTTTGCAGTTCCTTTGCGGCAATTTCAGCATCACCGCATATAAATTCGGCATTTTCTATACTGTTTATTTCGGCGTTTATTTTGGCATCTTCAATCGCTTCGGGAACTATTTCAACGCCGATGAGCGATTTTACGTTTTTCGCCATTGAAAGACCGATTGTACCCGTTCCGCAGTAAAGGTCAAGTATGTTTTCGTTTCCGGTAAGTCCTGCGTATTCAGCGGCTTTTTTGTAAAGAAGTTCGGCACAATCTCTGTTTACCTGATAAAATGAGAGGGGAGAGAGTTTTACTTTTACGCCGCAAAGAATATCGGTAATAAAGCCGTTTCCGTACAGTGTTTTACATTCTTTGCCGAGAACCGTGTTTGAGTTTTTTTTGTTGATGTTTAAAACAAGAGTTTTAAATCCGTTTATTTTTGAAAGTTCATCAATAAGTTTTTTTTCATTCGGAATTTCTTCACCGTTTATTACGGTACAGACCATAATTTCGCCTGTTGCATTCGCTTTTCTTAAATATATATGCCTTATAAGACCGAAGCCCGTATTTTCGGAAAATACGGTTACGTTATTACTGTTTATCCATTTTCTTATAATTTCGGTGATTTCGGTAAATTCTTCGGGTTGTAAAAGACATTCGCCGCCGTCAATGACACGGTGGCTTTTTTTGGCGTAAAAACCTATTTCGAGAATACCGTTTTCACGCCTTACGGGATACTGCGCTTTGTTGCGGTAATGCGTGATTTCGGGCGAGGGGATTATATCTTCAAATTCGGGTTCAAGATGACCTATTCTTTTAAAAGCATCTTTAACTTTGTCTGTTTTAAGTTTGAGTTCGGCATTGTAATTTATGTGGCAGAACGAACATCCGCCGCAGGATTTGAACGCTTTACATTCAGGCTCAATGCGGTCTTTCGATTTCTTTTTTACGGATACCGCTTTCCCTATTGCGTAAGTTTTTTTCGCTTTAATAACGTGGCAGTTTATTATGTCGCCGACAGCGGTGTTTTCAACGAATACCGCTATTCCGTCTTTTTTGCCTACGCCGCCGCCCTCGGAGGTGTAACCCGTTATGTTCAGTTCAAATTCGTCATTTTTGTTAATCATTTGATTCCAACTCTTTTACAGCCTGTTTGTATTCTTCAAAACTCAGAAGTGCGTTTATTATTTCAACAAGAGCATTCGCTGAAAGTCTTTCGGGTAAATCGAGTTTCTTTAAAAGTTCCGCTCTTTTTTGTGCGCTGTTGTCACCGCCCGAAAATCCGTCTTCAAAAAGGTCGAGTTTTGTTATTTGCCTGCCTGTTTTCGGTGTGCTTTTTTCACAGGAAACGCCTGCTTTTTCAAGAACTTCGCAAAGTATTTCGGGCGAAATACCCTCAACGCCGAGTTTACCCTCTTTCGACGGCTCGGTTTTTCTTTTTTCTTTTCCGAAAATGTCGGGAATATATGCGTTTATTATGTTGCCTTTCGGGGCGATATTTTTAATAAACGCCCTTATTTTAAAACCTGCCGAGTCGCTGTCGGTCAGTATTAAAATTCCGCGTGTTTCGGATAGTTTTCTGATAAGTGACTGTTTTTCTTTATCTTTAAAAAGACCGAAACCGTCTGTTTCTATTATCACGGCATCAAGTATTGAAGAAAGTTTTATTTTGTCGTACTTTCCCTCAACTATTACCGCTCTGTCGGTTTTTATCATATAATTTACACTCTCAATAATTTTAAAACAAGTTCTTCAAGAAGTGCCTGCGGATTTTCGCCCGTTGATTTCAGCCTTTTGTCCGTATCTGCAAGTTCTTCGAGCGCTTTGTGAAGTTGTGTGAGCGAATACTTCGCTCCGTCACGCACGGCGTTATTGATAATAAACTCTCTGCCCCTGTATGATGAGGGGAAATATTCCGTGAGTTTATTCACGGGCAGACCTTTTTCTTTAATTGCTTTTGCTCTGTACATATCGACGTATGCTTTTGACAGAACGCCGAGTACGGCAACGGGCTCTTCACGGAGTTTAAAAAGATTTGAAAGCGTTTCAAACGCCTTGTCCGCTTCGCCTGAAACAATAAATCTTGAAAGCGAAAATACCTTTGCTTCAACAGAAACAATTACGGTTTTGTCAATATCCGCTTTTGTAATAACGCCCTCTTTTTTGTAACCGCACACTTTGTCGAGTTCGTTTCGCAAAGTGCTCATATCGTCACCTATGATTGTTACCATATAGTTTGCGTCTTCCCGTGAGAGTTCACAGCCTTTTTTCTTTGCGGAATCAATAAGCAGTTTTGAAAGTTGTGATGTTGTGCGTTTGCAGAGGTTTGCGCACACGCCGCCTTTTGAATCTATATACTTTAAAATTTTACTCCATTTTGAGTTTTTTTCGTCAACTTCAATGTTGTCCATTCTGAAAACAAGAACGGTGCTTTCGGGCAAGTCCGAAATTATTTCATTGAAATTTTCGTTTATTTTACCTTTGTCGCCCGCAAGGTTGTTTAAAGGATAGTCATTTACAACGGTACAACTGTATTCGCTCATCATAGGAAAAGAAAGAACACAGTCTGATATTTCGTTCAAATCGGTTTCTTTTCCCTCAAGTATATGGAGGTTGAAATCCCTGAAATCGGGTTCTGTCGTTTTTGATGATATCATATTTGAATAGTGCTGTTTCAGATAACTTTCGTTACCGTAAAGCACGTATATTCGGGAAAATTCGCCGTTTTTTATTTGTTTTTTCAATGTTTCTTCATCAACAAACGGCATTTTTATTCCTCCTTTAAAAATTAAATACGGCACAGTCTCCCTTTTCGGCGTACAAAAGTTTTTTGCAGTGTTTTTCAAGTGATTTAAGTGTGCTGTTATCGGTATTGCCGCATATAACGAGTTTGTCGCAGAATCCCGAAAAATTTTGTGCTTCGTCGCTGTTCATAACAAGTATGTCGGGAGTTCCGTATTGGTTTTTATAATATGAAAAATCGTTATATTGTGACATGGAAACTGCTGCGGTATTACGGTTGCTTTTTATTATAACATACTTCATACCGTAACTGTCAACCGTTCTCACGGTTATTTTATTGTTGAGTGTGAAATTTATCTGCGATACGGTGACGGCATCACCCGTATTTGTTTTGTTTTCGTGTAATGTATCTCCTGTTTTTTCATTGAAAGAAACGGCTTCGGGTTTGTATTTTTCTATTATGTTTTCAATATCAAAGTACGTACCGTTAATTGAGAAAAGTGCGAGTTTTTGTTGCGGAGTTTGCGGAAGATTGCTTTTAAGTGCTTCAAGTGATGTGCTGTCGGGTACATTTATAAGTGCATATTCGCCGCCGCACCGAACAGACACAACGGGTACATACCCGCTTAATGATACGGCCATTTGCGTATTTACGCTTAACGGTAAAAATGAAAAGAAAACGGCGAATGAAGCCCCGAGAGCACAAAAAGAATACAGCACCGTTCCGACTGCTTTTGATTTAATTATTTTCTTTCGTGACAAATAAAATATTAAAATTACAGCCGAAATTACCGCAAGTACGATAATTACCGTATATATGTTTGCACTCACGCACGCAAAGGGTATTTTCGCTGTAAGACCTGCACATATTTTTAACAGACGAAGTAAAACCTGCGGCAGTATAAACAGAATTTTACAAACGGGTTTTACAAATGAAAATTTAAAAAGCGAGAATACACAAGAAGCAAATCCCGTTACCATACCGAAAAAAGCGAGTTTTACCGCAAAAAGATTCGTAAGCGTTGAAATTATGCTGAACGTTCCGTAAAAAGCGGCACACGCAGGAAGCGTGAAGATTGAGGAAAAGACGCTTACAAGTATGCTTGAACGTATGTAATTTGTAATTTTATTGAATAATCTGTTACCGGTTTTGCTTTTTCGTGAATCTCTGAAAACGCCCGAAAGAATAACGCCTGCCGTTGACGAAACGGAAAGAATAAATCCCGGTGACATTACGGTGTACGGGTTTTGAAGTACAAGAAGCGTGACGGCAAAACCGAGTGAGTTCAGAGGGTCTGGCTGACGGTTAAAAAACGGTGCGATTACTATAAGACACATCATAAGCGAGGCACGCAGTACAGACGGCGTGAAAGCGGAAACAATACACAAAAATGCAAGAAACATAAGTGAAACAATGCTTTTTATTTTATCGGTTACTTTGAAAATGCCGAGTATTGCAAAAAGAATTCCGCACCAGAGCGATGTGTGAAGACCCGAAACGGCAAGAAGATGAGAAATACCGCTTATTCTGAAACTGTCTTTTACTTCATCGCTTAAAAGACTTTTATCACCGAATACCATTCCCGAAAGAAGCCCCGCTTCGTCGGTGTCAAGATAATACTTCATTGAGTTAATACAGTTTTCTTTGAACAAAAGGCAGAAGAAGTACGGTGTTTTTGACGCTTTAAACAGATAATCGACCGAAGTTTTTGACGTTATTTTTAAAAATACGTTATCGGCGGCAAAGCCACTGTTTGTTTTTCCGCTTTTGTCGGTAACAAGGGAGAAAGATGCATTTTTAAATGAAACAATATCGTAAAGTTCAAAATTCTCATTACCCTTACTGTAATAAATCAGTTTGATTTTCTTGTTTCTGCCGTCGATTTTTTCTGTTTTTAAAGTGTAAAACGTATAATCTTCGTATTTTTGAGGAAGATTTATTATTTTTGCGGTTACGTTATGCTTGCCGATAAGTAAATCATTGTTTTTATTTTCCGTCACTTTTGCGAAAGTGAAAAAGCAGACGGAATTAAGAATTAAAACAATCGACAAGAACGGAAGAAGTATTCTGTTTTTGAGTTTTTTACGTTTTATTACATAAAAAAGCAAGACCGATGCTCCGGTAACGGCGGCACAAAGCACGGCATTGTTCCCGAAATTTAAAAACAATGCGGCGGAAAGTGCAACTGTTATGCCGGAAATCAGCATCGGTCTTTTCATCTGTTTTACCTCTTAATATGCCTCAGCCTGCAGGCCAGGTGAATTCTCTGCCTGCCATTACGTGAAAGTGAAGATGTTTTACACTTTGTCCTGCGCTGTCGCCGCAGTTTGTAACAACACGGAAACCGTCTTTCATATCAAAATCCTTTGCAAGTTTTGCAATGACTTCAAATATGTGAGCAACAACCGCACTGTTTTCGGGGGTAACGTCAGCGGCGGAGGTAATGTGCTCTTTGGGTATAACGAGTATATGTGTGGGAGCCTGCGGTTCAAGGTCATAAAAAGCGAGAACGCTTTCATCTTCATAAGCCTTTTTTGAGGGTATTTCGCCGTTTACTATTTTACAGAAAATGCAATCCATATTGTATATACTCCTTTATTTTATTTTGCTTTCAAGAATTGATTTTGCGGCTTCGAGAGCATCACTGATTTTTGTAATATCTTTACCGCCTGCCATAGCGGAATCGGGTTTTCCGCCGCCTGCACCGCCTGCGACGGTTGCAACTTCACGTACTATATTACCTGCGTGAGCGCCTGCTTTTATAGCATCGGGAGCGCAGTAGCAACCGAATGAGCAAGTTCCTTTTTCGCTCTGTTTGCCTGCGAGAATTACTACTATGTTGCTGCCTTTGTCTTTTGACGAGTCGAGCATTGAACGTATAGCCGAAGCATCTGCTTCGCCGAGGTCTGCGGTTATGAGTTTAACGCCGTTTACGTCGACAGCATTGTCAAATACGGCACCTGCTTTACTGTTTGCTATTTCCGCTTTGAGTTCTGCAATTTCTTTTTCTTTTGCTTTGAGTTCGGCAGTTACGGAAGATGCTTTTGAAACAAGTTCCTGTGTGTTCTGAAGTTTGAGTGCGGAAGCCGCACCGAAAATCATTTTGTCACGTTCGTTTATATAATTTATAACGCCGAAACCTGTTACGCCTTCAATTCTTCTTACGCCTGCCGCAACGCTTGACTCGGAAACAATGCGGAAAAGACCGATGTTGCCTGTGTTTTTAACGTGTGTACCGCCGCAAAGTTCCGTTGAAAAACCGCCTGCAGAAACAACACGTACAACATCGCCGTATTTTTCACCGAAAAGAGCCATTGCGCCTTTTTTCTTTGCTTCTTCAATTCCCATTTCTTCCGTAACAACGGGAAGTGCGCTCATAATTATTTCATTTACTCTGTTTTCAATGTCCTGAATTTCATCGGAAGTGAGTGCGGAGAAGTGCGAGAAATCGAAACGTACCGCATTTTCGTTTACAAGCTGACCTGCCTGTTCAACGTGTGTTCCGAGTTTTTCACGCAAAGCCGCCTGAAGAAGGTGAGCGGCTGTATGGTTTCTCATAATTGCTTCATGGCGTTTTAAGTCAACTTTAAGTTCTGCGCAGTCGCCTGTTTTTATTCCGTCGCCCGCAGAAACAGTACCGTGATGAAGAACTGTTCCGTCATGTGTTTTTGTTGTGTTTGTAACTGTAAATACGTTTGAGCCTACGGTAATTTCACCCGTATCTCCGACCTGTCCGCCGCTTTCTGCGTAGAAGCACGTTTTATCAAGAACAAGTACGGCATCTGTGTCGGCACCGATAAAATCAACTTTTTCGCCGTTTTGAGCAAGGCAGATTACTTTTGCGGTATCTTCCGTAACTTCATAGCCCGTAAATTCTGTTTTGCCGCATTCTTTGAATGAAAGGGAAGTGTCTTTCCATGCTTCTGCGCCTGCATCTTTACGTGCGGCTCTTGCGGTATCTTTGGCGTTTTTGAGAAGTGCGGAAAATTCATCTTCGTTTACGGTCATTCCGTTTTCTTCAAGTATTTCGCGTGTGAGGTCAATCGGGAAACCGTAAGTGTCCTGAAGTTTAAAAGCGTCTTTACCCGAAAGAATTTTTCCGTCGGTGTTTTTAATCATGCTGTTGAGAAGTTCAAGACCGCCGTCAATGGTTTTATAGAAACTGTTTTCTTCCATTGATATTACTTTTACAATGTAGTCACGTTTTTCACGGAGCATCGGGTATGCGCCCTCGTTTTCTTTGATAACCGTGTCGCAAACTTCAGCGAGGAAAGGTCTGTCAATGCCGAGAAGTCTGCCGTGACGTGCGGCACGTCTTAAAAGTCTTCTGAGAACGTAGCCTCTGCCTACGTTTGAGGGAAGAACGCCGTCACCTATCATAAACGTTGTTGAACGGATGTGGTCGGTGATAACACGAAGTGAAACGTCGCTCTTTTCATTGTCGTGATATTTGATGCCTGCAATTTCAATGATGTGTTTCATTATGTTCTGAACGGTGTCAACTTCAAAAAGATTGTCAACGCCCTGCATAACGCAGGCGAGCCTTTCAAGTCCCATACCCGTGTCAATGTTGGGGTGTGAAAGGGGAGTGTAATTGTTTTTGCCGTCATTTTCAAACTGTGTGAAAACAAGGTTCCATATTTCAATATATCTGTCACATTCGCATCCGACTTTGCAATCGGGTTTACCGCAACCGTATTCGGGACCTCTGTCATAGTAAATTTCGGAACACGGACCGCACGGACCTTCGCCGTGCTCCCAGAAGTTGTCTTCTTTGCCGAAACGTACCATGTGGTCGGGTTTTATGCCGACGTCTTTTGTCCATATATCGTATGCTTCATCGTCATCAAGATAAACGCTGATGTAAAGTCTGTCGGGGTCCATTTTGAGAACTTCGGTGAAAAATTCCCACGCCCACGGAATAACTTCTTTTTTGAAATAATCGCCGAAAGAAAAGTTTCCGAGCATCTCAAAGAATGTGCCGTGACGTGCGGTTTTGCCGACGTTTTCAATGTCGGGCGTGCGTATGCACTTCTGGCAGGTGGTAACTCTTTTACTCGGGGGAGTAAGTTCGCCCGTAAACCATTTTTTCATAGGTGACATACCCGCATTTATAAGCAGAAGACTTTTGTCGCCCTGCGGTATGAGTGAAAAACTCGGGAGTCTTAAATGACCTTTGCTCTCGAAAAATTCAAGATATTTTTCTCTTAATTCGTTAAGTCCTGTCCATTCCATAATTATCGCATCCTTTAAAATAATACAAAATAAAAAAGCGCATTTGCAACAAGCAACACGGGACGGCTTTTTGCCGCGGTACCACCCGAATTGTGCAAACGCACCACTCAAACGACTTTTAACGCAGTCAGCGTGCTGTTTTCAGCAAGGCTCTGCGGACAGCATTATAAACAGCGGTAAGAAACTTTCAGCAACCGTTTCCTCTCTGAATACCGTATTGAGTATAAATTTCCGCTTCACAGCCTGAAAATATTATGTTCGGATTATACTATTTATTATAAAATATGTCAAGCGCATTATTTATATATTTCCCCGTTGACTTTGCATTTGCCGTTTTGTATAATAAACATATTGATTTGTTATTTTGAATGGGGGTAGTATGATGGCGAAATGTCCTGCATGCGGCAGAAAACTTCACTTTATTAACTGGAAACCGAATTGCCCGTCCTGCGGCGTAAACCTCAATTACTATAAATCAAACGAGATGCTTCTTGACGAGTCCGAAGCGGCTGAAATAGAACACTCAAAGTTCCAACCGAAAGTGGACCGTGCAAAGGCGGCTACAATCGGTACGAATGTCGGCAGAATAAGGCTTGCTCTGTTCATTATTCCTATTGCGGCGTTTTTTCTTCCGCTTTTCACTATTACCGTTTCGGGTAATAAAACGAATTACAATGCAATAAGCATATATAACTTCTTTTCAGCGGTTGATGCGGGTAAAGTTCTCGGCAACATATCACCGATAGTTCTTGCGGTACTGTTTCTCGTTATTCCCGCTGTGGGATTCCTTGTTTTTTCGCTTATGCAGATAGCGGCGGGAACAAAGAAAGGACTTAAAAAGAATATAGTTCTTTCTTCAATCGCAATATGCCTTGTCACAGCGTCACTTGTAAGCATTCTTGTTTTTGCAAAATCTCCGACAGGCGATTACGCTTCCTTGGTGCTTTCTGAGGCTGAATATGCCGTTTCGAACGGCGGTCAGTCACAGGTTGACTCGGCAGTAGAAAAACTAAAATATATTATAAATGACAAAACCGCAGATTACGGAATGCTTGAAAGAGCAATAAAAAACGGCGAAAAGTCACTTAAAAATGTTAAAACGTGCGGTTATACAAAGGAAGATGTTTCTTTAATAACCGAATCGCTTGAAAACGGTAAAAAAGTTCTCGAAGACAAAGATGCTTCAATCGGTGAAATAAGAGATGCCGCATCGGCGATAAATACAGCCGCCTTTTGTTACAAAGACCTTGAAACCGCACTTTATTATGCAGGCGAAATAAAGAATGACGGTATTTATTCCGAAAAATCTTTCGGTTCTCTTACTTCTGCGATTGAAGAAGGTAAGGCAATTACAGACTCTCTTAAAAAAGGCGAAGCGATTGTCGAACTTGAAGACGATGACGGAACGGGTGCAAAAACAGATGAGGAAATAGCCGAAGACACCGCAAAAAAAGTTGAAGAAGCAACACAGAGAATAAATAACGCCGCCGCTTCACTTACGGATGTAAGCGTTATTACTCCTCTTTACGAAAAAGTTAAATCTTCGGTTGAAGATAAAACTGCAGACGGCAATGTGAAAGCATCCGTCGGAATCGGAATGTTTGTTCTTTTGCTTCTTTATGCCGTACAACTCGGTTTTAATATAGTAATCAACAAAAAAGGCTTTGAAGTTAAATATACACCCTGCCTTATAGGCGGTCTTCCGAGTGAAGAGTATTTTGAATACGTTGAGCAGGGAATGAGCAAAGAAGAAATCCGCAGAAAAATGCTTGTCAGACTTGCAAAAATGCAGGATGAATACCGCTTAAAACAGGAAGAAGCGGAAAATAAAGAGGTTGAGGAAAAACTCAAAGAAATCGAAGACCGTATGGCATCAAAAGGAAGCGGGGTGGAAAAATAATGGCAGAACTTGAAGAGAAAAAAGCGATACAAATTGCAGAAAACGGCTCGGATGACGAAGTCAACCGTGAATTAAGGCAACTTGTTGATGTTGACAGACGTGTTATTAACCGCAAACAGACAATAGGCTATATGCTTTTTGACGGAAGCCGGGGCTTCAACATTGACGGTCATAAAGACCTTTTTAATGACAGTATTCTCAAAATAAACCTTGACCTGCAGTCAAAATACAACATTTTCGCAGGCGTATGGGATGTTGTTGACGATTTTATAGTAAGTTTTATTATTGAAAAAACCCGTACACGCTGGGGTAAATTCATACCCTACATTTTCCTCGGCGGTTTCCCGTATGCCATTGTCGCAACACTTTACTGGATACTTCCCGCCATACTTCCGCAGGCTATGGTAAACGATTTCGGAAATATCACAAAATTCCTTTTGTATGCATTTCTTGATATGATGCTTGAATTTCTCGGCAACTTCAAGAACGTAGCAATAGGCGGATATATTTCCACAATTACGCCTTATCCGTCTGACAGAAGAAGGCTTCTTTCAATATCGAGTTATTCGAGTATTATTTATTCACGCATACCCGACCTTGTTGTTGAATTTATGCTTGACTTTATTAAAAACGGCGTTGTTAAATCGTCAAAAAACAAAACAAGTGCCGATATGATAAAAAGTGCTCTTATGACAGTCGGACCCGTTACCACAATACTTTCGGGTGTCATCATTTCCTGGTATACGAGCATAGCAAAAGAACGTGTTCATCAGCGAATTGAAAAGCCGAAAATTATGCAGAGTTTACGCATAGTGTTTACTAACAAACCCGTTCTTATGTACATACTTTCAAATGCGCTCGGCTCATTCGGAACAGGTCTTACAACGAATGACTATTACCGTCAGGTTCTTAATATGACAACGTTTGAAACCATTGCGGGTATTCCTTCGTTCTTCTTCCAGCCGATAGGCTTCTCGAAGTACAACAAACTCGCTTCGAGATTTTCCACAAGAACACTTTACATGGTCAGCCAGGTGTTCGCTAAAACGTTTTACATTCCGCTTTGGTTCTACGGCAGATTTATTAAAAACAAAAGCGGCAAAATGTTCTTCCAGAGCCGTTGGGCAATGCTTCCCGTTACTGCAATTTGGGAGTGTATTTACGCTACGTTCTGGGGCGTAAAGAGTATATCGGGTACTGAAATAGGCAACGAATGTAATGACTACATTGAGTGGAAATGCGGTTACAGAAACGAAGCAACTCTTTCCGCTGCATCAACACTTATGTGCAAAATACCTTCCAGAATAAACGGCGTTTTACAGCCGCTTTATAAAAAATGGTGCGATTACGACCAGACCGCTTACACGGAGGGCAGGGAACAGCCGCTTAAAGCGCAGAAATGGATTTTTGCCATGGCGACAATTATTCCCGCATTCCTCGTACTTTCAAGTATGATTCCGATGTTCTGGTATGATATAGATAAAGAAAAACGTGACAGAATGTATATGGAACTCAACGAAAGACGAACAAAAGCGGCAGAGGAAATAAATAAACTTCATTCGTCGGTTTCCGAGGCGGAGTGACAGTTGCCGGTTGCTAGTTGTTAGTTGTTAGTTGTTAGTTGTTAGTTGTTAGTTGTTAGTTGACACATTATAAAAAATTATTTTTCAAAAGGGTTGAACAGCGCTTTGAAAGTGCGGATGTTCAATCCTTTGTTTTTACATAAAAAGCAGGTTTTCCGAGTTTTCCGGAAGACCTGCTGTCTTTGTAATCATTCAAATTTTATGGTGCGGTTTACAACTGATAAACGCAAATCGGCAAAATCGTTTAATTCTTTGTTTTAACCTTTTTTGATGTACTCCACGCAGAATAATATGTTTTGTCGTTAACGGTTTTGTAAGTTCTTACTCTTACATAATATGTTTTATTGGCTGTGAGTTTGGTGATTGTTTTTGAAACTGTAGTATTTTTCGTTATTTTAACTGTTTTTGTGGTTTTTGTAGTGAACTTTGATGATGTGCTGTACTGAAGTTGATATCCGCCTGCCGATGTTTGTTTTGACCATTTTGCGGTAAAACCCTTTGATTTTGCGGTAAGTGAAGAAATGCTTGAAGCCCTCGGTAAAATTTTGAAAGTTTTTGTGAGTTTGCCTGAATATTTACTGCCCTTGAAAGTAACCGTTACGGTTGCTGTACCGACCTTTGTATTATTTGAATATTTGACAGTATAGTTTGAAGAAGAAATCGTCTTGCCCTTGCTGTCTTTAACAGTAACAGTCGGCTTAATCGCTTTTCCTGTATAGGTTGGTTTACTGTTAGATAATTTAACAGAGGAAATCTGATGAATTGTTTTTTTCTTTGTTTCGCCGCAGATATCACAATAATAACTAACGTACCCATCTGATTTAGTCGTTGCTTTTACGGTTTTTGATTTTACCCATTCATGTCCGTTTTCAGTATTTTTACATAATGTTACGAACCCGATAGCATGGAGTGTGATTTGAGGTTTAGAATACAAAGTTCCGTTCCAGCACAACAAAGCACCATAAAGCCAACTACTTGCAAGGTCATTTATATCATAAATATAACAGTTAGAATCCGTTTTAATAAAATAAATGACATCCTCCCAATTGTATGTGGAAATATCGAATGTACAAGTTGCCCGTGCGAATGTTTCTTCCATTAAATCATAGATTGAAAATTCAACTCTGGCGTAACTTGATTTCGGACTGTCAAGATACATTCTAACATATATTTCCATGACACCGTCATCTACTGCATAATAAGAAAAAATCAATTCATCATTATCGCTATCATACGCGATAACATTACTTTCTTCTAATTCATCGTAATAATCTTCGGCAATGGCATAATAACCGTTTTTATTTATATAACCGTCACTGATTATATAGTCAATCAAGTAATCGACATTTTGCTGTATGTAATCCTTATTGACCGTGCGTGAAAACGCACTTGCTGTTACAGTAGTTCCTAAAATCATTGTAAAGCAAATTATGATTGACAAAATGAATTTGATTGTTTTTGACATATTCAGACCTCCGAAATAATACTTTAAACTATATGTTTTTAATTCTTAAAAATGCATATAATTTATATATATAGCCACAACTGACTACGGATAACTTTTTAAATTATACTCAATATATTGAGTATTGTCAAGAGTTTGAGTATGATATCATAAAAACGGTGAGATATATGATAAGTTACAAACCGTTCTATGAAACACTGTACAAAAAGAATATTACCGAATACTATCTAATTTTCAAGCAGGGTTTTTCGGCTAACACCATAAACCGAATTAAGCATGGTGAAGCAATAAGTACAAAAACGCTTGATGCGCTGTGTTATGCGCTTGACTGCAATATTGAAGATATAATAAAATTTGAAAAGGGTTGAACAGTGCTTTGAAAGTGCGGATGTTCAATCCTTTGTTTTTATATAATTTTTCTTGCAAAATAATAAAAAAGGGTATAGAATATATGTTAATATATTCCATTGAAAAAAGGGGATAATGTTATGACTAAAAAACTTTTATCGGTAGTTCTCGCAATAGTTATGCTTATGTCGTGTCTTTATGTTTCGGCATTTGCTTTTGTTGAACAGGGTGACACCGACATTACCGAATATCCGGTTATTCTTGTTCCGGGTTACAGCGGTTCCGACCTTAACATTACGAATGAATACGGCTATACCGAAAAATGCTGGGGTCTTGATATGAACGAGATTCTCGGTCTTGTGCTTAAAAGAATCGTCGACCTCGGCAAAGGTCTTGTGCTTACCGCAGGGGGTGACAGCAAAAAACTTGCCGACACAGTCGGTGAAGAAATGGTTAATCTTTTAGGATGTATGGCGTGCAACCCCGACGGTACGAGCGTAAACAACATAAGCGTTGCATACCCCACCGCCGATGTAAGACAGATGAGTTACCTCATTGAAGAATACGGCGAAAACACTAACGAGCCTGAACTTTTTGCGGCTGTTTCAGAGCGTATAGGTACAGATAACTGCTTCTTTTATCAGTCGGACTGGCGTATGTCCGCATACGACTGTGCGACAGGACTTGTTGATTTTATTCAGCAGGTTAAAGAAATAACAGGTAAAGACAAAGTCAACCTTATTGCCGTTTCTCACGGCGGTCAGGTTACCGCAACATATCTTTCACTTTACGGCTATATGCAGGATGTTGACAACGCAGTTCTTACCGTTCCTGCGGCAGGCGGTGCGGCGCTTGCTTACGACATTATGAGCGGCAACGTTAAATTGGATGAATATACTCTTATATATTTCATTCAGCACGGTCTTGTTTCCGAAGATAACTTCAAATGGCTCACACAGGCACAGCAACTCGGCTTCCTTGATGACGTAATTGAAAATCTTCTTCCTTATATTTATGATGTAATCGGTTATTTCCCGAGTATATGGGATTTCATTCCCACAGAGTATTATGAAGATGTTAAAGCACTTCGTCTTGACCCCGTTGAAAGTGCTGCGCTTATCGAGAAAAGCGATTACGTTCATTATGAAATAATGGAAAAATACAATGAAAATCTCAGTAAATGTATTGACGATTACGGAATGAACGTTACAATTATTGCAGGCACGGGCAACCCGAGCGTAACAGGTCTCGGGGAAAATTCTGATGCAATAATCACAACTAACGATTCCACAGGCGCAACTTGCGCTCATTTCGGCGAAAGATTCAATGACGGTTACACAGGACTTAAAACAACATGTTCAAATCCTTTGCATAACCACGTTTCACCGTCTTTTGAAGTTGACGGCTCAACTGCGTATCTTCCCGAAAACACATGGTATGTTGATGAACTTTTCCACGGTATGACGTTCCTTGACAGTTATACACTTAACCTTGCTCTTACAACGCTTCTTACCGACAGAATAACCGATGTTTATTCCGATGCGGACTATCCTCAGTTCCACGTTTCAACAAATGCGAACAACTGCATTTACACATATTTTGACAACAGCGCAGAGGGTCAGGTAAGTTCCGCTGACGAGTATCTCTGCATTGAAAATATTTCAAAAGAAAATGTTCTGACTGTATCTTCCGTTGAATTTTGCGGAGCACCTCTTAAAGTAAACGCAATCGACCTTCCCGCTATTGAACCCGGCGAAACTTTGAGACTTAAACTTTCGGGCAATCTTCCCGAAGAAAGTTTGAGACTTATGCAGGTTAATATTGACTATTACTGTGACGGAAGAATTTTAACTCCGAACGGCTCACGCACTTTCAATTTCACGGTAATGAACGGCGAACCGGTTGTTTATGATGAAACCGAGCCGTTTGTTCCCGCCGATTTTACAGGCAGATTTGAAACTGCACTCGGTGAAGACACGGTTGACACTCTTACAGGTCTCGGACTTGTTACGTTCATTAAATTCTTCTATGATTGGTTTATGGCAATTATGGATGCGTTCGGTCTTTCGAGATATCTGTAAATATTAAAAAAATGCTTGACTTAATTTGAATAGTTTGTTATAATCTGTAATCGCTGTGAGTATCTTCACAGCGATTATTCCTTGCTCTTAAATATTTATAAGAGCCATAAGTCCGGAAGGAGGTGCAAACGATGTCAGTAAGTTACGAAACTATCGCAGTTTATTCACTTTCAAAAGGTGAGGAGGCTGCTAAAGAACTTGCAGAAAAGTTCAAAGCAATGATAGAGGCTAACGGAACTCTTGACAGCGTTGACGAATGGGGTAAGCGTAAACTTGCATACCTTATCAACGACGAAGAAGACGGCTACTATGTTCTCTACAATTACAGTTGTGAAGCAGGCTTCACTGCAGAACTCGACCGTATTTTCAGAATTACAGACGGCGTTCTTCGTTCACTTATAATTAAAAAATAAGTAAACACGTTTATTTTATGAAAGGAAAAGGTACGGCAAAGATTGTTCTTTAGACGTATCCCACTGTGAATATGCTTAATTGTGCAATTATAATGGGAAGACTTACTGCGGACCCGGAACTTCGTACTACAACTTCCGGAATAGCAACAACAAGGTTTACCGTTGCTGTTGACCGTAACTACGTTAAAGCCGGTGAAGAAAAGAAAACCGATTTTATAAATTGTGTTGCATGGAGACAGAATGCTGAATTTGTTTCAAAATATTTTCAGAAAGGCTCTATGATTGCCGTTCAGGGCTCAATACAGACCGGTTCTTATGACGACAAGAACGGTGTAAAACGCTATACCACAGATGTTATTGTTGACAGGGCTTCATTCTGCGGCGGCAAAAATGAAGGCGCCGGCACTATGGCTTCGGCAGGTGCTCCTGCAGCATCATCATTTTCCAATGGCGGCATTGACGATTTTCAGGCTTCTGAAGATGATGACGATTTGCCGTTCTGATTTAATTTCAAATTTAACTTTTTAATCTTACAGGAGGAAACTTATTATGGCATACGATAAAGCCGATAAAGGCGATCGCCGTCCCAACAAAAAAGGCCGCAAAAAAGTTTGCGCTTTCTGCGTTGAGAAGGTTGACACAATAGATTATAAGGATGCTGCTAAACTTCGTCGTTTTATGTCCGAAAGAGCAAAAATCCTTCCCCGCCGTGTTACAGGCACTTGCGCTTATCATCAGAGAGAGCTCACTACTGCTATTAAAAGAGCAAGACATATAGCCCTTCTCCCCTACACCTCCGACTAAAATCGGTGCGTATTCAGCGCAGAACGGGTACAATAATTAACGGACTATGATGGAGTTCTATTTCATCATAGTCCTTTTCTTTAATTAAGTTTGTTTTACCCTAAATGTTTTACCGAACTGCGATATACTTTAGTATTATCGCAGTTCGATAAAAGCATTTTCTGCATCTGAATACGCTACCGATTTATTCGGCGGTTCTTTTTGCGCAGAACGGGTACAATAATTAATTGACTATGATGAAGCGATTTTTCATCATAGTCTTTTTCTTTAGTAAAGTCAGTTTTACCCTAAATGTTTTATCGCCCTGCGATATACCTTAGTATAATCGCAGTTCGATAAAAGCATTTTCTGCAACAAAAATAACTCGCCGAATCCTGAAGCGAAAATTCTTTTTGCGCAGAACGGGTTAATTAAAATGAATGAACTATGACGGAATTTGTTTTCGTCATAGTTCTTTTTAGAATTATATAATTATTTTTTCACGTTTAAATTTTTTACTCTGCCTTATAACCTTCTGCAACTATTGCATCAACAAGAATTTTTCTGTCAACATCTTTTGAGAGTGTGACTTCGGCGGTTTTGTTTTCTACGCTTGCAACGGCACTTTCAACTCCGTCGATTTTCATAAGCGCATTTTCAACGTGTGCTTTGCAATGACCGCACATCATTCCTTCAACGTTTATTATTGTTTTCATATTTTCAAGTCCTTTCACGGAAGATATGTTTTCATCTTCCTGTTTTATTGTTTTTTCATTGTTTTCAAAGTTTTTTATATTCGGCTTTTTTGCTTTGAAAAAGCGAAGCCTTAAAGCATTGGTAACAACGCAAAGCGAACTTAAACTCATGGCGGCTGAGCCCATAACGGGAGTGAGTTTCAAATTAAACACAGGGAACAGAACGCCTGCTGCTACGGGAATGCCGAGTACGTTATAGAAAAACGCCCAGAAAAGATTCATTTTTATATTTTTCATTACGGCGTTGCTGAGTTCTGTTGCGGTAACAACGTCATAAAGGTCATTTTTCATAAGAACAATATCGGCTGAATCAACCGCAATGTCAGTTCCCGCACCTATTGCAATGCCGACATCTGCGCTCATAAGAGCAGGTGCGTCGTTAATGCCGTCACCGACCATAGCGACTTTTTTGCCGTTTTTTTGTAAATTGATTATTTGTTTTTCTTTGTCGGCAGGCAGAACATTCGCTATTACTTCGTCAATTCCCGTTTCAAAGGCAATGTTTTTTGCGGCGTTTTCATTATCGCCCGTGAGCATAATTATTTTTTTACCGAGTTTTTTCAGTTCCTTAATTGCCTGTGCGCTTGTTTCTTTGGGTTTGTCGGTAACGGCTATTATTCCTGTTACGGTTTTTTCTTTTGCAAAAATCAAAACCGTTTTACCGCTTTTTTGCATTGATGAAATAAAATCGGATGCGGCGGAAATATCAATTTCTTTTTCTTTCATATACCGTTCGTTTCCGGCAAACCATTTTTCACCGTTGATTTTTGCGTTTACGCCAAGCCCCGAATCGTTTGTGAAATCGGAAACATCAAATATTTTCAACTCGTTTTCTTTTGCTTTTTCCTTTACTGCAGAAGCAAGCGGATGTTCGCTTCCGCTTTCAACGGATGCGGCGAATTGCAGAAAATCATTTTCGCTGAGGCTGTTATCAAAAACAGCGACATCGCTTACAGTCGGCTTGCCTTCTGTTACCGTGCCCGTTTTATCAAGCACTATTGTGTCAACGCTTTTAAGTGCTTCAAGTGATGCGGCTGATTTTATCAGTATTCCGTTTTCGGCGGCTTTTCCCGTTCCCGCCATAATTGCAACAGGAGTTGCAAGCCCGAGTGCGCAAGGGCAGGAAATAACAAGAACGGTTATGGCACACGACAAAGCAAATTCAAAATCTGCACCGAAAATCATCCAACTGATGAATGTTATCAACGCTATTCCTGTAACAGTCGGAACAAATATTCCGCTGACTTTGTCGGCAAGACGTGCAACGGGCGCTTTTGAAGAGCCTGCTTCGTCAACCGATTTTATAATTTGTGCAAGCGTTGTGTCATTTCCGACTTTTGACGCTTTGAAGCGAACAGTTCCGTTTTTATTTACCGTGGCGCATATAAGTTCATCACCGACTGTTTTTTCAACGGGTATGCTTTCGCCCGTTACCGCGGACTGGTCAACCGAGCAGAAGCCCTCTGTAATAATGCCGTCAACGGGTATTCTTTCACCGGGACGTATAATAACGGTATCGTCTTTGTTTACATCTTCGGCATTTACGGTAATTTCTTTTCCGTCTTTTATAATATTTGCGCTTTTCGGTGAAAGGTCAACAAGTTTTCCGAGCGCATCGCCCGTTTTTGCTTTTGAGCGTGTTTCGAGATATTTCCCGACTGTAACAAGTGTCAGTATCATAGCGCTTGACTCAAAATAAAGTTGATGTGAGTAACCGGAGAGTTTGTCCGCTTCACCGTGTCCTGCATAATAAGCCATCATAAATATTATGAAAACGCCGTAAATAAACGATGCCGATGAGCCGAGAGCAACAAGTGTGTCCATATTGGCGGCTCTGCTTTTCAGCGCTTTGAAACCCGAAATGAAAAATTTTCTGTTTATTAAGATAACGGGAATCGTAAGAAACATCTGAAAAAGCGCCCACACGAGAACGTTTTCGCTACCCGTCAAAAAAGAGGGGAGCGGAAGTCCCCGCATATTCGCCATGGCAATATACATAAGCGGAATGAGTATTACGACAGATGAAACGAGCCTTTTTCTCATTGAGGTCTGTTTTTCTTTCTCCCGCTTTTGCCTTTCTTCCCACTCTGTTCTGAATGTGCTTTTTCTTACCGGATTTTCATTATGAAGAACATCCGCACCGTAACCGAGAGAGGTGACGGCGTTAATTATTATTTCATCATTTACTTTTTGTTCATCGTAGGAAAGAGTCATCTGTTCGGTCAAAAGGTTTACATTGACATCTTCAACGTTTTCAAGTTTTGAAACCGCTTTTGTTATATTCGCCTGACACGCCGCACACGACATTCCCGAAATTCTGAAAGTTCTTTTTTTCATAAACAATCGCCGTATTTAATAATCAGCAGAAAGACTTAAATCTTTTGTGCTTTTAGTTTTGATTTCATATCTTATATTATACAAAATTTAATGAAATAGTCAAACGCTTTGCTTGTAAATGAAGTTGTTTATAAATGAAATATCTCGCTGACGTTTATAATGATGCAATGTTTGCCCTGACGGGCAAGTGATGTTGCTCACTATGTTCGCAGTGATGTTTTTGTTTTTCAAAAGTGATGTGATATTTTCCACTCACGTCCGCAGATACATCACTCGGCGAAGCCGAACATCGCGCACGAAGTGCACATCACGTTCCACGCAGTGGAACACATCATTGAAAAAAGCAAGTCTTTCGACTTGCTTTTTTGGTGCTCCCGACAAGACTTGAACTTGCACGCTTTCGGCACAGGAACCTAAATCCTGCGTGTCTGCCAATTCCACCACGGGAGCGAAGTGTGATTATTTTAACACATTGTAAAGTTTATTTCAAGTTTGTATCAACAAATATTTTATTATGTAATTTTACGAAAAAGTGTATAAAAAATGAATAAAAACTTTTCATTAAATGGTTTTATACACTTGACTATTCAATATTTATTTATTATAATATACAAGATAGTGTAATTATAGGGTTTTATACACTATTATAAGTGATGATAAACAGTTTTGTTGTCGAATGTAAAAATTCGGCAGCCGATATATATAAATAGCAGTTGAAGCCATTAACTGAATTTTTTATTTACGGTTCAGAAACTTTTATTATTATTTTCACATTTATGTTACTATATTAATTTTATGAAAGGAGAACAGAAGAACTTATGCAATTAGGTTTGGCTATTGTGCTTATAGTTGTCGCTCTTGTTATAGGCGGCGCAATAGGCTTTGCAGTAGGCGGCGCACATCGCAAAAAAGTTGCGGAAGCCGCAATAGGTTCTGCTACCGATGAGGCTGCGCGTATTCTTAACAGCGCAATGACGGAAGCGGAACAGAAGAAAAAAGAAGCAATCCTTGAAGCAAAGGATGAAATTCACAAGCAGAGAACTGAAACCGAACACGAACTTCGTGAAAGACGTGCGGAAGTTCAGCGTCAGGAAAGACGTATAATCCAGAAAGAAGAAAGTCTTGACAAAAAAGTCGAGGCGCAGGAGAAAAAAGAAGAAGTTCTCGCACAGAAAATCAAAGCAGTTGAAGAAAAAGAGGAGGAAGTTGAAAAAATCAAGAGAAGCCAGTTTGAAATGCTTGAAAAAATTTCGGGCTATTCAAAAGAACAGGCTAAAGAAATTCTTCTTAAAGACCTTGATGAACAACTTACCCACGAAAAGGCTGTTAAGATTTACGATTTTGAACAGTCCACAAAAGATGAAATGGACAAACTTGCACAGGAAATTATTTCCGGTGCAATTCAAAGATGTGCCGCCGACCACGCCGCAGAATCAACCGTTTCGGTTGTTGCTCTTCCCAATGATGAAATGAAGGGCAGAATAATCGGCAGAGAAGGCAGAAACATCCGTACTATTGAAACAATTACGGGCGTTGACCTTATTATTGACGATACTCCCGAAGCAATTACCGTTTCGTGCTTTGAGCCCGTTCGACGTGAAATTGCACGGCAGACGCTTGAAAGACTTATTCAGGACGGCAGAATACATCCCACAAGAGTTGAAGAGATGTATGAAAAATCAAAACGTGAAGTTGAACAGACTATCAAACAGACCGGTGAAAAGGCTCTTATTGAAGCCGGCATAAACGGTATTCACGGTGAACTTGTTAAACTTCTCGGCAGACTTAAATACCGTACAAGTTACGGTCAGAATGTACTTAACCATTCACTTGAAGTTTCCTACCTTGCAGGTCTTATGGCTGCCGAAATAGGCGCAGACGTTAAACTTGCAAAGCGTGCAGGTCTTCTTCATGATATCGGTAAGGCTCTTGACCACGAATTTGAAGGCTCGCACGTTGAACTCGGTGTTGAAGCCGCTAAAAAGAATAAAGAAAGCGAACAGGTTATTCACGCAATTCAGGCTCACCACGGCGACGTTGAAGCGAAAACCGTTGTTGCCTGCCTTGTTCAGGCTGCTGACGCAATTTCAGCCGCAAGGCCCGGCGCAAGACGTGAAAATGTCGAATCTTACATAAAACGTCTTGAAAAACTTGAAGAAATAGCAACGTCTTATGAAGGCGTTGAAAAATCATTTGCAATTCAGGCAGGCCGTGAGGTCAGAATTATGGTTAAACCCGAAGTTATTTCGGATGACAGAATGGCTCTTGTTGCCCGTGATATAGTTAAGAAAATTGAAGAAGAACTTGAATATCCCGGTCAGATAAAGGTCAATATTATAAGAGAAAGCCGCGCAGTTGATTTTGCAAAATAAGCGTGCGTTTTCGACAAAATAAATCGGGGTTGTTCGGCGTTGTCCGGACAGCCCCTTTTATAAAAATGAGTAAAATTAAATTTATATAGAATCGACGGTACAAAAATGCGTTTACTTTTTATTGGCGATGTTGTCGGAAGCGGCGGTTGTGATTTTTTAATGCGTATGCTTCCTCAATTCAAACGCAAAAATTCAATAGACGTGTGCATAGCGAACGGTGAAAATTCAGCGCAGGGGAACGGTGTAACGCCTTTTTCCTGCAAACAGATTTTCGATTCGGGCGTTGATTTTATTACGCTCGGCAATCATTCGTTCAAACGTCCCGAAATAACGGAATATCTTGACAGCGGAGTATCCGTAATAAGACCTTTTAATTTTCCCGAAGGCGCTCCCGGTGAGGGCGTGGGAATAATTGACAAAGGCAGGTACAGAATAGCGGTAATAAATCTTTTAGGTACTGTTTATTCGGAGCCGCTCGGGAATCCGTTTTCGGAAATTGAAAAAGCACTTTTAAAAACAGACGGGTGTAAAACGGTTATTCTTGATTTTCATGCCGAAGCAACGGCGGAAAAAAAGGCAATGGGCTTTTTTCTTGACGGCAGAGTAACAGCCGTTCTCGGTACACATACTCACGTTCAGACTGCGGATAACCAGATTTTACCGAAAGGTACGGCATATATAACCGATGCCGGAATGACGGGACCTGTTCAGTCGGTACTCGGCATAGAGCCGTCGCTTGCAATAAGAAAAATGAAAACAAATCTTCCCGTAAGGTTTGAAAATGCAGGCGGCGAATATATGATAAACGGCTGTATTCTTGACATTGACGAAAAAACGGGAAAAGCACTTTCAATAGAGAGGGTGGATATAAGATGAAAAAGTTTATATCGGTTTTTCTTGTGTTTGTGATGTGCTTTTCTTTTTTTGCCTGCGGTAAAGAGGTAAAAGACGAGAAAACAACCACGGAAGAATACAATATACCCACGCCCGTTATTAAAGCGGATATTTCACTTCCGTTTATGAGCGCAGACTCTCTTGACCCGTATTCAGCCGAAAGTTCATTGAACCGTGATGTGCTTACATCTGTTTTTGAGGGGCTTTTTGAAGCGACTGTTGACGGAAAAGGCAAAGAAGTTCTTGCTTCAAGCGGTGAAACAAACGGGAAAAGCGTTACCGTTAAATTGAAACAGGGCGTAAAATTCAGCGACGGAACGGAACTTACGGGTAAATATGTGAAATCTTCATTTGAAAAGGCGAAAAACAGTTCGCTGTATTTTTCGCAACTGAAAAATGTAGCTGACATTACCGTTGTTGACAATTACACGCTCAGATTTTCATTGTATAATGAGAGTGCATTTGCTTTAAATGTACTGACTTTCCCCATAGTAGCGGGAAAATCGGGGGAATACGCCGGAACGGGAAAATACAAAATTTCATATCTTGACGGGGAAGCGTACCTCGAAGCGAACAAAAACAACCGTGATTACAGTGAAAATTTTTCAAAACAGATTGCTCTTTATGATATGGCGGGTATTTCAAGTCCCGTTTATCCTTTTAAAGCAAACAAAATAAGCGTTTACAAAAACGACCTTTCAAAAGGCGAATATACAAATCTTTCGTCAAAAACGGTTTCTGTGCCGCTTAATAACTTTGTTTATGCAGGTCTTAATATGAACTGGCAGGGCTCACTCGTTTCAATAGATTGCGTGCGGCAGGCAATAAACATCGGAATAAACAGAGCGAATATCGCCGCATCTTCTTTCCTCGGACAGAACAGCGCAGTTACAACACCTTTCAGAAGCGAATTTTATCAACTTGAAGGTCTTGAACTTGCCGAAACAGGCGGGAATATTGAAAGAGCAATAAATATCCTCGAAAAAGGCGGGTTTGACAAAGAAACAGCCGAGGGTATAAGGTCAAACGGCAGTACTTCTTTAAGAGTGACTATACTTGTATGCTCGGACAATAAATATAAAGTCGATGTTGCAGAAGGCTTAAAAACATCGCTTGAAAACATAGGTTTCGGAGTGAGTATCAGCGAACGGAAAGCCGAAAGTTTTATTGAGGCACTTGAAGACGGTCATTTTGATATTTACATAGGCGAAACCGTGCTTACCGACGGATACGATTTTTCGGGCTTCTTTTCTCAGAACGGTTCGCTCAATTACGGTATTGACAAAGAGTTTTTTTCGGAATATGATTCTTACAAAAAAGGCGAAACAACCGTATCACAGTTCCTTGAAAGTTTTTATACAAGCGTTCCGTTTATTTCTCTTTTTTACAGAAATGCGGTGCTTTCCGTAAATCCGAATTTCGAAAATGTTGAAATAAGCGGACCTGTTTATAAAAATATAGGCAGTTTTTCTCAGACATCCGAATAAAACGGAAAATGTGAAATATTGAAAATGAAAATTTCAAAATATAATCATAAATAAATTGTAAAAATATATAATAATGCTTGTATTTATTTGGCATATAAGATATAATAACCAAGATACAGTAAAAAGGAGTTGACAAGATGGATCCTATCAAAGTTGATTTTTCGGGAAAGGGTAAACCGAAAGAGGTAGTTATTCCGCCCGAAAGAAAAATTCTTAAGATCATTATCAACGTTATCGTAACACTCATAGGTGCGGGAATAACTTATTATTTCCTTCTCCCCGCATTTAACCTAAAAGCCGTTGAATTTTACTATTTTGTAGCCATTGTAGCCGCAATTTATGTTGTTATGACTGCAATCACTTCAAAGGCTTTGACAAATCCGGAATACATTCCGTACGTTAAAAAACGTTCAATAGTTCCGGTTGCAATCGTGCTTGTGTTTGCTCTTATTCTCGGTGTCGGCTACCTTGTGGGCTGTGCATTTTTCAGAGCAAAAACATACAGCAAAATTATTGATGTTTCAACCGAAAGTTTCGGTGAAAGCGACAGCATAACAACAATAACAAGCCTTTCGGATTTCAGCAGTGTTCCCATGATTGACGCTGAAGTTGCCGAAAACCTTGCCAACAAAAAACTCGGTGAACTTTCCGACTGGGTTTCACAGTTCGTTATTGACTCGCAGTATTCAACACAGATAAACTATGAGGGCAATCCTTACAGAATTTTCCCGCTTAAATACGGCGATGTTTTCAAGTGGTTCAACAATACCCGTGACGGTATTCCCGCTTACCTTGCAGTTAATATGTACACGCAGGAAGCAAAGGCGGTTGTTCTTGACAAACCGATTGAAGTATCTTCAAGCGAATACCTCAACGAAAAACTTGCCCGTGTACTTCGTTTTAACTACCCGACTTATATGTTCGGTGTTCCGTCACTTGAAATTGATGACAACGGTCATCCGTGGTGGATATGCGAAAGAGTTGACAAGACAATCGGTCTTATCGGCGGTACAGACGTTATAGGCGTTGTTCTTGTTGATGCCTGTGACAAAAATAACGTATCTTATTACACCATTGAAGAAGTAGACGCTAATCCCGATCTTAAATGGATTGACCAGATTTATTCCGCTGATCTTCTTGTTCAGCAGTATAATTACTACGGTAAATATACAAAAGGCTTCATCAACGCATATATCGGACAGTCAGGCGTTATTTCTACAACCGAAGGCTCAACTTATATCGCATCAGGTGATGACGTTTGGCTTTACACGGGTGTTACATCAGTTACAAGCGACGATTCAATCGTAGGCTTTGCAATTATCAACCAGCGTACAAAAGAAGCAGTATTCCAGAAAATTGCAGGTACAACTGAAAAAGGTGCACAGGCATCTGCCGAAAGTATTGTTTCGGATAAAGGCTGGAAAGCCACATTCCCGCTTCTTCTCGACCTTGACGGCGAAGCAACTTATTTCATGGCTCTTAAAGACAACAGCGTTGTTAAGAGTTATGCAATGGTAAGCGTTGAACGTGTTCAGGATGCGGTAAGAAGTGAAGATGACGCCAACCCCGACCTTGAAGCGTGCATTAAGGCTTACGTAAACAAGGTTAAATCGAACAAGGTTTCAATTAAAATTAACTATGATGCAGTTCTTCCCGACTCAATAAGCGGTGAAGGCACAACTGCCGAAGGCGGCGAAACGGAAAATACACAGCCTGCAAAACTTGAAACGGTTAAAGGCGTTATTACCGATATACGCACCGCAGTTGTAAACGGCAACAGTTATTACTACATTGCCCTTGACAACAAGAACGTTTATTATTCGATTTCCGCTTCCGAAGACAATAACGTAGTTATTCTCAATGTAGGCGACAAAGTAACAATAAACTATAAGGCGGCAGAGGGTAAAATAATTACCGCAAAGTCAATAGCATAACAGATTTTAAAGAAAAAAACTTCCGAGGAGAAATCTTCGGAAGTTTTTTTGAGTTTTTTATTTACTTATTGAATCGAATATTTTTTCGGCATAGCGGACGGTTTCCATTGCATCTTTTGCGTAAAAGTCTGCGCCGATACTGTCGGCATATTCTTTTGTAAGAACTGCACCGCCGACTATTGTTTTGCACCACGGTGCTTTTTCTTTAAGAAGTTTTACCGTTTCTTCCATTGACGGAACCGTTGTTGTCATAAGTGCGCTTAAACCGACAACGGGTGCTTTAAGTTCAACTGTTTTTTCGACTACCGTTTCGGGCGGAACGTCCTTGCCTAAATCGTACACTTCAAAGCCGTAGTTTTCAAGCAGAAGTTTTACTATGTTTTTTCCGATGTCGTGAATATCGTTTTTAACAGTCGCAAGAACAATTCTGCATTTCGTAGTATTCCGGGACGTCGAATTTGCCATAAAGCCTTTTATTACTTCAAAAGCGCATTTTGAACTTTCGGCACTCATTAAAAGTTGAGGAAGATATACGGTTTTGTTTTCAAAGCCTTTACCCACTTCATCGAGTGCGGGAATAATTTCTTCGCTTATTATGTCAAGCGGTTGAACAGTTTCAAGAAGTTTCAATGTTTCGCTTTCGGCACTCTGCTTCAAGCCTTTAATAATTGCTTTTTTAAGCGGTGAAAACTTTTCATTTTCGCTGCCGGCGGAAACCGAAACGCTGTTTTGTGAAAGCGTATGCGTTACCGTGCCTGCAAATTCAATGAAATGTTCGCAGTTATCATCAAAACCGTGAAGTGCGCAGAACGCTTTGTAAGTTTTCATTATTTCAAGTGAAAACGGATTTATTATGGCGGCACTCAACCCGTTTTGCAGAGCGAGTGCAAAGAAAACGGAATTGATTATATCTCTTTCGGGAAGTCCGAATGAAACGTTTGAAACGCCCAAAGACGTGCAACAGCCGAGTTCGTTTTCAATTCGTTTAAGTGATTCAAGCGTAACGAGAGCCGAGTTTTTGTCGGTGCTAACGGTCATTGCAAGCGTGTCGAAAATAATATCTTTTTTCTTTATGCCGTATTTTTCGGCTGTTTTGAGTATCTTCTTTGCAATTTCAACACGCCCGTCGGCAGAATCGGGTATTCCGTTTTCGTCAAGAGTTAAAGCGATAATTGCACCGCCGTATTTTTTTGCAAGCGGGAAAATCGCTTCCATGCTTTCTTTTTTACCGTTTACGGAATTTATAAGCGGTTTTCCGTTGTAAATGCGAAGCGCTCTTTCCATGGCGGTAAAATCGGAAGTGTCAATCTGAAGCGGCAGGTCAATTACCGACTGTAATTCAAACACCGTATTTTCAAGCATTTCAGGCTCGTTAATTTCGGGCAGACCGACGTTTACATCAAGTATGTGAACGCCTTTTTCTTTTTGTGAAACGCCTTCGTTAAGAATGTAATTCAAATCATTTTCACGAAGTGCCTGTTTAAAGCGTTTTTTACCTGTCGGATTTATTCTTTCACCTATAAGAACGGGGGCGTTTCCGAAAGAAACGGTGTGAGTGTATGATGAAACGACCGTTTCTGTTTTTTCTATTATTTCAACGGGTTTTAAATTCTTACATTTTTCTGCAAGAAGTTTAATGTATTCGGGTGTTGTGCCGCAGCATCCGCCGACAACTCTTACTCCGTTTTGCACCTGTTTTGCGACTTCTTCGGCAAATTCTTCGGCGCCTACGTCAAACACCGTTTTGCCGTCAACACTTCTCGGAATACCTGCGTTCGGCTTGAATATTACCGGAACGCTTGCACATTCGAGAAGTTCCGCCGCAACGCCTGCAAGTGCTTTCGGACCGAATGAGCAGTTTAAACCGATGGCGTTTGCCCCCATACCCTCAAGTACGGCAACCATTGTTTTTGCATCTGCACCGGAAAGAAGTTTGTCATTGTCGCTGTATGCGTTTGACACGAAAACGGGCAAATCGCACGTTTCTTTTACGGCGAGCAAAGCGGCTTTTGTTTCATAACCGTCATTCATTGTTTCTATTGAAACGAGGTCAACGCCGTATTTCACGCCGAGTTTTACCGTTTCTTTAAAAATTTCTACCGTTTTTTCAAATTCGAGTTCGCCGAACGGCTTTAAAAGTTTGCCGAGCGGTCCTATATCAAGTGAAACAAATTTTTCCTGCGGTGAAACGGAAGTGTCCCGTGCATCTTTTGCATTTTTTACAGCACATTTTATTATTTCTTCAAGTTCGTCTTTTTCATATTTGAGAATGTTTGCACCGAAAGTGTTTGTGTTTACAACATTACTGCCTGCGTCAAAATAATCTTTATGTATGTTTTTAATTATTTCGGGCGTTGTCACGTTGCGGCGTTCGGGTAATTCACCGGGTTTTAACCCTGCTTTTTGAAGCAAAGTACCCATACCGCCGTCAAGAATGACAATATTCTCTTTTAAAAATGTACGAATATCCATTTTTTTCTCCCGTGAGTTTATTTAATGTAATCAAGAACAGATGACTGAACGAAAGACGCCACTTCGGGTTTATTCATTGAGTAAAGGTGAATGTTTTTTACACCGTGTTCATAAAGACTGCGTATCTGGCTGATTGCGTAATCAATACCGACTTTTTTAATTTCGTCGGCATCATCGCTGCATTTTTCGACCGCATCAAGAAATTCTTTCGGAATGTATGAGCCGGAAAGAGATATTGAACGCTCAATCTGTTTTTTTGCCGTAAGCGGCATAATGCCGGCAATAACGGGAACATCAATATTTTTCTTTCTGAGTTCTTCAACAAATGAATAATAAAGATTGTTGTCAAAAAACATTTGCGTAGTAAGAAATTCACAACCTGCGTCAACTTTTTCTTTAAGATGAAGTATGTCATCTTCCTTTGTTGCACTTTCGGGATGTTTTTCGGGATAACACGCTCCGCCGAGGCAGAACGGCGCATTGAGTGATTTAATATCTTTAATAAGGTCTGTTGCGTGGTTGTATGCCCACTGTGATCTGTCATCATTGAGAAGTTCTTCGGGAATGTCGCCGCGAAGAGCGAGAACGTTTTCAATGTTTTCTTTTTTCAGTTCTTCAATACGTGCTTTGACTGTTTCTTTTGTAGAGGAAACGCAGGTGAGGTGGGCGATGGTTGAAACACCGTATGACGATTTTATGCTTTTTGCAATTTCAAGTGTATATTCGCTTGTGCCGCCGCCTGCGCCGTATGTAACACTCATAAAATGAGGTTTGAGTTTAGCAATTTCTTCAATAGCGTTCTTTACACTTTCAAATGAACTCTGTTTTTTTGGTGGAAATACTTCAAAAGAAAGCGTTTTGTCATTTGTTTTAATTATTTCACTGATTTTCATTTGTATAATTCCTTTATTTTTTTTAATATGTTTTTGTCTGCGGGGCAGAAAGAGTAGTTGTCGATTTCATCGGGGGTAATCCATTTCATATCGTTGTGTTCAAGAAGTTCGGGAGTGCCTTTTTCTATTTCGGCGTCGTAAACGGTAAGATGAACGGTTATGTCGGGATACTCGTGAACAACGTCCGTAAAAACACCCGATACGGCGACGGTTATGTTGAGTTCTTCCGTACATTCTCTTATAAGAGCCTGTTCGCCCGTTTCGCCTTTTTCGAGTTTTCCGCCGACAAATTCCCACAAAAGACCTCTTGCTTTGTTTTCGGGACGCTGACAAATCAGAAATTCTTTATTATTGTTCCAAATTAACGCTGCGGCAACCTCAGTCATACCGACACCTCTTTAAGTAAACACATTTCCATTATAAATGGCATTGTATCACATATTTTTGTGATATTCAATGAAATAATTGCTTTTATTACTCTGTTATGATAAAATAATTCTATACAATAACGAAAGGGCGTATATTATGGAAAACGGTAAAGTTACTCCGAAACAGGAAAAGCGTAATCTTATTGCATTTCCGCTTGCCACGCTCGGCAGGGATATGTGCAGTCAGTTTTTTACATACGCTATAATGAATTTTATTCTTTTCACAAAAAATCTTACGGTTCAGCAGTTTTCTGTGATAAGCATAATAATTGTTGCTGCAAGAGTTTTTGATGCTTTGAACGACCCGCTTATGGGTACGCTTCTTGACAGAACACGAACTAAAATAGGCAAATTCAAACCGTGGATGATAGCGGGCGTTATTACAACGTCAATAGTTGTTCTTGCCGCTTTTCTCAATAATTTTACCGGTTGGAATTTTGTTGTATTTTTCGGATTTATTTACTTCTTTTACAGCATTTGCTTCACTATGAACGATGTTTCATATTGGGGCATGATTCCCGCACTTTCGAGTAAACCCGAAATGCGTGACAAATTCACATCTCTTACGGTTTTCTGGTCGGGTGCAGGCGCGGGTTTTGTTTCGGTACTTGTTCCCGTTTTCACGGCAGGCGGTATGGTAATCGGCGGTAACGCCGTAACCGCTTACAGAACACTTGCGTGCATTGCGTGCGTTGCTCCCGTTACAATGCTTCTTGTTTTCCTTTTGGTAAAAGAAAACAGAGAGGAAAATACGCAAAACAAGGAAAAAGTATCGTTAAAAACAATATTCGGAACAATAGTAAGAAACGACCAGTTGAAGTGGGCGGCGCTTGTTTTCCTTATTCATCAGATTGGCTGTCTTATTATTACAAACGGTCTTGCTTCAACATATATTTATCTTGAATTCGGTTACAAAGGAATTCTTTCAACGCTGTTTACTGTCATAAGCATGTCAACAACGGTTGTTTTAATGCTGATTTATCCGCAACTTGCAAAAAAATTCTCACGAAACAAACTTATAAATATATCAAAATATGCGGCTGTTGTCGGCTATTTATTCGTGCTTGTTTGCGGACTTCTTGCACCGCAGGGCACAATGCTTAAATACGGTCTTATCGTCGCAGGCTTTGCAATTGCAAACTCCGGCACATACTGTATTTACCTTGCAATGATGATTTGCCTTTCAAATACCGTTGAATACAACGAATACAAATTCGGCGAAAGAAACGAGGGCATAATCGCATCTGTAAGACCGTTCCTTTCAAAACTCAGTAACGCAATATCCGTTATGCTTGTTTCATTTTTCTACATTATTACGGGTGTTACGGTTTACACAAATCAGATTTCCGACCTTGAAAACCAAACTTCGCAGGGACTTATTTCCGAGGAGGAAAAACTTTCCGCAATAGGTACGCTTCTTGAAAACGTATCTTCACACGAAACAGTCGGACTTCTTCTTGCAATGGCAATTATTCCGCTTGTGACGGTTGTTATCGCCGCAACAGTTTATAAGAAAAAATACAAAATCGACGAAAAAATGTATCTTGAAATGGTTGAAACAATAGAGCAGAATAAAACAAAAAACATTTCGGAAAAAGTTTAAAGTATTATACAATACAATCCGCCCGAAAAGACTTTAAAATCTTTTCGGGCGAAATTTATTTTTAAGAATATTCCGTTATTTGTTTATTCCGGAAACCTCTACCGGATTGTGTCTGTCTGCGGGACCGGCATATACTATGCTTCCGTCGCTTTTAAGACCCATTATTTCATCGAAAAAGCCGCTTACTTCAACTATGTCTTTCCAACCGTCCGGGAAGTTTGCATCGCAAGAAAAAGGAGGTTCTCCGCAATAGACAACAGTTCCGTCCGATTTCAGACCTATTGTATGCTCGCGTCCTGCATAGACTTGAACAATATCACTCCAGTCGGAAGTATTGCATTGTCCGCGTTCATTATTGCCTGTTGCTACTACAGTACCGTCTTTTTTCAAACCTACGGCATGGTCAAATCCTGCGGAAACCTGAACAATATCAGACCAGGAACTTACATCATATTCCCAAGTCTGACCGACATATTTCGAGGGAGCATAACAGAACACAGTTCCGTTTTCACGCAGGCATAAAAGCGCATCATAAACCGCAACCTGCGTGAAGCCCTCCTTTTCCGGAAGATCCTCAGTATATATTGAGCCGGTGATCTTAAGTGAGCCGTCATCTCTCAATGCTGCAATATCGTAGGGGCTTGCAGATACCTGAACCATATTCTTCCACGAATCAATTACGCCCATAGTTTTATCGTCGTTCAGCCAGTCATATTCTTTAACACGTCCGCCGCACCATACTACGGTGCCGTCTTTTTTTACTGCGGCTAATAATTCTTCATTCATTGAAATGTCAACAATATCGTTCCATTTGAGCCATTCACCGTTGACGTCGATATACTGATCATCGGATTTGTCAAGAGAACAAGATACCGTTCCGTCACTGAGAAGTGCGGCTGTTGATGTAGCGCCGGAACAGATACGGTGACGAATAGGTTTGAATGTTGCTTTTGCTTCTTTTCCCTGTTCGGATATGCTGTTGCCGGACTGATTTGCGGTGTTGTTTCCATCCGTTGCAGATGCAATAGTTCCGTCATCGTTTACGGTAACGGTGACGATGTAAGTATAGCCCTCGCCGGAGCCGTCCCAATCGCATGGTGTTGTCAGGGTGATTGCGGTAGTACCGGCACTTTTTCCCTCGAAGCCGATTTCAGAATAGCCGACCATCTGACCGTCTTTGCTCGACACCACATTGAATTTTCGGTTAATTGAATAACCGATTACGGAATCATCTTCAAACGAGGCTTTCCATTCGCAACCGGTGGACTTGTTTGTTCCTACCGTGACGGTCAGTTCCTTACCCTCCCAGGACAGCGATCTGAGTTCAGCAAGATTTTTTGCCTTGGGTCCTCCGCAGCCCGTCAGAAGCAGGCAGATAACCAAACAAAGTGCAAGTAAAATGCTTGTTTTTTTCATAATACCATCCTTTCATTGTTTAATAATTTATTCTGATTTTCAGTTATAGCATATATCGGAATAACTTAAAGCATAGAACAGCCGTGACTGTTAACAAGTGCGTTGAGTTTTTCGCCTTTTTTGCACATCGGACATTCATGGGGCAGGTTTGTCGAATACCCCGGAAGGTCATTCGGATTAAAAACAGAATAGACCGGTATGCCTATACATTCGTCTATTGTTGCGAAAATTGATGAAATTCCGACAACTCTGCCGCCGTAATACTGAACTGACTCAACTGCCGATTTTGCGGTGAAACCCGTAACAACGGAAGCGGCAAGCACAAGAACGAATTTACCCGTAATCATAGGTGCGGTGTTGTCACGGAAAAACAACTGACTGCCGGCGTTGTGTTCAGGCGAGAGAATGTTTATGCTTCTGCCTGAATTCATACTTGCATAGTGGGTTGAAGTGAGTTCGTCGGCAATGCACGTTGCAATTACTTCCGTACCGTCAAGGCAGAGTATTGTGTCAACCATTGTATTATTGATGTAGCGCTTTGCAATTTCTTTTGCGACTGCTTTTGCCTGCGAAAGGTTTGATTTGTTTTTTGTTATGTCAATATAATAGTTTGTATGGCTGTGAGATGTTGCGTAGTGACCTTTGTATATTTCAAGATAAAGGTTAGGTTTGCCGGTATTGATTTCTATTTTTTCACCCAACATAATTAAATCCTCACTTTTAAAAATATGTAATTTAATTGAGAAAGTCAACTATTGTAGTAAGCAAATCTTTGATGTTTATGGGTTTTGCAAGATGAGCGTTCATCGTTGCGTCAAGTGCGGCACGTTTATCTTCTTCAAACGCATTTGCGGTCATTGCTATAATCAGCAAATCTTTAAATCTTTCATCGGGCAGTTTGCGTATTGTTTTTGTTGCTTCGTAACCGTCCATTCTCGGCATCTGAACGTCCATAAATACCATATCGTAGTAAACCGGACCTCTTTCTTTGAGTATGTCAACAGCCATAACGCCGTCAAACGCTTCCTCAACAATCATTCCGTAATCTTCAAGAATATCTTTGGCAATTTCTCTGTTCATTTCGTTGTCTTCAACAAGAAGAATTCGTTTGCCGTCAAGAATGGATGGGTCTGTTGTATTTTTGCCTACACGGTTCTGAAGTTGGTCAACAATAGATTCTTTGATTTTGAAATTGAATTTTGTAACAACAAGTGTTCCTTTACCGAGTTCACTTGAAACTTTTATTTCACCGTTAAGCATGTCAGTGAGGCGTTTTGTAATTGCCATTCCGAGACCTGTGCCCTGAATACCGCTTACGGTAGATGTTTTTTCACGTGTAAATGCTTCGAAAATGTGTTCAACGTATTCCTGACTCATACCCATACCGTTGTCCTGAACGCTGAATGTATAGGTGGCGTAACCCTCTTTATTGCAATCGTTTTGTTCAAGCGTAAGTGATACTTTGCCGCCTTCGGGTGTGTATTTTATGGCGTTGCCTATAATATTTATAAGTATCTGGTTGAGATGAAGAACGTCCATATACACGTTTTCGTTGTGAAGTTGATTGACGGTAAGGGTGAAATCTATTTTTTTGTCTTTTGCAGACTGACTAACAATATTCCTTATGTTTTGAACACGTTCAACAATGTTGACTTCTTCTTCTTCAAGGATTGTTTTACCGCTTTCAATACGTGCCATATCAAGAACTTCATTTATTAAATTGAGAAGGTGGTCGCTTGCGATTTTAAGTTTTGAAATACTGTCAACTACTCTTTCTTTGTCGTCAATGTGTTTTTCGGCAATATTTGCAAAGCCGATAATCGCGTTCATCGGCGTACGTATGTCATGCGACATATTGAAAAGGAATGCCGTTTTTGCTTCGCTTGCCGCCTCGGCTTCACGTTTTGCCTTGTCAAGTTCAAGTTGACGCTGTTTTTCCTGACGTATAATGTCATCACGGTCGGCTATACCCAATACAAACGAAGTGGCGGGTTCGTCATCCGGGTCGACTTTAACAAACTTCATTTCACAGTAACGTGATGAACCGTTAATATCGTGCATGTATGTAATTGTAAAACGCTTTTTGCTGTTTAACTGATTGCGAACGTTTTCAATGCATGCATTTGCAAGAACTTCATCACGGTTATCTTTAACTACAAATTTTTTAACATAGAGATCAATGGCTTCGGAATAGTCCGTGATGCCTTCAAGAATTTTACTGTAATCGTTTTCGGTGTATTTGTTGAGAAAACGTGTTTCGAATTTTCCTGTGGATGCGTCAACGTAAAATACAGACGTGTAATCAGAAGAAAGAATATTTATTATTTCGTCATCTTTGCGTTTCTGTTCTTTTGAAGCAAGTTCCGCACGTACTTCTGCATCTTTATTTGCTACACCGAGAATAATCGCTGTTGCTTCGCTTTCAATGGGGTCAACTTTAACTATTTTCATCTCGTAATAAACAAAGTTCTTTTCAGTACCGTCACGGTAAACACGTGTATATGTTTTTCTGTTGCGCATAAGATCTTTAAGGAACTCTGCGGAAGCAAATTTTTTGAGTTCCTCACGGTCGCTGTTGCGTATTTGTTTTGCAAGAGTTAACTTGAGTGCCAATGAGAAGTTGATTTTTTGATGAAGAAAAGAGCCTATATTATTAAATACGGCATCACTGAGTGAAATAATATCCATTTCACCTGTAATAAGGTCAACGTAATATACAGAAGAATATTCGCTTGACAAAACTTCGACAAGTTTCGCCGAATATTGGGTGTCAAAATCATAACGACTTTCAGCAGATGAACTTGTGATAATGTCGGCTTCGGTTGAGCCGATGCGTTTTACCGCTTTTTGTTTTTTGTCTTTATTTTTGCTGAATAAAATCATTAAAAACACCTCGTTTAAATGGGATTATTTTAATCAATATATTACTGTTTTATTCCAATATATTAACATTTTTTTCTGTTGTTTGTCAACAGTATGAATTTCAATTTTAATAATCAGATTGTCAGTTTAAATCAACGTCATCGTCAGGTTCAAAATAGTCAAGCGTTTTAAGACCTGTAATTACACGTTCAAGATAAGAACTGTCAACAAGCGGCCACGAAAAACCGAGACGGTAAAGAATGTTTGCGGTAAAAATATTGTCCGTGTCAACTGCATGAAGGTCGGGGCGGTCATTGGTAACGAGCCCCTGAAGTCTTGAGTTGAGTTTTTCATCACCGAGCATTCTGTAATAGTCTGCATAATATTCTTCATCCGGCACGGGATTGATTGATATACCGCAGTTATTGGCGGCTTCTATCAGTTGCATTTCATCAAATCCGAAACGGTTATCGGCGTGGAATGCCGTAAACATATCGTTCGTTCCCGAAAGAAGTACAATGACTTTGGCGGTCATATCTATCGGTGAAAAACTCATCGGGTCGGTTGCGTGGCTTATAGGACATTTTCCGATTGTGGCAAAGCCCCTGAGAGCATTGAGAAATGCGTTTGTGTTGAAGTTTATCTGAAATTCACCGTCGCTGTACCGTCCCATAAGATTACCGACTCGAATAACTTTTCCTTTCATACCGTTTTTAATTGCTTCAAACATTTTCAGTTCGGCATGATATTTTGAAATACAATATTTGTTTTCCATATCGTCTATTACAAACAGTTCATTTTCGTGCATTTTTACCTGACGCTGCCAACTGTCATCAGTATGAACACCGGGTACTGACGTTGTGGAAATCTGTATCATACGGGCATTTTTCATTACAGACAAACGGATAAGGTTTTCAACTCCGTGTACATTGATATTTTCAATTATATCATCTGCGGCATAGTGCTTTACACAGGCGGCACAGTTGATAACGGTATCAAAGTGAACATTTTCGAGTATATCGCAGATATTATCATCTGTGATGTCCGCTTCAATTACCGAAATTCGATTTTCAAACTCTTCTTCAAACGTTCTGTCGAAATAATACATCAGTGTATTTTTTAGTCTTAATTCAGGCGTTTTTGCATCACCTTTGCGAACAAGACAAATGATTTTTCCTTCCCCGACTTCAATGAGTTCTTTCAGAACGTGAATGCCGAGGAAACCTACCGCACCTGTAAGCAGAACGTCACCGACAGGCTTGCGTGTAACTTCGGAAGCATATTGAAGAGAATTGTGTTTTAATACTTCGAGAGTATTATCTTCATTTTTATTATTTTCATTATGTGTTTTTTCTTTATTTGAAATTTTCTGCGATTCAATATATTCTGCAAGTTCTTCCGGAGTAGGATTTGAGAATATATCCTGATACTCAACCTTTATTCCCTTTGACATGAGTTGCATTGTTACTTTTGATGCCGAAAGAGAAGTACCGCCCATTTCAAAGAAATTGTCATCGGCATAGTATTCGTCAAGTGACAGTACCGATTTGAACAAATCGCAAAGTTGTTCTTCAAGAGATTTTTTCGGTGCTTTTCTGCCTGATTTTTTATTCTCTTTCTTTATTTCGGGCAGAGATTTTTTATCAATCTTTCCGTTTACGGTAAGCGGCATAGACTCAAGTTGCATCATAGCGTCGGGAACCATGTAATGTGTAAGTGATGATTTCAGATGTTCGCTCAACAGCGCAATGTCAACAGTACGGTCTGCCGTAAAGAAGCCTGCAAGAAAATCTTCCGAACCGTTATTTCGTACAATAACTTTGCTTTGGGTGATTCCGTCATAAGAGCAGATGCATTTTTCAATTTCGTCAAGTTCCACACGGAAACCGCGAAGTTTAACCTGATTGTCTTTTCTTCCGAAAAATTCAATTTCGCCGTCATCGTTAAAACGGACAATGTCGCCGCTGTGATATGCAGGTTTTCCTTTGAGTGTGAAAAAGGCGTCTTTTGTTTTTTCGGGAAGTTTAATGTAACCTCTTCCGACGAGTTCGCCGCATATTATAAGTTCACCGCAGGCATAAGGCGGAAGAATATTACCGAATTTGTCAATAACATAAAATTCGGTATTTGTGCACGGTCCTCCGATAGTGATTTTACTGCTGTTCTGAAGAGTTTTTGCACTGCACATAATGGTGGTTTCGGAAGGTCCGTATCCGTTAATGGCATTTATTTCGGGAGAAACAGACTTCAAATCTTCATAAAGTGAAGCGGGGAATGCTTCTCCTCCGGCAAGAACCGTTTTCAGATTCTTTGCCGCATCACGGAATTGGCTGTATCCGAACATATTTGTAAGGAATGACGGGGTGCCGATTATTAATTCAACATGATTTTTCTTCAGCAACTCCGCAAAAAGTTCGGGGTTGTGTATTTCACGGTTCGAGGCAAGACATACGGTTTTGCCGTTCATAAGCATTGCCAGATTGTCAAATACGGAAACGTCAAACGAAATTGAGCAAATCGCAACACTTACATTACCGCTTTTCTCTCCGAAACAAGTCGAAAATGCGGAATCCGATATCTGTGCAAAATTTGCAAGGTTGTGATGTTCAATCATAACACCTTTCGGTTTTCCCGTTGAGCCTGAGGTATAAATACAGTAAACAAGGCTGTCGGGTGAAATGTCAAGGTTAAGGTTATCGTCATTATTATTTTTCAGCATTTCCTCCACAGTAAGTGTGCAGTACGGTTTATCATCACCGAAAAGCGACGGACGTGATGCTTTAATTTCTTCTGTTGTTATTACAACGGGACTGTCAGCGTCAAGAAGGCAGTATTCGGCTCTGTCATCGGGATATTCCGGAAGAAGCCCGAGGAATGCTCCGCCTGCTTTTATAATGGCAAGTTCCGTAACCGAAAGAAGTGATGTTCTTTCAAGCATCAGTCCCGCAACCGAATCTTTCTTAATACCGTGCTCTAAAAGAACGTGAGCCATTCTGTTGGCAAGAGCGTTCAGTTCTTTGTATGTAAGCGTAGCATCCTGTGCGATAACGGCAATTCTGTCGGGGTCAGACGATGCATAACGCTCAACAAATCTGTTTACGGGTATATTTTCAAAGTCGCTGTGTGTGTTGTTTATTTCACACAGTTTTTTATTTGCATCTTCCGACAGAAGACTGATTTCTTCTGTTTTTTCTTTTTCGGTGAAGCCTTTTATAACGTTTTCAAAAACATCAAGAATACTTTCAACAAATGCTTTGTTGTACATTTCACAACTGTATTCGGCTTCAATTTCAAATTTGCCGTTTTTAAGAAATACATTAAGTGAAAGGGGAGCCTTGGCAACATCGGGAAGAACGTTTATAAAATCAGCAGGTTCACCGCACAGTTTTTTAAATTCAAAATTGTCACCCTGATATATAAAGATAATATCCGAGTGTATTCCGTATGCGGCGGAAATTTCCGCAAACGAATATATATCGTTTGCCATACTGTTTATTAACTGCTGCTGTGTTTCAAATATCATATCCGCTACCGCTCTGTTTTCTTCCGTATGAATGAGAACAGGGAGCGTTTTAACAAGCATTGTAACCGAAGACGTCAGTCTTGAATCACTTCTGCCGTTATAAATTGTGGTATAAACAACATCGTCAAACTGACCGAAACGGCTGAGAGTATATCCGAAAGCGGCATTAAAAAATGCGTTGAGCGTAAATTTATTCTGATTGCAGAATGTGTTGACAGTTTCTGCGTCAATATTGCACACACGTTTGACGGATGATGCACCGCAGTTTTCGGTGTCGGGTGCTTTCGGGGGGAGACAACTTTCGCAACCTTTAAAAATGCTGTCATAGTATTCTTTCGCTTGTTTAAAACGTTCCGAGTTTCGTGCCTCTTTTTCGTCAAGTGCGGCTTCAAAACCGGTATATTTTTCGGCTTCCACGTTCTGTTCTGCATACGCTTTGTCAATATCCGAAAGAAGAATTGACTCCGAAACTCCGTCGGAAATAATATGGTGGAAGTCCATAAACAAATAATTTCCGTTTTCGGTAGTATATACGGTTATGCGGTAGAGTTTTTCGCCGAGAAGATTGAACGGTGTAACAAGTTCATTTTGAGAAGGTATGCTTTCGCAGACAATTTCATTGATTTGAGGTGCTTTACTGTCATTTCTGCGTGCACGAATATCGCCGTTTTCATCGGCAAACAAAGTTGTTTTAATGTAGGGGTGTGCGTTTACAGCAGTTTTGATTGATAAAACAAGACGTGATGTATCAACATTTTCACCGAGTTTTATAAGAATGGGCATATTGTATGTAACGGTATTCGGTCTTGAACTGCATTCTATGAAAATGCCCTGTTGCGTCTGTGTGATGGGGTAGTCGGCAAAAATTTCATATTCCTGTGATTTTTCGCCTGCTGACAGCAAAGATTCGAGTTTTCTTACAGTATCGTTCTGTTTGATACTGTCAAGTTTAACGGATACATCAAACTCCGTTCCGAGACGTACATTTAATTTCAGCGTTCCTATTGATGTGAGCCCTGCATCGAAAATATTTGAATCAATGCCGAATTCTCTGTGACCGATAATGTCCGCAACTATGTCATAAATCTTCTGCTGAACATCGTTTTCTGGCATAACAATATTTTCCGCCTTGCGTTTCGGTACAGGCAGTGCTTTTTTGTTTACTTTCTGATTCTGGTTGAGCGGAATTTTATCAATCTGCATTGTTACCGCGGGAACCATATACGGGGGTTTGTCGGCACGAATAAAATCATTGAGCGCTTCAATGTCAATTTCGCTGTCGCTTACAATATACGCCGCAAGGAATTTTCCGCCGTCGGTGTCATCAAATGCCGCAACGGTGGCATCTTTTATTCCGTCAAAACGGCGAATGATTTCTTCGATTTCGGTGAGTTCAACACGGAATCCGCGCACTTTTACCTGACCGTCACGTCTGCCTATAAACTGAAGATTTCCGTCTGCTGCAAGGCGTACAATATCGCCGGTTTTATATATTCTTTCATATCCGTTTTCTGTGCAGAACGGGTTGTTTCCGAATACTTCCGCAGTTTTTTCGGGGCGGTTAAGATACCCTCTTGTTACGTGAGGTCCCGAAATCCACAGTTCACCCACAGCACCTGCGGGAAGCAGTCTGCCTGCTTTGTCAACTACATAAAGTTTAAGATTATCAACCGCATTTCCTATCGGAACATCCCTGTAAGTACGGTCTATAAAGAATGCGCTTGTAATTACGGAGCCTTCTGTCGGTCCGTAAAGATTATACATTTTAAAGTTTTCGGGAGCATCAAGAGGTGTCAGTTTTTCACCCGCAACGGAAAGATGTCTGAGCGTTTTAAGCCCGCCTAAAAGAGCAAACTGCCTGCCGACCTGAGTAGTCATAACAGAATGGGTTACTCCGTTTGCGTTAAAATAATCTCTTACCGCAAGAAGGTCAAGACGTATTTCATCGGAAATAATATGCAGAGCGGCACCCGATGTGATTGCGGGATATGTATCGTAAATATTTGCATCAAAACCGTAACTTGCGTATGCGGCAATGCGTGACGTACCGTCTATGCCGTAATAGTTTTTAACATATTCCGTAGTAACCGCCGCATTGGAGTGGTTGTACATTACACCTTTCGGCATTCCCGTTGAACCTGATGTGTAAATTATGCAGAACAGGTCATCCGGCTTCGGTGAGGGAAGCGAAATATCCGTATCGGGTAATTTTTCGGTTTCTGCAATCATAATTCGCAAACCGTTGAATTTTTCGTCTATCAGTTCGCTGAGTTCGGGTGTTGTAATAAGAATTACCGCTCCCGAATCCTGAATCATAAGATTAAGACGTTCCGGCGGATAAGATGTATCCATGGGAAGATATGCTCCTCCCGCTTTGAGAACTGCGAGGGAACAAAGTGTCATATATTCGCTTCTCGGCACAAGAACGGCGGCAATTTTTTCACTGCCCATTCCGCATGAAACGAGATATTTTGCCAGCCTGTCGGTGTATTCGTCTGCTTCACGGTATGTAAAAGACTTGTCTTTATATACTATACATACGGAATCGGGCGTTTTTTTCGCCTGCTTACGGAATAGGTCAACAACTGTTTTTTCGTTGTCATAATCTTTCTCCGTGCGGTTGAGTTCGTCAAGTTTTCGGGTACTTTCTTTGTTTACCAAACTTATTTCTTTTAATGTTGACGCTTTTATCATACCGTTGACGGTATTTATAAACATATCAATAAAACTGCGGGCAAATTCTTCTGTATAGTCGGAGCGAAGATAATAACATTGTGCGGTATATCCCGACTCATTTTTCATAAACATTAATTCTATATCCGCTACCGAGGAATCATAAATCAGCAAATCAACCTTACATTTTCCGCCTTCAAAATCGAAGTCACTTAACAACTCCGCCTGGTAAATAAACGAAATGTTCATATTCAACCCGTATTGAGTCGCCAGTTCGCTGAACGAAATGCTTTCGTTTTTCTTAGTTGTAAAATAATCGTTATATGCTCTTAAAAGGTAATCTGCCGGAGTTTCGTTTTCATCAAATTTGCAAATAAACGGAAGTGTTTTTACAAACATTCCGACTGTGTTTAAAAGTCTGCGGTCGGAACGCCCGTGGTAAGCCGTTGTAAACGTACTGTATTCAACTCCGTTGAATTTTGCAAGAGTATATCCGAATGCGCCGAGGAACAATGCGTTTTCGCTTATCTTATTATTTGCTACATACTCCTTGATTTCGTCGGCAGAAAGTCTGTTACATGTATTAACACGAACACATCCCCAGTCTGTCAGACCGTTTTTTATCATTTGGTCGGGAACGGGCTTTGAGTCACAATCCGTGTCGCTGAATTTTAAGTCGAAGTATTCACGGTATTTTTTTTCTGTTTCATCATCCGTATATTCATTTTCCGCTTTTGCAATGTCAAATAATGTCAGTTCTTCATCCGGACATTCTTCACCGTTATAAACATCTGCAATACGGCGTACAAATCTGCTCATAGATGTACCGTCAAAAATGATGTGATGAATGTCAAAGAAAAATGCGTCGCCGTCGGGGGTTGTCACATATTGGAAGCGATAAAGCGGGCCCGATTCCAAATCAAACGGGCGGCGAAAAGAACGGGTAAACGTTTCTATGCTGTCGGCAGAAAATTCCGATACCTGCACAGGCGTTTTTTTATAAATCATAGACGGAATTCCGTCGGGAGTGCCTATGGTCACAAAAAGAGATTTGTGCTTTGAAGCAACCTCCTTAACCGCCTCTGTAAAACGGATTTTGTCCGTTCCGCGCGGAAGCGTAAGGCGTATCGGAATATTGTAAATAATTGAGTCCGGCTTTTTGATGCAGTCAAGGTAAACGTCAAGTTGCGTTTTTGTAAGCGGACAAATTTCAGGTGCGGTGTTGAAGTTTTCTTTATTACTGTTATACATATTCGCTGTTCTCCTTGGTGTTCTTTCCGAAATAATATCATTTTAATCATTATAATTATACAATAAATATATAATTATTTCAACAAGTATTAAATATGCCGGTTCTGAGTAATATTAAATATGCCGGTTCTGAGTAATATTGACTGCAAAACAATATAATGATATATTTTATTCAAAGAATTTTTGAGGTGATTTTCGGTGAATGAAAAGTACAAATACACCGTTCCGATCGGTAACTGTAATTTTAAACATCACATGAACCGTGAAAAAACGTTTGAAATACTGAAAAAAATGGGTGTTGAGCGTGTAATGCTGGCTCTCCCAAGCAACTCGACAGGCGTTGAAAGACGGGCGAGTGTACTTGAAAATCTTAAAGACAACACCGAGTATCTTCACTCATGCGGCTTTGAAGTCGGCGCATGGTTCTGGACTTTTTACAATACGCTTGAAAACGATTTTGTTCGTATGGTTTCACCCGAAGGCAAAGTAAGTAAAGAAACAGTCTGTCCGACCGATGAAAAATATTGCGAAGAGATGTGCGGTTTTCTTAAAGGCTGTGCGCAGGCGGGTGTTGACATTATTCAGTTTGACGATGATTTCCGTTACGGTTTTCTTGATATAGGTTTCGGTTGCGTCTGTGAAAATCACCTTAACAGAATTCGTGAATATCTCGGTGAAAATGTGAGCCGTGAAACCGTACTAAACGGAATTATGAACGGCGGCAAAAACAAATACCGTGACGCATTCCTTGCTGTAAACGGTGCGGTTTTTGAAGAATTTGCGAAGAAATGCCGTGAAAGTGTTGATTCGGTAAACCCCGATATTCGTCTCGGCTTCTGCTCCTGCATAACTTCGTGGGATGTTGACGGTACTACGCCCGACAGACTTGCAAAAATTCTTGCAGGTGGCACAAGACCGTTTTACCGGCTTATCGGCGCACCTTACTGGGCTTCTTTAAACGCATGGGGGCACAGCAGATTATCTTATGTTATTGAACAGGAGAGACTTGAAGCAAGCAGGAGAGAAGACGGAAATATTGAAATTTTCTCCGAGGGAGACACTTATCCCCGCCCACGTTACCGTGTTCCCGCATCTTACCTTGAGGGTTTTGATACAGTTCTCAGAGCAGACGGCTGTACAGACGGAATATTGAAATATTCATTTGACTACACCGCTGATTACGATTACGAAACAGGCTACAATGATGCACATATCAGAAATATTCCTGTTTATGAAGCCATTGATGAAATGTTTTTCGACAAAAAAACGGTCGGTGTGCGTGTTTTTGACAGTATGCGAAAATTCAGTACACTTGTTATGCCCGCAGACAAAGAAAATCCCGTAAAAGTTCAGGAACTTGCTTTCAGTATGCCCGCAAGGTTTCTTGCATCAAACAGTATATCCACGGTTTATTCCGGCAATGAATATTCCGGAGTTGCATTCGGAGAGGATGCACGTATTCTGACATACGATGATTTAAAAAACGGCGTTGTTATCGACTATGCTTCATCAGTGATTTTAAAAGAAAAGGGGATAGACACCGGAATAGTCTCTGAAAACGGTATTACCGGAATGGGAGGGACGGAGTATTTTGCCGACGGTGAAATGATAAATAACACCACCTCGACAACTCTGCACAAAGTAAATATTGATGACGGAGCCGAAATCGGCAGTTACATTGAAAAAAACGGCGAAAAAATTCCGGTATTTTTTAAATATCAAAACGCTGACGGACTTCGGTTTGCGATTTTCACGTTTGACGGTTATTCAGCCGAAGAAACGGTTTTCAGAAATTATGAAAGACAGAAGCAGGTCATTGAAGCACTTCAATGGTTAAGCGGCAAAAAACTGCCCGCCGTTTGCACGGGACATCCGGATTTATATATTCTGACAAAGAAAAAAGACAATGTTATGACAGTCGGTCTCTGGAACTTTTTCCCGGATAAAATATATGAGCCGAAAATTGAAATTTGCGAAGATATTGCTTCATTCAGTCTTTTCGGTGCAGAGGGAGAAGCGAACGGCAACATTCTCACGCTTTCCGAAATAGCGCCGTACGGCTTTGTTGCGGTGGAAATAGAATTGGAAAAATCGACTTGATATTTCACGGCGATGTTCTGCATTTCAAAAAACTGTAAAACGCTTCACTCTGACAACTGACTTGTTTTCCTGACGAAATATATAAAAAGGTTTTGTATAAAAAATATACTTTCACCCGACTGCTCAAACGAGTAGACGGGTGAATTGTTATTTATAGATTATATTTTGACCGTATGACTATCATCAGAAACATTTATAATCATTCAGTATAATTTCTGATTTCTTTTAAATACTCATTTTTAGAATTGATAAATGCTTCATCGTGCGTGAGTTTTATTTTATAATCACACTCACAGTAATATCTGCTGTCGAGAACGCCTTCCAATACATCTGTTTTCTCTGTGTCAAACCATTTGGCGTAATTATACATCGCTTCATCGGAATCTATCGGGATAACCGCAATATAACGCTTGGTCGGCGAATATTCATTAGTGACAGTGATTTTGCCGTAAAATGTTTTACTTATTTCGGTAGGATAATACTTTATATTAATATCCCTGAAATATATTTCCTCGCGATTAAGTTCTAAATCCCACCAAAACGAAGACTGTGGAGCAATGTCGAATGTGTCATAATCTAAATCAAGATATATTCCGTCACGCTCATAATCAAGTTGAACGAAATCTACTTTCTCATCACACTCAATAAAACACAGTACGCTGACCCAGTGAAAATTATAATCTGCTTTTTCTGTTTTTATTAATGTGAAAACCGAAACAACCGCAAAGCAGGCAGTTGCAGCGGCAAAACAACTGAAAACGGTATTCAACTTTTTATGTGTTTTTCGGTCAGGTCTGAGTGTTAGTCTTTTTGCCGTTTTAAGCGCATATAACCCCGCAAATTCCGACAAAGCAAACATTAACAAAGTTGCAACGGCAAGAGTAATGCTTTCGGATTTTAACCACGTGTTTGAAATGAGAGAAATATCTTTAATATGTCCCGAAATAATCAACCGTATTACAAATAAAATCTGTGAATAATACTGACCCGCTGAAATACGCATCAGAATGTACAAACTGTTATAAACAAACAAGGCACAGCTTACTGCAAAATGTTTGCCTTTGCGGAATAAAGCAAGCATAACTACCTGCAAAATACACCATACAAGTTCAAGGTTAAAAGGCGAATTCAGATTTGTAAAATCTTCACCAAAAAAAAATAAATACAAAAGAAGAAATAACAGAATGGCGACAATAACTAAAAATGCAACAATATCAAAAACAATTCTGCCGAGGTTTTTATGTACCATACCCATTTGCATTCCTATGTCTTCGGCGTCGCCCATGTGATTGATTGCTTTTTTAATGGCTGTTTTTTCGTCATATCCCGAATTTATGTAATATTCAACTTTGTCGAGGATATGATTCGTCATTTCCCGTTCAAACTGCTCACGTTCTTTTTTATTGTGTATCTGCTTTGATGTTTTCTTTACATATTCATCAACATTCATTCTGTCAACTCCTTACGAAAAGTTCAGAACTCGGTCAACACTTGCCGAGAAAGATTTCCATTCATCTTTCTTTTCGGCAAACAGTTTTTCCCCTTTGTCGGTAAGGTGATAGTATTTGCGATCTCTGCCGTTACAGATATTCCAATAGGATTCAAGATAACCTTCCTTTTCGAGGGCGTGAAGAATCGGATATAAGGTTCCCTCGTTCATTTCAAAAGCGTTTTCCGAACGGATTTCAAGTTCACGAATAATCTTGTAGCCGTACATATCATTATTTTTAAGCACACTCATAACAAGAACAGCCGTGCTACCTTTTAAAAGTTCCTTACTGTAACCCATAAAACAACACCTCGTATATCTATGTATAATACATTGTATATCAAGGTATTATATCTGTCAAGTGGTTTTTCCTTTTTCTGTGAAATTTACTGCAAATCAGGCGACTGCATAAAGATTCTTCCTTTCTCTGAAAATATTTTCTCTGAAAGCAATTTCACTTTGTCTTATAACAGGCTGTTCAAGTGAAGATACGGTTATCATATCAATTTCTTTGCATAAAGCAATCGATATTTTTAAAAATTTGCCCTACCGATGTTTGCGGATAACACTTGAAAAGCGCTTGATTTTATTGTATCATTTTTTCGGGTGATTTTATGCCGAACATAATTAGAATAACGGATTTCGGTGCGAAAGAACTTGACGTTTATGCAAGGCTTACCGAAAATCAACTTGTAAACCGTGATGACCCCGAAAACGGGATTTTCATAGCGGAAAGTCCGAATGTGATTGAACGTGCGCTTGACGGGGGATGTATTCCTTTGTCGATGCTGGTTGAAGAAAAGCATATTGAAGGCGAGGCAAAGAAAATTATTGCAAGGTGCGGTGATATTCCCGTTTTTACTTCTGAACTTTCTGTGCTGAAAAATCTTACGGGCTTTTGCCTTACAAGGGGTGTGCTTTGCGCCATGCGCCGACCCGAAAAAAGTGACGCACGGGAAATATGCAAAAATGCACAGCGTGTTGCGGTGCTTGACAGGGTAATGAATCCCACCAATGTGGGCGCAATTTTCAGAAGTGCCGCCGCACTCGGTATGGACTGCGTTTTGCTGACACCGGGGTGCAGTGACCCGTTATACCGCCGTGCAATAAGGGTGAGTATGGGTACGGTGTTTCAGATTCCGTGGGCATATTTTCCGCTTCCGCTTGAAGACGGCGGAATTGATTTACTTCATGAATACGGCTTCAAATGTGCCGCTATGGCACTTGAAGATAATTCCGTTGACATTGACAACCCGTCGCTTATGGGCGAAAAAAGGCTTGCCGTTATTCTCGGCACAGAGGGTGACGGGCTTTCCGAAAAAGCGGTTGACGGTTGTGACTATACGGTAAAAATACCCATGCTTCGGGGTGTTGACTCATTAAATGTAGCGGCAGCAGGTGCCGTTGCGTTCTGGCAACTTTCAAAAAAAGATAAAACATAATTACAAAAAACAGAGTGTTACAAAATCGAGCAAGTGTACATAACGCTTTGAGCATAAAGATGAATAGGTCTTTTTATCGAAACCGAATAGTAAAAATTGCCCCTGACGGAAACTGCACTCAGTCCGTCAGGGGATTTGTTTTGAATGAAGTGCTCGCGCTGCTTCATTGAAAATTACAGATAATCAATTTCACATGAATCTTATATCATCCGTGCGCGGAACGGTATATCACCAACACGAAGTGTTGTATATCATCAAGCTGAATATCTTTTGTATCAAGCTTATTATTTGAAGCGTTGAAAACAATTGTCGATTTGTCGTCATATACTATTTGATTATTTTCAGCTTAAAGCTGTTCATTATATCTTTTTCAAATTCGTTTGCAGACTGATTTCCTGCTCCGCCGTCATAAGCTGAATTTTTCATATAAACTGCGGCAACTTTGTTTACGGGGTCAATCCAGAAATGTGAGCCGTATGCTCCGCTCCAGCCGAAACAGCCGACGGGAAGCGTATTTCCCGGTTTAACTATGACACGAACGCCAAGTCCCCACAGAGTATTATCTGAACGCTTGTCATCAAGAACGGGAGTTGACATAAGTTTGAGCGTTTCTTCCGACAAAATAACCGTACCGTCCTCTGCTTTGCCGCCGTTGAGAAGCATCTGCGCGAATTTCACATAATCAGCTGCCGTTGATGCCAGAGCGGCTCCTGCCGCATGATAGGTTGCCGGGAAATTGCCGAAAACACAGCCGGGAACGGTTTTTTCATTAAACGCTTTACCGTCGGCAAAATTATGAATTCCGACCATTCTCGAAAACTGCTCCTCAGTCGGCTCAAAGGTAGTATCATTCATACCGAGTTTATCGAAAATATTGACTTTGAGATATTCTGAAAACTCCATTCCGCTTGTTATTTCAATGACCCTTGCCGCAACATCAAACGCACCCGTGGAATACTGCTGCATTGAGCCGGGCTCAAATACAAGCGGCTGTGTTGCAAGCCATTCAGCCGCAGTTTTACAGGTACATCTATCCTTACCGACAGCGGCAATATTAACATCACCGATTCCGCTTACATGAGAAACAAGCTGATAGAGTTTGATGATGTTTTCGGTTTTTTCGCCTTTTTTCATAAGACCGTTTTCATCTGTTGCGGGAGTGCCGTTTTCATCCTTTTGCGAAACATACATCTGTGCAAATTCCGGCATATACTTCGCAAGGTCATCATAAATGCTGAGATTCCCTCTGTCGTGCTCAATCAGAAGCGCAACGGCGGTTATCGGTTTCGTCATGGATGCGATTCTGTAAACCGCATTGCCGTCAAGTGCCTTACCGCCGACTTCATAAGAGCCGAATGTCGTGTTGATTATTTCTTCTCCGTTCTGCAGAACGATTGCGTGTGCACCCGTAAGTGTGCCGTCCTGTATGCGTTTTTCGGCAGAAGCGGTTATTGCCGCCTCTGCTTTTTTTAAGTTTATTACATAACCTTTCGGCATAAAGTTCACTCCGACTTGATACTCTTAAAGTTTTCTCTGATTTTCCCGACCGTTCCCGTGGTGAGATAAAAGTCGTATTCAAACGGCTTATAGCTTTCAAACTGCCACGGGTTTGCGGTTTGAGTTACGGCAAAATACGAGGTTGCAAAATGTTCGGACGGATCCTTACCGGTCGTTTTGCCTCTTTCAAAAACGCCGCTTAAAAAATCAATATCCTCGAGCGGTGAATAAAGTGCTATTCCGAAGCTGTCATCAAATTCGCCCGTAAATGCAGCCCAGTTTTCAGTTGATTTGAAATGCGGGTAGCTTATCGCCCAGAAATCCAGCGAAGGCTCAACATCCGGTGTATCGCCGGTCCACGGCTTATCGCCGCCGTAATATACAAAACGGTTAAGCGGCTCCACACAGTAAAATGCCGGAAGCTCTACACCCATCTGACAGGTCGGATATCCGGACCAGTCAACATAACGGCACGAAACACGGACTGTACCGTTACTTAATGAATACCAAGTTTCCATATATGACGGTGTTATCCATTTATCCGGCATAGCCCAGTCCATAGGGCGGCATTTTACATAAAGGGTATTGCTGTCCTTTCTGATATCAACTATTTTACTGCAGCCCTCATATTTATTACCGCCCTGAACAGGGTTGTATTTCCATTTGTTGCCATCGGTAAATGTGCCGTTCGGATAGCCTTCAATATCCATAGGGCCGTAGTATGACTGCTGTACCAATCTGCCTGCATCGTATTTGTTTATCAGGTTGACATGGCGGTTGACCGCCGCTTTATTATATCTTTTTGAAGCATTTGAATCCACCTTTACGGTTCCGTCGACCTTTACGGCTTCAACATTGTTTTTAAGGTCTTCGAGATAGCTCAAAGCACCGCCCCATTGAAGATCGATTCCCAACTTATAATACTCGTCGGAAATAAACACTTCTCTTTTCTCAACCTTGCGGTTAAAAGTTTTTATACCGTGCATAACAAAGTTTTTGCCCGTAATATTTTCAACGGAAACTGTTTTAACTGCTTTGTTTTTTGCTTTGTTCAAAAAACCGTCGATATAACTGTAAAAGGTCGCATTTTCGCCCGGCTCAAGGAAAAAATCCTCCTCTGCCGTTTCGCCCTTGAATGATTCAAACACGATATGACCCCTGCAATAGCCGTCGGCTGAATAATACACACCGTAATAATTGAATAAACCGTCATTTTGGTCGATTGCATATTCAATTTTACCTTTACTTTCCGTAATTTTATTCATTTGCATCCGTCTCCTTAATATTTTCATATCCGACAACGCACTGCAGCAATGTCTGCGCATACACACGGCTGAAAAAATCATTGGGATGATTGATATTGTTCCCTGTGTAATCGCAGAACTGCTTGTGTTCCAGAACGGCAAGAGAGACCGACCCCATACGGACAACGGCACAGGGATTGCCTCTTTTATTGTATCTGTCTGCGCCCTCAAGCAATATTTTTTCCTGCGCCGCCTGATTACCGTACCAGCCGATACCGTCGGGATTGGGTACCATAGTAGCCATAAGCAGCAGGCTGACTTCAGGCGACTGTTTTATTACTCTGTCAAGAATATCTTTTTCGTTGCGGTAAAATTCTTCGGGGGTTTTGCCGCCGTCATTCATACCGAAGCCGAGCATAAACAGGTCACATCCGTATTCTTTAATGAACGGCTTAATATAGGTATCATAATTATTTATACCGTCTGTTGATGCCCACCCGCCGACTGATGGATTTATATATGTAACGGTGTGTGATGAGCCTGTATTACAGTCAGCAGGTGCCGCAGCAGTTTTTGGGAGATTTGTATTGATATGTCGAATGTTGTATCCGAACATGTCGGCAAGTGCTTTTGTGAACAGAACAGTATATGGCATCTGATATGGCTGTGTTCCGACAATACTGCTTGCATTTGCACCGTAGGTTATGGAATCGCCGTAAAATATGACGGTAACATCCTCGCCGTTTGCAAGTTTACGAAGAAACGGCTTCAAGGTCTGTGCGGCACATTCCTGAGTGTAACCGCTCCACTCATCACTGTGCGTATATGTAACATTTACCTGCCATTGCGTCATTGTTGTGCCCTCGCCCCAATAAAGCGGCACGGTTTTGCCGTTGCGGTTTATATTGATGATTGAATCTTTGCAGTTATAGAATACTTCGCTCGTAATACACGGAACAGATCCGCCGTCAAGGCATACAAGCCTGCCGTTCTGCACTTCATAATCAACGCCCTCAACATAGGATACAGTACCGTCATAAGATGTAACGGACAGAACATTATCTATTTTGAACAGTAAATCTTTTGCTTCACCTTTTTCAAGGAACATTACGGTTTCATTTTTTACGGTATCGCCGTTAAAAAGATTCTGCATACATTCTTCAAGATTTTTTGCTTCAATATTCAAGCTGATAGCCCCCGTTTCGTGTTCCTCGGTTTTGGTCGTTATTATAAACACTGTAATTATACATAATAAAACTTAATTGTGCAAGATTTTAATCATTTATGACCGCTTATGAAGTTCAAATTAAGGCGAAACCTTGCTTATCATCCGTTCGCAGAACGGTATATCATCAAGCCGCAGGAAATACACGCTGACGCATGATGATATACAACAACGGCAATGCCGACCTTGATGATATACCGCGTTAATGCAGATTTTAAAAAGAAGAAAATAATTGTAAACTGCCTTATTCGGAGAGTTGATGTTTATCGTGATTATAAGTTGAAGATTGATTTCAATTTTGATTTTCAGCAGTTCATTGACGGAATTGACTGCATTGCGTAAAAATGCCTCGGGGGGTACCTGCGAATCACCGGAAAAGCCTGTCTGAAGCAATTATTACTCCCTTAAAGCAGAAAAATATTACGCCGTTTCAATGAAGAAACGGCGTATATCAAGGTTTTTGGTGCGTAAGAACTACGGCGTTGATACAATTTAATTTGGTTCTGCGTTTGAACCCACCCCTCAAATACCGCAGAAACACGGAGTATCTGCACAATCTATGTAAAAATGCTCCCGGCAAAGGTATTCCTTATTGCTGAGAGCATTTTTCTCATCTTTATTATCTTAAAGGAACCTTGACAGCGTTTCCATCAGTTTAGGTATTTCAATCGGCTTTGCAAGGTGTCCGTTCATACCGGAGGCAAATGCGTTCTGCTTGTCTTCCTCAAAAGCATTGGCAGTCATCGCAATGATAGGAATCGTGGATGCATAGGTTCCGGGAAGATTCCTTATTGCCTTCGTTGCTTCATAGCCGTTCATTCTCGGCATCTGGATATCCATAAGTATAATATCATACTGCCCGACTTCGGCGTTTTTCATCTTTTCGACTGCAATGTCACCGGCTTCTGCAGTATCAACTATCATACCTTCTTCTGTAAGTATGTCTTCCGCGATTTCACGATTGAGTTCATTATCCTCAACAAGGAGAACTTTCTTATCCTTGAGTAAAGTTAAATCTATTTCGCCTCCGAGCGAAGCGGTCTCACTCGAAACACGATTCGGATCCGCCGCTTCCATTTCAAGGTGGATGGTTGTTTTCGTTCCTTCACCGAGCCTACTCTGAATCGCAATAGTACCATTAAGGAGATCAATCAGTCTCTTGGTAATTGCCATACCAAGTCCTGTGCCCTGGACTCCGGACGCTGTTGTGGACTTTTCTCTGGAAAACTCTTCGTAGATATGTTCAAGGAATTCCTCTGACATACCTATTCCGTTATCTTCAATGATAAAGTCGTATCCGTAGTAGTTATCACGGGATACCGGTGTTTCTATGCCTGTGAAACTTATCGTTCCGCCCTCAGGGGTATATTTAACCGAGTTGCTGATGATGTTGGTAAATATCCGGCTCATGTGGAGATGGTCGGCCAAAGCGAACTTATGCTCAATACGACTGAAATCGAAATTGATGTTCAGCTTTTTGTCCGTTGACTGTTTTACAATATCCATCAGTTCGCTTGCTGATTCGACAATGTCTGCCGGCTCGTACTCACACTTAACCGTACCGGATTCAATTCTCGCCATGTCAAGGACGTCGTTGATTAGAGAAAGAAGCTGCCTGCTGCTGATTCCGACCTTCTTAAGACTGTTTACAACAGTTTCCTTATCGTCAATATGGGAAAGAGCCATATTGTTGAAGCCGATAATCGCATTCATCGGAGTACGGATATCGTGGCTCATGTTGAAGAGGAAGGTCGTTTTAGCGCGGTTTGCATTCTCTGCACGATTAAGGGCATCCTCAAGTTTGATCTGCTGATCCTGGAGTTTTGCGTTCAGTGCATCTGTAACTGCCTTTTCCTCCAGCTCTTGTTGCTGCCTTCTGGCTCTGACAGTAAATATGATGACTGCGGCAAGTGCAAGGACAACTACACCAAGAAGAAGACCGGCTATCCGTAACAAATTTCTTGACTGCGCATCAAAAACGCTTGACGGAACTGCGGAAACAAAGTACCAGTCAACATCGTTCATCGGTGTGAAGACAAGATAGTACTCTTGCGACGACTTGCTGCTGATCTTCGCATTCGCGCGCGCCGTAGTAGTAGTAGTAGTAGCGAGCACTTCGCGGAACTCTTCGACAGAAGCATAATCTAATATATTCTCGAAGTCTTCAAAGAAATTATCCCTGTCAAGGAAACTGTGGCTACGGTTGATATTCAGGATATAGTTTCCGTCTGCATCAATAACTGAGCTGAATCCTTGACCGCCATAGATCTCCATTTTGAGTTCATTTTCAAGATTTGCCGGACGAACGAAACAGCAAAGATAACTACACGCATGACCTTGAACTTCCACAGGCTTGATTCGGATACCGTAGAGAAGGAATTCTCTGCGCATATCGGGAATATTATCCACCGTGTTATCAAAACGGCAGACAAACTTATCAGGACTGGATGTGCAGACTTCTGCAATATCCGGTCTGTTTTCAATTACGTTATTGCTTGAAAATATGAAACCGTCATCCGATACGAGCGAGATTTTGTCCGCATTGTCCAAAAAATCGGAATCTGTGTGCAGAAGATCTGTTATTGGCGTACCGTCTTTTCTACTCCAATAGTGAATATCGTTCTCAATTTTAGTAAGCATATCAAGCCTGGATTCAATGGAAGTGTTGATGATTGTTACATCATGCTCTGCAAGTTCTTCGATATGTGCAGAATTGATTGAAACAATCGATCTTTTGTACGCACTGTTTCCCATCAAGAGGACTGCTGCAACGAGCACGACAAAGATTGCCGCCGCGATAATAATCACCCGTACAGAATTCTTTTTGGCGATCTTATTCTTTTTTTGGGATATCTTATTTTCCTTGTCCATATTTCATCCTCCGAAGAGAGATAAGAAAGTTATTCGTGCAGTTTGGAGTTGGAATAACCCTCTTCAATTGCCGCATTGCAATCGGCATCAAGACCTGCGGCTGCTTCCGCTGCCGTTTCTGCTCCGGTAAGCAGTGCATTGATATGCGGCCAGAACGCTGCTCTTACACCGAGCCAGTTCGGATTGTTCATCTGGTAGTCAACAACATACTTGTTGTTCTCTGCAAACATATCACCCATGAACACTTCACTGCCATGACGTTCTGCAGTACCCTTGGAGCAGGGGATGCCGCCGGCAGAATAATCAAGCCACTGTTCATTTTCATAAATGAACTTAAGGAATGCTTTGGTTACTTCGAGTTTCTTTGCATCCCCGTTATCAAATGCCATAAATCCGGTAACAAAGGTGGAGCAGACGCCTTCCGGATTTGCTGCCGGGAAGTTTACATAACCCTTTTCAAAATCATAGAGCTCATAAGACTGAGCAAGCGCCGTATTGAAAAGAGTGAAAGCAATCTGATTGTTTGCGAACAGTGACGTGCAGTCATTGATCTCCATGTCCTCGCAGTTGGCAGGATAATAGCCCTTGTCATAGTTGTCTTTGATCCACTGAAGACCTGCGATGCCTTCCGGAGTGTTCAGGTTGAATCTTCCGTTTTCATCAAAGAAGTCTGAACCCTTTACGCGAAGCTGGACCATTGTATGCGTATCACCCTGATTGTTCTTGGCGTACATAAGCATGGCGAACTTATTTTCACCAAGATTTTCAGCCAACGTAGAAAGAATGATCTCCCAATCTTCAAGGCTCCATCCCTGGATTTCTTCCTTATCGGAGATATACTCATCAAGACCGCACTCACGGAACATATCCTTGTTATAGCAGAGCACGTTCTGCAGGTTCAGGTAAGGCATCAAATAGGTCTTGCCATTGATAGAGGAAATCGACCACATACTCTCATCGAAGTCCGCACGAATGGCATCCGTAATCATATCGTCAAGCGGTGCCGCATACCCGTCATGGACGTAGCCTGAAATGTTGAAGTATCCGCCGTAGAGCAGATCTACCGCCTCCTCGGTGCCATAACACTCCGTGATTGAACCATCATAATCGCTCTGTTCAAAAACGATGATGTCGGAAGTAACGTCGTATTTGTCATACTGCTCGGCAAACGCATTCCAGGCTTTCTGAAGGAACTGATCTGACTGTGTGATTTCAGAATCCGTCACACATTCCATAGCAAGAACAGGAACTTTAACCGTAACATTTACGCTTTCCTTTGCGGCGGGTTTTCCGCATCCGGTAAGAACTCCGCAGAGCATTACAAGCGTGAGAATAATTGCAACAAACTTTTTCATAGCAATCTCCTTTAGTAAATAAAATAGTCTCTTATTTGTTAACCATTATACCACGGAATTTCTTGATTGCAACATTTTGTGCCTGAAAAAATGCAAAATGTGCATCAAATAATCTATCTTGCTCTACAAATAGAAAAAACAAAAATCAACCAATATAATGTCTATGCGCAAGCTTTACATTCTCCTGATTAACAAAAGCATACTGAAGAGTTGTCTCAATCCGGCTATGACCAAGGATCTTTTGAACCTGTTCAATAGGCATTCCTTTATTTATGGCCTTTGTTGCCATAGTGCGTGTGAACTTATGTGGATACAAACCTTCTATATCAAGCATCCTGCTTAGTGTCTTTACGCGTGTTTCCACGTTATATTTGCCGTGCAAATATGAGATAATATCCGTTTCTTCATACGCCGCAAGCGTATATCACCTGTTCCGAGAGGAACGTTTTATCAAGGCGAAGCCTTGTATATCATCCGTTTGAAGAACGGTATATCATCAAGCCACAGGGGAATACACGCTTGCGCGTGATAAAAATTCAGTGAAATATCGGCTGATGCCGATGTGAAATAATTTACTGCCGTAAATTGTGAAATATTCTCGCCGAGGCTCGAATGTGAAATGAAATAAATCCTTATGCGCCTCAGCGCATTTCACATTGCGTAGCAATATTTCACACGCGAAGCGTATTTCACAAATCCCGCAGGGATTTTTTCGTGGTGGAGACGGACGGGATCACGCTCCGCGTGAGTTCGTTTGCTGCGCAAACCGTCGCATTGTAAGTCCGTGCTCCTCTGCCTGCGGCAAACCGTCGCACATGGACTACGGTTCGATCCCTTTTACATTGTATTAGTTTGAATAAAAAAATACTCTGCGTTTTCGCAGAGTTCTTGGTGGAGACGGACGGGATCGAACCGTTGACCTCTTGACTGCCAGTCAAGCGCTCTACCGAGTTAACAGGTAAACACCCCCAAAAAATTAAGTTTATGACAATATTTCATAACTAAAAGACAAGCCCAATTCCTGTTGTGCCACTTTTACGTCCTCAAAAATCTGAATTATTTTTGGAAAATACTCTCTTAAATCCTTGGTCATTGTATCCGCACCAATCACAGTAATATGTGCTGACCAAGGTTCACTCAACAAATCCCATAAAGCATCCAAATTTCTTCCATACCATTCAGGGAAGTTAAATGCAACGCGTATTCTCTCATGGAAATCGCGTATATATTTACAATCGGTTAAATCTAAAGTGATTTTTACTATCTCATCCACTGTTATATTACTCCTTTCTACACAATTTCATAAAACCTTCTGTAGTGGTCGTATGTAACAAAAATCAATCCATCATCAGAATATAAAATTCTTTGATCGTTTCGTTTGCCGGAAGTGTAATTTATATCGGCTTCATACCATACTCTACCTGTAGGTAAGTGTTCGTTATAATTTTTGTAGATACCTTTAGCTAGCATTTTATTGGGTGCATATTGCGATAAATCTTTTCCTGATTTCCAACCTAAAGCATATGCTTCCTTGAGAGTAATATAATAATCAGGCAAAGACATAAAGCAAAATAAGTGAAAATCTGCTCCGTCTTGTTCTTTGTCAGTTGCTGTTCCGTGCAGTATAGTTTTAACTTTTTCTATAAAACAACGACAAAAAGCATGCCATACCTTTAATTTAATGACTATGTCCGGGACCGATAAATGATATATATGACCATGTTCTTCATCGCATTCCACACAAACTTTAGGGTCATCCTCACTTAACCTGTTTTTCCATTTTGAGCTTACTCCGTAAATATTTAAAATTTTTATCCTCTCCTTCACATTTTTACAGAACATTTGTTCTGCAATGGTATTGTAACATACGTTTTTGAGAATTTCAACCCAATTGGAAAGTTTTTTTATTTTTTATAAATTGCGGCAGAGTTGGAGAATTAATTTCCGTTTGTGCGTAGCATAGGCTGGCGAGAGTCGAACCCGTCACGCCTTACAAATGAAAATTTCCCGAATTGCTTTGCCTCAAATCTTGAAATACGACAGTATATCTGCGATTTTCGGCTTTGCACTTCAAAAAAT
>JAZLLP010000047.1:0-78758 GCA_045598225.1 Acutalibacteraceae bacterium | reverse complement strand
TTTGCGGATGTGGAAAAGGAACTGGGTGTCATAAATGGCTGAAATCAGATTTTCGCCCGAAGCACTGAATGATCTAAAGCAAACAAAAGCATATATCACCGACGAGCTTTGCAGTGAAGCATCCGCAATAAAAACGATCACAAAGATCACCAAAAATATTCGTATGCTGTCGGATTTTCCGGAAGCCGGTGCACCGCTTTCGTCCATAGTGAATATGGATACCGACTACCGTTTTCTTGTGTGCGGAAACTATACCGCCTTTTATCGGTTTGAGGAGAACACCGTGTATATCGTCCGTGTGCTTTACGGCAGGCGAGATTTTATGCGGATTTTGTTTGATACTCCAGCGAATCAGGAAGATAAAAACGAATAAACAGATGTTACGGCTGATTTAATATTCAAGTTAAATCAGCCGTTCCTTTATTTATTCAACAGTTTCTTGTAGCTTGCATCCATACCGATCGCACCGAGCGGAGCGGTGATTAAGATTGAAAGAACCGCAACCGAAAGAACGATATTCCCGCAAGGAAGACCGAGCGACAGCGGCACCGAGCCGATGGCCGCCTGAACGGTTGCTTTGGGCAGATACGCTATTACGCAATACAGTTTTTCTTTTCCGTTCAACTTTGTTCCGACAAGGCACAAAAGGACACCGACCGAACGGAAGATGAGGGCAATGAATATCATCAGCACCGCCGCAAGTCCGGCTTGCAGGGTGTACCTGATATCCACCGCCGCACCGACAAGTACGAACAAAATAACCTCTGCCGCAAGCCAAAGCCGCCCGTACTTTGCGGATAAATCGCTTGATACTTCTTTTCGGCAACGCATTTGAATGACACAAGCCATGCTCATCACGGCAAGAAGTCCCGAAACCGAAACGATGCCTTCGAGCCAACTTTCGACCGACATCAAAAGAAACGACGAGCCGAGAACGAGGATCGTTTTCAGACTTTGGCGTATGGGATTTCCTTTTTTGTGTGCCAATTCAAAAAGAAATGAAAGCACCATGCCGAGCAATATCCCGGCGAGGATGCCGAGAACGATGGACACGGGGATGTTCACAAAGTCCATTGCTTTTGCCGTCTCTCCCTGCGCCATCCCGACAAAGGCGGAAAACAGCACGATGACGAAAACATCGTCAAGCGATGCTCCGGCGAGGATGAGCTGCGGTATTTGTTTATCGGTGCCGTAGCCGTCTTCCATAAGTTGTACCATTCTCGGCACGACGACAGCGGGAGAAACCGCACCGAGTACAGCCCCCATAATCGCCGCTTCAAGCACCTTGATATGAAGAAGAGACGGTGCAAGTAAGACAAACGCACCGATTTCAAAAAGTGCCGGCAGGAATGACATGAGTATCGCCGGTCTGCCGACTTTTTTGAGGTCGAAAATGTTCAGTGACAGTCCGGCTTTGATGAGAATGATGATGAGAGCGATCTGCCGAAGCTCCGACGAAATACCGAGTATTTTCGGATCGAGAAAATCAAGCACGAAAGGGCCTATCACGATGCCTGTGACGAGCATACCAATGATGCGGGGCAGTTTGATTTTGCGGCAGATAAACGCCATGGTAAGCCCGTCAAGAAAAATAAGAGAAAGTGATGTGAGCATAATTGCCTCCCGAATATGCTAAAAAGCCGATGCCTTTCTGCAAGAATGTTGCAGAAGTCATCAGCTTTGAAAGCGGTTTAGGTTTCCCACGGGAGAACTTCATTCCCGATGATGTTATTATACTCATTTTTGGGAAAAAGTCAATAGCGGACGGCGAGTTTGATTAGGAACTTATAATATATAGAAACTATTGACTATTCGTTACGAATATATGGCTCTGATTTTATATCTGTTTCGCAAAATTGAAAATTTATCAAAAATGCGAAACATACTGGACGATTTTATGATTTTTTGAAATATTGTCCAGTAGCAATGAACAATATTATTGACTTTTTACTTCATTTATGATATACTGTTTTCGAGGTGAGAATCGATTATGATTTACAGAGAACATTATATTGCTCCTGTCCGTGATTTTTACGACAGTGATCTTATAAAAATCATCACCGGAATACGCCGATGCGGAAAGTCGGTTATTCTTGACGAAATTCTATCGGAGATAAAAACCAAAACCGACAATATTATTGATCTTGATTTTGAAGATGCATCCGTCCTTTTGGCACTTCCCGATGCATCGTCACTGATAAATTATATTGAAGAACACAGAAAACCCGGAAAATGCTATGTGTTTCTTGATGAAGTTCAGCGTGTCGAAGATTGGGCTGTTGCGTGCCGCACCATACGGCTTCATGACTGTTCCGTTTTTATCAGCGGCTCCAATTCAAAGCTGTTATCAAAGGAATTTACCAAAGAACTCTCCGGGCGATATGTTGCTTTTCGAGTTCGCCCTTTTGTTTATAAAGAACTGTGCGAATATGCGAAGGAGCTTGGTAAAGAAGTATCCGTCACCGACTATCTTGTTTGGGGCGGATTCCCGAAACGGCTTGAATTTAACGGCACGGATGCACAAAAAATATATCTGAACGATCTGAATGAAACGATTATCATCAATGATATCATCAACCGATACGGTATACGGAAAACAGATATATTCCGTAAAATCGCAAACTATGTTCTTATCTCCAATGCAAGGGTATTTTCGGCAAGGTCTGTTCACGATTACCTGAAGTCAAACGGATTCCCTTGCTCTGTAACGACGATCACGAAATACCTCGGTTATCTGGAAGAGGCTTTTGCTATTGAAACCGTTAAGCTTTATTCCGGCAAGGCAAAGCGGGAATTAAACTATTATCAAAAGACTTATGATGAGGATGTTTGCTTCAATTCGATCCGTTGTATGAATGGCAGATACGATCTTTCTCACAACCTTGAGAATATTGTCTATAACGAGCTTGTGTATATGGGCTATACCTTACAGGTTTATTATGACGGCAAGGAAGAAATCGATTTTGTCGCATTGAAAGACGGTAAACAGTATTATATTCAGGTTGCCTATTCAGTCGCTGAGGAAAAAGCATATAACCGTGAATTCAGAGCACTCAACAACATGGATAATTCCTGCCAAAAAATACTCATCAGTAACGATGAGCTTGATTATTCCACAAGCACTGTACGGCATATAAAGTTGAGCGACTTTTTGAAAATGGAATCGTTATGATTATTATCCTACTGGACAATATTTCAAAAATCGAAAAATTGTCCAGTAGGATTTTTTCTGTTTTACATTATTAAAGTCTATTAGAAGTTTTAAGTCTATACTATTTTTGCGACAAATGTGTCGTGAATATAGTATAGACTTTTTCTCTATTTCGCAAAAAGGTGTCTGCACACCGAATTTTGCAGTATAAAAATTATTTTATGGTTTACCCTTGACATTTACACCTGCCGCCGCAGAAACAATAGCATCTTTTCTTACCGACACAAACAGTTCGCCCGAAGATTATGACATTATTCTTACAGGCGACCTCGGCAAAACGGGAAGCAGGCTTTTAAAAGAACTTTTGAAAAAAGAAAACGGAATAGATATTTCAAAAGTTCACAACGATTGCGGACTTATGATTTACGACATTGAAAAGCAGGACGTTCACAGCGGCGGCTCGGGATGCGGATGCAGTGCTTCTGTTGTATGTTCATATATAATAAACAGACTGAAATCTCACGAACTCAACAGAGTTTTGTTCGTTGCAACGGGTGCTCTGCTTTCACCCACATCAACTTTGCAGGGCGAATCTGTTCCCGGTATCGCTCACGGAGTTCTTCTTTCATCCGATTAAAATATTAAGAAAGGAACGTCAAAGGTTATATTATATGTATAACGTTTGCACCGTGCTTCAAAAATATGAACGATTATTTAAAAACTTTAAAAAGTATTGAAAAATACACAAAAACATTCAAAGTAATTTCGGCAACAAGAAAAATACTTTCTGTATTTCTTATTGTTTACACAGTATTGAAAGCAATAACACTTTTTATAAAATAGGGGCTATCGCATTTAGCGCAGAGCGAAAAGCAAAACACTTTATTAAACGAAATAACAAAAAACACTTTTCTTACAGAGATTTTGTAATGAAAAGCGCTTTTTATATAACAGAATGTTTATTGAATTTTACTTTTCTAAGCGTTTTTTCGCCCTCGGCCTAGGCTGGCGAGAGTCGAACCCGTTATGGTTCCGCTCGCAACCTTTTCCCGTCTGCATTGCATCAATTTTCGGCAGGCGACAGCCTGCCTGCAAATTCCTGCTTCGCATACGAAAAAATCTTACGGCAGGAACTGCGAAGCACCTTACAAACAGAAAATTTTTTGAAGTGCAAAGCCGAAAATCGCAGATATACTGTCGTATTTCAAGATTTGAGGCAAAGCAATTCGGGAAATTTTCATTTGTAAGGCGTGACGGGTTCGACTCTCGCCAGCCTACCTTAGTATTGCCCACGGGACGAAGAAAACGCTTTCTGCATCTAAATTCGACAGCCCCTTTTATTTCTGTTTTATTATTCTGTAATTTTTCTGCTGAAACTTTTACCTGTTTCCGCTATAAGTTTAAGCCACGGGTGTACCATTTCTTCATCATATTCCATAGCAATATTAGTCTGGTGGAACGTTTCAAAACTCAAAGTGCCCGTATATCCCGCTTCACGAAGTGCATCGCAAACAAAATTCCAGTTTATTGTTCCCGTAAAAGGCGCAAGGTGTTCATCGGAAGAGCCGTTGTTATCGTGAAGATGAAGAACTTTTATTCTTTTTCCGATTACCGGAATAACTACTCTGGGGTCACGGTGAAGAAGATTCATATGTCCTGTATCAAAACAGAAACCGAAGCATTCTTTACCCGCAAGCGAATTGAGGTAATCTATATCCGCAACAGCATCTTCGGGATTTGAATAGCACCCCTGATAACGAACGCCTTTATAAGTCGTAAACAGGTTTTCAAGGCAAACCGTAACATCTGTTTTCTGTAAAGTCGGTATAAGTGACGAATAAAGTTTGAGATTGATTTCATGAATACTTTCGAGTGTATTTATTTCATCGGAAAGTGCCAGCGAAGCACCGTGAATGACAAGATATTTACACCCTATGTAATCACAGTATTCAATGTTTCGTTTATATATTTCAATCGCATAATCAAGAACATCGGGATGTTCCGTAACATAGCACGGGAACGGGGCGTGCGCCTGTGAAATCTCAAGACCGTTTTTCTTAATTACTTCAAGTTCCTCTGCATAATATTCTATAACCTCGTCAAGCGATTTTTCCATTATGCTTTTACCGAGATATGTTCCGTTTCTTATATCGGCGTTTTTCCATGCGTGGTCAAGATTCCAGTCAACACAGTCAAACCCGGCATCCTTTATTGCTTTATATCCTTTTTCAAAACCGAGTCTGTCAACAACGTCGCCTGTCTGTACACAAAGTTTCATTTACATTACCTCCGGTGCATCAACTTTAAGCATATTTAAAATATTTCTCATTGTATTTTTTGCACATACACAAAGGAATATTCTTGCCTGCATAAGCGACTCGTCTTCCACCATAACACGCTGTGCATTATAGAAGCGGTGGAATTTTGCCGCAAGTTCGGTAGCATAATGCGTTATTTTTGCAGGGTCATAAGTTTTTGCCGCAAGAACAATCGTTGACGGCAATGAAGCAAGGTGTGAAATAAGGTCTTTTTCTTCTTCGGATGTAAGAAGCGAAAGTTCCTCACGGGTTGCTTTTCTTGTTTCGACACCCTCTGTTTCAAGTTTTCTTAAAATACTGCATATTCTCGCATGAGCATACTGACAGTAGTAAACGGGATTCTGGCTTGACTGTTCAACGGCAAGTCCGAGGTCAAAATCCATTGTACTGCCCGCTTCTCTCATATTGAAAAGGAAACGTACCGCATCAATGGGAACTTCATCAAGAAGGTCAATAAGAGTAACCGCTTTACCTGTTCTTTTTGACATTCTTACCGCTTCGCCGTCTTTCATAAGGTTTACAAGTTGCATAAGAACAACGTCAAGTCTGTCGCCGTCAAGCCCGATTGCTTCCATTGCACCTTTCATTCGTGCAACGTGCCCGTGGTGGTCTGCACCCCATACGTCTATTGCTTTGTCAAATCCTCTTTTTTCGAGTTTGTTGCGGTGGTACGCTATATCGGCGGCAAAATATGTGGGATTGCCGTTCTGACGGATAAGAACGTCATCTTTCAGTTCAAGACGTTCGATTTCCTCATCGGTTTTACCCTGACGTTTGAGAACCGCTGTCTGTATTTCTTTGTTTTTATACCACAAAGCGCCGTCTTTTTCATAAGTACAGCCGTTCTTTTTGAGTATTTCTATTGTTTCTTTAAGTTCGCCGCCGTTATGGAGTATTGACTCGTTAAACCAGAGGTCATAATTGATTCTGTATTTTTCCATAGCCGCTTTCATTGTGGCAATATTTTTCGGAAGCGCAAATTTAACGAGTGCGTCACGTCTTTCTTCTTCGCTTTTTTCAAGATAATCCGTGCCGTATTCATCAAGAAATTCTTTTGCAAGAATTTTTATATCTTCTCCGTGATAACTGTCTTCGGGAAGTTCGCAAGAATCTTCGCCCTGAACAAGTTGTTTGTAACGTATGTCAAGCGAAAGAGCGAATTTGTCAATCTGATTCCCTGCGTCATTTATATAAAATTCACGGGAAACGTCGAAGCCTGCCCAATCAAGCACAGCCGCAAGGCAGTCACCGAGAGCACCGCCACGTGCATTGCCCATGTGCATCGGTCCGGTAGGGTTTGCCGAAACGAACTCAACGTTTATTTTTTTGCCTGCGCCGAAATCGCTTCTGCCGAAGTTTTCACCCTGTTCGTCAATGTTGAGAAGAACATCGGCATAAAAGCAGGGTTTTAAAAAGAAATTCAAAAAACCTGCGCCCGCCGCTTCGCATTTTGAAAAATATGTTCCGTCAAGTACGATTTTTTCAATAATCATATCCGCAATTTTTCTCGGCGGCATACGAAGTGCTTTTGAAAGCATAAATGCGGCATTGGCGGAATAGTCGCCGTTCTTTTTGTCAGCGGGAATTTCCGTTTTAAATTCGGGAAGCGAAACTGACGAAAAAACGCCTGTATTTATATTTTCATTAACCGCATTTTTTACGGCTTCGATTATCTGATTTTCTGCAACTGAAACTGTGTTTACCATTTTTCTCACCACTTAAATATTTTTTACATTTACCGTTACCGTGTTTTCGGAAACCATACTCGAATTAAAATCAACCGTATATTTCATTTTTACCGTTCCGCCTGCCGAATCAAAAGATGCGTTTACCTCACTTGCGAAAATGCCCATCATAATGCTTCCGAAAGGCGTATCGTAAAGGCAGTTGTGACGAACGGATTTTTCAATTACAAGATGTGAATTAAAAGTACCTGTCCTCGTCATGGTAATGTGTTCGGGACTGTTTATGAGTATTGAACTTTTTGAGCCTTTCATTTCTTCATCGGGTTCATCATATTCAACAAGAACACCGTCGGGAGTTTTTTCAAGTGTACCTTCCGTCACTATTTCAAGCGTTTCCGGCTCACTTTCTTCCGAGGTCTGCTCGGTAACAAGAGTTATAAGAACTTTATTTTTCATTTCTTTCAAGAGCGTAACAGATGAGCCTGTCAATAAGGTCACCGTATGCTATACCTTCCTGTGCAAAAAGTTTCGGGAACATACTGATTGACGTAAAACCCGGAAGAGTATTAAGTTCGTTAAGGCAAACCGTTCCGTTTTCTTTAAGGAAAAAGTCAACTCTCGAAAGCCCCGTACAACCGAGTGCGGTATATGTTTTTATTGCGGCTTTCTTTATTTTTTCCTCAATACCGTCGGGAAGTTCCGCCGGAATTGCAAGTCCGGTAGTGCCGTCGTTATACTTTGCGTCATAATCATAAAATTCCGTTTCCGGAAGTATTTCACCGACACATGACGCTACAGGTGAGCCGTTACCCATTACGGCACATTCCAATTCTCTGCCGACAATACATTCTTCAAGCACTGCTTTGTTATCATGAACAAATGCAAGGTCTACTGCTTTGAGAAGTTCGTCTTTATCGTGCGCCTTTGTAATGCCGACAGACGAGCCTGCATTTGCGGGTTTTACAAATATGGGTAACTGAAGTTTTTCTATTATTTTATCAAGATTGATTTCACCGTTATAATATTCATTTTTCGTAAACGAAGCCCACTTTGCCTGAGTAATACCCGCATAGTCGCATATTGTATTTGTTACGGCTTTGTCCATACACATTGATGACGACAGAACACCGCAGCCGACATAAGGTATGCCTGCAAGTTCAAAAATGCCCTGTATTGTTCCGTCTTCGCCGTTTTTACCGTGAAGAACGGGAAATACAACATCAATTTTTATTTTTTCAAAAGTATTGTTTCTCATAACAATGAGAGATTTATCGTTTCTGTCGGGTGAAAGCACTGCGGGAATCGCTTTGCCTTCAACGCACCACGTATCATTTTCTATGCTGTCAATATCGCCGTCATAGAAGTACCACCTGCCGTCTTTTGTGATACCGAGTTTTGTTACGTTATATTTTTCGGGAATGTTTCTTAAAACAGAGGCGGAAGAATGAAGCGATACTTCATATTCGCTTGAACATCCGCCGAAAATAACGAGGAGTTCCATATTATCACCTGAAATTTTACTGAATTTTACCAAAGTAAATGATACCACATTATGTATATTAAATCAATCGCAAAATAGTATGATATTTTTATAATACTATTTACCTTTTTATATAAAAATGCTATAATCTGTATATATCCATCATAGGGACGGTGAAAACGGTTGTCGGAAAACGATATCGAAAAATTTGAAATATTTTATATTCGGCACGCCGATACTTCGGGTGCACCATATGACGACAGAAGCAAATGTGACATTGACCTTTCGCCGCTTGGCGAAAAGCAGATTGAACTGCTTGCAAAACGTTTTGAAGGTAAAAGTTTTGACGCAGTATTTTCAAGTCCGCTTGTACGTGCCGTAAAAACCGCCGCAGCGGTATGCGAAAAATTAAGTGACAAACCGCAAATTGAAATAATGCCCGAACTAATTGAAAACAACACAATGCCCGGATATGACGGAGTTAATATCCAATATCTGAAAAGGTATTATGAAAATATCATCCTCTGCCCCGATACCGTTTACGGGAAAAACGGCAAATTCACAAATAATACTGACAGAAAAAATGATGCAAGAGCAAGAGCGCTTATAAAATATTTCAGAAACCGTTTCCCGTACGGAACGAAAATAGCCGTATTCGCTCACGGCTCTTTCGGAAATCATTTTATTCCGCAGGCTGTCGAAATGGGGCACGGCAACTACATTTTAAGCATTAACAACACGTCGGTTACAAAAATAAAATACACTTCCGACGGAAAACAGCGAATATCTTTTCAAAACGATTTTTCGCATCTCAGACCGCTTATGGAAAATTACGAATTTGATGTGTAAAGGAGATATTATGGAACTTTCAAAAATTCTTTCTTACGTTGACCACACACTTTTAAAACAGGAAGCAACATGGGAACAAATTAAAGTTATTTGCGATGATGCCGTAAAATTCGGCACCGCAAGCGTCTGCATTCCGCCGTCATACGTTAAAGCGTGCTCCGACTACTGCGGTGAAAAAATGAAAATATGCACGGTAATCGGCTTTCCGAACGGCTACAATACCACAGCGGTAAAAGTTTTTGAAACGAAAGACGCTATAGAAAACGGCGCTGATGAAATTGATATGGTAATAAACATCGGTATGCTCAAAGACAAAAGGTATGATGATTTACTCAACGAAATAAAAGAAATAAAAAAAGCATGCAACGGCAAACTTTTAAAAGTCATTATAGAAACGTGTCTGCTGACCGATGACGAAAAAATCAAAATGTGCGAACTCGTTACGGAAGCGGGTGCTGAATTTATTAAAACGTCAACAGGCTTCAGCACAGCCGGTGCAACGTTTGACGACATAAAACTCTTTTCGGAGAACATCGGCAAAAATGTAAAAATGAAAGCCGCAGGCGGCATAAAATCACTTGATGACGCAGAAAAATTCCTTGAACTCGGCGCAGAGCGTTTGGGAACGTCAAGAATAGTTGCACTCGCAAAGGAAACAGAATAAAAATATTCTGCAAAAAGGATGACTTTCCCCGCTCACTTTTTTCATCAATTTCAATATAACATACATTATGTATTTTTACCGGAGTGATATTTTATGGAAAAATTTTACAGCAAGTTTATAAAAGTAATTATTCCGATTATATTGGTTTTAATTGTTTTTACGGCATTCCTTCTAATTAAAGTATTAAAAACCGATTCTCAAAACGAATACAATGCCGAAATACCTGATGTTTCATACAGTAAGGTTGTAGCAACGACAAACAAAAACAATGAATACAATTTATTTTCACTTCCTGCTTCACAAACACAGGTAAATGATACACAGATTCAAACAACCGACAACTGATAACAAACATTACATACGAACAGATTCTCCCGAAAAATCGGGAGAATCTGCTTTTTATTTTTATATATTATACTGTTAAATTCATTATTAAATCTTCAGTATTATTTATCAATATCCGGAATAAGAAGTCCGTAGCCTTCTTCGGTGCGCCTGTAAACTACATTCACTTCGCCTGTTTCGGAATTGAGGAACATATAGAACTGATGTCCGAGCATATTCATCTGTAAAATCGCTTCGTCAACACTCTGCGGTTTTAATGCAACTGTTTTTTCACGGATAACATCAAAATTCTTTTCCTCTTCAACCGGTTCGGCAATAAAATCGTCAAGAACGGCGGATTTGATTTTCTTTTCAACTTTCGTTTTGTTCTTTCTGATTTGCCTTATGAGGGAGTCAACGCATTTATCAAGGGCATCGTTCATATTTTCCGCACGCTCTTGTGCACGGAATATTAAACCGCTTTTGGTGACAGTCACCTCCACGCTGTGACAGGATTTTTCGACTGTTGCCGTAACCTTTGCCAAAGCATCTTCACCGAAAAATTTTTCAACTTTTGCAAGTTTCTTTTCGGCACGGTTGCGGAAGTCCTCACGCGGATTACATTTGCGGCCAACGATTGTAATGTTCATAAAAACATCCCTTTCTGCGGTCAGAGAAAAAGGAGATAAATATAAACCTTTAAGCAGTCTGTTTATTTCCTTCTGCCCCTCCCTTTTTCAAGTCAATAGTAACATAATATTTTTGATTTGTCAATAACTTTTGTATAAGTTTACTAAAAATTCACGAAATGTATCAGTTAGTAGTTGTTAGTTGCCGGTTGTCAGTTGGCGGTTACAAAGTTTTAATATTATAAGAAAAGGGCTATGACGAAACGAAAAAGTTTCGTCATAGCCCATTTGCATTTTGCTCATTGTTATGATAACTTAATCTGCCAATTCACATCAACATTTTTAATCCCATTTTTCATCAATAAATCTTTCACATCCTCGATGCTTGTTGAAGCATTTTTACCGATCGTAATTCCGGTAATACATCCATTTTGGATAAATTTCTCAAAATTCATCTCGTAATGTTTTTTGTCGGTATCTTTTTTCAAATTATTCAAACCCAAATATTCAAGTGTATTATTATACGAAAACTGTTGTTGAGCATTAAACGAAGCCGTAAAAATGTCTGTATTTGATAAATAATCCGAACAAAACCTATCCTTAAATATTATACGGCGCTCTTTTTCATTATGATATGTTTCCGTCTTAATTGTGCCGGAAACTATCATGACTATTGCCTTTAACCAATTTTTATAATCTGTTTTTTCATTCTTATAGTATTCTCCAACATTAAGAGCTGTTGTTAATATTTTTTCTTCGCCGCTGCCATAAACCACATCAAAAAAGTTAAGCGGTTGAAATACAACAGAATAACCTTCTGATGCTTTGATGATTGTATTCAGCGTATTTTTTATTCTTATTTCATCAAACTCAATTCTGACACCGGTGGATTTCCCGGCATAGTTTTTCCAAAGACACTCATTATCAGCTTCGCAAAATGACATTGTATAAAATGGCATGTTATCAACAGAAAACGCTTCTTCAATTTCATTTTCACTTAAATGCTTTCGCATAGAAACAAATGGTTCACAATTCGAATAGCATAACATATTTTTTACACATTCCGACCCGAAACTTCTGTCGCTCGTGTCTTCCATATCTGCGGCAGAAGACAACCATATTTTTTTGCCTGTAATTATACTTTCCATTGCGTTTAAAGTTGTGTAATGATACATAATAACTCTCCCTTTACAATACTATTCTTGATTATTGGCGTTTAAAACGATAGCCGGTGTTACCACCACCATCACCTTGATAGTAATGAGATATCAAAGTAAAGGCATTTTTTGATGTATCTTTTGAAGAGAACACCGACGAAGAATCCCAATTTTTGATCTCACCCTCATAAATCGCCTCCTTTCTCCAACCGGATGCTTTTTCAAAAACAGCATTTCGTAAACCGGTTTCCACAAAAGCTCCTATATCAATTAGAACTACTTCAGCTGGTATAGTAACGCTTTTCAAATTAGTGCAATAACGGAACGCCCGTTTCTCAATAGCAGTAACATTTTCCGGAATTGTTACGGATGATAAGCTTCTACAAACTTCAAATGTGCCTTCGCTTATAACCGTTACATTTTCCGAAATCGTTGCAGATGTTAAATTCTCGCACCATGCGAAAGCTGAAGCCCCTATACTCGTTACTCCGTTTGGAATTTTTATTGATGTCAGACCGCATCCATTAAAACTACCTGCTCCTATCGTTGTAACATTTTCAGGAATAATTACGGATGAAAGATTTTTGCAACCACTAAATGCACCACTATCTATAGTTGTCAAGCTTTTCGGTAAATTGATTGTTTTTAACGAGGTGCACCTGGCGAATTGACTCTCGCTAATTTCTGTGCAGCCATCTGTGATTTTAACGGTTTCAAGTGATTTACAACCGTAAAATCCCGATTTCAAACCATCGCCGCCACATTCAACATACTTTAATTCCGGACATTCTTTAAAAGCATTTTCACCTTCCTTAATCGTATTCGGAACAACTACCGATTCAAGGTTTTTACAATCAACAAAACCACTATCGATTATTTTTGTAACCGATTTCCCGTTATGTGAAGACGGCAAAACAAGGCTTGTTAACTGTGTTGTTCTGCCAGCACCTATGGCGTATGTACCGTCAGGCAGAGGATAATAATCAAAATCATCTTCGTAATATATTTCGGATGAATTTAAACTTCCCAAATTCTTACTCGTTCCGTCAGTATAATAAATAATAAGTTCGCCGTTTTTGAGTTCGGTATCCGCAATTCCTCTGCCGTCGGCGCCTTTAAGGCTGTCGAGCCATTTTGCTTCGGTGTCGGTATAGCCGTTATCAACAGCGATTTCGTATGCAGACTTACCATCTGCACCGGTTTCACCTTTTGCACCGGTATCGCCCTTTGCTCCCTTGTCGCCTTTATCACCTTTATCGCCTTTGTCGCCTTTTGCGCCCACAAGTGAGGCAAGCCATTCTGCTTCGGTGCCGGTATAGCCGTTTTTCTGCATTATTTCAAACGCGGATTTGCCGTCTGCACCTGTATCACCCTTATCGCCTTTGTCACCCTTGTCGCCTTTATCACCCTTTGTGCCGACAAGTGATGTAAGCCACTCGGTCACGCTGCCGCCGTAGCCGTTTTCTTTTGCAAGGTCAAATGCCGACTTACCGTTTGCGCCGGTATCGCCTTTATCGCCCTTGCTGCCGTCTGCACCTATAAGTGAAGCAAGCCACTCGGTCAGAGTGCCGTCATATCCGTTTTCAACCGCAAGGTCAAATGCGGACTTGCCGTCGGCACCTGTCTCGCCCTTGTCGCCTTTGTCGCCCTTATCACCCTTATCACCTTTTGCGCCGATAAGAGTATCAAGCCACTCGGCAAGAGTTCCGCCGTAGCCGTTTTCCTGTGCAAGTTCAAATGCGCTCTTTCCGTCGGCGCCGTAACCGTCGGCGCCTTTAAGTGTTGCGAGCCATTCGGCTTTTGTTCCCATAAAGCCGCCTTCTTTGGCAATTTCGTAAGCTGATTTACCGTCGGCACCCTTGTCACCCTTATCGCCTTTATCACCCTTGGCACCTGTGAGCGAGGCAAGCCATTCGGCTTCGGTACCGGTGTAGCCGTTTTCCTGCATTATTTCAAACGCAGATTTGCCGTCGGCACCTTTATCGCCCTTGTCGCCTTTATCGCCCTTGTCGCCCTTTGCGCCGACAAGTGATGTAAGCCACTCGGTCAATGTTCCGTTGTAGCCGTTTTCTTTAGCGATTTCATACGCTGACTTACCGTCTGCACCGTCATCGCCCTTATCACCTTTTTCGCCTTTTACGGTTGCAAGCCATTCGCTCTCTGTACCGTTGTAACCGTTTTCCTTTGCGATTTCATACGCTGACTTACCGTTTGCACCGTCATCACCTTTATCACCCTTTGCGCCGACAAGGGAAGTGAGCCAATCCTGCAAACTGCCGTTAAAGCCGTTTTCAAGTGCAAGTTCATAAGCACTTTTACCGTTTGTGCCGTTTTCACCTACAAGTGAAGCAAGCCATTCATCCTCGGTGCCTGTGTAACCGTTTTGCTGTATAAGTTCAAAAGCGGATTTTCCGTCATCGCCTTTGTCACCTTTGTCGCCTTTTTCACCTTTGACAACGGAGTTTATCCATTCTTCCTCTGTACCTGTGTAACCGTTCTCAACTGCAATTTCATAGGCAGATTTACCGTCTTCGCCTTTGTCACCCTTTTCACCCTTAAGAACTGAATTTATCCATTCTTCCTCTGTACCTGTGTAACCGTTTTCAACTGCAATTTCATAGGCAGATTTACCGTCTTTACCGTCAGCACCGGGAGTAACAAGTATTTCAAGCCACTCATTAAGTGTACCGTCAAACCCGTTTTCCTGTGCAAGTTCATAGGCACTTTTACCGTTTACGCCGTTTTTACCTGAGGTTCCGTTTTTTCCGTTTTTGCCGTCAACACCGTTCTTGCCGTTTTTTCCGTTCTTGCCATCGGTACCATTCTTGCCGTTTTTACCGGGTGCGCCTGTTTTTTCAAGCAAAGTTTTAACCCACTCATCTTCTGTGCCGTTATAACCTTTATTAACTGCAATTTCGTATGCACTTTTGCCGTTTGTACCGTTTGTGCCGTTTACACCGACAAGTGATTTAAGCCATTCATCCTGTGAGCCGCTGTAACCGTTTTTAACGGCAATTTCATAAGCACTTTCGCCATTTTTGCCGACTTCACCTACAAGTGAAGCGAGCCATTCCTCAACAGTACCTTTATAACCGTTTTGTACGGCAACTTCATAAGCCGATCCGTTTACGCTTGATGAAGCGGGAACGGAGGCATCGCACACTTTGAGAGATGTACCCAAAGAAATTCCGAAAGCGAGCAAAAGCACAATAATAACCGTTATTATATTTCGTACTTTATTACCTTTCTTGATGTTATTGTTTTTTTCGTCGTGCATAATTTATTCCTCCGAAAATCAAATAATTTATGTATAAAATCGAATTTTCTGCATATACTTTTTGTTTTCACATATTTCACAAGTCATAGTTTCCATTTGAACATCATGTGAAAAAAACTTTAATAAAAACCATTTAGTACTCGACATCCATCCATTCTTTATCAACTATTATTTTGGTATGTCGAGTCTTTTGACAATTAAAGCATAAAAAAGAAGAGTTAACATCTGAATGGTTTGATGGTGTTATATTTCCAATATGATTCCCTTTTTGACCGCAAATGTCGCATTTATCATACCAACGAATACTGCGTATGTTACCATTACCATCACGATCTATACGTTCAATTACTGCACCTTCAACAACCTCAGCACCGAAAACCACCCATTCCTTTCTAGTTGTTTTTTGTGTTTCCTGAGTCGTATCAGATTGAATGTTATAAGCGCTTTGATTATCTGCATTTTCAAATGTGTTTTCATTATACATTTCATCGACAAATTGTGTTGCTGAATATGAGACGGTATTTGAAGTATCATTAACTTCTTCGGTCATTCCCTGCTGACCACACGCTGCAAGTACAAAAACCAACACTAAAACAATAAACAAAATCGATATTTTTTTCAAAACAATTCCCCCTTGAATTTATGTTTTCATACTACCACTTCACAGTTTATCAAGTCTTATGCTGAGAGCATAATCAAAAAAATAATAATTCTGATTAAATCTGTAATCATATTAACAAGTGGGTATTCATATTATAAATCGTACTATTCGCATTGTCAAGTGAAATACGACTTTGCGTTTGTTTAATCGAACTAACTTACGATTTATGATATAAATGAGGTGGTATAATATGTATGTAGATTACAAAGAGGTCGGCAAAAGAATTGCATCACGCCGCAAAGAACTCGGCTTAAAGCAGTGCGAAGTAACAGAACTTGCCGAACTCAGTGATAAATACCTTTCAAATATAGAGCGTGCAACATCGGTAGTGAGCATTGATGTGCTTATGAAAATTTGCACTGTACTCAACGCAACGCCGAATGACTTTTTGCTCGGTTCAACCGGCGCTGTTAACGATAAAGCACGCATAGATTATTACGCCGCCAAACTCAACGAACTTGATGACGAAAAGAAAACGCTTGCATTAGGTTTTATTGACTGGCTTAAAGATTTTGAAAAACCGCAGAATTAAACCTTATTGCAACTCCACCAGACTATTCTTGCACCGGGAAACGATGCCTCTATAATTTTTTTCGCATCAATGCTTGACTGTGCTTTAACCGTTTGTTCGGTACGCGTACCGTTCACCGAAAAAACGCAGCGGTATAAATGCATCCTCTCACCTCCCTTTCGGTCATTATAACGAATTAAATATACTTTGTCTTATGCTCGGAGCATATTGAAAAATTTTTGCTTTTGTGATAATATCTGCCTATGTCAGGGGGAGTGAAAATGCAGAAAGATACTTCAAAAATGCTTGAAGAACTGAAAAACTGTAATGAATTTGAGCGTTTTTATGATGAAAACAAAAAATACACCGCAGACTTTACGCTTGCGGAATATATTGAAATGCTTTTAAAAGAAAAAAATCTTTCAAAAGCGACTGTAATAAAAGATGCCGAAATGTGCGAAGTTTACGCTTACCAGATTATGTCCGGTCTGCGAATTCCAAACCGAAAAAAACTGCTGTGCCTCGCATTCGGTATGAAACTTAATCTTGAAGAAACGCAGAAAATGCTTAAATGCACGGGCTACGCACCGCTTTACGTTAAAAACACATTTGACTGCATTGTGACTTACGGCTTGTGCAACGGCTTCACCGTGCCCGATGTGAACGAAAAACTTTACGATTTCGGATTGGAGACACTCGGATGAAGCAAAACGAAAATCTTTGCCCCTATTGCGGTGCCGCTGTGCAGCAAAATGCCGCTTTTTGCCTGCACTGTATGAAAAGTCTTGATGAAAAAACCGAAATAAAAAAGAAAAAAACAGCCCCGAAAAGGCTGTTTGTAACTGTTACGGCAGTTGTAGCCGTTTGTATCGCAGTAATAATCGCTGTTATCACTTTAAACAATAAAAAAGTTACGCCTGTTTGCACACCCGAAGAGTTTACAAAATACGCACAGGCATCGGCAGAAAAACTCGATTGTAACGAATTATGGCAACCCGAAAAACTGGTGCAGACTCACTTTAACAAAAAAGAGAATGACAGTGTATATCACACCGATTGTACTCTTTCCGACGCAGGTATTTCGGTGATTTTCAGAAACGGCGGCGAAGCAGTTGATGTTGCACTTTGCGACATTTCGGAAAACGACCTTGAAAGTGCGTTTAAAATCAGCGAAAGTGCGCTTTCGGCAGCATTCGGGTATTATCAGGTTGAACTTGCCGATATGCTCCGTGACAAAAACGCCTACCCGCGCATCAGTTTTGAAAAACCGTTTGAAGAATATTTTACAGATGCTTTAAAACGAACAGACAGATACACCGCACTTTCCGAAAACGGCGATATTTCAACGGAATTTTTTGAGGCGATAACGGAAGACGGTGACACGCTGTTGTACTTTTTAACAAAACACACGGAAAACAACAAAATACTGTATGATTTATATTTTGAAATTCAATAAAAAATCACCGTATCGGATAATTTTTCCGCTGCGGTGATTTTTTATAATGCTGATTTAACGGCAAGCGCACTTTGGAAGCGTGCTGCAGGGTCAATACTTGTGCATTTAAGCACTGTTTTACCCGCCCTGCCGTCCGCAAGACATTCGCTCGGATGGCGTTGTGTAAGCATAACGTTTATAAGTACGCCCAAGGCATAAATATCCGCCCGACTGTCGGTCTGTGAAATGCCGAGTTGCTCGGGTGCGGCATAACCCACCGTTCCGAGTACCTCGGTATCGGAGGATACTGTATTTTTATATATTCGCGATGCGTTAAAATCAATAAGTTTTACCGTTCCGTTTTTATCAATTATTATGTTCTCCGGTTTAACATCACGGTGAATAAATCCGTTTTTATGAATAATGTCAAGCGCATCGCACACCGCACTGACAACGGTTTTCATTCCTCGGTAAGTGTATTTGCCGCTTTCAAGCACTTCGGCAACGGTTACTCCGTCAATATATTCTTCGAGCACTGCCTGCCCGTCATCGGTTTTATAAACATCATATATAACGGGCAGATTTTCAAACACTATACCCTTAAAAAAAGAATATGCCGGTATCTCGGTTTTGTAAAGCCGCAAAACAAGTTTTCTGTTTAATTTGCGGTTATTCATAAGAAGCACTCTGCAGCCGTTCTTTTGCGACAGTACACGGCAAAGTTCATATTCCGCCTTTAACCGTTCAAAAAACTCGTCATTTGTCATAATGTCGCCCCCCTGCAGTTGATTTTATAAAGATTATATATTATGTATTTTGAAAATTCAATACTGTAAAACTGCGATATTCAGAGCGGACAAAATCAAACATCCGATTATATAAAAAACGGTTTTCATTACGAATCGTAAGAAAACCGTTTTATGCTTTATTTATTTGTTATTTTGCTTTTCGTTCTGCACTGAAACTTTATTCAGCATCGGGTGCATACAAATCTTTAAGTTTAAGAAGATGTGCATATCTTGCAGCCGCTGTCTTCTCGGAAAGGGTGAAGAGTTCTTCTGCTCTTTCGGGGAAGGAACGTGTAAGTGCGGAGTAACGTGCTTCGTTCATAAGGAACTCACGGTAGTTACCTGTTGCAGGCTTACTGTCAACGGTGAAAGGATTCTTACCTTCTGCTTTAAGTTCGGGATTGTAACGGAACATATTCCAGTAACCGCAGTCAACGGCCTTTTTCATTTCTGCCTGGCAGTTGATCATACCGCCCTTAATTGAGTGCATTTCGCAGGGAGCATAAGCAATGATGAGTGACGGGCCGTTATAAGCCTCTGCTTCTTTAATTGCTTTAAGAGTCTGATTCTGGTCTGCGCCCATTGCTATCTGTGCAACGTAAACGTAACCGTAACTCATAGCGATTTCAGCAAGGCTCTTCTTTGCAACTGCTTTACCTGCTGCTGCAAACTGTGCAACCTGACCGATATTGGAAGCCTTGGAAGCCTGACCGCCTGTATTTGAATAAACTTCGGTATCAAATACCATAATGTTGATATCTTCACCGGAAGCAAGAACGTGGTCTACGCCGCCGAAACCGATATCGTATGCCCAACCGTCGCCGCCGAAAATCCATACGGATTTCTTTGCGAGGTATGCTTTGTTTTCAAGAACTGACTTGCAAACTTCACAGCCGCCGTCAAGAGCAGCAACGAGTTCTTCTGCAGCCTTTGCATTCTTTTCGCCGTCATTAACAGTGTCAAGGTAATTCTTTGCGGCAGCCTTTGCAGCGTCGCTTGCCTTGTCAGAATCAGCGATAAGTTTAACTTTTTCTATAAGACTGTTACGGATAGCGTTCTGACCGAGAAGCATACCGAAACCGTGTTCTGCGTTATCTTCAAAGAGGGAGTTAGCCCATGCGGGACCGTGACCTGCTTTGTTGACTGTGTAAGGTGATGTTGCAGCGGGACCGCCCCAGATTGATGAACAACCTGTTGCATTGGAGATATACATTCTGTCACCGAAAAGTTGAGTGATAAGACGTGCATAAGATGTTTCGGCACAACCTGCGCAAGAGCCGGAGAACTCAAGGAGAGGTTTCTTATACTGGCTGGAAATAACGTTTGCCGCTGAAGAAACTTCGGGCTTTTCGGAAACTTTTTCAACACAGTAATCAAATGCTGCCTGCTGTTCATCCTGGCTTTCACGGGATACCATTTTAAGTGAATTTGTGGGACAAACGCCTACGCAGACACCGCAACCCATACAATCCATGGGAGAAACAGCGAGTGTGTATTTGTATTCTGTCTTAACAATATCCTTGGGAGCAACTTTAAGAACTGCGGGAGCGTTCTTAACTTCGTCTGCATCAAGAGCGAACGGACGGATAGTTGCGTGCGGGCATACGAATGCGCACTTGTTACATTTAGCACAGGTATCCTGATTCCATTCGGGAACCATAACTGCAACACCGCGTTTTTCATAAGCGGATGCGCCCTGTTCAAATGTACCGTCTGCATGGTCAACAAATGTTGAAACGGGAAGGCTGTCGCCGTCCATATGTCCAACGGGTTTCATAATGCTGTCAACCATTTTAACGAGTTTTTCGGGACCTTCGCTTGCAGCAGATTTAACATCATCAGTTGCATTAGCCCAATCAGCGGGAACGTCTATCTTAACGTAAGCGGTTGCGCCTGCGTCGATAGCCTTTTCGTTCATTTCAACGATTTCTTTACCCTTCTTCATGAACTTCTGTGCTTTTTCTTTCATATAAGCAATAGCATCTTCAGCGGGAAGAACTTTTGCAAGTGAGAAGAAAGCAGACTGAAGAATTGTGTTTGTTCTCTTGCCGAGACCTATCTGTGCGGCAAGGTCAATAGCGTTAACAGTGTAAAGCTGAATGTTGTTCTTTGCGATATACTGTTTTGTTTCTGCGTTGAGTTTTGTTGCAAGTTCGTCAGCATCCCACTGGCAGTTGATAAGGAATACGCCGCCGGGTTTAACATCGTTAACCATTTTGTAGCCTTTTTCGATGTATGAGGGATTGTGGCAAGCAACAAAGTCCGCTTTGTTTATATAGTACGGGCTCTTGATAGCCTTGTCGCCGAAACGAAGGTGAGAAATTGTGATACCGCCGGTTTTCTTTGAGTCGTACTGGAAGTATGCCTGAACGAATTTGTCGGTATGGTCACCGATGATCTTGATAGAGTCTTTGTTTGCACCAACTGTACCGTCGCCGCCGAGACCCCAGAATTTACATTCGATAGTGCCTTCTGCCGCTGTGTTGGGTGCTTCTTTTTCTTCAAGTGAAAGGTATGTAACATCATCGTTAATACCGAGTGTGAAGTGAACCTTGGGTTCGTCCTTTTTAAGTTCGTCATATACTGCGAATACGGATGACGGAGGTGTATCTTTTGAACCGAGACCGTATCTGCCGCCTGTAACGAGGATGCCGTTTTTGCCTTTTGCATTGAGTGCTGCAACAACATCAAGGAAGAGCGGTTCGCCTATTGAGCCGGGCTCTTTTGTTCTGTCAAGAACAGCAATTTTCTTAACTGTTGCGGGAAGTGCTTCAACGAATTTGTCAACTGCGAAAGGTCTGTAAAGACGAACTTTAAGAAGACCGACTTTTTCGCCTTTTGCAAGAAGATAGTCAATAACTTCTTCTGCAACGTCGCAGATTGAACCCATAGCAACGATAACGTTTTCAGCATCGGCAGCGCCGTAGTAGTTGAAGAGTTTATAATCTGTGCCGAGTTTTTCGTTGACTTTATCCATATATTTCTCAACGATTGCGGGAACTGCATCATAATATTTGTTGCATGCTTCTCTGTGCTGGAAGAATATGTCGCCGTTTTCGTGAGAACCGCGCATTGTGGGATGTTCGGGGTTGAGTGCTCTCTGTCTGAAAGCGTCAACAGCGTCCATATCGCACATTTCTTTGAGATCTTCATAATCCCATACTGCGATTTTCTGAATTTCGTGAGAAGTACGGAAACCGTCGAAGAAGTTGATGAAAGGAACTCTGCCTTCTATTGCCGCAAGGTGAGCAACTGCGCCGATGTCCATAACTTCCTGCGGATTTGTTTCTGCGAGCATTGCGAAACCTGTCTGTCGGCAGGCGTAAACGTGTGAATGGTCGCCGAAAATGTTAAGTGCGTGTGAAGCAACACAGCGTGCCGATACGTGGAAGACTGAGGGAAGAAGTTCGCCTGCTATCTTGTACATATTGGGAATCATAAGAAGAAGACCCTGTGAAGCCGTGTAAGTTGTGGTAAGCGCACCTGCTGCAAGTGAGCCGTGAACTGTACCTGCGGCACCTGCTTCGGACTGCATTTCTGCAACCTTAACAGTTGTACCGAAAATGTTCTTCATACCCTGTGCGGACCACTGGTCAACGTAGTCAGCCATGGGGCTTGAAGGAGTGATGGGATAAATGCCGGCAACTTCTGTGAACGCATACGAAACGTATGCGGCAGCATTGTTACCGTCCATGGTTTTCATTTTGCGTGCCATCGGAATTCCTCCTGTAAAATAATGATTTTTGTATTATTAAAACACCATTGATTATATTAACACTAATTGACGATAATGTAAACTGTAAAATTATAAAAAACTATTCAAATTTTGGGCGATTTTGCGTATTTTTTTGTAAAAAAACGGTATTATGTCGTATATTACTTGTTACAGGTAACAAAACGGCTGAAAAACTTGACAAAACGGGTTATCAGCATATATAATATTATCTATTGCAGTATATACTGCTGAATTTTTTTATTTTTGAAAGGAGTTAATCCCTATATGGACGACCCCGGGCCTTGTTTATCACTTACAAACATTTTAACCCTTAACAGCACTTTTGACGGTAAAGATTTACTTATTAAAATACCGTTACTTCTTGTACTTATTCTTGTCAACGCATTTTTTGCGATGAGTGAAATTGCGATAATTTCACTTAACGACACAAAAATTGAGCGCATGGCTGAAGAGGGGCACAAAAAGGCAAAACAAATCGTTAAACTCACCGAAAATTCAAGCCGTTTCCTCTCGACTATACAAATAGGCGTTACGCTTGCGGGATTCCTGACTTCGGCATCGGCGGCAACAAGTTTCGCCGAAATGCTCACCTCGGCAGTAACAAAGGCAACAAACATTCCCGCATCTGTTGTGTCACCCGTATCAGTCGTACTTATTACGGTTGTGATGTCTTATTTCTCACTTGTTCTCGGTGAACTCGCACCAAAACGAATTGCCATGCAGATACCCGAAAAAGTATCTTTCAAAGTTGTCGGCATTCTTCTTTTCATTTCAAAAATCACTTCACCTTTTGTAAAAATACTTTCCGTTTCAACTAACGCCGTTGTCAGAATTTTCGGGTTTGACCCGAATGCCGACGAAGAAGTTGTAACAGAAGAAGAAATAAGAATGATGGTTGATGTCGGTGAAGAAAAAGGCGTTATCGAAAACGTTCAGAAAGAAATGATAAATAACGTTTTTGAATTCGACGACCTTGATGCTGGCGACATTATGACTCACCGAACTGACGTAATTGCAGTTGACGTTAATGACACAACGCTTGAAGATTTCATAAACCTTGCCACAGAAGAAGGCTTTTCGAGAATACCGATGTTTGAAGATGACATTGACAACATTCTCGGCATTATCCACGTTAAAGATTTGCTTCAATTTGTCGGCAAACAGGTTTCAACAAAACAGACGCTCCGTTCCATAATGCGTGAGCCGTACTTTATTCCCGAAACAAAATCATGCGGTGAACTTTTCACCGAAATGAGTACACAGCGAATACAAATGGCAATCGTTGTTGACGAATACGGCGGTACGGCGGGTGTTCTTACACTTGAAGACCTCGTTGAAGCAATTATGGGTAATATTCAGGACGAATATGATGACGAAGACGAAGAAATTTCAAAAATCGACGATATGACGTTTACCGTTGACGGCACAATAGATATTGACGAAATAAACGAACTTATCGGTAAAGATTTGCCGGAGGGCGATTATGAAACGCTTGCCGGATTCATAATAGACCAACTTCAATTTCTTCCGAAAGACGGCGAAATGAACGAAGTCTTGTTTGAAAACATTAAATTCACCGTTCTTAAAGTTGATGAGCGAAGAATTGAAAAAATCAAAGTCGAAATTTTCCCGATTGAAGAAACGGAAAATGATGAAGACGAAGAAGACTGAGATAATTAAAATCACCCGTAATTTACGAGAATGTAAATTACGGGTGATAATGTTTAATGTCAGTCTACGATATGATATATAAGGCGTTCATAAATTGCAGCGTCAATTACATCTACAATTAAATCTCCATCCAAATCACAACTGAGATAATCGGATTTACCGGAAACTGCTTCGTTCACAATGAAACTGTAATCCAGAACATTTAAGGTTTCATCTATAACCAGGTCGGGAATGTTGTTAAAACCTAACTCACCGCAGTTGTAAACTTTTTCGCCGCCGAATACGGGTTTATCGTCAATGCCGATTTTCTGGCCCCAGCCTTCACCGAGAAGGTATGCCGCTTCACCGGATTTAAACTGTGCTTCGGTTTTAACATAAGCGTTTGCAACGTATTCGTTCTCACCGACTGCATTGACTTTTTCATCACCGGGGCAGCAGCACTGGTCGATATAACCTTCGTTATAGCCGCAGATACCGCCGACATATTCGTCGCCTTTTACTTCTGCAAAGCTGTAACTTGTTTCGATAGCACCTGCGTTATAACCTGCTATTCCGCCAACATAATTTTTGCCTTCGAAATATGAGTTTTCAAGTCCTATATCTTTAACACCTGCAATATCGGAAATGTAACCGAAAAGACCTACATAATCGTCTTCGCCGGAAATGTAAAGACCGTCAATTATATGACCGTTGCCGTCAAATGTGCCTTCATAAGGAGTTTCTTTGCTTCCGATGGGTGTCCATGTTTTTACAATACTGTCAGCATCAACTTCTTCTGCACCTGTTGCAATATCGTTAACAAGTACTGCGTTTGCGCCGGGATTTGTTTTAACAAATTCAGCAAACCAGTTCAACTGAGCAATGTTCTCAATTGCATAGTAGCCCTTGTAATCGATAGTGAGGTCGAAATCGCTATAATTTTTAGCAGTTATACGTGTTGCCTCTTCTGTTGTAACTTCTGCAACTTCACCTTTATTTACATCGCCGTCGGCAAGTTCAAGTGAAACGTATCCGTCTTCGCCGCAAACTACGGGTTCAAGTACTACATCAACTTTACCGTCAACAGAATCGGGGTCAACAATGAATACACAGTAAAGTGTTGATTCAACACATTCGGACAACTTAACATTTTCGTAATCAGTATCTTTAAGAATGTAATTGTCACCTTCGTTGAAATCAACGAAAGAATCACCGAAATCTACCCAATTTCCGTTGTTGATTTTGCCGGAAAGTTTTGCTTTCAATGCTTTGCTGACATTGATGTTGAAGTCAATGAATGAGTTGTCAAAGCCCTTACCTGCTTTCGAAGGTGTAAGGCGTGCACCCATAACATAATCGGGGTCAACGTTTGAAATGTCAAAGTTTTTGAAAACGTCATCAGTTGCAAAATCAGCACCGGGAACAAGTTCAACTTTTGCAACGGGAGTTACGATTGCTGTTTTTATTTCTGTTTCGGAAGTTCCCGAAACTGCAACATCAATATATTCAACGGGTTCGTCGCCCTGGGGTTTATCAAAGAGTTTTGTTTCAAAATCTAATGTAACTACATCATCCGCCGTATCGGGGTCAATATAGAATGCACAGTAGAATTCACCGACAACTTCACTTGCTTCTTCAAGAGTCATTTCGGTGCCTTCATAACTGAGTTTTGAAAGCATAGGTGTTGTGCCCTCGGAAATGGTTGTAAATGACTTGGATGCTTCCTGCCAGTCAAAAGATCTGTATTTTCCGAAGAACAATGCGTCAACTTCTTCACTGAGTGTAAGCATATATTCAACATAAGATTTGTTGTAACCTTTGCCCATATCGGCAACGGATGAAACACAACCTACAACATAATCCATATCAATATCAACACCGAGGTTGCGTTTTGCTATTTCTTCTGCAAAATCTTTAAAACCTTCTGTGTTTTTAAATTCACTGCCGGGGATAAGTTTAATGTCTGCTGTGGGGGGAACAAGTTCTTTACCTACGGAATATTTAACAACCGAGCCGGAAGTAACGGGAACATCAATAAATTTAGGTTCTGCTGCTTCGTCTGCGGGTTTTTCGTAAATAACTGTACCTAATGAAACGTCAACAAGAGAATCAACAGAGTCTTCGTCAACAACAAATGCACAATAGAACTTGCCGATTGAACCGACTGTTTTTACGTCAACTTCAATATCGCTGAAATCTTTTAAAAGGTGATAATCTTTTTCACCGACAAATTCAACGGGACCGCCGTTAAACAAAACCCAACCGTAAGAACCGTAATTACCGTAAAGTTTTGCCGTAACATCGTCGCTTACTTTAAGTTTGAAGTCGGCAACAAATTTTTCAAAACCTTTACCGGCTGTACCTTCAAAAATTGCACCTACTACGCAATCGGGATTGATTCCGTCAAGGTTTAATTTATCGAAAACATCTGTATCTGCAAATTTTTCACCGGGAATCATTGTGATTGTTGCAACGGGCATTTCGGGTTTTGCAAGTTTTGCTTCAGTTTCGGAATCGGTTGTTGTTTCAACTTCATCAACAGTTTCCGAATATTTGCCGTCTTCGTATGTAACAACTGCAAGTTTTGCGGTAAAATCACTTTCAACAGTTGTCGGGTCAAGTAAAAGTGCACAATAGAATGTGCCAATGTTTTTAACATCTGCAAGTGAAACTTCCCATTTGTTGAGGTCATGGAGAAGGTCAACATTACCCTCTTTAAAATCAATATAATCGCTGCTTAATGCAACCCAATTTTCGTTTTCGCCTTCAAATTTACCGTAAAGTTTTGCTTTAACATCTTCACTGAAATTGATTCTGAAATCTGCAATAAGATTGTCAAAACCGAAGCCTTTTTCATCAACTGACATTTCAGCACCGAGAAGGCATTCTTCGTTTAAGCCTGAAAGCGGGAAATCGGTAAAGCCTTTTGTTGTTGAAAACTCAGTACCTGCTATTGTTTTAATTTCCGCTACGGGCATTGTGGGACCGGGAAGAACCGCTTCATCAACAGAGTCAAGCGATTTTTCGACAGGTTTAACCGTTTCGGGAGTATATTCGCCGTCAGCATAAGTTACAACACCGAGTTTTGCTGTGAAAGCGCTTTCAACAGTTGAAGGGTCAACTAAAAGTGCACAGTAGAATGTGTCAATGTCTTTAACATCGGAAACCGTAACTTTCCAATCTTCAGCCATTTCTGCAAGAAGGTCAACATTACCTTCGTCAAAATCAATATAATCCTTGCTGAATGCTTCCCATTTACCACCTTTAACTTTACCGTAAAGTTTTGCTCTTACGGCTTCGCTGAAGTTAATTCTGAAGTCGGCAAGAAGTTTTTCGTAACCTGCGCCCATAGACTCAACTGAAAATTTTGCACCGAGGAGGCATTCTGTTTTTATACCTGCAAACGGAAAATCGGTAAAACCTTCTGTTGTTGAAAATGCGGTACCTGCAACTGTTTCGATTTTTGCAATCGGAGCAGCAGGTTTTTCAACAACTACTTCCGTTTTGGAATCGGCTGTTGTTTTAACATTGATAACATAATCGGGATCTTCTTTTTCATAAGTGATAACACCGACATTTGCCTTGAATTCTTCTTCGTCAATAGTAAGCGGGTCAACTACCAATGCACAGTAGAACTTTTTGACATTTGTACCGATCTGAGAAACAGTAACCTGCCAGTCTTTTGCCATTGTACCGAGAAGGTCAATGTCGCCTTTTTCAAAATCAATGTATTCATCAATAAACGGAGTCCAGTCGTAGTCACCGAATTTGCCGTAAAGTTTTGCTTTTACGTCTTCACTGAAGTTGATTCTGAAGTCGGCAATAAAGTCTGCAAACAACTCTGAACCGAGACTGTCAACCGACATTTCAGCACCGATAACGAAATCTGTGCTGACACCGTTAAACGGGAAATCTTTAAACCCGTCAGTTCCGGAAAAGTCGGAACCCGCTATCGTCTGAATTTTTGCAACGGGAACTTTTGACGCTGCAAATGAGGGTGTTGCAAGGCCTACAACCATAAGCATTGCAAGAACAACCGACAAAACTTTTTTCATAAACATTTCTCCTAAATAATAAATTTTGGAACATAATACCATATTATAAAACTACGACTTTTTCAAGTCAATATTTATAATCAACAAAAAACATCATTTGTATGCTATCCACATTTGGCACTCTTCAATAAGTTCAATGATATGTTCAAATGTCATTATACCTTTTTCAACCGGAATTTTGAGATATGCGCCGTTGAAAGCAACAAACTGCTCGTATGTGGCGTAGTCTTTAAATACTTCGTAGTCATAAAGCCCGTATTTTTCAACATCTGCATTAAAGCCGTCCAAATCATAACGGAGTTTGTCGCCCATTTCCATCCAGTTGTAAAATTCTTCGGGCGGGCAAAGTGTAAGAATACCCTGTGCAAACGCATTTGCAGTTCCTGCAGATGTAATTGAATACGCACCGGTATTTTCCGAAGTGACATAGGCATCGGTCATCTTAATTAAATCATAAGAGCCGTCGGGATTGTATTTTACAAATGTATGCCCTACATAATCTTTCCCGTCTTCGGGTGTAATGTAAACAAACTTATTAAGGTCATAGTCAAACAAACCGTGCTTACCTATTGTTCTTAAAACCGTACCGTCGGAATAAACGGTGTTGAGAACATCGCACTCATTTTCACCGTGGTAAACAAGAAGCGCTACATCCTGTTCAACATAAGTTCCCGTGTAAAAATCCCACGCAAGAATTTTGTCACCGAATGTTATTTCCTCAACGGGTTTCTGTGTGCCGTCTGCAAGAGTAATGAGCGTACCTGTTGCAAAGCAACTTGAATAATCCATTTTTTCAAAACTGTATTTGATGTAATAATAATAGGTTACACCGTCATTTGCAACATAATAGTACCTTACAAGATGCGTGCTTGCATCATTGGGTTTTTCAATTTCTTCGGTTGTATAGCACAAACCGTTATTATTCGATTTAAAACGGTAATACTGTGCATTCGTGGAGCGGGCATACGGCTGATTTGCATATGATGCATTCGCATCAAAGCCGAATACTGCGGAATCCGGACCGTCGCTCGCAGATTTTCCGTGAGGCCACTTTGTTGAAGATTTATTATAAGAATATTGCTGTGCGCCCGTACTCTGATTGTAGTCGACAATGTTAAGTTCCGAGAATACCGGAGCAAAGTAGTAACCCATACCTGATGAATAAGCAGTGTTGCCGTTCTTTGATGTAGGTCCTACTGTTACAATCGGATAATATATTGTTTGCCCACCGACCGTGGTAGAGCCGATTTTGTCACTTGTTGCGGTAACATCCGGCATAATGTATGTGTTGTTACCTGCAACTACTTTTTTGGCATTGTAACCGCCGGTGTAAGTAAATGTAGGATGATAAGCAACATCTTCCGGGTCAACAGCCGTGACCGTTATATTTACCGTTTTTTCATAAACTTTTGTATTTTTATTCAAAACGCCGTCATTTACGGAATAACTGTTTTCATCTTCATATCTGTAAACGACTTCATAATCTCCGGAAGCAGTGAATACTATATTTTTATTTGTATAGTCAACACCGTTCATACTTACGGTGTAGTTTAGTGTCGAGCCGTATTTGCTGACGGAAAGAATCATCGGATCCCAGGTAAAGCCGCCGTCTTCACTGTCAAATGAAATGTTGACTTTTTTAAGTGACGAATCGTAGTAGCAGTATTTATTGCTGTCTGCTGTTTTTGCGATATAGTTCTTTTGTGTGTAATCAAAAGAAGTTACGGGATCTGTATAATACTGACCGACTGTTTCGTAAACATAACCGTTTAAATCACTTGCGGTTGCGGTTGCCGAAGTTTGTGTGTAACTTGTTCCTGTAATGTTCAATACGGTCTTTTCGGTAAATCCGTAAGCATTTGAGGGCGAACCGCTGAGTATTGCCTGTGCCTCCGCCTTGCTGATACCGTCTGATGTGTTGTAGAACAATATACCGACATTAACATATTTTTGACCACCGCTTGAATATGCGTATGTGCTGTTGTCGTACATACTCTTCATAATACTTGCGTAGTCACTCGGTATTTGTGAAGAGGTGAGCCAGTTGTACTGTTTAAAAGTACCTTCCAAATTCAACTTTGCACTTTTACTTGCAACGACAATTCCGAGCCCCTGCAAATCATTTTTAAGCGAATTTGAGGTAATACTGTTTTTAAGAGTTAAAGTACCGCTGTTTAAAGCAATGTTTGCGTTTGTTCCGCCTTCAATAAGGGAGTTTTCTATTATGACATTTCCTCCCCCGATTTGTACGGCGAAACGGCAACCGGAAATGTGAGAATTATAAATTTCCGTATCACCGCCTATATTTACACAGGGAGAATAATACTGGTTTGATGTTCCGGATGTAACTAATTCCGGGTACTCAAGTCCGACAATTTCAACATTGTCAAGCCTTGCTTTGTTAAGCGTTACAAAACCTTGTGTACCGCTTGTATTCGTTCTTGTGTCGATTACTTTGAAACCGTTGCCGTAAAGAATGTGATTTCCGCTGACGGATAAGCCGCCGGAACTCGAAACATCATTAAGAAGAATAACGTCATTTGATGTTGCACTCTGTGCAGTTGTCGCATTTTTGCCGTTTACGACTTCAAGGTTAAGTTTAAGACTGTCATTAACAACTACTTCAACCACGCCTGTACCGCTGAACTTCAGCGTACCTGTGTTCCATTGAGAAGCACTTGCTGTATATACACCTGCGGCATTACCCGCAACGTTTGCAACCGATACAGTCATTTTTGAAGCGTCAACCGTTCCCGCTGTTTCAAAAAGACTTGAAAGCGTAACGTTGTTTGCGTTACCTGCACGGTAAAGGTACTGTTTAACATTCGGTAATTTTATGCCTACCGAGCCGACAATGTTGAAACCGAATGTTTTTGTTCCGGAGAAAAGACTTTTTTCGCCTGCCGAAACTATTGCCTGTGCTTCACCGCACGCTTCGTTTTTCTGATATGTAACGGTATAGTCAGCATCTTTAACAAGTGTTTTTCCGTTAAACGTTACTTCAAAATCGGGAGTAAGAGGTGTTCCCGTATAAATCATATCATCAATAGAGGCATGTAACGTGTTATCTGCCGCAGAAGATGTTCTGTCAACAACAAGTTCGGTTTCGCCCAAAACGCTGTTAACTATTGCCGAATAATCGGTATTATTAACAAATTCGCCGTCAGCCGTAACTTTTGCCGCAACAAGACATTCTTTTTCAAAAGATGACAAATCAACTTTACCTGTTGAAATTCTTTCCGTTAAAACAATATCCAAAATATCTGTTACGCCGTCGCCGTTAATGTCGCCGTCGGTAACTGTTTTAAACGTTGCAAGTTCTGTCCCGTTCTTTGAGATTTTAACTGAAGAACCCGTACCTGCGTACAATTCTTTATTTTTAAATTCAACGGAATAATCCGTGCCGCTTTCCACAAAATCGCCTATATCGGAGGTGAGCACCGGTATTCCGTAAACAAGTCCGTTTTCGACATCAATAATTACATTGCTGTCCCCGTCTTTAACTTTTAAAGCGGTAAATGTAAAGCCGGCTTCATCTGCGGCATTTGTTCTGACAAAAAGTCCGCTGTCAAAAGCCTTAAAAAATTCTGCCGCACTGCCAAACGGCACAGCCGAAAAAACAAGCATAATTGCTAAAACAACAGAAAATAATTTTTTCATTTTTCCTCCGTTATACCTCATTAAAACATTTTAACATAATTTTACAAGTATCCATTATATTTTTTAAATGTTGTATTCATATTGTATAATTGTAAACAAATTGTAAACATTGAATAAACATTGAATAAAAATACACACAGCAATCTCGACTGACGGAACTGCTGTGTATATTTATGTGTATAATTATAAGTATGCAGGCGTTTTACAGTTTTATTTTTTCGTTTGCGGCTTTCATAATTTCGGGTGAAACTTTTAAAACCTCTCTGTCAAACGAAAGAAGACCGTTTACTTCATCCTCTACGTCGCTGACTTCGGTGTAAATAGCCGCCGAAAGACCTTTTTTGACGGCGGACGCAACTCTTTCTTCAAAAAGATGTTTAATCGCCGCATCGAATTTTTCCTGAGATTTATAGATTCTGTACCCGAAAAGTTTGTCGAGGTTAAAAGCGTGCCCTTCGGGGCGCATTGAAAATCCGCCGTATTCGGTAAGACCTATCGGTCTGTCATCGTTTTTATTGTATTTCGGGAACCAGAACGGAGTGAAATAGATGTGAAAACTGTTTACGTCGCCTGCGCCGTGGTCAACCCAGCCGCTTGCGTGGTCAATAAGTCTTGTGGGGTCTTTTTTGCGGTAAAAGTCGCACGCTTTAACGCTGTCAAACTGCCCCCACGCCTCATTGAAAGGCACCCACATGGCAAGTGAAGTCACGTTATAAAGATGGTCTATCATACGCTCTGAATCGACATAATATTCTTTTCTGCCTTCTTCGTCCTGCCTTGAATAGAATTTATAATGCTTTTTACCGTCGGTTATTCTGCCGAACTGCTTTTTTGTTGTGCAAAGTCCGAAAAACGGCATAACGCCTATTGCGGCAAAATTATATTCCCTGCCGCCGTTAATCATATCCTGCCAGACTATCATACCGAGTCTGTCACAATGGTAATACCAGCGGAGCGGTTCTGTTTTTATATGTTTGCGAAGTGTATTGAAACCGAGGTCTTTCATTGTCTGAATGTCGTAAACAAGTGCTTCGTCAGACGGGGCGGTGTACATACCGTCACTCCAATAGCCCTGGTCAAGAAGACCGTTGAAGAAATACGGTTTATTATTGAGCATAAATCTCGGCACGCCGTTTTCATCAAGACCCCGACTGAATTTACGCATACCGAAATAACTTTCTATGCGGTCATCACCTGCCGCAATTTTAATTTCGTATAAATACGGATTTTCGGGCGACCACAGTTCGTAATCTGTAAGGGTCACACTGCCTTTGCCGTCGATTATTTTGCAGGCGGCTTTTATTTCGCCCTTATCCGTTACCATTGCGGCACATTCGTTTATTACCCTGTCGCTGAATTTGAGTTCTATGTCAAGTTTGTTGTTATCAATATCGGGAGTAAGTTTTATTGACTCAATGTAATCTTCGCACACTTCTTCAAGCCAGACTGTCTGCCATATTCCCGACTGCGGAGTGTACCATATCTGCCCACGTTTAAAGGTCTGTTTTCCGCGAGCCTGAATACCTTCGTTTGAAGGGTCTTTCACAGTAAGTCTTAAATCGTTTTCACCGTCGAGAATTGAAGCGGTAACGTCAAAAGTAAACGGGAAATAGCCGCCTTTATGAGAGCCGAGTTCCTTTCCGTTGAGAGTTACGGTGCATTCATAATCAACAGCACCGAAATGAAGAAGAACGCGCCTGTTCGTCTTTGTGAAATTAAAACTTTTCTGATAGTAAAGAATATCGTTCGGTGAAACGGTTTTTTCAACTCCGCTCAGAATTGTTTCGGGACTGAACGGAACAACAATTTCACCCTGATATCCGCTGAACTTCTTATTTTCTTCAAGAATTGCGTATTTCCACACTCCGTTGAGATTTATAAAACTGTCACGTTTCATCTGCGGTCTCGGATATTCGTTAAGCGGATGTTCTTTATCAAGAACTTTGCCCCAACGTGTATATAATCTTTCCATAAAAGTCCTCCGTTTTTTTAACATAACAAAAAAATTATATCACATTTTTTCTTTTTTGTCACTATAATTCTCTTATAATTCCCTCATACTTTTCTTCCACAACGGAAAAATCGGTTGCTTTGATGTAATACGCTTCAAGTTTATCGTGAAGACCTTTTGCAACGCTGTTTTTTCTTACCGCTTCATTTATAAGTTCTTTTTTACTTTTTGATGAGAAAGCGAGTTTCTCTTTCACGGACGAAAGTGCGCTTTTATCAACGAAACGTGATGTATGCACTGTTTTTTCATCGCCCGAAAGCGAATAATGATAACCGTTTTGAGTGAAAAAGCAAATTTTTAATTCCGGAATTATTATATGCTCTGTTTTTGAAAACGGCAGAAGCGGACAAAGGCACTCAATAACGTCATATCCTTTGTCAAGTGCGTAATCACGCAAAAAACGCATTATAACGGGAGAAATTGCCGAATACCCGTCTTCTATTGTTATTATGCTTTCGCAAAGTGCATTGAGCGTATCATACTGAACAACAACTCCGTCAGGCGTAATACCGCTTAAAAAACGTTTATACAGTCTGCTTTTTCCCGTTACATTTTTATCGGGTATTTTCCTTTTTGCAAGGCGGTCTGCATAATTAAATATTTTATCTTTGTCGGAAACAGCATTGAAAATTCTTGCGTTTTCCGCTTCAATGCGTGAAGCAACCCAAAGGTATTCGGCGCTTTTTTTATGCTGTTCACCGCACGATTTTACAAGTTCGCCTATTTCCGTTCGGTGTTCTTTTAAATATTTTTTATCCCACGCTTCACCGAGATTCACCACATATTCCGTAACGCCGGGAAGTGTCGGGTCAAATGTGTGCGGAGATGTTCCGTCAAAAATTGTAAAGTTGATTTCCGGTGCATATATTAAATCAAGCGATGCAGGGTCCGCACTGCAATAACCGTATTCCACAAAATATCCTTTCTTTTCGAGTTCTTCGGCTGCTTTTCTCATAAGCGTTGATTTGCCTGTTCCCGGACCGCCTTTAAGTATGTAATGCTTACCCTCGTCAAAAGGTGTATATACGTCGGGAAACAGCGAACAGTATTTTGCTTTGTTGTCTGCTCCGAAGAAAAAAGATACCGGTGCGATTGTTTTTTTCATAATATCAACTCCTTACAGGGTATTTTATGAACTGCATTCATTTTTGTTACAATTTGCCGCTCTTTTATTAAATAAAGCACAAATTCGGAATTATATAATCAAAAAGTATAAAATATGAATAAAAATTTTCGACTTTTACCGACTTTTGCAAGAATATATTCGACGCTGTTTTACCTGTTGTTTAACAGGTTTCAGGTCATTGCTACAAACTTTTGCGAACGCTATTGAAAGAGGAAAAAGCGTGTGATAAAATGTCGACAATCAGAGATGAAGCGCGTTTAATATCTGTAAATTATCAGGGAGGACAATATGAACTTGACAGCGAAAGTTTTACTTGCGGACACAAAAAGCGATGATGCACTCAACATCGCCGCATCATTAAAAACAAACGGAATGGAGGTAAAACTCTGCGAAAAAGACGGCGCAGCGGTTTTATCGGAACTTGAGGGTTTCTCGCCCGACGTACTTATTATGGATGCCTTTTTACAGCATATTGACGCACTCGGTGTAGTATCGAGAATTAACAGCCGAAATCCGACAAAAGCACCTCTTACGGTTGTTCTTTCATCAATGGACAACCCGATGCTTGAAAAGGAAATAATCAAAAACGGCGTTGATTATTACTTTATTAAACCTATTGATCCGGTAGTTCTTGCGGAAAGAATAAATCAACTGCTCAACTGGAAAAACCTCGGAAACAAAGGCGTTAAATCGCCCGTTTCAAATGAAAATCTTGAAATTACAATAACCGAAATTATGCACCAGATAGGCGTTCCCGCACACATAAAAGGGTATCAGTACGTGCGTGAAGCAATACGCCTTGCCATTACAGAACCCGAAATGATGAATTCGGTTACTAAAATTCTTTATCCGACTGTTGCAAAAACGTTTTCCACAACTTCATCGAGAGTTGAAAGAGCAATACGCCACGCAATAGAAGTTGCCTGGGACAGAGGTGACATTGAAGTTTTAAACTCCTATTTCGGCTATACCGTTCAGAATGAACGGGGAAAACCGACGAACTCCGAATTTATTGCAATGATTGCCGACAAACTCAGATTGAGAATGAAAGCGGGATGATAGTTGTCAGTTGCCGGTTGGCAGTTGTTAGTTGCTAGTTGCTAGTTGCTAGTTGTTAGTTGTTAGTTATTATAATTAAACATTCGATTACAGAAAAAGCGGTTTTCATTACATATTTTGTAAGAAAACCGTTTTTTGTGTTATTTGTTTTTATTATTTGATTTTCAGCATTTTGTTCTGCGCTGAATTATTTTATCGCTATAAGAACAATAACGGAAATTACAGCCTGAATTATATTAAGTCTGTAAATAACCTGTGTATTTGACCAGCCTTTGTTTTTTCTCAAATGGTCATGTATGGGCGTTCTTATGTTTTTCATTATGCTGATTTTAAGGAATCTCTTAAGAGAAACCTTTGCAATGCCGAGAAGTCCGTCCATAAGGAATATGAAACAAAGCGGAATAGCAAGAAGCATATTGCCCGTTTTCATAAGAGCAATTCCTATGAATATGCCGAGCGCTCTTGAACCTGCGTCGCCCATCATCATTGTGCTTGATTCGGCATTAAACCACAAATACGGAAGCAGAACGAAAATCATACAAATAATCATTGAAACCGTGTTTGTGTCTTTGGTAAGAGATGTGATAATAAGCGCAATAAATATAAGTGAGTTAAGGGAAAGCGCTCCGCTGTATCCGTCTATTCCGTCGGAGCAGTTTACGGCGTTAATCATAAGCCACAGGAACGCCGTTCCGAAAATAACGTAAAGCCATAAAGGAAGTTCAACTTTAAAACCGAATGCGGAAAGCGAAAGAAGACCGCTGTTTGAATATGCGAAAAGGAATGAAGTCAAAGCGCATATTGCAAGGTCGATAATTCCTTTTTTGTATTCGTTCCACGGTTTGTCGGAACGGTCATCAAGATAGCCCGAAAGCATACTTATAAACACGCATACGGCGTAAAGTATATATTCGCCGCTGAACTTCGAGAAAAGCAAACTTGAAATTACAAATGCAACTACAAACAAAATGCCTGCTCCTCTTATTTTGCCGGCGGATTTTTCACCGTCAACCGCAAACGCTCTGCCCTGATCTTTCGGAAGTTTATTTCTGAACAAAAGAATCAGCAAAAGGCTCAATACAAGCGGAACAACCACATTAAGTATGTAGTAAATTTTCATAGGCAATATTTCGGATAACATTTTTACACATCCCATTGATAAGTTATTTATACAGTTTATTATATTTTAATTTTTGTCTTTATTTCCGATAATCTTTTACAAAATCGGAAGAACGCACCATATACGTTCTGACGTTCCACGCATCGTTTTCGTCAATGTCCACTATTCTGCCGCCACGTATATCGTCATCACAATATCCGTCGTATGACATTCCGCCGTCCATTGCCATTTTTATTCCGAGGTATGTTCCCTCAAAATCGTTTATATGGTCGTGCCCGCAGATTACCGTTCTGACGTCGCCACGCTGTAAAAACTCGGCAAAAAGCCCCGAATCAACAGGCCCGCAACCTATGTTTTCACGCTTGTTTCCGATGTATCCCGTTTCGTCACGGTTAAGACAAACTTCGCTGAATTCCGGAAGCGCTTCATGAAATGCTGCAAGCGCAGGTATTTTGCCGCCGTTATACTCTTCAAGTTCTTTTGACGAATTCCAATACCACATCATCTGGTCAAATCTTATGCAATCGTATGTCTGTGCGTGAAACATATGATTTTCGGGAAGCGCTTTTTTATAATCGCTTTCAAGACCGTTATCACGAAGAAAATCCCGAAGATCACGCCCCGAATCAATACACCAGACATTATATGCTATTCTTTTCCCGTCAGATGACTTTACCGGCAGAACATAATTTCCCGTACCGTGTATTTCAAGAGGTCCTGTTTTTGAAATGCAGTATTCGTATTTTTCATAAACTTTCTGCTGTTCTTCTTTCGGGTAGCCGCCTTCTTCATCGTGATTGCCGAAAACGTGCGCCCACGGTATTTTCGCATTTTCTATCGGTGAAACGGCAGCGTCCAAAACAGAACGCAAAGAATTTTCATCCTTTGCGCCGTCGTGCCACACCTGATCACCGATAAAAAGTACAAGATCGGGCTTGCAGCCGTCAATGACGGCTGCAATATCCCGTGTAAGACGTGGATCTGTATTTTTTATGCCGTGAATATCAGAAAAAGTCAGTATTCTGAATTTTCCGTCGTGGAATTTCAGTTCTTTTTTTGTATTTAAATTATACTCTAACTGTGTCATCAGAACAATCCGCCGAACAATGCGAAAATAATTTCAAAAAGTGCTTCAAGGAATTTTTGAAGAAGAGTCTGCTCTGTTCTGTTTTCGGGTTCTTCAACAGGGATTATATCGCCGTCTTCATACTCTTTGAACTGCGGATAGTTTGCATCACTGTGAACGGTAGGCTGACCGTCAAAAGTGAGTACCCATGTCATCCATTCACGGTATGAATCGTAATATGTAGAATGTTCCTGATTTTTTACAAACCATGTGTATTCGGGATATGCACATGTAGAAGCGTCTATTTCAAGGTCGGGTGAAAGATAATCGGTGGTCGCAAGTGAATTAATGTAATCCTCACTGAGTGTTTCACCGAGCGGAGCGCAGGTAGCACCAATGCTCATATATTTTGTTTCGATTGTTGTATCGCAATGGCAAACCTCGGAATCACCTATCGGGATTGACGTTCTGCCGTAGCCGCAGCCGATTGCAATTTCAACGCCGTTTGCAATAGCATCATCAATAAGGTCTGTAAGTTTACGCTGTACGTTCTCGTGATAATATTTTATTTTGGAAACAAGAACGTCATAACCCTGTGTATCGCCAAATGAAAATTCAAGTGCAGTTTCATAGCGTGCTTCATCGCAGAAACTCCAGAATCCGGGCATTGTGCCGAGGAGATCAAGAACATATTCTGCATATATCTTTTTGAAGTCATTGTCAAGAAGCGTCTGAGCATCATCAAGTACCGTATCTACAAAGCCTTTTTCTACAAGAGCCTCCATAAGAACGCTTACCATTTTTCCGTAAACCTGTTCGCCGACAAGGTTATCAAGAAGAACTATGAGTTCATCACCTTTGTCGGAAACGTTTGCTTCGCCTGCGAAAAGTGCGCTTGCAACGCCTACGCCCTGATATGCAGGTGAAAGGAAAAGAAGTTTGTCTATATCGCTGTTGCCGTATTCTGCAAGATATGTCGCAACAAGCGTATTACCCTGGCTGTGAGCAACAAGAGTTACTTTGTCGTGTCCCGTGAGTTCTTTTACATACTCAACAAATTCTTTGAGATAGCGTGTATTTTCAACAGGGTCAAGACGCCAGTCATAATGGAAATCGTATTCCGCATCTTCTGCGCCGTCAACTCTTTTTGCAAAGCCGTAAGAAAGTGTCTGATGATTGTCTGCGGTGGGAAGTTCACGCTTTTCAATGCTTACGTCATAACGGGAATTACCGTTTTTGTCACATGCGATTTTACCGACGAGTTTGTCGGCAACTTTTTCAAGATGCGCAATGGCGCTGTCGGAATTGCCTTTTGATTTTGCCGTAAGAGCAACAAGCAAATCGGGAATGCAGGATACTATTGCATCAGTGCTGAAGTTCAATGCTTCTTCTTCATTTTCCGCACCGGGATGAAGGTAAAGTGTTTCACCGAAGCCGCGAATGTAAACTACCGGTGACACGTCACAGTCACAACCGGATGCTGCAAATGCGGTTGATGCACACGAAAACAGAAGTATCGTCGCAAGCAACAGACTTATTACTTTTTTCATAACAGTTACCTCACTTATTTGATTTTATTTTACCAAACGCTTTTTTTACTGCGTAATATGACGGTTTGGGTTCACCGTCACACGTTGCGAGCCCCCACCGTGTTTCAATGGGGCAGTCGCTCTGACCGCAGATATAACAGTGTTCGGAATCATTATAACAGTAAATTATTGTTCCGCAAACATATTCCTTTTTATAAAGTCTGGGCAAAATAGTTTCGTAGAATTTTGCCTGACCTTCGGGAGTATGGTCAAAACCCGGAATTTTTGTTGCAGACGGGAGTTCGCAGTAAAGATGATTTGTAATATCACTTCTGAAAAGAAAATCAAAATACCTTGAACTGTCGCCTTCACAAACGTGTTTAGTATGTTCTTTTAAGGTTTTCGGAAGCATTTCAACAAAATATTCAATATCTTCTTTTGCTTCCGTCTCACTTTCTGCGCCGTAACGAAACAGAATATCCTTTTTCTCTTCCGCAGTTTTCGGTTTTCCGCCGCTCATATATCCGAATTCCTGAATTAAAATCGGTTTGCCGGTAAATGCCCACAAATAGCCGACAAGTGCGTCAAACATCCACATAAACCCGCCGACACCCGCAAAACAGCCGATATAAATATCAATACCGATATAATCGCAATATTTGAAATACGGCTGCATTTTGCTGTGAAGGTCTGCCTGCGGACCTGCGGAATTGTAACCTATGAGAATGTCGCCCCGTTTGGGGTACATCGCCCGAAGTTGAGTTCCTATAAACTCCGCCGCCTGAGTAATGTCAAGCGGAAGTGTGAAATGCGGCATTCCCATTTCGTTTGTGACCTGTATTCCGCCTACAACGCCCTGCAGATCTTCAATGAGAAATTCTGCAATTTTCGAGACTTCCGCACTTCCGCCCGGCTCTCTTATGTCGGCACCGTAAGAAATATAGTCACGCGGATAAGGCGTAACAGCCATAACCTTTATGCCGTGTTCCGATGCTTTCTTACATTCCGCTTTATATTCGGTGTATGACTCGCTTAAACTTCCGTCACTGTTAAAAGGAAAAGGTATGTCTGTTCGCACCCAGTCCATATTTGCGTTTTTTATGTCATCGTAAAAGCCGTGAGGATGACACACGCCGCAAATAAAATTTTTACGGAGTTTTTTTGTCTGTGCATTACTTTTCGGAATAAATGCGGATTTCACAAGATTAACGGGTAAATATCTGAGACCCGATTTTACCTGATCGATAACAAACTGTTCCATTATGCCTTCTCCTGTGATTCTTCGCCCTCTTTTATTGCCTCAATAAGTTCCTCCATTGCTTCGTCGCCGTCTTTCTTCTCATTCGCAATAAGCGCACGGCGTTCGTTAAGTGCAATGTACATCTGCTCACGTTTTTCGCCTGTCAGGTCATAGAAGAAATAAGGAATTATTTTAAGGAATTTCGGGAAAAGGTCTATACCTATAAACAGGAAGAATACTTTTTGATAAACTGTTTTACTGCCCTGCGACCAGGGAAGCATATCAATGGTTGAATCATACCCCGACCACTTGAAAAGTTTAATTGTAAGAAGCGTGTTAAGCGGTGCGGTTATTTTTGTAATAAGACCTGTGAGTATTCCTATTGTACCGTCGGGACGTTCACCCGTCATATATTCGGTGTAGTCGTTTATTTCTCTTCCGAGTTCAGCCTCGAATACGTTTGAAGGACCGTTGTTGAAACCGTTCAAACCGTAGAACAAACCGTATATTCCGACCATAAGCCATTTTTTGTCAACATTGGGACAGCCTAAAAGCACCATTCCCACGTTACACAGAGCATCCCATGTACGCAGTATGATAACCGCCTTCTTGTTGTTGTTTTTAAACAACTTCTGGAATTTCGGAATAAATGTTACGCTCAGAGTATCAAGAATATTATAAGGCATATATGCTATAAACGAGGGAATTGAACCGCCGAAAATTTCCTGCTGTGTTACAACGTCCCATTTATAGCCGCCGTCTGACCACCAACTTACAGCAAAGTTTGCTATGAAGTTTCTGAGTAAGTATTTGTTTTTAAGAATATAGAAAAGTGATTTCATTATGGGAGCGGGTTTTTCCTGAAGCATTATACGCTCTTTGCAGTTTGCCGCCATAACCATATTGCCCGCCGAGCCTATGCCCGCCGCAATTATTGACATAACCGAGAAAAGCATCGGCATGGGAACGTTTATGTAACCTTTATTGTTAAGTTCCATTATCGGCAGGAAGAATGCAAAAACAATCTGCGAACCGAAATTGCCGATATATTCGTTAAGAAGACCGACTGTAATTCTGTCTTTCGGGTTAACGGTCTGAAGCGTCATAAGGTTATCTCTCGGAATAGTGTATATCGTGGAGAACGTTTCCTGTATAAACAGCATTACGAAAACGAAAATAATCTTTTTGGCGTCATTACCCGGCCGGTCACCGAGAGCAAGCGCTCCCGAATACATTACCGCCGTACTTGCAAAATACGGTATAGCACCGAGAAGAATATAGGGACGTGCTTTACCCCAGCGTGTTCTCGTGCGGTCGTATGCAATACCCATAAGCGGGTTATTGAGAACATCATAAATACTTATAAGCGTTTCTATGATGGTGACGTAAACCATATCTATTTTAAGAACGTTTACGAAATAAAGTTTTCTGTACTGTTCAAGTGCTTTAAGTACCTGCGTTGCGAACTGCCCTATTGCAGGGTAAAGCATTTCCTTAGGCGTAAGAACACCTGTGTGGAACATCCTTATGGCAAGACTGCTGTATTTGTTAAGTTTACCTTCACCGAGGTTGGCCGCAGAATTGCTTTCGGCACCGAACATACCTTCAACTAACGTCCTTGACGGAGCGGCGTTGTTTTGCTGTTCACTCATTTTACAGTCACCTCGCAGGAAGATTTGTAGTAACCGTCATCGGAAAGGGCGTAAACCGTTACCGTGCCGGCTGAAACTGCCGTTACAAGACCGTTTTCATCAATTTTTGCTATTGATTCGTCATTTGAATACCACTTAACCGACTGAACGGTTGCATCCGACGGAGAGGTCTTTGTAACAAGCGTAAACGTATCGCCTGTGTTAAGTTCGATTTTTTTCTTGTTTATTGAAAGCGATTCAACGGGAGTTCTGACATAAACCTTACATGAATCGCTGTAAGTCTTGCCCATAAACTCGAAAAATGCGACAATCACCGCTTCACCCGGTGTTTTTGACGCTTTCATATATCCTTCTTCATCGACAGTTACAACGTTTTCATCAGATGAAGTCCATGTAACAACCATATCCGGGTCGGCAGGGTCGGAACATGTGAGAGTTGCAAGAAGGTTATCGTTACCGCCGAGTTCAAGAACAATTTCGTCTTTATTGAGTTCAAGCGACGGCCATGTAAAGCCGTAATCGTTATTTTCCGTAAGTACAAACTTTATTTCACCGCTTCCGAGTGATGAGTATTCACCCGTAAACGTTACGTTTGCCGTTACGGTCATTGTTTTTTTGTAATTGAGATGTGTGAGTTCGTCGGTAAGTCTTTTTACTTTATATGTAAGAGAAAGTGTATCATAACTTACGTCAAGCGAATCAACTGTGAGAACACCCTCATATTTTTCGCTGACAAGCGCAAGTGCTTCTTTTTGTGTTCTGGGGAAGAAATTGTTTTTAAGCACTTTATCGCTGACTTTGAGGTCAAGTATTATTTCATACTCGTCACGGTATTTCATCTCAAAAGGTTCCGTGCTTCCGCATTCTTCATGGCTGTCCTGCGGCTCGTCACTCGTTTCGCCGCACGAAGAACATCTGTAATAAATGTAATTGCCGGAATCAACGCTTAAAATATCACCCGATTTAATGTTCGGTACTGCCATTGAAGATGTAAAATCTTTACCGAAATCAGGTTCTTCAAAAGGCTTGAAATCACTTTTAAGTGCATCGCAAAAATCGTTTCTGATATATTTGAGAGTTTCTGAAAATTCATCGGAAAAACTTGTTTCTATTGAATCTTCATCAACGTCAAATGAACGTGAGTTTTCATATTTCGGCAGTTCATTTTCCGCTTTTTTTACGGCTCTGTTCAGAAAAGCAACCGCTTCTTCATTTGTTTTCGGTGCTCTGGTAAGACCTTCAACATTACTTGACGGAGGATATGCACCCTCCATAGCAAGAACTTTATTAAGTCCGTATGTGAAAAGCACGGCAAATATAACGCAAAGAATAATTATAACTCCGGTTGTGAGGAGTTTATTTTTTTTGTCTTTCTTTTCCATAACTCCCCGCCTCCTTAATTATTCTGTGATGCTTCGGCTTTTACTTTTTCAAGTGCTTCAGCCTCCGCTTTTGCTATTTCTTCGTCAATTTTTCTTGTTTCAGCCGTTTCAACAACGGGCTGAGGAAGATCGTCAAGTTTTATTTCACCTGATTTTACTTTTTTGTAAATTTCCGTTCTTTCAACTGCGCCCTCGTTATATTCAACGGGTATGCCTTTTACGGAGAGAAGAAGATTTACAACAAAAACAACCGCAAAAAGCAGAGCGCACACAAACACGCCGAAACCGGTACTGCCTTTAATAACAGGTGAATCGGATGCGGCATCGGCAAACTTTTTAATGAAAAAGAATGTAACAATGCTGTCCGCAAAACCGAGTGCGGCAAAAACAGCCGTTATTTTCTGCATATTTTTATAACTGATAAAGCAGAGAATAGATAAAAGAAGCACAAACACCGCAAATACCGCTATTGAAGCATATACAAACAGCGCATTTCTCAAAGCAATAAACGCTCCCGATGCGAAATTTGACTTTGTCATAGACAAAAGGTAGTTAAATTCCTTACCGGAAAACATTGAGTAAATTCCGAGACCGCTTATATCAAAATCAGCCTGTTTAAACGGAAGTATAAATGAAATTCCGCCTGCGGGAACAAGAAGCCCTACAACAGGTAAAAGCATTACAATAAGCCTTGCTATTGCAAGTTTTGAGCCTATGAACGCTGCTTTAAGTCTTCTGATTTTTACGTGAACGCCCGCCTGAGTAAGTTCGGCAAGTTTTGCTTCCCTGAAAAAGTTTTCCTCGAAGTTGTAAAAACGCAGATTAACTCCGCAGGAGGGGCAGAATTGACTTACATTATATAAATGAAGTTTCTTTCCGCATTTAGGGCACCGGCTCATAATTATTCCTCCAAGTTTTTTATATTCAGTCAGTTACAAGCGGTACGCTGTATTCGTATGAAGAATACCACATACCCGTAACAAGCGCACGGGGTCTGAAATATATTTCGTCTTCATAAACTTCCATCATAACGCCGACACCCGGCCACATAACACCGTAACGGTTAAGTTGACAGTATGAGGGAAGCGAAACGTATGTTACTCCGTCATAAGTTTCAACCCATCTGAATCCGAAAACATCGCCGAATGCGATATTGTCGTTAATTCCGCTGTGAAGATGACCGTTGAAGAAGAAAACGTTTTTGTAATTTTTGAGAATGGAGTGAATATCCGCTTCGGATTTTTCTATGCAGTTACCCGCCCATACCGTTTCTTCGCCTATTGTACCTTCAACAGGCCAATGACAGCATACGAATACGGGTTTGCCGTCGGCAGTTGCTTTTGCAAGTTCTTCATCAAGCCACTGCAACTGTTCGTCTGAAATTGTTATGGCATCCCAATGGTCGTTCCCCTCGTCACCGAGAACAATAAATGTATAACCGTTAACTTCATAAGAGTAATAGATTTTGTCAAAATCCGTACCCGCAAAATCATTGTAATAAGAAATAAGGTCTTCTCTTGCTTTGATTTTGTCCGCTTCGCTCTTGTCGAGTTTTTTTCCGTTTTCATCGCAGAATCTCGGATCAACCGGAGCACCCGTTTCGGTACTGTTTACATGACCGATATCGTGGTTGCCGGCAACAATAATATTATTTTTCGTGGGAGAATATGACATTGCATCGTAAAATGCTTCAAGCGACATAATATCACCGTAAATGGTAAGGTCGCCGTCAACAAGAACAACGTCAACATCGCGGTCGGACATTTCAAGATTATTAAAGCCCGATTTCATTTCGCCGACATTAATCTGATCTCTGTAATCAACGTGTACGTCGGAAATAAGGCATCCGTAAAGAGAGGGATCACCTTTTTTCGTTGTGAATTCCGCATTTTCGTTCAATGAACCCGTAAGCGGAAAAAATACTGTAATAAGTGACAGTAAGTAAGATAATATTTTTTCAACTAATTCTGCACCCATGGCTGTATCTCCTTATTTTTCTGAATATTCGGTGAAACAAGATATATCACCCCGTATTATACGTAATTGTATCATATCAAAAAAAAATTACCAATTCAAGTGTTTTTTCAATATAATCATTTGATTTTAACAAAATTATAATATTATTCTCAAAAAAATTATAATAAATCAACATTATTATTGACAAATTTGTCCTTAACACTTAAAATCATTTTATATATGTAATGATATAATAGAAAACATTATAGTAATGCACTTTGAAGGTAGAAAAATGCGTCTTACAAAAAACAGTATTATAAACGAACTGTCAAAAATCAACGGCTACGTTTCGTCGGAAGAAACATACAGTCCGTTTTATTCAAATATCGGTTTTGAAATACATAATGAAAATGCGGGAATAGGTCCTCTGCATCTTCATTACAGCCGTGCTTCAAGAGTTCTTTTTGAAAAGTTTGCCGATTTCACTTTGAAATTTGACGAAAAATCGTCATCGGTTGATAAACTTGTTTTCAAAGGTAAAAAAGGCAGTGCTTCACTTGCTTTTTTTGACACCGACAGATTTGTTTTTGAGTCAGACGGCATTGACAAATTTCATCTTTTATGTGAACCGCACGAGCACCTGAAAAAATATTGGCTCGAAAAAAAGGGTAAAGAAAAATATATTATTCACGGCTACTCTTACAATCCCGACAGACGTGACCCCGATGAATGTACGCCTTTTGCACTCGGAATAAAAGCAAAAAAAGGCAGACTTCTGTATAGTGATGAAACAGTCACGGCGTGTTCTGACTGTAACGGTATTATTTCACTTTCATTTGCATTTGAAGCGCTTGAAATTTCCGAACAGCGAATAATAAAAACGCTCGACAACGCACCGTCTGTTAAAGAAGCATCAAAAAAATGCCTTGAAAATACAGAGAATTGTGTTTCTTCACTCGATATGGAAGTTTCCGAAGAAGAAGCCGAAATCTGCGCAAAGGCAATACACGGTCTTCTTTTTAATCTTGCAAAAGCACCCGGCAATCTTTCAAAACACATAAGTTCTTTTCCGAACAGAGGCTCTTATCCCACGCACTTTTTGTGGGATACGTGTTTTCAGAATCTTGCTTACGAAGAACTTTCGCCGTTTCTTGCAAAGGAGTTTCTTTTGCAGTTTGAAAACTGTCAGCGTTGTGACGGAAAAATCGAACAGTTTTTATGTTCAACATGGGGCAGACCCGAATATTCACAGCCTCCGCTTGTCGGGTGGGCAACACTTCGCATAGCAGAAAAAGAGTATGATGAAAAATTTCTGAAAAAGATGCTCCCCTGCCTTGAAAAAAACAACGAGTGGTGGCTCAACAACCGAATGACACCGTACGGAGTCATATACTGCCCTCACGGTCTTGAAACGGGGCAGGACGATTCACCCCGTTTTGACAAAGGTTTTACGCTTGCCTGTGATATGAATTCATATCTTCTCAGCCAGATGCGTGCAACCGCAAAAATCGCAAAAATGCTCGGACAAAACGGTAAAGCGGAAAAATGGAATAAAACAGCCGACTGTTTCGCACAGAAAATAATTGACGTACTCTACTGCAAAGAAGACAACATTTTTTACGATATAAATTTAAAAACGGGAAAACGCATAAAACTCATTTCCTGCTCGTCGCTTCTGCCGTTATGGGCTGGCGTCGGACTTGATGAAAATTTGCGTGACAAAATGATAAAAAAATATCTCCTTTCGGAAAAATATTTTTACGGCGATGTTCCGTTCCCGAGTGTCGCATACAGCGAAAAATGTTACAGACCGGGACTGTGGTGGCGAGGTCCTACCTGGATGCCGACTGCGTATCTTCTTACGGAGTTGCTTAAAAAATACGGCTACAAAGAGCAATACACGGAATCAGTCAAAAAACTTCACGACATTCTTCTTAAAGACAAAAAAATGCACGAACTGTTCAACTCGCAGACAGGTGAAGGCTTAGGGAGCGCGGAACAGGGCTGGACTTGTGCAATATTCATAAAACTGTGTAAAATTCTCAACGAATCAAAGTAACGGAGCATTTATATGAATTATTCAAAATACGTTAATGTTTTTCAGGGGTGCGGTGAAATAGATTTACCGAAGCCCGAGGGAATAGCGGCGAAATGGTTTTTTCTTAAAGCGGGATGCGGTAACACCTCCCCTGCCGCAACAATACCTTTCGGCGCAATGTCGGTCGCACCGTTTTCGGGCGGGTACCCGACAGGCTACGGAAACCACCTTGTAAACACACATTCACGCCCCGCAAAATTTGAGGATGGCAAAAAACTTCTGGGGTTTGCACATCTTCAGCAAAGCGGAACGGGTACTATCGGGTATTACTATAACTACGCGGTTGTCACTCCACGATATGAAGATTCGCCCGAGAGAAGGCTTCCCGAAAACGAAAATGCCGAGCCCGGTTATTACACCTGTTTTCTTGAAGATATAAAATGCGAACTCACATCAACAAAACACGTTGCCGTTCATAAATATACTTTCAAAAAAGACGGCGGAACGTTATGTGTAAACTTTTCAAACAACGGACTTTTACTGCCCGGAAGCGAACAGAAGAAAGTTTACAGACTGAAAGTAAATAAATATGATGATTTTACCGCAACAGCTCAAGCGGTTATTGAGGGAATCAACATTTATTTTGCCGTTAAAGGCAACGTACCGTGCCGCACAACCGACACACACGCATTTTTCGATTTGAACGAAAACAGAAATGCCGAACTTTTTGTTTCAATTTCTTTGAGAAGTTGTAATGCGGCGCTCTCGTTTTTTAACGAAGCACGGGAGTTTTCACAAGTACGAAAAGATGCATTACAAAAATGGGAAAATGAACTTTCAAAAATAAAAATCTCCGCAACGGAAGAAATAAAAGAAATTTTTTATTCAAACCTTTACCACTCGCTTGTAAAACCCGCCGATTGGTCGGGTGAAAGTTACATATATTCGGGTGACGGTCCTTTCGTCACCGACCTTGCAACGCTGTGGGATATGTATAAAACCGCAATACCGCTTATTTTCATGATAAACAGAGAAATGGGCGAAAAAATCACGGAAACGCTTCTTTCTGTGGGCGAAGAACTTAAAGAAATACCCAACGCTCTCGGACTTTCCGAAGAATACAAATCACATTCCTCACAGGCACGCATGCTCGGTGATTACGTCTTGCTTACCGCTTACAGATACGGCGTAAAAATCGACGTAAACCGTATGATGAAAGTAATAGAATATGACGTCTTTGCCGAAAACAAAAAGGATTTTACCGTTGACGGCAAATGCGGCTCACACACATGGCTTCTTGACATGGCAGACGGGTGCGCTCTTGCGGCGGAAGTTGCAAAAGAAACCGGAAACACCGAACTTTACGAAAAACTCACGCCGCTTGCCGAAAAATGGAAAACGGTATATTCAAAAGAAACAGGTCTTCTTACCGAAGGCTCGTCATATTACGAAGGTACGCTTTACAACTACTCATTCAGACAAATGGTCAAAATGGATGAACGTGTTGAAATTGCAGGCGGTAAACAAAAATTTGCACAACTTCTTGACGATTTCTTCGGCTACGGCAAACCCGACACCGTTCAGCCGACAGACCCGTTCAATTACGAGCCGGTGGCAGAGGGCGTAAAACTCAAAAGATTTGAGGGATTCAACAACGAATCCGACACCGAAACGCCTTTTTCCTACGTTTACGCCGACCGTCACGACAGAGTATGCGAAGTCATAAGAGCAGGTCTTAAATATATGTTCACAACCGGCAGAGGCGGCATTCCCGGCAACAACGACACGGGAGCACTTTCATCATATTATGTTTTAAACGCGCTCGGTCTGTTTTCCGTCGCAGGGCAGGACTTGTTCATTATAGGCTCGCCCGTTGTCGACAAAGCGGAAATTTCACTTTTCAACGGAAACGTTCTTAAAATAAAAGTCGCAGGCAACTCCGACGAAAATATATATGTTGATGAAGTGAAATTCAATTCCGTTCCCATAGACAGTTTCAGAATAAAAGCATCCGACCTTTTAAAAGGCGGCACACTTGAATTTACAATGAAAAAATAATCCACGGAGGTTTTAAATATGAAAAAAATTAAAGTAGGTATCGCAGGAACAAGAGGTCTTTCAACGCTTCTCGGTTTACAGAGCATTGAAGATGTTGAAATAGCCGCAATGTGCGACCTTGACGAAAAGCATCTCAATGACGCGGCTGAAAGAATAGGCGGCGACATTAAAAAATTCAGAATATTCGACGATATGATTGAATCCGACATTGACGCCGTTATTATTTCAACCCCGATGCAATGTCACGTTCCGCAGGCAATAGCCGCCCTTGAAGCAGGCAAACACGTTATGTGCGAAGTTACCGCAGGCGTTTCAATGGATGAACTTTTCTGGCTTTGCGAAACCGTTGAAAAATATAAAAAGGTTTATATGTATGCCGAAAACTACATATACGCTCCTCACGTTCAACTTGTTAAAAATATGGTAAATGCAGGTCTTTTCGGTGAGCCTTACTATGCAGAGGGTATGTATCTTCACGATATTCGTGATTTGCTCGTTTACCCCAACGGCAAAACATCATGGCGTTCATACTGGCAGTGCGGAAAACGGGGCAATTTCTATCCCACACACAGCATAGGCCCCGTTATGCAGTGGTTCCCCGGTGACAGAATAACGGAAATCTCCACATTCTCCCCCGGTGTATGGAATGACTGTGGCGTTAAGCAGGACAGCGGTACAACAACAATGTGCCGTACCGAAAAAGGCAAACTCCTCAATATACGCACAGACTGTATGTCACCCAGACCGCATTGTATGGACCATTACCTCCTTCAGGGAACAAACGGTATTTTCCAGTCTGCCGAATACGGCAAAGGAAATCTTCCCGGCGACATAAACAGAGTTTCTTTTGAAAAGAACAGAAACGAAAAAGGAAATATGGACTGGGAAGCACTTACAAACTATAACGAATTACTTCCCGACAGATACAGAAACGCAACCGAAGAACAACTCAAAGCAGGTCACAGCGGCGGCGACTTCTTCATTGTTGAAGACTTCATCAATGCCGTTCGCACCAATACACAGCCCGACCTTGATGTTTACAAGGCTTGCGAATGGACTGCGGTTGGTCTTCTTTCGACACTTTCCGTTACAAACAACGGAAAATCCATAGAAGTTCCGAATTTCAGACCGAATATGCCGCTTGACGAAAAGAAAATAATACTTCCGTAATTCCGTAATGATTAAAAAACTTATCGCTTCCGATTTTGACGGAACGCTTTACCGTCTCGGAAAAATCACAAAATACGATATACGAAACATTAAAAAATGGCAGGCTGACGGAAGATATTTCGGTATAGTCACGGGCAGAGGCTCGGATTTTACGAAAACTGTTTCCGAATTTGATGTTAAACCCGATTTTCTGATTCTTTATAACGGCGCACTTATTCTTGACAAAGACGGAAACGTTTTAAAAGAAAGTTTCATTGACAGTAAAACTTATAATGAAATATCCGATTTTTTATCAGGTTTTTCAGATATAATAAGTTTCGGCAAAAAGACGGATACCGAATTCAACCGTCAGTTTTACGCAAGATTTAACACTCCCGAAAGGTCGCTTGAAGTTGCCGATGTAATAAATGATAAATTCGGTGACAGAATTACGGCTTTTGTAAACAGAACTCATATAAACATTGCAGAAAAAGGTACAAGCAAATCAAACGGAGTCAGTTTTACGCTTTCTCATTTCGGGTTGAATGAAGATGAATGTGCAGTAGTCGGTGATGACTACAATGACCTCGATATGATAATCACGCATGACGGCTGGGCAATGCTCACAGGCAGGCGTGAAGTACGAAAAAAAGCAAATCATATATGTACAAGCGTCGGAAGTCTTGCTTCAACGCTTATAGAACTAAGGTGACTATATGTCTTACATAAGAAAAACAAACGAAGAACTTACCGGCATACAATGCCACGGCGGATATGATTCACGTCTTGACGTAGGCTGTGATTTTATTATGACGTACGGCGTAGGCGCTGACTTAAAAAACAGAATTAAACAATGGAAAGAAGCAGGCTACACCGTTCACATGATGACGGGTATTGCGTGGGGACACTACCAGCCGTACCTTGAAGGTGAATTTGACGGCAGAAACCATTGGGATGAAGCGCAGACAGACCGTTTCGGAAACAAAATACTTCACGGTGAAAAAACGCCTTATATGGTGCCGACAATAAGTTTTGCCGATTACATAACCGAATGTCTTAAAGTTGCGGTTGATGCGGGCGTTGAGGCTATTCACGTTGAAGAACCCGAATTTTTCGACAGAGCGGGATATTCCGAAGCGTTCAAGCGTGAATACCTGATGTATTACAAAACGCCGTGGGTACCGCCTTACACCGATGTTGACTCACGCTACAAAGCGGCAAAATTAAAGGCATATCTTTACAAACGCACAATAGACAGAGTAAGTGCCGCCATAAAAAATTACGGTCTTACAAAATATAATAAACTCATTCGTTTTTACGTTCCCACACACAGTCTTCTTAATTACGTTCAATGGAAAATCGCAAGTCCCGAAGCATCACTCACTGAAGTTCCGGGTGTTGACGGTTACATAGCGCAGATATGGACGGGCACATCCCGTGAAAGAAACGCTTACGAGGGTAAAATCGCCGAAAGAAACTTTGAAACGTCTTATCTTGAATACGGAGTTATGCAGGAACTTGTAAGCGGTACCGGCAGACAGATGTGGTTTTTACACGACCCTATTGAAGACCAGCCCGGTTACGACTGGAACGATTACAGGTCAAATTACCTCAAAACCGTAACCGCATCACTTCTTCACCCCGCCGTAAACAATTACGAAGTTTGCCCGTGGCCTATGAGATTTCTTGATGCAGGTCACAAATATCCGGCGAACAGTCCCGATGCAAAGCCGATTTCCGACGATTACAAATCGCTTCTTAACGGCAACTTCCAGATGCTCGGCGATATGCTGAAATGCGAACAGAATATGAGTTTCAGAACAGGCATACTCATAAGCGATACCGCACTTTATCAGCGTGACTATCCCGACGGTATAATATCGGGTCCTCCCGACACCCGTACAGGCACGGTTTTAAGGCAGACCGATGAGGAAGAAGAACAGATTGAAAATCTTCTTTTCAACGGCAAAGGCGACAAAGAACTGCGCTTCCGCTTTGAAAGGTCAAATATGCTCCCCGTTTTTTACGGACTTTCGCTGCCGCTTTTAAAATACGGACTTCCCGTTAAACCTGTTCTTCTTGACAACGCAAGGCGTTTTACGGGTTACCTTGACAAATATGACGTGCTCGTTTTAAGTTACGAATACTGCAAACCCGAATTCCCCGACACAAACGCCGCAATAGCCGCATGGGTGCGTGAAGGCGGAACGCTTATTTACGTCGGTGACGGAGAAGACCCGTATCATAACATAAACAGTTTCTGGACAGGTAAATATAAAAATCCCGCAGAACATCTTTTTGACCTGCTCGGAATTAAAAACGCCGCAAACAAAGAAAAAGAAACATACAAAGTCGGCAAAGGAATCGTTACCGTATGGAATTACGCTCCGTCCGAAATATGCCATTCAAAGAAAAACGCAGATGAATGGCGCACGGTATTTTCCGATGCAGTAAAAGAAAAAGGATATATCTGGAACAAAAAGAATTATCTTCTTGAAAAACGAGGGCCTTACGTTATTGCCGCCGTATTCGATGAAACGGATGACAATACTCCGCTTGAACTCAAAGGTACATTTTGCGATATGTACTCTGCCGACTTTAAAATTGTTGAAAATCCCGTTCTCAAACCGGGTGAAAATCACGTTTATTTCGACCTTTCGGTAATCGAAAACGAAAATCTGAGAATTGTCGGAACATCCGCAAGAATATTCGCACTTGAAGAAGCGGAAGGAAAAATAAAAATCGAACTTCACAGCGCAGATAACACAAACGTATTTACAAGAATAAAAGTTGCGTACCCCGTTAAACTCCCCGAGAATGAAAAAGATGTTTCCTGCGAGTATGACGGTGAAAGCGGCACGGTTCTTCTTAAAGGAACACGGTACGGCGATTACGGAACAAACAGAACCGTTACATTGGAAAAAATAAAATAAATACAGGGGTGAAAATATGGCATTAAAAGTAGGTATTATCGGCAACGGCGGAATTTCGCATTGCCATGCAGACGGTTACAAAGCACTCGGTGACAGAGTTGAAATAGTCGCCTGCTGCGATATTGATTTTGAAAAATCAAAAAAATTCGCTGAAGAATACGGCATAAAAAACTGTTACGACAACTGTTTTGATATGCTCAAAGAAAACGAACTCGACCTTGTGAGCGTATGCACATGGAACAGCGCTCACGCCGAATGTACAATAGCAGCACTCGGCGCCGGCTGTAACGTTATCTGCGAAAAGCCGATGGCAATGAACACAAAAGAAGCACTCCAAATGAAAGAAGCCGCAGAAAAGAACGGCAAACTTCTTATGATAGGCTTTGTACGCCGTCACGGAAGTGATGCTTCAACGGCTCTCGGTCTTAATAAAAACGGCGACCTCGGTGAAATTTATTACGCAAAAGCAACTTACCTGCGCCGTTGCGGATTCCCCGGCGGATGGTTCGGTGACAAATCACGTTCGGGCGGCGGCCCTCTTATAGACCTCGGCGTTCACGTTATTGACCTTTCAAGATACATAATGGGCAATCCGAAACCCGTTACCGTATTCGGTGCAACGTTTAACAAAATCGGTGCACGTGACCACATAAAAACTACGGAATGGGAAAGCGAAACGAAAGTCGAAAAACCGATATTCACGGTTGAAGACCTTGCAAGCGCTATGATAAGATTTGATAACGGTGCCGTTTTGCAGGTGGAAGCAAGTTTCAACCTCAACACAAAAAAAGGCATAGGCAATCTTGAATTTTTCGGCAACAAAGCAGGACTTTCGCTTGAGCCTTTTGAACTTCACACCGAATATAACAACAGACTTGCCGATATAGCAATATACGGTGAAACAAACTTCGATTTCAGCCGTGACTTCAAACGGGAAATAAAGAATTTTGTTGACGCTGTTGAAGGTAAAGCAGAGTGTAAGGCAACAGCCGAAGACGGCGTTGAACTTATGCGTATTCTCGATGCAATTTATCTTTCCGCCGAAACGGGAAGATCGGTTGATATAACAAGATAATTTTTTTAAGGAGGAATATATATGTCTGAAAAAGTCAGAGTCGGTATTATCGGTATAGGTAATATGGGCGGCGGTCACATTGACAATTATGTTAAAGACAAAATGCCCGAAATAGAAATTACCTGCGTTGCCGATATAGACGAAAAGAAATTTGAAAATGCGAAGGAAAAAATCCCCGGTGTTGCTTGCTTTAACACAGCAACAGACCTCATTAACTCCGGTCTTTGCGATGCCGTTCTTATTGCAACACCGCACTATTTCCATCCGCCTATTGCCATTGAAGCACTTAAAGCAGGTCTTCACGTTATGAGTGAAAAACCCGCAGGTGTATACACAAAACAGGTTCGTGAACTTATTGAGTTTGCAAAAACAACCGACAAAACTTACGCCATAATGTTCAATCAGCGCACAAACTGCACTTACAGAGCAGTTAAAGATATGGTATCAAGCGGTAAATACGGCGAAATTAAAAGAGTAAGTTGGATAATTACCGACTGGTTCCGCACACAGCAGTATTACAATTCAGGCGGATGGCGTGCAACATGGGAAGGCGAAGGCGGCGGCGTTATGCTCAACCAGTGTCCTCACCAACTCGACCTCTGGCAGTGGATATGCGGTATGCCCTCAAAAGTTTCGGCAATTTGTCACGAAGGCAAGTGGCACGATATAGAAGTTGAAGACGACGTTTCCATTTACGTTGAATATCCCAACGGAGCAACGGGTACATTTATCACAACAACAGGCGACTGCCCCGGCACAAACAGACTTGAAATAACACTCGACAAAGCAAAAATCATTGTTGAATACGACCGTATGGAAAAGAAAGACAAAGTTCTTCTTTGTGAACTCAGCGACAGTACCGCAGACTTCATTAAAAATTCCGACAAAGGTTTTGCTAAAATAGAAGAAAGCTGGAGCGAAGTTGAAACTGACGGTAAAAACGAACAGCACGTAGGCGTTATGAACGCTTTTGCCGCACACATTTTAAGAGGCGAACCTCTTATAGCACAAGGTGCGGAAGGCATAAACGGTCTTACGATTTCCAATGCGGCATTCCTTTCCTCCTGGCTCGGCAGACCTGTCGAACTTCCCATTGACGAAGACCTTTATTACGATATGCTTCAGGACAAAATCAAAAATTCAAAATTTGTTAAAACCGTCAACGAAGCAACCGAAACTGATATGAGCAGTACATATTGATTATGTATTATCTTGTTATCAGTGCCGCAGTTACACTGTTCGGTTTTTCATTTCTGTTTAACCAGCGATATGAACGCAACTGCGGCAACTCACTCAAATCAGCGTTGATTTTCTCGCTCGGCTCAAACACGGTGGCTGCTCTTGTGCTTTTTGCAATAAACGGATTCAAAGCGGAATTCACCGTTTTTACTTTTATTGTCGCAACGGTTGCCGCTTTAAATTCGATTATATACAGCATTTGCAGTATAAAAGCACTCGGGAAAATAAATCTTTCGCTTTATTCCGTGTTTGCAATGCTCGGCGGAATGGCACTCCCGTTTTTTGCGGGAATACTGTTTTTCAATGAAGATTTTACAGTAGCAAAAGCAGTTTGTTTTATTGCAGTCGCTTCATCGCTTTTCTTCACGGTTAAAAAGGGCGAAAACAAAAACGGCGGTACGCTTTACTATGTTGCCGTATTTATCTGCAACGGTATGTCGGGGGTTCTGTCAAAGTTTTTTCAATTTGCTGATTTCCGAAAAACAGGCAATACCGCTTATTCGCTTCTTATCGCCTGTATAACGGCGTTAATCTGCGCTGTAATTACACTCATTCTTAAAAATCAAAAAATACGGTTTGTAAAAAAAGCAGCGGCGGATATTGTGATTTACGGAACATTTGCAAGCGTAGGAAATCTTTTGCTTCTTATTTCGCTTGAACACCTTCCCGCATCGGCGCAATACCCGTTCGTTACCGGCGGCGTTATGATTATTTCCACGGTTATTTGCTTTTTCACAAAAAACAAACCGTCAAAACGCGAACTTATATCTGTTGCGGTTGCCTTTGCGGGCATACTTGCACTTGTAATTATTCCGTTTTAATTTACAGGAGGAAAAAATGAAACCCGAAAACGTAATTAAAAAATTATCACGCCCCGTTCTTACAAGGCATGACGTTCCTTATAAAACCGCACTTACCTTTAATGCGGGCGTTACAAAATTCAACGGAAAATACGTAATGGTTTTCAGAAACGATTACGGCGATTTTGACGCACACAAACTTGAAGGTACAAATCTCGGTCTTGCGTTCAGCAATGACGGCATAAACTGGGAAGTTGAAAAAGAGCCGTGCTTTGCAATGAAAACCGATGAAATTCAGCGTGCGTACGACCCGAGACTTACGGTAATAGACGGCGAATGTTATATGTGTTTTGCCATTGATACAAATCACGGTCTTCGGGGAGGCATAGCAAAAACGACTGATTTTTACAATTACGATATAAAGTCAATGTCGCTTCCCGACAACCGCAATATGGTTCTTTTCCCCGAAAAAATAAACGGCAATTTCGTAAGGCTTGAAAGACCTATGCCCGTATATTCACGAGGTCACAGAGATACTTTCGACACATGGCTTTCCGAATCGCCCGACCTTGAATTCTGGGGCAAACACCGTCTTGTAATGGGCGTTGAAGACGTTCCTTTTGCAAATGACAAAATAGGTCCTGCCGCTCCCCCGATTAAAACGGAAAAAGGGTGGCTTGCAACTTTCCACGCAGTTGAACTCGACACAACACGGGGTAAAAACGGATGGGAAGCAAAATGGCAGAAAATTTACCGTGCCGGCATAGCACTTCTCGACCTTGAAGACCCGTCAAAGGTAATCGGAATCTGCAAAGACCCCATAATTGAATGTGACCGTGACTTTGAACTTGAAGACGGTTTCAGACAGTATGCAATATTCCCCGGCGGAATGATACTTGAAGACAACGGCGAAGTAAAAATCTATTACGGTGCTTCCGATACCGTTGAATGTGTTGCAACGGCTGACGTTGACGACCTCATAAAACTCTGCATTGAATAAGAATATGATACATACAGAAAAAATCAAACTAATAGCATTTGACCTTGACGGCACGCTCACACAGCACAAAACACCGCTGTCGGGGGAAAACCGTGATATACTTTTCAGGTTAAAAGAAAAATATTCTTTACTTATGGCAGGAGCAGGCTCCTGTGAAAGAATATTTTTACAAATGAACAGATTCCCGATAGATATTATCGGGAATTACGGTATGCAGTATGCCCGCTTTAACGAAAAAAGCGGGTGTATTGAAACCGTTAAAGACAAAAAATGCCCCTGCGACCGTGAAAGCGTTGACGAAAGGGTAACATATCTCCGAAAAAAATTCGGATTTACCGAATTTAAAGGCGACAACACCGAATTTCACGATTCGGGATGCGTTACAATACCCATTCTCGGAACAGCGGCGGACATAAATGACAAACTCGCTTTCGACCCCGACAGAAAAAAACGCCGTGCGATATATTCGTTTGTAAAGGAACTGTTTCCCGAATACACCGTTTTTGTCGGCGGCTCGTCATCGTTTGATATGGCGCCCGCGCCTTTCGACAAAGCGTATGCGCTCAGTGAATATACAAAAGAAAACGGTATTTTACATTGTGAAACCGTTTATATCGGTGACGATTACGGCGAAGGCGGAAACGATGAATCCGTTTACAAATCGGATTTCAACTTTATTAAAATCGACAATTACAGGGATTTTCCCGATATAATAAAAAGGAACGGTTTACTGTGAAAAACGAATAAAAACGGAGGAAAACCATGCTTGAAATTAAAAACGCATCTTTTTACATTGACGGTAAAAAGACGGGCATCTATTCAGGTGCAATTCATTATTTCAGAGTAATGCCCGAATACTGGGAAGACAGACTTTTAAAACTGAAAGCCGCAGGTCTTAACACGGTTGAAACGTACGTTCCGTGGAATATGCACGAAAAAAGAGAGAATGAATTTGATTTTGACGGTATTCTCGATATTGAAAAATTCATTGAAACAGCGCAAAAACTCGGACTTTACGTTATTGTACGCCCCGGTCCGTATATTTGCGCCGAATGGGATTTGGGCGGTTTTCCCGCGTGGATACTTAAAGATGAAAATATCCGTCTTCGCTGTTTTGACAAGAAATATATTTCTTATGTTGAAAAATATTTCAAAGTTCTTATACCGAAACTCGTTAAACATCAGATAACAAAAGGCGGCAACATAATTGCAATGCAGGTTGAAAACGAATACGGCAGTTTCGGCAGAGATAAAAAATATATGTATTATCTGCGTGACTTAATGAGAAATCTCGGCGTTGACGTTCAACTTTTCACGTCTGACGGAGAAACGTGTTCATTTTTCTCGGGCGGCGGTCTTCCCGACGAATTTATGGTTGCAAACTTCGGCAACTACAACGAAAACCGTTTTGACGATTTAAAAATACTTCAATCCGACAAACCGCTTATGTGCGGTGAACACTGGTGCGGCTGGTTTGACCAGTGGGGAAAACCTCATCACACACCCGACCCGTCTGCAATAGGTAACGCTATTGACGGTTTTTTCAAAGAAAAAGCAAGTTTCAATTTGTATATGTTCCACGGCGGAACTAATTTCGGCTTCACCTCGGGGGCAAACTATTATGAAAGATACTGCCCCACCGTAACAAGTTACGATTACGGCGCTCCGCTTACCGAAAACGGCGCATATACCGAAAAATATTTTGTGCTTCGTGAAAAGATGGGAAAAAATCTCTCTGAAAAACTTCCGCCGCTTCCCGAAGACTCAAAAACACAGAAAATCGGTAATATAAAGTTTACGGAGTTTGCACCGCTTCTCAAAAATCTCAAGGCGGTATCGGTACACAAAAAATCACATTTGCCATACTATATGGAGCACTATTCACAGACAGGCGGTCTTATTCTTTACAGTACCGAAATAAAAGGCAGATACCGTGACACCACTTTAAAAGCAGACGGCGTTCACGATATAGCGTACATATACATAAACGGCGAACTCATTTTTAAATATGACAGAACAAAACTCAAAGGAAAAGATCTTTACACCGAAGGATTTGAAATACCCGTCAAGGCGTTTGACGGCAGTATAAAGGTGGATATTCTCGTTCAGGCGCTCGGCAGAATAAATTACGGTCCGAGAATATATGACAGAAAAGGTCTTAAAAACATTTATATATCAGGTCAGCAACTTACCGATTTTGACATTTACTGTATGGAACTTGAAAATCCGAAACCGAAATACAAAAAATCTTTGTGCGAATTCCCCTGTTTTATGAAAGCGGAATTTGAAGCAACAGAAAAACTTGACTGTTTCGTTGATTTAAGGAATTTCACAAACTGCGTTTGTTACATAAACGGGTTCAATCTCGGCAGAGTTCTTAAAGAAGGCGCACAACGCTCCTTATACCTCCCCGGCGTTCTTCTTAAAGATAAAAACGAACTTGTTGTTCTTGAACTTGACGGATGCAAAAAAGCAGAAGTAAAACTCACCGATAAGCCTGTATATAAATAATTCTTGTCAGGAGGTATTATTTTGAATATTCAGCGATTATTTACCGAGGCGTTCGGTAAAGTAAAAAACGGATATGACGAACTCCGTCTTTACTGGAATCAGCCCCGTCCGGGCGAATATGTTCCGTATAAGGAAATTGTTAAACTTTCCGTTGCGTGGATGGCGCTTCTTATGTCAATACAATGGGGTATCGGCTTTGGCGTCGGCAACTGGTTTACCGGAATGACTCTTAAAATGACGAACAAAGAACTGCTCGTCATGGGTTACGTCTGCACGGCAATCGGTTACATAACAACGCCTTTGAATGCGTGGATAATCGACAATCTGCGTTCTTCAAGCGGCAAATACCGTGTGTACATAAAACTTGCCATACCGTCAATGATACTTACAATCATTTCACTGTGGATGCCTTATGAACAGATTCGTGACGGCGGCAGGTTCGGCAGATACATAATGATAATCGTACTTTTCCTTATAGGTCAGGTGCAGGGCTATGTTCAGGGCTGGGTAAACACCGGTGTTACAAACCTTGTTCACGTTATTACGCCGAATACTCAGGAACGCACAAAAATAATGGCTATTACGAGCATAATTTATTCGCTCGGCTACTCAATCAATAACATCTACTATCCTCTTATGGTTGACGTTCTCTGTGACAACGGTGACAAATACAATATGCGCTATATCAGGGGTACATATACGCCGGTTGCACTTCTTATGCCCATTGTTCTGCTTGCCTACTTCGGCACGAAAGAAAGGCTTGTTCTTCCCAAGAGCCGAATTACAAAAATGAGTTTTGCAGGCTCGCTCAGAGCAGTTGCAGGCAATAAAATTTTCTGGATAAAGTGCGCTGACGGCTGGAACAACTTCCTTGAAGATGCAAAAGGCAATATCTGGGACTGGATGGTTTACCGTGCTCACATTATGAAAAGTACAACATACGGTCTACTTAACACCGTTTCATATAACGCTAACTTCTGGGGTATGCTTTTCTCACCGTGGTTTATTAAAAAATTCGGTAAAAAGAACATTAAAATATTCAAAAACATCATACAGATATTCCTTATCGCATCATACTTCCTGTTCTACGATAACCCCAATCCCGTTATTGCAGGCATAGGTTTCTTCATTGTTTACACTCTTGACAGATTCGTTGATACATATAACGTTATCGACAGCGCAATAGAATCCGATATGCGTGATAATCAGCAGTATCTTATAGGTGAACGAATTGACGGAGCGTTCGGATTTGTTTCGTCTTATGCAGGCGGTGCAATCGGTGCGGTAACAAGCCTTTTCATTCCGTGGGTTTACAAGAAAAAAGGATTTGACGGAACAGATTACTCCGTTCTTGACGTTTACACCGATTACGATGAAACAAAACCTCTTTCTCAGCAGACTAAAAACCCGAACTGCGTTTTGTTCCCGATGATGAATACGCTTCTTAAAATATCCATTGTCGGTGCGGCTATCGACGTTTTACCGTGGTTTGCTTACGATATAAGCGAAACAGGTCAGAAATCCATGATTCGTGCAATAAGAATCCGTACAATAGTTGAAGACAGAAATGCAGATAATGACGATTCCTCATATATAGAGGGATGCGAAGCAATTATAAAAGCCCGTAAATATCACGGTCTTGAAAAAATAAACAAAAAAGATGAACTCAAAAAGGCAAAACTGCTTCCCGCAAAAACAAAAGAAGAAAAAGATATTCGCTATGAGGCAATCAAAAAAGCGAAACAGGATATTAACGAAGCAAATTCTTATAATGAGGAAATTGAAATTGCCGATTTCGTTATGCGTGAAATAAACAGATTTGAAACAGACTTCGGCAAAAAACAACTTGAACTTTGCAGACTTATTGTTTCAGGCGGTCCTCAGCACTTTTTCGACTGTTTTGACGAAGCAACGAAACTGGCTTGTAGGCTTCCCGAAGGTGCAACAAAAGAAGAACGCACCTGGAGAAAACAGGAAATCAGAAACGCAAATTCTCTTTCACGTTCAAAGAAACTTGCCGAAAAATATTATCCTGACGGCATAATTGAATATGACCCGCAAACTTATGAAGACGCTTACAATTTGCCCGATGACACAAAAGAAAATGCTAAAATAAGACGTAAAGCAATGAAAGAAGCAAACGCAGAGCGAAACCTTTACGGAACGGTTGCCGCTCCTTACCTTTCGGCGCTTCGTACGCTTGAACTTTACGAAGGCTACACTCACCTTGACGAAATTACAAGCGACTATGACAGAATTGTTTCGGAACGTACTGCACGCCTTGAAGCAGAACGCCTTGAAGATGAACGCATAGCCGCCGAAAGAAAAATCGACCGTGAAAGCAAAAAGCAGCAGAAAAAACTGAAAAAATAAATTTCAGCATTCAAAAGCACATCGTTAATAGTTTATATTCAAAATATAAAAGCGGTTTTCCTGCAAAATTGTCGGAAAACCGTTTTTGTTAATTATTTGTTTTTCGGTCTGCGCTGGATTAGGCAAGTCTGTATCATTATACTCTTGCTACGGAAATAAATACCTTTTCGCCGTTAATATCCCATTCTTTTTCGCCGTTGCCGTTTACAATGTCATCGGAAAGAACTATTGTTGAAATAGCCTTTTCATTTTTCTTGGCAATATCAAATATTTTGTCATTGCCCGAAAGTGTAACAACAATTCTGTCGGTTACGTTGAAATCGGAATCTTTACGCATTGTCTGTATTTTGCTGATAAGTTCTTTAACAAAGCCTTCTTCAACAAGTTCGGGTGTAAGTTCTGTGTCAAGTGCTACGGTAACGCCCTTATCGGAAACTGTAAATACGCCCTCTTTCTGCTTTGTTTCAATAAGAAGGTCGTCAGCAGTAAGGTCAATATCACCTATTGAAAGCGAAAGAGTGATTTTACCGTCTTTATCAAGATTTGCTTTTGCAGAAGAATCAAGTTCTGCGAGAGCATTTCTTATTTCACCGAGATTTTTGCCGTATTTCGGCCCGAGTGTTTTAAGTTGCGGTTTGAAAACATAAGAAACAAGCGAAGCCGCATCCGCATCAAAATCAACGTTTTTAACGTTAAGTTCATCACGGATTATGTCAACAAAGTAACCCTCAACTTTTTTATTGCTCTGAACGTACATTGTGTTAAGAGGCTGACGGTTCTTTATGTTGGAGCCGTTTCGTGCCGCTCTGCCGAGAACAACTATATCAACAACTTCGTCCATATTCTTTTCGAGTTCTTTGTCAATAAGTTTTTCATCGACTTCGGGGAACATACAAAGGTGAATACTTTCGGGAGCATTTTTGTCAACGCTGCAAACAAGGTTTCTGTAAATCGCCTCTGTTACAAACGGTACCATGGGAGCCGCTGTTTTTGCGGTTGTAACAAGTGCTGTATAAAGCGTCATATATGCGGCGATTTTGTCATCTGTCATACCCTGTACCCAGTAACGCTCTCTGCCGCGGCGTACATACCAGTTACTCATTTCATCGGTAAATTCCTGCAACGCTTTTGCCGCTTCGGGAATCTTATAATCGGCAAGATTTTCATCTACCGCTTTTACCATTGAGTTGAGTTTTGAAAGAAGCCATTTGTCCATTACCGTAAGTTTGCAGTCCGCAATATTGTATTTAGTCGGGTCAAACTCGTCAATATTTGCATAAAGAACATAGAATGCGTAAGTATTCCAGAGCGTTCCCATAAACTTGCGCTGACCTTCGGTAACGGCTTTATCGTGGAAACGGTTCGGAAGCCACGGTGCGGAGTTTGTATAGAAATACCAGCGTATTGCATCTGCACCGAGCGATTCAAGAGCGTCAAACGGGTCTACTGCGTTACCCTTTGATTTACTCATTTTCTGTCCGTTTTCATCCTGAACGTGACCGAGAACGATAACATTTTTATAAGGCGCTTTATTGAAAATAAGCGTTGAAATTGCAAGGAGCGAATAGAACCAGCCTCTTGTCTGGTCAACTGCTTCCGAGATGAAGTCTGCAGGGAACTGTGATTCAAACAGTTCCTTATTTTCAAACGGATAATGATGCTGTGCAAACGGCATTGAGCCCGAATCAAACCAGCAGTCTATAACTTCGGGAACACGGTGCATCTCTTTGCCGCATTCGGGACACTTGATTGTAACAGCATCAATATAAGGTCTGTGAAGTTCAATGTCATCGGGACAGTTATCGCTCATTGATTTAAGTTCTTCAATAGAGCCGATAGCGTGACGGTGCCCGCATTCACATTCCCAGATGTTAAGCGGAGTGCCCCAGTAACGGTTACGGGAAAGTCCCCAGTCCTGAACGTTTTCAAGCCAGTCACCGAATCTGCCTTTGCCGATGCTTTCGGGAATCCAGTTTATTGTGTTATTGTTTCTGATAAGGTCATCCCTTACCTCTGTCATTTTTATGAACCATGACTCTCTTGCATAGTAAATAAGAGGTGTCGAACAACGCCAGCAATGCGGATATTCGTGCTCGAATTTAGGTGCATCAAAAAGAAGGTTTTCTTTTTCAAGGTCAACAAGAACGAGTTTGTCTGCATCTTTAACAAACGTACCTTCATACGGTGTGGGTGCTGTCATATCACCTTTTCCGTCAACAAGTTGAATGAACGGAAGGTCATATCTTCTGCCGACACGGGCATCATCTTCACCGAATGCGGGAGCGCAGTGAACAATACCCGTACCGTCTGTCATTGTAACGTAACTGTCGCACATTACAAAATATGCCTTTTTACCCTGCTTTTCGCAAAGAGGTTTAACGTATGAGAAAAGAGGCTCATATTCTTTATATTCAAGGTCTTTACCCGTGAATTTTTCAAGCACTTCGTATGCAGGTGCATCTTCAGAAGCGAGTTTACCGAGAACTTTGTCAAGAAGCGCTTCAGCCATATAATATGTGAAGCCGTCTGCCGCTTTTACTTTGCAGTATGTGTCATCGGGGTTTACGCAAAGCGCAACGTTTGACGGAAGTGTCCACGGTGTTGTAGTCCACGCAAGGAAATATGCATCTTCACCCGTAACTTTAAAACGAACTACCGCAGAGCGTTCTTTAACGGTTTTGTAGCCCTGTGCAACCTCGTGTGATGAAAGCGGTGTTCCGCAACGGGGGCAGTAAGGAACTATTTTGAAACCTTTGTAAAGAAGTTTCTTTTCATAAATCTGCTTTAATGCCCACCATTCGGACTCAATAAATGAGTTGTGGTATGTTACATAGGGGTCATTCATATCAGCCCAGAAACCGACTGTACGTGAGAAGTCCTCCCACATACCTTTGTATTTCCAGACACTTTCTTTGCAGTGGTCAATAAAAGGTTCAAGACCGTATTCTTCAATCTGTTCTTTTCCGTCAAGACCGAGCATTTTTTCAACTTCAAGTTCAACGGGAAGACCGTGTGTGTCCCAGCCTGCTTTACGGGGAACCATACAGCCTTTCATTGTTCTGTACCTCGGAATCATATCTTTAATAACACGGGTAAGAACATGTCCTATATGCGGTTTGCCGTTTGCTGTGGGCGGACCGTCATAAAAAACATAGGGAGTACCGTTTTTTCTGTCTTCGATACTTTTTTCAAAAATATTGTTTTCACGCCAGAATTTTTCGATTTTCTTTTCCTGCTCGACAAAATTCACGTTAGGTGAAATAGGTTCGTACATAATTGCCTGCCTCCTGTAAAATATAAAAGACTCTGCCCTGTAATAACAGGACAAAGCCGTAACTTTGCAACCACCCATATTACACATACCGTTATATGCTGTCCAATAACGGCGGACTGCCGGAAAAACTTAATAAGTCGCCTTTTCGGTTTTTCTGCTCCGGAGTGATGTTCGCACTTTTCTGTTTTGCCTGCCTTCCACCGCCGCAGGCTCGCTTAAAAAACTTTTGAAAAGGTTACTGTCTCCCTCATCGCATTTCATACGGAGATATATTATCACGAAAATGACAATATTGCAAGTGTTTTTTGTTTATCATACCGTATCATACCGTGAAAAGCCCGAATACAATTTATTTTACAAATAAATCAACATTTCTCTTTACAATGAATATTATTTTGGATATAATAATTATTTGTAAAAATATGTTATGTAATTTGTGATATACGAAAGGATAATATTTATGCTTCAATTTGAAGAATTAAGACTTGAACTTCTTTCTTACGAAGACAAACTCAAAGACCTTGCAGAAGCACTCGGCATGAAAAAAATGCAGGAAGAACTCGGCATACTTAAAGAACAGAGTGCACAGGACGGTTTCTGGAATGATATTGAAAACTCACAGAAAGTCAGCCAGCGTATTTCCTCGCTCGAAAACAAAATAAAATCTTATGACGACCTTACATCATCATTTGATGACACGCTCACTCTTATTGAACTTGCAAACGAGGAAGAGGATGAAACTCTTTTTGACGAATGTAAACAGAGTGTTGATGATTTTGTAAACACACTTGATTCAATGACGCTTTCAACACTTCTTTCCGGTGAATACGATTCCAAAAACGCCATTCTCACATTCCACGCAGGCGCAGGCGGAACCGAAGCGCAGGACTGGGCGCAGATGCTTTTCCGTATGTATAACCGCTGGGGTGAACGCCACGGCTTTAAAGTTTCAACGCTCGACTACCTTGACGGTGATGAAGCAGGTCTTAAATCCGCCGTTATTCTTATTGAAGGGGAAAACGCATACGGCTACTTAAAGAGTGAAAACGGCATACACAGACTTGTTCGTGTTTCCCCGTTTGACGCTTCCGGCAGAAGGCACACTTCTTTCGCATCTCTTGAAGTTATGCCCGAAATTGACGATACCGTTGACGTTGACATCGCTCCCGAAGACATTAAAATGGACGTTTACCGTTCTTCCGGCGCAGGCGGTCAGAAAGTTAACAAAACTTCATCCGCAGTTCGTCTTACACACATACCCACAGGTATTATTTGCGCCTGCCAGGTTGAAAGAAGCCAGCACCAGAACCGTGAAGTTGCAATGCGTATGCTTATTTCAAAACTTGTTGAAATCAAAGAGCGTGAACATCTTGAAAAAATAAGCGATATTAAAGGCGTACAGAAAGAAATTGCATGGGGCAGTCAGATTCGCTCATACGTTTTTATGCCTTACACACTTGCAAAAGACCACCGTACAGGGTTTGAAAACGGTAACATTAACGCCGTTATGGACGGTGAACTTGACGGATTTATAAATGCGTATTTAAAAATGCAGGCTAATAAAGAAGAATAATATCACTTAATCTTTGCCTGTTACTCGCCTAACTCGCATACCTTAGTATGCTTCGGGCTCGTAACAGACAAAACTCACGCAAACTTAATATCTGAAATTCAGGCAGCACCGACTGTGCTGCCTTTTAATAAAGGAAAATAAAATTATGGATATTCGCAAAGAATCATTAAAAAAACACTATGAATGGAACGGTAAAATTGAAGTAACAGCACGCTGTCCCGTTGAAACAAGGGATGATATGTCGCTTGCGTACACTCCCGGCGTTGCCGAAGCGTGCCTTGAAATTAACCGTGACATAAAAAAGTCGTTTGAACTCACACGCAGAAACAATCTTGTTGCGGTTGTAACAGACGGAACTGCCGTACTCGGTCTCGGAGATATAGGTCCCGAAGCGGGTATGCCCGTTATGGAGGGCAAATGTGTGCTTTTCAAAAAATTTGCCGATGTTGATGCTTTTCCGCTTTGCATAAAATCAAAAGATGTTGATGAAATAGTCAGAACGATTTACCTTCTTTCGGGCAGTTTCGGAGGAATAAATCTTGAAGATATTGCTGCTCCGAGATGCTTTGAAATTGAGAAAAAACTCAAAGAATTGTGCGATATTCCGATTTTTCACGATGACCAGCACGGAACTGCGGTAGTTGTAACGGCGGCTCTTATAAATGCTTTAAAAGTTGTAAATAAAAAAATCGAAAACATTCGCATAGTAATTAACGGATTCGGTGCGGCAGGTGCGGCAATCGCAAAAATGCTTTTAAATGCCGGCGCAGGCGATGTTGTTGTGTTAAACAGCCACGGCATAGTCACTCCCGAAAGCGATAATCTCGGTGAAGAAAGAAAATCGCTCGTTGAAAAAACAAACAAATCGGGAATAAAGGGCGGTCTTAAAGAGGCGATAAACGGTGCCGACGTGTTTATCGGCGTTTCCGCTCCCGGTGTGCTTACTGAAGATATGGTAAAAACAATGAACGGCGACAGCATAGTTTTTGCAATGGCAAATCCCACACCCGAAATTATGCCCGACCTCGCTTTAAAAGCCGGTGCAAGAATTGTCGGAACGGGGCGTTCCGATTTCAAAAACCAGATAAACAACGTTCTTGTATTCCCCGGACTTTTCAGAGGTGCGCTTGACTGCGGTGCAACAGAAATAAATGAAGAAATGAAACTTGCCGCCGCTTATGCACTTGCTTCTCACATAGATGAAAAAGACCTTAATGAAGAAAACATCATTCCCGCCGCACTTGACAGAAGCGCCGCTTCAAAAGTTGCAAAAGCGGTTGCGGATGCGGCAGTAAAAACAGGCGTAACAAGAAAGTGAATACTTTGTTATAACAAAGCAAAAACCCATAATTATAATGAAAACCGTCACATTCCCTCTCGGTAATGCGACGGTTTTTTATTATTCTTCAGTTACAGTAACAGATAGTATACAATCAGGCGGTACAATCTGTGTCAAAAACACACGAGGACTTATTGTTGTATAAATCGACTTCCCCGTTTTGAGCATTTTTTCAGTATCTACCGTGATGACACATTTACAATCCGTTTTGTAATTCTTATTAAAATCCTCTTCGTTTGTAAGATATGCCAAGCCGTATCTGCTGATTCCGTTTTTCAGAATACTTTCTGCATTTTCGGGATATGTAAAATGATACAGCATCAACGGCTCTTTCACATTCTCAACAGTTGCGGCGTAAAATCCGCCGGGCAATAAAAAGAAGCGACGAAACCAACCCCTGCGGAGTGTTTTATAAAACTCATACTCCCCGTTTTTTCGCACAAGTTCAAATGAACGAAGGCACCTGAACAATTCGCCGCCCGGAAGTCGCTTTCTTATTCCGTCGACAAACCGCTTTATGTCCATACCGCTTCTTTTCCCCTTTTACAAACTTCTTTTATATCTCGTTAAAATATTTAACGATACTTTCAACAACAGCGCCGAACATTGGGTGATTTCGTGAATCACATCCGTCCCAGTTTTCCCAGAGCGTTGTTGCGCCGTGTGACATCATATTGTAAAACGTATTTTCTTTTTTACTTGTAAGCAGTTTTTTTGCAAGGTCTTTTTTACCGTTTTCGCAAAGAACTCTTATAAGTATATCCGTACCGAAAATTCCCGTGTCAAATTCACCGAGATTTTCATACTTTTTAACAATGGCGTCAAGAGTTTTTTCGTTGCCGAGACCTATATCGTAAGCATAAGCATCGGAAGCCTCCGTTGAATTGCAGAAAGTTCCGCTTTCTTCGTCGAAATATACGTCAACAAAATTCTTCTCGACTCTGTCAAGGCGTGATTTAAGTTCGTCGCACGGTTTACCTGTTATGCCCGAAATTTCAATAACCTGTTTCATTGCCTTAATATAGAAATAGGTGTTAACAAATTCGGGCGGAATGAGGTTTTTATTGCCGGGCGAACACCAGTCACCAAGACACCAGCCGCCTTTTTCACTTCTTACAACAAGACCGTTTTCGCTGTGGTTTTCCATATAGTCAAGGTAAAGAAGCATATTCGGATAATATTTTTCAAGAACGGATTTATCCTTGTAAAACTCATAGAAATTATAAGGCGTAAACACGATTGCGCCGCCCCATCCTCCGGGACCTCCGCCTCCGCCGTAAAACGGTGCGGTATGCTCAACGTGACCTCTGTAAACATCCTGACTGTCGGCAACGTCCTGCATCCATTTAAGATAAAGTTCTTTTGCGTCAAAACAGGTCATTACCGCCCTCGATGCAAGTTGACCGTCACCCGTATAGCCTAGTCTTTCACGGTGCGGACAATCCGACGGAACACAGCAGTGAATGTTATCAAGTTGAGTTCTTATGTATGCGTCAAATATCCATTGAATAACAGGCTCGCTTGATTTAAACTCCGTAATCTTTTTAATATCGGTATGCGCTACACGGTATTCAATTACATCTACGCCGCCGAGCACTTCAAAATAGCGTGCGCCGTGCCATGTGAAATGCTGATGTAACGGCGTGCATTTTCCGTCGCTTATATATTCCTCCATCTGTATTCTGCCTCTGCCGCCCGAATAACGGAAATTTAAGTTTCCGTCTTCATCAAGGTCTTCGCTGAAGCGTATAACACATTTTTCATCGGTATCGAAGTTTCTGAATTTTATTACGGGGAATCCCGCAACATTCTCGCCGATGTCATATACCGCATAATCGCCGCGCCTGAAAATACACACGGGCTGAACGGTTCTTACCACTCTGTCGGCAGGACAAGTCTGCTCACAAAGAAGCGAAAGCGGTGCGGATATTACATCTGCATTTTTCCAACTTTCAATACTGTATGACGTGTCGGAAAAATCGTAATAACCTGTTCTTAAATCCTGCACTTCACCGAAATAAATATTGGCTCTTGTAACAAATGACTTTGTATATTTTACCGTTTCATCGCTCTGCAAAACAGTTTTTTCGCCTTGTTTCATTACAAAGCAGAGTTTGAGAGCGCCGTATTTGTTTATGCCCTCGTTTCTGCTTTCGTGCTGACAGTACCAGCCGCCGCCGATATGAAAAACGATTGTATTTTCGCCCTCTTTAAGAAAATCGGTAATATCAATTTTTTCATAAAATATTCGGAAAGTAAGAACATCGTATATAGGATAATTCAAAACGGAAAGGTCTCTGTCGTTATAATTTGTCCACGCAGGCGCATAAAGTCTGTCGCTTATACTTTTTCCGTTTACATATATTTCCGAAAAACCGAGAGCAGTCACAAGAAGTTCTGTCTTTTCGACTTTTTTAAGGTGAAAATCTTTCCTTGCAATTACCGCTTCAAGTTCATTTCCGAATGAAAGCCATTTTGCATCTTTAAAAACAAAGTCTTTTTTCGCTTTTATGAATCTTGCACCGTCTTTTTCATAAGTGACGCCGCATTTGGCAAAGCCGTTTTTTTCAAAAAACGGAAGAAGTTCTGCGGGAAATTCGGCAAAAATACATTTTGCCGAATGTTCCTCTGCGTGTTTAATAAGTAATGATAAAAGTTTTGATGCGTGACCGAAACGTCTGTATTCGGGACTTATGAAAATATTTTTTATTTCATATTTACCGTCTGCAATTTCACAGACCGCTTCGCCCGATTTCTCACCGACAAGTATAAATTCGGCAAGTATTCCGTTTTCGGTTTTATTCAGTGTGTATTCTGCACTTGACATTATTTATCACTTCCGAAACTTATTTTTTTGACGGAACTATTACAAAATTGAAATTGAGTTCACCGTCGGCATTAACCGAATATTGAGGTAATGTGTCGGGTCCGCAGGAATTTGTACCCGTTCCGCAGGTGTAACCGTCAAGTGTAACAAATGTTGTTTTTTCATCAAAAACGTCTTCACGGTGATTTGCTTTGAAAAGGAGTTCCTGCGTATAATTGTGAACGTTGAAAGTGAATTTTTTATCAGAATAAATAAGAATTTGTGCACCCTTGCCGTCTTTAAGTTTTATGTATGACGTATCGCAATGGTTCATATTATCCTGCGGACGGATATACGGCTCGTGCTCATTTTCAACCGTTGTATTGTAAAGCCCTACAAATGACTGCGCTTTGAAATCGTTAAGACATTCGTATTCGCCTCTGCCGAAATATTCAACTTCGGAGAATTTTTTGTCCGCTTCAAAAGTAAGTCCGAGACGGGGTAATTTTTCGATTTTTTCCGTACTTTCTTCATCAGGGCAGATACTTACTTCAATATCAACTGCGCCGTTTGCGCCTATAATGTAAAGCACGCTTGCGTTGAACAGTACGTCATCTTCGCCCATAACGGAAATGTATTCGCTTACAGACGCCATACCCGATTTTACTTCGGCGGTAAGGTCTTCAAGCACAAGTTTTGCGGATGCACCGAGACCGTGTTTTTCCCAATCAATACATTTATTTCTGTCATTGTCGGTATACGCTCTTGAAAGGTTGAGCATAAATCCTTTATGAGAAACGGGATTTGCATTGAGAACGGATACGCCGTCTTTTTTATAAGTAATCATTTCGCCTGTTTCTTCGGAAAACTCAATAACGCCGCCGTCAAATTTAACGGCAATTTTTTCGCCGTCGGAGGTGACGGAAACTTTGCCTGTTGAAAGTGCAGGCATAAAGAACGATGCTTCACTTACGGTAATCTGCTCTTTTGCTATTTCAAAATCACCGTCAAGATAGTAAATATTCAGATATGAGTTTTTTGAATAATCAACTTTCGGTAAATCAAGTTTATATGTTTTTTCTTTTTCGGGGTCAATATCCGTCATAAAACTGCCGCAATTAAGTGTTGTGCCGTTTTCCTGATATTCCCAGTAAATTTCAATATATGAAGAATTACGGAAACGGTTTGTGTTCAATACGGTAAGATTGTTACCCGAAAGTTTTTTAACTCTTAACGGTCTGTACACCGCTTTCATTTCAAGTGCGCCCGTATGAGGAGTTCTGTCGGGATAGAAAAGACCGTCAACACAGAAACAACCGTCATGAAGCAGTTCGCCGTGGTCGCCGCCGTATGTGTACTGATATTTATAGCCGTCATTTATATGCTTTACGGAATGGTCTGCCCATTCCCAGATACAACCGCCCATAAAAATGTCATCCGAGAAGAAAATCTGCATATATTCTTCCAGAGCGCCGGGACCTACGCCCATTGCGTGACAGTATTCACAAAGGTAGAACGGAACTGTTGTGTACTGTTTACCTCTTTTGCGTTCACGAACTTTTATAAGGTCATCGGGATGAGTATACATTTCGGAGAAAACATCGTAATGATACCTTCTTGTTCTGCTTACGCCCTCATAATGAACGGGAAGTTTTGTTCCGATTTCTTCTTTGAGCATTTTGTAACATTTGTCGTGGCATTTATACCCTTGAGATTCGTTACCAAGCGACCACATAAAAATTGACGGATGGCTTCTGTCACGGAAATACATTCTTTTAACTCTGTCACAGTAACGTTTCGCCCATTTAAGGTCATGGCTGATTGTTTCACCCGGCACACCGAGATGCCACAGACCGTGTGTTTCAATATCCGCTTCGTCAACTATGTAAAGACCGTAGTGGTCTGCAAGGCAATGGAAAAACGGGTCGGGCGGATAGTGAGAAGTTCTCACGCAGTTTACGTTGTATTCTTTCATAAGAATAACGTCTTTTTCAAGGTCTTCAAGGCTCATTGCGTAACCTTTTGTTTCGTGTGTGTCGTGGTGGTTTACGCCTTTGAGTTTAACTTTTTTACCGTTGAAAAGGAATACGGCGTTTTCGGTGCTTACCGTTTTAAAGCCCGTATATGAACGGACAGTCATAACTTCACCGTTTTTGCCTGTAAGAGTAATATACAGTTCATAAAGTTTCGGTATTTCGGCACTCCACTCGTCAACGGTAAGTTTTTTAAACGAAATTTTTGTTTCTTTTTCAGCCGCAACTTTTGCTTCATCTATTTTTGTTTTGCCGTCATAAAGCGCCGCCTTTACGCTGTACCCTTTAATGTCGCCTTTTATTTCGGCTTTTATGTTAAGGTCATATTTTTTGCCTTTTTTCTCGGGTATTGCTTCAAAGTCATTTATAAATGTTTTGTTATAAACGTTAAGAAGAACGTCACGGAAAATTCCGTTTTCACGGAACATATCCTGCGCTTCAAGGTATGAGCCGTTGCACCATTTGAAAACAACCGCCACTATTTCGTTTTCGCCATCTTTGAGGTACTTTGTTATGTCAAACTCAAAGGAATTGTGTGACGCCTCGCCGTAACCGACAAATTCGCCGTTTACATAAAGGTCAACGCACGGCGAAACACCGAGAAATGTAAGAACATATACTTTTTCGGTATCGTCAATATTTATGAATTTACGGTAAATACCGCACGAAAAATCATCGGGAAGAACGGGCGGTTTTACGCCCTGTTTTTCGGGAAGACCGAGTGCAACGGGGTCAAATCCGTACGGACAGTTTATGTAAGCGGGGTTTTCATAACCTGTTCTTTGCCAGGTGCAGGGAACTGTTATTTTGTCAAACGAAACTCTTGAAGTGTCAAGAACTTTCGGAAGTTTTGATTTTTTCTTATAATATTTAAAATCCCATTCTCCCGAAAGAACTTTTACAATATCGCTGTTGTAACGTTCTGTTTTATAATCTGCTTTTTTTGCATCTTTCGACGATTTAAAAGGAATAAAATATGCTCTGGGGGCATATCTCGAAATCTCCATAACGTCAAAATCGCAATGGTTTACGGTATTAAGTGAGTATTTCATTTAACTTCCTCCGTTTTCGCGGGTATTTTTGTCTATTTCATATTAACACACGAGTAGTTTTTTTTCAATTAAAACACCGAATTTAACATCTGTTTTTTAATAAATTTCTTATAAACATATCGCATTCGGCGTGAATATGTGGTATAATTCACTTATTATAATATCGAGGTAAAAAAATGGAGTTGACCGGACAGCAGACTTTGACGGGTACAGTCGAAGATATAATTTTTCAGAATGCCGCAAACAGTTATACCGTGCTTGAATTTTCTTCGGAGAACGAACTGTTTACGGCTGTCGGTGTTATGCCCGGAATTGCCGCAGGTGAAACAGTTACGCTTACCGGTGAATTTACAATTCATCCGACGTTCGGAAGGCAGTTGAAAGTGTCCTCATTTTCACGCTGTATGCCCGAAACAAGCGACCAGATTTTCAAATATCTTTCATCGGGCGTTCTTCACGGAGTAGGTCCTAAAAAAGCAATGGCCATAATTGAAAAATTCGGCGCGGAAACTCTTGAAATAATAGAAAAATATCCCGAAAAACTTTCCGCAGTAAAAGGCATTTCAGAACAGCAGGCACGCTCCATAAGCAAAGAATTCAATCAGCAGTTCGCCATAAGAACTTTAATGCTCGAACTTGAAAGATATTCGTTTACGCCTGCCGAATGTGTCAGAATTTTCAAAGCACGGGGCATTTCGGCAGTTGACGAAATAAAGAAAAACCCTTACTGCCTTTGCTCGCTGAACATAGGCATTACCTTTGAAAGAGCGGAAGCGATTGAAAATATGCTCGATGAAAAACCGCTTCCCGATTTCAGAATAGGCGAAGGTATTCTTCACATAATGCGCCATAACAGAAATTCACTGGGGCACACCTGTATTCCCCGTGAAAAACTGCTGTCACCCGCAAGCGATTTTTTAAACGTTTCCACGGACACGGTTGACATAATGGTTGACAAACTCTGCCTTACGGGGCAGTTGAAAACAGAAGAAATCGGCGGACGGGAATTTGTATTCCTGCCGTCAAGTTATAACGATGAAAAAAGAATAGCGCAGAGAATGAGCGTTATTGCTTCATTCCCTCCGCCGAGAGCGCCTGCACTTTACGATATGATTGACAAAGCGCAGGAAGAAAGCGGTATTGTATTTGAAGAATTACAGCGAAAAGCAATAGCGACTGCCGCCAACAAAGGTCTTCTTATTCTCACGGGCGGTCCCGGTACAGGTAAAACAACTGCCATCAAAGGCATAATTAACATTTTCGAGCGCCAGAACCTTGATATTTCACTTGCCGCACCTACGGGAAGAGCCGCAAAAAGAATGAGCGAAGTTACGGGTTTTGAAGCAAAAACAATACACAGATTGCTTGAAGTTGAATGGGATGAAAACGACAAACCCGTTTTCAGACGTGACGCATCAAATCCGCTTGACTGTAATGCACTTATTCTTGACGAACTTTCAATGATAGATATATCGCTTTTTGCGTGTCTTCTTGACGCACTTCCGCTCGGATGCCGTCTTGTACTTGTCGGCGACAGCGACCAACTCCCCCCTGTCGGAGCGGGAAACGTGCTTCACGACCTCGTTCTGTCGGGCGTACTGCCGGTAGTGGAACTGACACAGGTTTTCAGACAGGCTCTTGAAAGCAAAATTATTTCAAACGCACACCGAATTGTAAAAGGCGAAATACCCGACCTCAAAAATGACGGAAAAGATTTTTTCCATATAGAAAAGCCGTCAGCACAGCAAACTGCGTTGACGGTTACGGAACTTTGCTCAACAAGGCTTAAAAAAGCGTACGGTTTTGACCCGCTTTCCGACATTCAGGTAATTTGCCCGTCAAAAAAAGGTGAAACAGGCACTCAAAATCTCAACAGACTTTTGCAGGATGTTCTTAACCCGAAATCTGAAAAGAAGCAGGAACTTATAATTCAGGGCAAACTTTTCAGAACAGGCGACAAAGTCATGCAAGTCAAAAACAATTACAACATAGAATGGGAATCGCCTTTTGAAAAAGGTCTGGGTATATTCAACGGCGACATAGGAATACTCAAAAATATCGACATAAAAAACGGTACGGTCACAGTCGATTTTGACGGCAGAGTGGCTGAAATTGCCGCCGAATTTCTCACGGATATTGAACTTGCATACGCCGTAACCGTTCACAAAAGTCAGGGCAGTGAATTTAAAGCCGTTATTATTCCCGTTATGGGCGTAGTTCCGAACCTTGCTTACAGAAATCTTTTATATACCGCCGTTACACGTGCTAAAAATATTCTTGTTACAGTCGGCTCGTCCGAACTCATAGAACAAATGACGCTTAACGACAAAAAAGCACGCAGATATTCGGCACTTAACCATTTTCTGCAATCGGAGTTTTAATATGTCAGACTCAAAATCATCTTTTTTCGCTAAACTGCTGTTTCCGCAGCGTTGCCGTTTTTGCAACACGGTAATTGATATGCGCGAAGAAACGTGCAAATACTGTGAAGAAAACAAAAATGAAATAACCGGCGAAATTTGTATGTTATGCGGTTTTAAAGCGGAAGACTGCATTTGCAAAAAACACAAAAATTTTTACAACGCAGTTGCCGCCCCTTATTATTATGACGGCACCGCCGAAAAAGCAATATACAACCTCAAATTCAACGGTATTAAATCTGTTGCAGACGGTCTTTCTCACGATATGGCGAACTGTTTTTCAAGGTATTTTGAAAATTATTCTTTTGAATACATCACTTTTGTTCCGATGACCGAAAAAAGTGTGAAACAGCGCACGTTTAACCAATCACAGTTGCTTGCAGAAAAAGTAAGCGATATTACGGGAATACCGTGCATTAAAATTCTTGAAAAAACAGTTGAAACAAAAACACAGCATTTTTTGAAAGAAAATGAACGCACAGGCAACCTTTTAGGCGTTTTTGAAATTAAAGAAAGCGAAATTGAAAAAATACAGAATGCACGTATTCTTCTTATTGACGATATTAAAACAACAGGGTCTACTCTTAACGAGTGCGCAAAAACACTTCTTATAGGCGGTGCGGCTGAGGTTTTCTGCCTTACTGCGGCGATTGTAAGATGAGTTGCCAGTTGCCAGATGTCAGGTGTCGGTGTCGGTGTCGGGTGGCAGGTGTCGGGTGTCGGGTGTCGGGTGTCGGGTGTCGGGTGGCAGGTGACAGCCGGACTTAAGGGTATAAATCGAGTAGGAGGCTACCCATTAGTTGAGTAGCCGACCTCTCACACCACCGTGCGTACCGTTCGGTACACGGCGGTTCAATCATAAACAGTGCATAGACTTGTATGCTTCGGATATGTCATAATATCCCCTGCGTGCA
>JAZLLP010000046.1:0-17054 GCA_045598225.1 Acutalibacteraceae bacterium | reverse complement strand
CGCAAACCCGATTCGGCGCTCAGGTCGCTCCTCAGCGTTGCCATATCCTCCGTATCGGTAAAGCGAGACCATTATACCACATATATTTTATTTTTCTTAACACTAAAATCAAAATTGTACTTGACTTGGGGTACACAGCAGATTTGTTCTTGACTAACCCCTCACGAATTGATATACTTTTGTTTACAATAAAAATATTACGGTGAAACAATATGAAAAAATTCTTATATACTCTTTTATGCGTTATAATAATTATTTCTCTTACAGGGTGTAACAGCAATGTTCTTAAAACAAAAGAAATATCCGCAGACATCCGTCAAAGTTCTGTTGTTCTTGAAAACAATCTTAAAGATAATGAAAACTACTCAAAATTCTTAAAAAGATTCTCCCCTGATTTTACAATACCCGGTCTTTTTGAAGGGTTTATTCCGCAAAGTATTTGCTATGATGAAGCAACGAAAAAATTTCTTATAGGCGGATATTATGAAAACGGCGAATACCCCTCAATGATATGTATTGTTGACAAAAAAAGCGGGAATTTTGAAAAATCCGTTAAACTTAAAAATATTGACGGAACATTTTACACGGGTCACGCCGGCGGTATTGCTTCTGACGAAGGATACATATACGTTACAAGCGGCGGCAACGCATTTGTTATTTCCTCAAACACATTAAAAAAAGCATCAAACGGTGATGATGTTGCTTTTGAAAGCAACTTTAAACTGCACACAAAAGGCTCATTCGCAAATTGCTCAGGCGGTATTTTGTGGGTAGGAGATTTTATTGAAAGCAATAAAAAAGAAAAAGAAAAAGTCGAAAACATAACAACTCTCCCCTCCGGCGAAACATTTTACGCATATTGCGAAGGCTACATCCTTGAAGACGGACTTCCGTCAACCGAAAAACTCAATTCCGAACTTAACGGTTACATTCCCGATTACTACATTGCAATACCCGAACAGGTTCAGGGAATTGCCGTTACAAATGCAGGCAACTTCATTTTCAGCACAAGTTACGGCAGACGAAACGATTCTTTGATTAAATTTTACGGTGATGTTACTGTTACTGAAAAAGTCGGAGAAGTTATAATAGATTCAATCCCCGTAGAAATGCATGCCTGCTCTTCCGATTTATTCAAAAAAGAGTATATCGCTCCCCCCCTTTCCGAAGGGTTGGAATATGAAGACGGAACACTTTATTTACTTTTTGAGTCCGGTGCATCAAAATACAGAATGTCATTCGGCACTTCCCCTGTTGACACGGTTTACACCGCTCAGGCTGAATAAAATACAGGAGTGAATGATTTCGGAAAACCGAATTCGTTCACTCCGTTTTTTATTATTCAAAATTAAAATAATCAAGCAATTCAGATGATTGCGAAACAAGATTTTTAACGCCGAGTGAAACAAGCATTTCTCTGCCTCTGAATCCCCACTCAACGCCGATGCAGTCAAGCCCGGCATTTTCAGCCGTTTTCACATCAACCTCAGAGTCACCTATGTAAACGGCATCTTCTTTTTTTATGCCTAAATGAGAAAGAACTTCATTAACCGAATCGGGAGACGGTTTTTTACGAATCCCCTCTTTTTCACCGACAGCAAAGTCGAACATACCGTTAAAATATTCTTTACAAAGCGATTGAACACCGTAATCGGGTTTATTGGAAACAACGGCTGTAAGAACGCCACGTTTTCTGAGTTCGCATATTACATCGCAAATTCCGTCATACGGTTTTGTTTTTACAGCGCAATGTTCCTTATAATACGGGTTGAACATTTCAAATGCTTTTTTTATATCGCTTTCGCTTGTTCCCTCAGGAAAAGAGCGTTCCACAAGTTTTAATATTCCGTTACCTACAAAAGAGCGTATTTCATCAAGATTTCTTTCGGGACAGCCGAAATTACGAAGAATGTAATTCATACTGTCCATAAGGTCTTCCAAAGTATCAAGAATCGTTCCGTCCATATCAAAAACTGCCAATTTATACATATAAAACACCCCGAAAAATCGTTTTAAAATTCTTTTGTAAAAACACTGTCCGGTGTTTCGGAAGAAATATCATTATAATAATCTATTTCAATATAATTTTCAGCATTATTGAAAGCATACGCCACGCTTGCCGTATGTGTTCCCTCTGCACCGATTTCACCCGGCTCAAAAAGATTTTTTTGCGGATAAACTTCAAGTTCGTTACCGTCTTTGTCAAATGCTTTGAAATGTGAATCGCTTATCACAAGACCGCTTTCCATATCTGAATTTGTGTACTCATATACAACTACCACAACACGCTCTGCTTCGGGCGGTGAAGTTTTGTCGGTATCGGGTTCGGTTTCATACACGTTAACTATTTTAACAGAGTAATTCCCCTCTTCCGCTTTGTATGAGACATCTTCCGTAATGTCCTGCTCAACCGCACCGGATTTTATTTTTGATTCGAGCGTATTATTGTTTTTTGATAAAAGTACCGCAATAATTATTAAAGCAATAACAACCGGTATAACACTTATTACGGCAATAAGTTTTTTGTTCATTAAATATCAACCTTAATAAATTTTTTCAGTTTAAAGGAATATAAATATACCTCTGTAACTTCAACGCCTATACACTCCGAAAAAGCGCTTTTGTAAATTTCAAGTTGACCTTTATACATTTCAACAAGCGTATTTTCATCTGTAATATTATCGGTTTTATAGTCAATTATAACAGCATTTCCGTTTTCTGTAAAGGCGCAGTCGAGTTTACCTTCGGCAACGATTTTTTCATCACCGTATTCATCGGGAATATCGGGATAAAAGTCTTTAACGCTTCTCAATACGGAAAACTTATATTCTTTATAAGGTTTTTCGGATTTCAAAAGGCGTTTGCCTATGTCTGAACCGAAAAAGCACCGTACTGCATCTGCATCAAGAGCCTGCGCTTCCTCGGGCGTTATCAGTTCTTCCGATAAAAGTCTTGAAAGTTCGTTTTCGACAGACACGGAAGCCTCTTTAAAATCGCATATTTCAAGGAATTTATGAACTGCCGTACCCCGAAGCGCACCCGTCAGTTTACCCGAAACAAATTTCGGTTTTGACTGTGCAAAATACTCACGGCTGTTACTTTTCTTTTCGGCTGATGATGCCGTTCTTTTTGCCATTACACCGAAAAGAGCATCATACGGATACGAATATTCCGATTTTTCTTTAATTTCACGAAGAAGTTCAAAATCGACGGGAGCGATTTCCTCTTCAATTTCTTCCGATTCATCTTCGTTTTCTTCGTAATCTTCAGCCACAAACTTCAATCTGAAATCGGATTCGGGACACAAAAGAGTGCTGTGACCCAATATTTTGCGAAGTTCGACGCAATCGGGATGCATCATAAACACGCTCAAAAGCCACTCGCCCATTGATGAAGTATTGAGAACATAATACGGGTTAAGCGGCTTAGAAAAAGCATCGGGCAACATAAGAATATCGGAAAGAGATGTGAGCATTGTTTTAGTTGTATTTGTGAAAAAAACAACAAGTTTTTCACGAGGTCTTGTAAGAGCAACATACAAAACCCTTAACTCCTCGGATATTTCACTGCTGATAATTGCATTTTTACAGGCGGCGGAAGAAAGCGTGTTATATGAAGTAAATTTTTCGTCATCACGAATTTTCAAACCTATTCCCGTTTCACGTGATACCGTCATTGAGCCGTATGAATCGCTTTTATTGAAACCTTTGCAGGTATCGGCAAGAATTACATAAGGAAATTCAAGACCTTTACTTTTATGTATTGACATAATTTTAACGCCTGATACACATGAATTAACGCCTGTACTGCTTTTTAATTCACCGTTATCACTTACACTGTCAAGATACCTTACAAAAGATGAAAGACCGCTTCTGCCGTCATCTGTAAATTTGCGGGCAATTTCAACAACTGATTTCACGGCTTCTTTTCGCCCGGAACCGTTTTTTGCCGCAAGGTAAATATCACCTATCGCCGTATCTTCTGCTATAAATTTTACAAAATCATAAATCGGATAAGATGACGAAACGTTTCTGTAAATCGAAAGTTTATCAAGAAAATGTGAAGCTTTTTCATTATTTTCGGCATATTTATTCAAGCAATAATACAAATCACGTTTTTTGTCAATCATACGCATTTGTGAAAGTTCATCCGGTGTAAAACCGAAAAGCGGCGACATAAGAACAGACGCAAGCGGAACATCAATCAAAGGATTGTTTACGGTTTTTATTAAAGAAATAAACACCGAAACTTCTTTTTTACTGTCAACCTTTTCGTCGCTTTCACAAACAACGGGAATCTCAAGTGCATTGAGCGCATTTTTATAAATCACGCTTTTATTTTCGACACTTCTTAAAAGAATACAGAAATCACCGTACCCGACAGGTCGGTAAGTTTTTGCGGTTTTATCAAAAACAAGCGTTTTTGATAAAACGGTTTCCCGAATATAAGAAGCGATTTTTTTCGCTTCATACTCTTTCCCTTGTGATGCAGAAAGCGAAAGCGCGTTGATGAAATGAAGTTCAACATCCGGCTCTTCGTTTTTTTCATATTTTGCACCGTAATTCAAATACTCGTTTTCGTTATAATCAACCTCACCGGCGCAGTCGCTCATAAGTCGCGAAAACACGAAATTCACTGCCTTTGTAATACCTTCACGGCTTCGGAAGTTTGATTTTAAAGTTATTTGTGATGCTTTTTTTGAACCGTCATAAAGCGGCAATTCTTTTCGCATTGAAGAAAACAGTTCGGGACTTGCAAGTCGAAAACGGTAAATGCTTTGCTTAATATCACCAACGCAGTAAAAATTTGTTTTATTTCTCGATATTGCTTCAAAAATTATGTTTTGTGCTCTGTTTGTGTCCTGGTATTCATCAATTAAAATTTCTTTGTATTTTCGGCTTAAACTGTCTGCAAGTTCTGTTTTTTCAAAGTTTTCACCGTTAAACGATACAAGAATATTTATACATTTATGAAGAATATCGTTAAAACCGTATTTGTTCAGTTCCGATTTTTTTTCATCCGTTAAAACGGTAAGCGATTTTACCGCTTCGCACATTTTTTTAACAACCGGATATAAAAGTTCTGTATCTTTTATATGCTCCGCAGAATCCGGTAATGTGTAACCCCAAAGTTTTTCAAAATCTTTATTACAGTTTGTCAATGTATTTTTTGCAAAAGATTTTATTCTTTCATCTGCTTTCGGTTGCTTAACGGAATACTTTAATACAGGTGAACTGTTGATTAATTTTACAAATTCATCCCAATTATATTTTTCACACGCTTCTTTTATTGCTTTCAAATTTTCTATTGTCGTATTAAAAGCGGAAATATAATTAGGATTAAAATTACCGTCACATTCCATAAGGAAAACCGCTCGACTTAATGTGTTTATGTGATAATCACACATCAATTTTATGTATTCCGTAATAATTTTTGCCCAACAAGTATCGGCGGCGTTTATTGACGGGTCAAAATATGATGCAATTTCATCAAGCCACAAAAACGGATCGGGATATGAACGTGAAAACTTGTAAAGTGAAAGAAGTATATCCGACAATTTTGAATCGTCACGTTCCCTGAGAAAAAGACTGTTCATCATTTTAAACGCTTCGTCGTTTTCTTCATACAACGCTTCAATAACGGTTTCAGCCGATTCAGCGAGAAGTTCTTTTTCCTCTGCATCATCAAGAATTGAGTAGTCTGCCGAAATGCCTGCAAGATGAAAATTTTCTTTTACAAGTTTTGCGCAGAATGAGTCTATGGTACAAATATCGGCAGTAGGAAGAAGCAGAAGTTGTTTTCTTATATACGGGTTTCCGCTTCTTTTAAGTTCATCTTTCAATGCGGCGGCTATTCTTTCACGCATTTCACTTGCGGCGGCACGGGTAAATGTAACAACAAGTATTTCCGAAACGGAACAGGTGTTTTCCGTATCGCAAAGTATGTTTTTTACTCTTTCTGTCAAAACGGCTGTTTTGCCTGAACCTGCTGCTGCGGCAACAAGTACCTGAGCACCACGTGCATTTATTGCATTTTGCTGATCCTTAGTCCATTGGGTACTCATTCGTTTTCCGCCTCCAAATCTTCAAGAACTTTATTGTGACTTATACTGATTATTTTATTAACTTCATCACCGTCTTCATGGCCGCAAACAGAACGGTAATCACAAAATACACACGGAGTTTTTCCCGAAGACTCGGCAGGTAAAACAGGAATATTACCGTTATGAAGACCGTTGCCCATTTCTTTTATTTTATCATCAATTTTTTCTGAAAGAACTCTGAAATTTTCAAGTGAATAAAAATTGCCGGCAATATTACCCTTTGTGTCAAATGAAACAGGAAAATATTTCGGATTTTTATCAACACCCATACCGTTAAGAACAACAGGACTGTTTAAAACCATTCCGGATAGTTTCCCTGCATTTTTGCGCTCTGCTTCACTTTTATCAACATCCGGTAAGCGTTCGGAAAGGTAAGATTTGATGCCTATTCGTGAAGGAAGATACAAAACGCCCGCAGGAACGGTTTTACCGTATAATGCTTCGCCGTTTTTTTCAAGCGCCATAAGATATAAAACCATCTGAATATTAAGTCCCTGTAAAAGTTTTGAAAGTTTAAACTCCTTCTCGCCTGTTTTGTAATCAATAACCCTTAAATATTTTATCCCGTCTTTTTCCATTATGTCAACACGGTCAACAGAGCCCGTTACTCTTACGTTGCCGTCATCAAGAGGAAGTTCATAACAAGGCACTTTATCCGAACCTATCTTCAATTCAAAGTCAACCGGTTTAAAATCGGTTAAAGAAAATTCCTCACGCAGTCTTGAAAGGACTGTCATACAAATTTCAACAAGTCTTTCGTACAGGAATAAAAATCTTTTTGATTTATCGGAATAACCGCCCATTTTTTCTTCAAGATATTCTTTTAACAAAGTTGAAACATATTCTTTTACTTCATCATCCGAAACAAGAATAAATTCATCTTTTCCGTAACGTTTAAGAATGTTTTCAAAAATGTAATGAACGACACTTCCGCTTTTTGCGGGGTCAAATTCGGCAATATTAAGCGGTTTAAGTTTAACACCGTAACGGCAGAAATATTTGAAAGGACAGTTATAATAATCTTCAATTTTACTTGCCGAAACAAAAATATCTTCACCGAAAAGTTTTGTTGATATTTCCTTGTTATTAAATTTAACTGGCTCGCCCGAACACACGGTATTCATTGATGAAAGTTTGCCTTTGTATTCACTCTTATTTTCAAAATATGACAAAAGAGTTGATTTTTCGGTACTGTTTTCACTGTACATCCCCGCAAGTGCCGAAAATGCCGAAAGTTCACTTTCTATTCTTTCATACACGGGAAGTTCCGATACTTTTATTACATCAACAGGCAGTAAGTTTTTTATGTCCTCGACAAGCGATGACGGCAACGGTGTCGAGTCACGTGAAAAGGTTCTGTATGAAATATAAAGCCTGTCTGACGGTACTGTCAGTGCACAATAAACAATAAAACGTTCTTCGCAAACCGTCTTCTCAAACGGAGGACGAAGTTCAATTCCGTTTTCACATAGCGTGCGTCTGTCACGGTCATTCAACAGTCCGTTTTCAACGTAAACAAGCGGAAATTCATCCTGACAGACACCGACAAGGAATGCTACTTTTATGCCGCTTGTTCTTATTCTGTCGGCACTGCCAACGGTTACTTCGTCAAGACCTTGCGGAATTTCACCTACCTCTTCCGAATTTGCAAAAAGCGTGAAAAACTCATACCATCTTTTTAAAGATATATTCTCTTTTTCGGTCAAAACAGCAAGTTTGTCAAGAATTACAACAAGTGAATCCCATGCTTTTTCCTGATGATTCGCTTCAACCGAAAAACCGTTTTGAGAAAGTTGTGAGCATATCTCATACAATCTGTCCGTAACGCTCATTTCTTCCAAAAAAGCGAATATTTTTTTACATATTTCCAATCCATTGATTTCGGTTGTGTTTTTTTTCAGTTTAATAAGCGGTTCTATTGCACGGAATCTCAAAGAATTTATGTAGTCAAGTTGTTTCTTTTCTTCTTCACCGAAAGATTCACCGAAACCCGACGGATTCATAGTAAAATTATTTTGCCATGTTTTACCGTTTACATCCCACATCAAAGCATACTTTTCAAGTTCGGAACTTTCTGAAAACGTCAACGGTGACAAGCCGGATTTTAAATAACGCATAACATTTTCAGTCGAAAATGATGACGTTAAGCAATCGAGCACCGAAAACATAAAAATAAAAACAGATTCGCTTGTAAGCGCTCTTTTACTGTCATTGAACACGGGTATATCGTACCTTGTCAAAGTGTCAATAAGTTCTGTTTTATATGTACCGGTTGACCTTTCAATAACGGCAATATCACGGCAACGGTATTCGCCGCTTCTTAGAAGTTTTTTTATTTCACAGGCTATCGCCTTACATTCATCTTCCGTATCGCCGCATTCAAGTATTTTTACGGTACCGTCTGCATCTTCTTTTTTTAATATATCTCCCGTATAAATATTTTTTTCAATATATGAAATATCGTCCGAAAAATTATTTTCGGATTCAACGGTAACAGGTTTCGCAACGGGAACAAAAAGTTGATTTGCAGTAAAATGAAGTTTCTTTTCAAGTTCATTCGTATATTCAAACACGGAATCTTTAACATCAACACCGTCGGTACAAATTGAAATATATACATTTTCAGCCGATGAAAGTGCTGCACCTATACAATCAAGTTCGGGTTTTGAAAACGAACGGAAAGAATCGACAAATACGGTTTTGTTTTTAAAAAATGAATTTGCGATTGCATATTCATTAAAATATTTAACCGCATCCCCGTCATCAAAATAACTTTCACATACAAGTGCTTCATACGTTTCATTTATAAGAAGCAATTCTTTGAGTTTTGATTTAAGAATTTTTTCGTCGGTATTTTCAAGCGATTTAAGTATTTCGTTGCTTTCCACACCGCAGAGTTTAAGTTCTTTATTAAAATCAATAAGAGATTTGACGGAATCGGGATATTTAATGAATTTTGAAAACATTTCTAATTTTCCGTCAAGAACTTCAAGCGCTTTGCTCATAAGAACACAACGCACGCCGTCATCAATAAGCGGTTTATTTATTATTTTCATGTTTTTCAATTCAGTCATTGCAAGTTTTGAAAAACCCGTTATTGTAACCTTCTGCATTTTTTGAGCGCCTGTTTTTTTCAAAAGATTACGTTCGGTAATAAACGAAAACTGTTCGGGAACAATAAGCACAGGTTCGCTTTTACCGGACACAATTTCACGTTCGATTAAATTATAAATATATTCGGTTTTTCCGCTTCCTGCACGTCCTCGAATAATGTTAAGCATATTTTACCTCCGCATATTCTTTTATTTTTTTATTATAACACACGAACGTTACGATTAAAACAAAAATTTTTGAAAACATGTACTTAAAAACGTACATCATTTTTACTTTGAATAAAATACGATATTAAGAAAATAATAATAAAAGGGATAATTCCCGAAAGGAGTGATAATAATGTGGGATAAATTAGCATTGATACTTGTTACAATAGGCGCTCTCAACTGGGGTGCAATAGGTCTTTTCAAGTTTGACGTTGTTGCTTGGATTTTCGGCGGACAGGCGGCTATTATTTCAAGAATAATTTATGTTCTTGTTGCCCTTGCGGGTATTTGGTGCATTTCATTTCTTTTCAGAGAAACAAACGCACTCCCCGCTTCCGGTGAAGCAACTCACGATGATTGAACATTAACAAAATAAATGCACGCCGTAATAATTTAAACGGTTTTTACTCTGAAACACGGGTAAAAGCCGTTTAAAAATATAAAAAGGTTTCAAGTAACGTACAAAAACCTTTACTTGAAACCGTTTTATTATTTTATTATTTATTTCTTGTCAATTGAAATGTTGACAATTTTATAAGTCATAACTCCGCGAGGGGCTTCAACCGAAACTTTGTCACCGACTTTATGACCCATAAGTGCTTTACCTACCGGAGATTCATCGGAAATTTTACCTTCACTCGGGTCTGCCTGTGCAAAACCGGTAATTTTGTATGTTTTTTCGGACGAACCGCGAACAGTCTCTTTAATTGTAACAACAGAGCCGAGATGAACAACTTCTGTGCTGCTGTCTTCTTCCATTATTGTCGCATTTGCAATAATAACTTCAAGTTCGCTGATTTCCGCTTCAAGTTTTGCCTGGTCGGATTTTGCTTCGTCATACTCGCTGTTTTCGGAAAGGTCGCCGAATGAACGGGCAACTTTAAGTTTTTCAGCCGCTTCTTTTCTGCCTACCGATTTGAGATGTTCAAGTTTTTTTACTAATTCTTGATAACCTTCGTGAGTTAATACTGTTTCCATAGAAACATCCTCCATGTATAAAAAATATACTTATTTAACTACCATATTATATAAAACCGCTTTCAAATTGTCAAGTGAATACGAGAATTATGAAAAATCATTTTTCAAAAAAAGCAGGATATATATATTTATCGTCAATTCCGATTTCCCGCAGTTTGTTTACATCCCCGTCAACATTGATTTTTTTGTATTCGGGAAAAACGACTTTCGATTTTCCGTTTATTTCAATATTGACGGAACCGTTCTCATTCAAACAGTCAAAATCGGCTTTTATATCGGAAAACACAACATTTTCTTTTGAACGGATATTATATTTCACACCGTATGTGTAATACGTTTCGCAAATTGCAGACTGTGAGTATTTATTCGATTGTGAATATACCGTAAGATTTTTTACAAAAGGCATTATTCCGGAAATAACATCGTTTAAACTTCCGCTTTCATCACATACACCGACGGTTTGATTTTTATATTTTCCGTTTTTCAAAAACCGTAAAAATCCGTCAAAAGCACAACGTTTTAAATAATCGGAATTATCAAATAAAAGTTCTTTCGGGAAATCAAGTTTTTCGACTTCTCGGGTTACTATTATATTATTTTTATAAGGAAAAAGTTTATTTATAAATTCATCTTTTTTTATTTCATTCTCGGGAACACATATTACATAATGCGGCTTATATTTAATAAATACCGTTGAACGTTCATAACTGCAATTTTCAGTATTTCTTTTATTTTTAAAAAAATAACGTTTCTTTTCGGGAACATCCTTTTTTACTGTAAGAATTAACAATCTCTTTCACCTGTAAAAATTTATGCCGATTATAAAAAAAGAATACCCGGGAAAAAATTTTTCCCGGGAAATAATCAGTTTTTCTTAAACTGCTGTTTCATACGCTGTTCTTTTGAAAGAATGCGTTTACGAAGTCTTATGTTTAAAGGTGTTACTTCAACAAGTTCGTCATCACCTATAAACTCCATTGACTGCTCAAGACTCAAAACAGTATGAGGGACAAGCCTCAGCGCTTCATCACTGCCGGAAGCACGTGTGTTTGTCATCTGTTTTTTCTTACATACGTTACAAACAATATCTTCATTTTTTGCACATTCACCGACTATCATACCTTCATATACCGGTACGCCGGGCCCTATGAAAAGACGACCTCTGTCCTGCGTATTGAAAAGTCCGTAACCTGTACTTTCGCCCGTTTCGTGTGCAACAATCGAGCCGCGTTCACGCATCTGAATATCGCCTTTATAAGGTTCATACCCCGCAAAAAGGTTGTTCATTATGCCGTTGCCGTTTGTGTCTGTCATAAATTCACCGCGGTAACCTATAAGTCCCCTTGCGGGAATTTTAAACTCAATGTGAGTTGAGCCGCCGTCACGAACATCCATATTTTCAAGTTCGCCTTTGCGTGAACCTATTTTTCCCATTACCGCACCTACATACGCTTCCGGAACTTCAACTATCAAAAGTTCCATCGGCTCAAGAAGTGTACCGTTTGCATCGTGTTTGAAAATTACTTTGGGTCTTGACACCTGGAATTCATACCCCTGACGGCGCATAGTTTCGATGAGTATGGAAAGATGAAGTTCGCCTCTGCCGGATACTTTGAATGAATCGGTAGTTTCGGTTTCTTCAACACGCATACTAACATTCGTTTCAACCTCTTTAAACAGCCTTGAACGAATGTTACGGGAAGTAACGTATTTACCCTCCTGCCCTGCAAAAGGACTGTCATTAACCATAAAATTCATTGAAATTGTCGGTTCATCAATCTTTACGAAAGGAAGCGGATCGGGTTTGTCAAGAGCACATGCAGTTTCACCGATATTAAGGTCTGCAATACCCGAAACAGCAACAAGGTCACCCATTGCGGCACTTTGACATTCAACCCTTTTTAAACCTTCAAACTGATAAAGTTTAACTACTTTAACATTCTGTATGGTACCGTCCTGCTTGCAGAGCGTAACGGTTTCACCTTCTTTGACAGAACCGCGTTCAACTCTGCCGACACCGATTCTGCCGAGATAATCGTCATAATCAAGACTTGAGAAAAGAAGTTGAAGGTCACCGTCCATATCACCCTCGGGACAATCTATATTTTCGAGTATCGAGTCAAGAAGCGGTCGCATATCACCTTCATGCACATCGGGATCAAGTGAAGAATAACCTTCACGTGCAGAAGCGTAAACAACAGGAAATTCAATCTGTTCTTCATTTGCTCCGAGTTCAATAAACAAATCAAGAACTTCATCAATAACTTCCGCCGGCCTTGCACCGGGACGGTCTATTTTATTTATTACAACTATTGCTTTTTTGCCGAGCGCAAGTGCTTTTTTAAGAACAAACCTCGTCTGCGGCATACAGCCTTCAAATGCGTCAACAAGCAAAAGCACACCGTCAACCATCATCATTATACGCTCAACCTCGCCGCCGAAATCAGCATGACCGGGAGTGTCAACTATGTTGATTTTTACATCTTTATAATGAACACCTGTATTCTTTGAAAGAATTGTTATACCACGTTCACGCTCAAGGTCGTTTGAGTCCATTACACGGTCTTCAACCTGCTCGTTTGAACGGAAAATACCGCTCTGGCGAAGAAGTTGGTCAACAAGTGTAGTTTTGCCGTGGTCAACGTGAGCAATAATCGCTACGTTTCTGATATTTTCTCTTTTAGTCACACTTACACCTCAATTATTTTAAACATCTTACAGAAGATTAACGCCTTTTTCGGCACATTTCTTTTTCATTTCATCGGGCCACAAAGATGCCTGAACTTCACCTATATGCTCTTTACCGAGAAGAAGCATACACGTTCTTGACTGACCGATTCCGCCGCCTATTGTAAGCGGTAATTCATTATTGAGAATCTTTTTATGATAATCAAAAACACGCCTTTCGTTTTTGCCCGATTCTTCAAGTTGTCTGTCAAGCGATTCGGCATCAACTCTTATGCCCATTGAAGAAATTTCAAACGAATCGTCAAGCACGTCGCTGTAAAAAAGTATATCACCGTTAAGCGACCAGTCATCATAGTCGGGCGCTCTGCCGTCGTGCGGTTCGCCGTTTTTGAGTTTGCCGCCTATCTGCATAAGAAAAACGGTTTTATGAAGTTTTGTTATCGCTTTCTCACGCTGTTTCGGCGTTAGTTCGGGATACATTTCTTCAAGTTGTGAAGCGGTAATAAAGAACACATCTCTGTTAAGTTCGGTTGTAACCTGCGGAAATACTTTTTTTACTTCACAAAGCGTATCGCAAAGAGCGTTTACAATTTTTGTAACAACGCTTTTAAGAAATTCAATATTTCTGTCTTCACGGTTTATTACACGTTCCCAATCCCACTGGTCAACATAAATTGAATGAAGATTATCCATATCTTCATCACGCCTTATGGCATTCATATCCGTATAAAGCCCTTCGTTTGCCGAAAAACCGTATTTCTGAAGCGCAATACGTTTCCATTTGGCAAGCGAATGAACTATTACGACATCGCTTTTTTCGGGCATTGCTTTAACATCAAATGCAACAGCACGCTCAACGCCGTTAAGGTCATCGTTAAGACCGCTTGAACGCATAACAAAAAGCGGTGCTGATATTCTCTCAAGATTCAATGCGTCAGCAAGATTGTTTTCAAAAGTATCCCTTATGAGTTTAATTGCTTTCTGGGTATCTCTCATTGAAAGAGTTGCCTTATAGTTATCATTCAACACAAGCATAACACACGCCTCCGCACAAAAAATCTTAATAACACAATTTATTATTATATCACCGGATAACGCTATAATCAAGATTTTTTGTCTTTGAAATAGCAAAAAATCAACAAAGCGTTATAAAAAAATTTATTCATTTTGCCTTATTTTTCTTTACTATTGATATATTTTACACGATTTGGTAGAATTTATATTAAATTACACTATTCCGGAGGTCGTTAAATGAAATTTAAAAATGTCCTTCTTGCAAGCGATTTTGACGGCACATTAAAAAATGATGACGGCATTATTACTCCCGATGTAATAAGCGCAATTAAATATTTTATTAAAGAAGGCGGTTATTTTACCGTATGCACGGGAAGGTCGTATCAGGGTTTTCACCTGTATGACAGCGAATACATCAATGCTCCCGTTCTTCTTTCAAACGGTGCTGCAGCTTACGATTACGAAAAAGGGAAAATTATTTTTAATGATGCTCTTAATGAAGAATGTTTCGAGGTTTTAAGAAAAATTCGGGACACATTTCCGAGTGCCGGTATAGAAATGTATCCTTTTGAATCGGACAGAATGTTTTCAATTCACCTTACACCTTTTTCAGAACAGCATTTTACAAGTCAGGGTATTGAATTCACGGAAATTAACGACCCTTGTGAAGCGGTTTTACCGTTTACAAAGGTTATGATTGCCGCACACGGCGGTATTTCGCAAAACGTACAGAATGTTCTGTCTGAACACAATGAAGTATCATATCTTAAAACATCAGGCGATTTTGTGGAAATACTGAAAAAAGGCGTCGACAAAGGGTCGGGACTGTTAAAACTCGGCAGTATTCTCGGATGCAATAAAAAAGATATTTACGCCGCCGGTGACGGATACAATGACGTTGATATGCTTGTAGCATCAAGTGCCGGTTTTGTGCCCGAAAACGGCTCAAAAGAAGCATTAGACGTTGCAAAATACATAACCCGCTCAAACAACAACGGATGTATTGCTCACGCAATCGAAATTCTCGATGAAATATACTAACTATGGATAAAACAAATGAATTAAATATATTTTCGGAAAAACTGCAGATACTTTCGGGAAACACTTTAAAAATAATCGCTCTCATTTCAATGACTTGCGATCATATAGGATATTATCTTTTAGATAATACGATTGTATTGAGAATAATCGGGAGAATTGCTTTTCCGATATTCGCATATATGATTTCGGAGGGCTGTAAATACACAAAAAACAGAAAAAAGTATTTTCTCACTATTTTATTATCCGGTCTTTTATTCCAGATAATTTATACAGGTTTTTCAAAAAGTTTATATTGTAATATATTCATTACGTTTTCACTTTCAATCATTTTAATATATGCATTTGATTGGGCGAAAGGAATGAAGAAAAAAAGCGCATATACCGTTCCCCTGCTGATGACAATATCATTTTTTCTAATAGCGGAAATACTGCCTTTCTTCTCGGAATACGGCTTTAAAATAGATTACGGTTTTGCCGGACTTTTTATTCCGCCGGTTCTTTATTTTATAAATGATAAAAAAATAAAACTTTTCGTTTTGTCAATTATGCTTGTCATTCTTTCGGTATCTGTCGGAAAACTTGAACTGTTCAGTCTTATTTGTGTTCCCCTGCTCGCTTTATACAACAATAAACGCGGTAAATTAAATCTAAAATATTTCTTTTACTTATATTACCCTTTGCATCTTTTGGTTCTTTTTGCAATAAATGAATTAACACAATAACGGTGATAAAATGAAAAAATATGATATTGTTTCCATCGGTGAACTTTTAATTGATTTTACTCCTCACGGAAAATCCGAAAACGGTAATCCCTGTTTTGAAGCAAATCCGGGAGGCGCACCTGCAAACTTTCTTGCCGCAGCATCAAATTACGGTGCAAAATGTGCTATGATAGCAAACGTAGGAAACGACGCTTTCGGTGAATCGTTAATTAAAAAATTAAATGAATACGGAATCTGCACAAGCGGAATAATTAAAGACAAAAACACATTTACTACACTTGCATTTGTTTCTCTTGATGAAAACGGAGACAGAAATTTTTCATTTTCGAGAAAACCCGGTGCAGATACAATGCTTGAGTGGGATAAAATCAATAAAAAAATAATTAACGGAACAAAGGCACTTCACTTCGGAACACTTTCGTTTACAGATGAACCTGCGAAAACAACCGTATTAAAAGTCCTTAAATACGCAAAAGAAAAAAATAAAATAATATCATTTGACCCTAATTACAGAGAGCCGCTATGGAAAAGTAAAAGTGCGGCAAAAAATGCCGCATATATCGGTTTTAAATATTCTGATATTGTAAAAATAAGCGAAGATGAAATAAACTTTTACTTTAATACTGATGAAAAAAACGGTGCAGATATATTATTAAAAAAATACAAATGCAAAATAGTATTTGTTACATTAGGCGAAAAAGGATGTTATTACACAACAGAAAAATTCAACGGATATGTTAAAAACTATAATAATGTTGTTACAAAAGATACAACAGGCGCCGGAGATATTTTCGGAGGCAGTGCGGTAGCGGCTATACTTGAAAAAAATAAAGAACTTGATGAATTGACAGAAGAAGATATAAAAGAAATTGTAAAATACGCCTGCACTGCGGCAAGTCTTTCAACAGAAAAATACGGCGGAATATCAAGTGTTCCGAATAAAGATGATGTTTTAAAACACATTAAATAAAATTATAATATAAAAAAATAAAGGAGCACATTTTCGTGCTCCTTTTTATGTACCCTGAAAACTGAACAAAGAGAAGAGAAGAAACAAACGAAATGGTCAAGCCCTCGACCTATTAGTACTGCTTAGCTGAACATATCACTATGCTTACACACGCAGCCTATCAACCATATAGTCTTTATGGGGTCTTACTAACTTAAGTTATGGGAAATCTTATCTTG
>JAZLLP010000045.1:0-42990 GCA_045598225.1 Acutalibacteraceae bacterium | reverse complement strand
GCCGTAAGAAAACTTACGGAAATGGAAATCATCACAGCCCCCATACTCAACGAACTTATTGAGAAAATCGAGGTTTTTGCGGTGCAGGGAAAAGGTAAGAACAGAACTCAGCGTATCGTGATACATTACCGCTTTGTCGGTACTCTATACCAAAAGAAGAAAACTACACGCTCAATTCACGCAAAGGCGTTGCCGTAGAGTATCTTACGAATAACAAAACGGCATAAAAAAAGAACAGGCAAAAGCCTGCTCATACATAAAAAACAAAGCGGGTGTCCATTCAAGTACTGAATGAACACCCGAAATGGTGCGAGAGACGGGACTTGAACCCGTACGTACTGCTACACACGCCCCTCAAACGTGCGCGTCTGCCGATTCCGCCACTCTCGCAAGTGCTTGATAATAATAACACGCCTTTTTCTGTTTGTCAACATATTTTTAAAAAATATTTGCTCAATTTTGAAAATTTTAAAAAATAATTACTCACATATTAAAAACGTTCGGTAACAAATATATCCGAGAAAAATAAAAAATCGGGTAAACATTAAATTTTTGTAATATTTAAAACAATCTGCTTGTTTGCCGATTTCGGTTTTATTGAAATGAACGGCGGCATTATGTTGAATTTAAAACTACACCGATACGTTTTCTTTTTTCTTTATTTGCCGTTTCTTTTCACGGTCTGAAAGAGCAAGGCGTTTTGTTGCTTCGAGCATACCGAGAATAAACATAAAATATTGAAGTTCTTTCGGTGTCTGCAATGTAAATTCGGTGCAGGAGGCAACGCCGAAGCCGACCATGGAAGCGAGGAACGCTATGCCGAATTTACTCCATTGTCCGCCGAATTTAATCAATTTTATTATATCGTAAACTATGAAACCGAAAACAACAAACAGAAAAATTATTCCGACAATGCCGAGTTCGGTTGTAATTTCAAAATAAAGGCTGTGGGCGTGCGGTTTGTGAATGTGATATTTTCTCATTCCTTTTGACGTTGTCTGACAGCCTGCGCCGTAGCCGAAAATCGGTTTTTTTCTGATGAGTTTAATGCACGCTTCCCACATTTTTTTGCGTGAATCCGTAGACTTTTCCAAATCAAATTCAAACAGGTTGTTGCGCTTTAAAATTACAAGCACAAATGCGCCTGCCGAGGCGATTATGGTAACAAAAACGCTCAACGCTTTTTTTGAGTTCATAAAAATAAGTACCACGAGCGAAGCGAGAACGGCAATAGCCGCACCTCTTGAATTTGTGCCGGCAATACCGCCGATTATGAGGAGTGCGGATAAACCGCATATTTTTCTGTGCTTTTTTTCGCCGCTTATAAATCCGTAAACGGCTATGGGCAGTACCATTACAAGATAAGTCGCACATATAAGCGGATTGTCAAAAGTGGATGCGGCTCTTGAATTTTCCCATACGTTTGCCGTGTTTGTGATGTTGAACGGCATAATTTTATAAATAAGCGTATCGAAAATTCCCCATACGGGATTTGGAATATTTATACCGAAAAGCAGTAAAATATATTGTATAAGACCTATTCCGCCGACAATACCTCCACCGAGCGAAAAAGCGGTTACGAGATTTTCAAGATGCTTTTTCTCAACCGTAAGATTTGACAGCATAAACGAGCCTAAAAGCATACCCATCCATAAAAGCGAAACAGCCGCAGAAAAAACGGGCGTTGAAGACCAGAATGCGCTTATTAAACCGTAGCACATAAAAAGAAGAAAAACTTTTCCTACATCGCCCATTCTGACTTTTTGAGATGTCAGAGAAAAACGGCGTTTAAAAATCACAAAACCCACAAGTGTGAGTATGGGTGCTGCATATTCCGGCAAAGCGGCGGCAATAAGCACCGTAATATAAATAAATTTACGGGAGGATGCGTCTGTTCTGTTTTTCAGTTCTGTGTCAGTCATACTGCTCCTCCTCTAAAAATGATTACATACGGGAAACATATTTTACTATATAAGGATGATTTTTACAAGTTACAATAATGTTACCTAATTGTGAATAATGAAAAATCAGGAAAATTTTTTACTCAAAAGACTTGATTTTTTCAGAAAATGGGGTATTATATATTTAGCACTCGAAGAACAAGAGTGCTAAAATCAATTTATCATTACATCTTTCAGGAGGTAATTCTATATGAGTCTTAAACCGTTAGGCGACAGAGTCGTTCTTAAATTCTGCGAGGCAGAAGAAACAACAAAAGGCGGCATTATTCTTGCCGCAGCCGCACAGGAAAAACCCCAGACCGCTGAAATTATCGCAGTCGGCCCCGGCGGAATAGTTGACGGCAAAGAAGTTAAAATGGAAGTTAAACCCGGTGACAAAGTAATTCTCAGCAAATACTCGGGTACAGAAGTTAAACTTGACGGCGAAAACTTTGTAATTGTCCGTCAGAACGATATACTTGCAATAGTAGAATAATTTTCGGAGGCGTTTACAGTTATGGCAAAACAGATTATTTACGGTGAAGAAGCAAGAAAGGCTCTTCAGTCAGGCATTGACAAATTAAGCGATACAGTCAAAATAACACTCGGACCGAAAGGCAGAAACGTTGTTCTTGACAAAAAATACGGTGCTCCGCTTATTACAAACGACGGCGTTACCATTGCAAAAGAAGTTGAACTTGAAGATCCTTTTGAAAACATGGGCGCACAACTCGTTAAAGAAGTTGCAACAAAAACAAATGACGTTGCAGGCGACGGCACAACAACTGCAACACTTCTTGCACAGGCACTTGTTCGTGAAGGTATGAAAAACGTTGCCGCAGGCGCAAATCCCATGCAGGTTAAAAAAGGTATTAAATGTGCCGTTGAAAACGTTGTTGAAACAATTAAAGCAAATTCAAAACCCGTTAAAAATTCGGGCGATATAGCAAGAATTGCAACAATTTCCGCAGCAGATGAAAACGTAGGCAAACTTATTGCCGAGGCTATGGAAAAAGTAACAGCAGACGGAGTTATCACCGTTGAAGAAAGCAAAACGGCTGAAACAAGTTGCGACGTAGTTGAAGGTATGCAGTTTGACCGCGGCTACATTTCGCCTTACATGGTAACAGATACCGATAAAATGGAAGCGGTAATTGATGACGCTTACATTCTCATTACCGACAAAAAGATTTCTTCTATTCAGGAAATTCTTCCGCTTCTTGAAAAAATCGTTCAGGCAGGCAAAAAACTTGTAATAATTTCCGAAGATATTGAAGGCGAAGCACTTGCAACGCTTCTTGTAAACAAACTCAGAGGCACATTCACATGCGTAGGCGTAAAGGCTCCCGGCTTCGGTGACAGACGTAAAGAAATGCTTCGTGACATTGCCATTCTTACAGGCGGCGAAGTTATAACCGAGGAACTCGGTCTTGAACTTAAAGATGCCGACGTTTCACAACTCGGCAGAGCACGTCAGGTTAAAATTCAGAAAGAAAACACAATCATTGTTGACGGTGCAGGCGATGACAATGAAATCAAAGCACGTGTTGCACAGATTAAAACACAGATTGAAACTACAACATCCGACTTTGACAGAGAAAAACTTCAGGAAAGACTTGCAAAACTTTCAGGCGGCGTTGCGGTTATCCGTGTAGGTGCCGCTACCGAAACAGAAATGAAAGAAATGAAACTCCGCATTGAAGACGCACTTGCGGCAACAAAAGCGGCTGTTGAAGAAGGTTATGTTGCAGGCGGCGGCGTTGCACTTCTCAACGCTATTCCCGAACTTAAAGAATACATTGACACCATTGAAGATTTAGACGTTAAAACAGGCGCAAAAATCGTTCTTAAAGCGATTGAAGAACCCGTTCGTCAGATAGCCGCAAACGCAGGTCTTGAAGGCAGCGTAATTATTGACGGCATTCTCCGTTCCAAAAAGAAAGGCTACGGCTTTAACTTTGCAACGGAAGAATATACCGATATGGCAAAAGCAGGTATTCTTGACCCGACAAAGGTAACACGTTCCGCTCTTCAGAATGCATCAAGCGTTGCTTCAATGGTACTCACCACAGAAAGCCTTGTTACAGACAAACCCGATCCGGCGGCAGATGCAGCGGCAAATGCGGCGGCTATGGCAGCGGCACAGGGCGGAGGAATGTATTGATATTAGTTGTCAGTTGTCAGTTGACAGTTGTCAGTTGCCAGTTGGCGGTTGTCAGTTGCCGGTTGACAGTTGCTAGTTGAAAAGTTTACAGTTTTACGAAAAAAGCAGATTTTCCGATTCGGAAAATCTTCTTTTTCAGTTGTTTTTTCAAATTTCAATATACCTGCTGTATGTCACCTGCCAAGTGTTAAAAAAACATCACATAATAAATAGGCAGATATGTTATTTTGCCGTTAGTCTTGATTGTTCGTTCATTCGATATTACAAATGCTTTTTTTATATGGTAGTCTTCGTTTTTAACAAAATTATTTAATGCGCTGTGAACGGTATAATCTTTTCCGGACTTTACTTCAACGGGAACGGCAGAAAGGCTGTCATAATCATCAATCAGATAATCAACCTCGCCTTTGTTGCGATTATCGTAATAAAACAACTTGTGTCCGTGTGCCGCAAGTTCGCTTGCTACAACGCTTTCATATACCGAGCCGAGATTGATACTCTTTTCATCATCCAAAACTGCGCGTATATTGTTGCCGTAAAGAATACCGGTCAGAATTCCGACATCATTCATATAGAGTTTCAAAAGATTCTTGCCGGTAGATTCTATCAAGGGAAATACGGGATTGGATATTGCCTGAACATTCAGCGCAATACCGGCACTGATAAGATAATCAAATTCGTCCTGATAATCTGCAAATATCTTGCCTTTTTTATCTTCAATACTTCGGGCAATAATGCGTTTTTTCTTGTTTTCCATATTTGACGGAATCAAATCATACACTCTGCGAATTTTCAATTTTCTTTCGGCACCGTATTTAGACGCATCTGCGGCGTAATAATCATGAATTTCGTTCTGAATATCGCGCACTTTTTGAATGTTTTTTGACTCGATATAGGTATTGACGGCATCCGGAAGACCTCCGACAAGCAGATACTTTCGGAATAAATCCATAATTTTGTTGTGCATCGGCTCGTCAAGTGCTTCCATGTTTTCAAACTTTTTGCGCATGGAAGAAATCACGAATTTATTCATACCGTTGGCATACAGAAATTCCTCAAAATCAAGCGGGAACATTCTGATTTTGCGTATGCTTCCCATGGGAATTGAAGTGGTTTCAAAAAGAGTAACCCCAAGAAGTGAACCGCTTGCAATGAAGGTAAATTTGTCATCCTGCGACAAAAATTTAAGAAGCGTCAGCAAATGCGGGTACGCCTGAATTTCATCAATGAAAATCAGTGTATTTTCTTTTTCTTTCATTTTGCCGCCGGCAATCATACTGACCTGAAGGTAAAAGTCCTCAACGGAGCGGGTGTTTTCAAAAAGTCTTGCTCCCAAAGAATCTTCGACCATATTTATCTCAATATAATTCTCAAACAATTTCTGACCGACGTGGCGTATAATATAGGTTTTGCCGACCTGACGTGCTCCGTCAATCAGCATTATTTTTTGAGAGTCCGATTTTAAATGTTCTTCAATTACCGATTCAATTTTTCTGTATAACATAAATGACCCTCCGATTCAACTTTTCAATTGTATTATAACACAAAAAATAAACTTTTCAATATTTTTAAAAATAAATTAACTGACTTTTCAATATAATTATTAAACATATAAACAAACTTTTCAACATTATGTAAATGACTGACAACCAACACCTGACACCCGACACCTGACACCCGACAACTAACAACCGGCAACCGGCAACCGGCAACCGGCAACCGGCAACTAACAACCGGCAACTAGCAACTAGCAACTAACAACCGGCAACTGACAACTGACAACCGGCAACTGACAACTGACAACCGGCAACTGACAACTTGCAATTGACTTTATTAATAAATAATAGTATTATTAAAATGAATATATATATGCAAAAGGGGACAGAGAGATGTATCTTTTGCCGACACCCGAAAAAGTTGAAATCAAAAGCGGAACTTATAAGTTTTCCGATGAAAAAAACATCCCCGTATCAAAGAAAATATCAAAAGAAATGACATCTCCCGAAAGTTATGTGCTGACTGTAAATGAAAGCGGCGTGCATATTGAGGGCGCAGATGAAGCGGGCGTATATTACGGAGAAGTAACATTAAAACAGATTTTAAAAAACTATAAAGGATATTTGCCTTATCTGTTTATTTCCGACAAACCCCGTTTTTCATACAGGGGATTTATGATAGACAGTTGCCGTCATTTTTTCACGGTTGAAGAAATAAAAAAGATGATAGATGCGGCGGCGATGTTCAAATTCAACAAATTTCATTTTCATCTTACGGATGACCAGGGCTTGAGAATTGAAAGTGAAAAATATCCCCGTCTTACGGAAATCGGCTCTGTGCGAAACGGAAGCGAGTTCAGCCGTACCGATTTTAATTCCGAAAGATATGCGTATTTTTACACAAAAGCGCAACTTCGTGAAATAGTAGAATACTGCAAAGAAAGATTTATTGAAGTAATTCCCGAAGTGGAAATGCCGGGACACACGACTGCAATACTTGCGGCGTTCCCCGAATTTTCGTGCACGGGCAAAAAAATCGAGCCGAAACTTCACGGCGGCATATTTGACGATATTCTGTGTGCGGGCAACACGGACGTTTTGAAATTCTGCTGTGATATTATTGATGAACTGTGTGAAATTTTCCCGTCGGAATATTTTCATATAGGCGGTGACGAAGCACCGAAAACACGCTGGGAAAACTGCGAAAAATGCAAAAGCAAAATGAAAGAACTCGGCATATCCGACACTGAACAGTTGCAGGGTTGGTTTGTAAACGAAATTTCACAGCACCTTAAAAGCAAAGGAAAAAAAGCGATATGCTGGAACGAATCTCTTAAAGGCGGTAATCTCAAAGACAACGTCACAGTTTCTTTGTGGATGGACAAAGAAGGCTATACCGCAAAGTGGGCAAACAAGGGTAATCCCGTAATAGTTGAGAATTTTTCTCCTTACTATGTCGATTATCCGTACGGTATGCATCCGCTTAAAAACTGCTATACGTTCAATCCGCTTGAAATCAAAGGTCTTGACGAAACGGGCAAAAAAAGTATTATCGGCGTTGAGTCGCCTATCTGGACGGAATACGTCACCACTTTTGAAAGAATGTCATATATGTGTTTTCCCCGCTGGTTTGCAGTTGCCGAAACGGGCTGGCACGGTACAAATGATAAAAACTTTACTTCATTTCTTGAAAAAACATCATTTTACTGCGATGTATTAAAAGAAAACGGCCACAATCCCGCACCGAAAGAAATGTGGAGCGTTTTACCGCATCAAAGGCTTACGCAAACGGCAAAATTCTTTTTGAACGCCGCAACAAAAGACAGCGTAAACAACTTACTCGGCAGAAAAGACGGAGAGAAAAAATGATAAAATATTCTGTAATCGGTACATCGTGGATAACGAAAGCGTTCATATCGGGCGCAAACCTTGTCGAAGAACTGTCGCTTCTCGGCGTATATTCGAGAACGTATGAAAAAGGCAGAGAATTTGCAAACCAAACGGGAGCGAAAGAAGTTTACACTTCGCTTGATGAACTTGCCTGTTCCGACAGCGATTTTGTATACGTTGCAAGTCCGAACGCCTGCCATTTTGAACAGTGTAAATTTTTACTTGAACATAAAAAAAGCGTAATATGCGAAAAGCCCGTAACAATTACGGCTGATGAGTTTTCCGAACTTTTTTCGCTTGCCGAAAAAAACGGTGTTGTTTATTTTGAAGCGATTATGTATATGCACAATCCCGTAAGAAAACTTCTTAAAGACGCTGTTTCGAGAATCGGAATAATTTCAAGTGCGAATATTGATTATTCGCAGTTGTCTTCAAAATACGCCGCTCTCAAACGTGGCGAACTTCCGAATATTTTCAATCCCGAAATGAAAACGGGTGCGCTTAACGATCTGGGAATATACTGTGTTTATCCCGTTGTTGATTTGCTCGGTATTCCCGAAGTTATAAATCCCACGCAGAAATTTCTGCATACGGGCGCAGACGGTTCGGGTGCCGCATCTTTCCTTTACGGCGATAAACTTGTGAATATTACATATTCAAAAACGGGGCAGAGCAGGTCATACAGCGAAATTCTCGGTGATGAGGGAACAGTAACGGTTGAAAGCATATCACAACTTACAAACATAGACCGCTATGAAAACGACGGAACAAAAATTACCGTTTTCGGCGATACGACAAAAGATATTCTTATGGCAAACGAAGCGAGAAGTATGGTGAATTTTCTTACCGAAAAGGAAAAATACCGTGATTTCTACATTGAATGTGCCGAAATGTCGAAAAAAGTTCTTATGTGCATGGAAAAAATGAGAACAGAGAACAGGTGAATTTATGCTTGAAAAAGAAATCAGGGATTTTTTAATTCAGAAAGGTGTCAGCGACATCGGTTTTTGCCGTATAGGCGATAATGACACGGGACTTTGTTATGCCGTCAGCATAGTAATACGCCTTTCCGATGCAATAGTTGACGAAATTGAAGATTCGCCCACACCGACTTATTTTAATCATTACAGAACTGTAAATGCGTTTATTGACAGATGCCTTCTTGAAACGGGGCTGTTTTTACAAAGTAAAGGATATAAATATGTAACGGTTGCAGCATCTCAAAGTATGCCGGGCACACCGTTTAACGGCAGATATTCACATAAACAGGCGGCACGGATGTCGGGGCTCGGTACAATAGGCAAAAATTCGCTGTTTCTTCATAAAAAATACGGCGCAAGAGTAAGGCTCGGCACACTTTTTACGGATTGTCCGCTTGAACGTGACTGTGAAATGCCCGAAGATATATGCAAAGGGTGTGACAGATGCGTAAAAGCGTGTCCGTCGGGAGCGATACTCGGCGGCAAATGGCACGAGGGCGTAACACGGGAGGAAATATTTGCACCTGCCGTTTGCAGTGAATATATGAAAAAAGCATATCAGCACATAGGCAGAGGTGCCGTGTGCGGAATTTGTATGAAAGTATGTCCTGCCCATAAAGGCGAAAGGAGTTTTTGAAAATGGCAAAAATACTTATAGCCGATGATGAAGAACTCATAAGAAAACTGATAAGCGACTGTCTTATTAAAAACGGACACACGCCGCTTCCCGCCGAAGACGGCGAAAAAGCGCTTGAAATATTTGAACGTGAAAGCGATATTGAACTTGCGCTTCTTGACATAATGATGCCGGGAATAGACGGCTGGGCGGTATGCCGTAAAATTCGTGAAAAAAGCGGAATACCCGTTATACTTGTTTCTGCACGTTCCGAGGATTTTGACCAGATAATGGGGTTTGAAGCGGGCGCCGATGATTACGTTACGAAGCCGTTTTCTTTACAGGTGCTTGTAAGACGAATAGAAGCGCTTTTAAAACGGGGTGCAACGGTTGTTAAAAAGGAAGACGACCCGAACACGGTAACTCTTGACGGAATTGTCATAAAAAAAGTTGCACACGAAGTTTTTCTGAACGGTACACCTATGAATTTAACTTTAAAAGAGTATAAAATTCTTGTAAAACTCTGCACAACTCCGGGCAGAGTGTTTACCCGTGAACAACTTCTTGACGAGGTTTGGGGGCTTGAATATGAGGGTGAAACAAGAACGGTGGATTCTCACGTTGCACGCTTAAGGACAAAACTCGGGGAATGGGGAGCAAAACACATAAAGACAATATACGGAACAGGATATAAAACAGAGTGATAAAAACATGAGGAGGCGGCGGTATGAAAAGAAAAATAAGCATAAGAACCCGTGTATTTCTTGAAATAGGTGCAATAATTGCGGTATGCCTTATCGTGCTGTCGCTTGTCAACTCAAAAATGCTCGAAAACGTTTATTTGTGGAACGCCGAAAGAGAACTTAAATCAATAGCGCAGAAAATAGAAGATATTAACGACGGCTCGTATGAAAGTCAGATAAGTTCGCTTGAAGTTTCAAAAAGCGTAAGCGTTGATTTGTACGATTCGACAGACAATTACGTTTATGAGGGAAGCGGCGCTTTTATTTCGGGTAAAAAACTTCTTGTAATAAGCCGTACCGAGTTTGAAGACGGCAGTTATCTCAACATTCTTTCCGAAGAGGGCAGTTCAACGCAGTTTATTCTTTTCGGTAAAGATTATAATAACGGTTACCATGTGGAAATTACTTCACAGAAAGACCCGATTCAGGAAAATGCGGCTATTGCGACTTTTGTTACAACAGCACTTACCATGGCGGCGCTTTTCTTCGTGCTTATTTTCATATCGCTTTATGTAAGGCGTTTTACAAAACCGCTTATTAAAATGAGCGAAGTTACGACAAAAATGAGTAATCTCGACTTTTCGGAAAAACTTTCCGTCAACAGAAATGATGAAATAGGTGCTCTTGCGGGAAATATAAATACGCTTTCAACATCTCTTGATACTGCACTTACCGAACTTAAAACAACAAACGAGCAACTTGCACAGGATATTGAAAAAGAAAGAACTCTCGATAATATGAGAAAAGAGTTCACGTCATCCGCTTCGCACGAACTGAAAACACCCATTGCAATAATACGAGGTTACGCCGAGGGGCTCAAAATGACTTTGCCCGAAGATGATGTATCTTCGCACGAATATTGCGATATTATTATGAACGAAGCGGATAAAATGAATGCACTTGTTCTGAATCTTCTTGAAATGTCGCTGTATTCATCGGGCGCAAACAAGCCGAATAAAGATGAGTTTTCTTTAAACGAATTTATAAAAACGTTTATGAAAAAAACGAAGCCGATATTTGCCGAAAAAGGAATAAACGCATCTTTTGAAGAAAATGACGATTGCACGGTTTACGGTGATGAAAAACAACTTGAAAACGTTTTGTCAAATCTTATTTCAAATGCGTGCAGTCATACGAAATATGACAAAATAATAAAGGTGTTTACAGACCTGTCGGGCGAAAAAGCGATAGTAAACGTGTATAACAGCAACAGTTACATTGACGACAAGGACAAAGATAACATCTTTTCATCTTTTTACAGAGCCGACAAAGCACATTCGAGGGCAGAGGGCAGATTCGGTCTCGGTCTTTCCATTGTGAAATCAATTATGGATTTGCACGGATGCGAATGCGGTTTCAGAAATGAAGAAAACGGCGTTACGTTCTGGTTTGAAATAGAAAAATATGATGTAAATAAACAATAATCGAAAGGAATTACCGATGAATATAAATTTTGTTATACCGTGTCTTCTCGGTGTTGAGGGAATAATAGCGGATGAATTGCGTTCACTTGAAGCGCAGAACGTTGTTGCCGAAAACGGCAGAGTTCTTTTTTCGGGTGATGAAAATATACTTGCAAGGGTAAATATCTGTTCACATTTTGCCGAAAGGGTGCAGATACTTATAGGCACTTTTGAAGCGCACACCTTTGACGAACTGTTTGAAAAAACAAAAGCACTCCCGTGGGAGGAGTGGATAGGTAAAGAGGACGCTTTTCCCGTAAAAGGCTATTCATTGAAATCCGACCTTTTCAGCGTTAGTGACTGCCAGTCTATTATAAAAAAAGCGGTTGTCGAAAGGCTTAAATCGAAATACGGCATTTCGTGGTTTGATGAAACGGGACCCGTTCATCAGATTCAGTTTTCTTTAATGAACAACACGGCAACACTTCTTATAGATACGTCGGGTGCGGGACTTCATAAAAGAGGCTACCGTTTACAGCAGAACGGTGCGCCTATGAAAGAAACGCTTGCGGCGGCTATATGTTCGCTTGCTAAACTCAAACATTACCATACGCTTTATGACCCCATGTGCGGAAGCGGAACGCTTCTCATTGAGGGTGCTTTGTATGCACATAACATAGCGCCGGGACTTAACCGCCATTTTGCCGCAGAGCGTTTTGAAGTTCTGCCTAAAGAAATATGGCAGACAGAGCGTGAGCGTGCGAGAAGTTTTGAAAAAGTCGATACCGATTTTGTCGGCTACGGTTCGGATATTGACGGCGAAGCAATTAAACTTGCCGCCGCAAACGCCGCAAGACTTCCCATAGGCAAAAAACTTAACTTTGAAAAACGTGATATAAAGGATTTTAAAAAGTTAAGCGAACGGGGAACGGTGCTCTGTAATCCGCCGTACGGCGAAAGACTTCTTGACTTGCAGGAAGCAGAGGCACTTTACCGTGAAATGGGCAAAGTGTTTGACAAACAATACGGGTGGAGTTATTATATAATCACGCCGGATGAGGAATTTGAAACGTGTTTCGGCAGAAAAGCCGACAAGCGCAGAAAACTTTACAACGGTATGATAAAATGTCAACTTTATATGTATTTTAAATAATGCAGGGGAGAACGGTATGAAACATCTTTTTATTGTCAATCCTAATTCGGGCAAAGGCACTGCCGCTCAGAATTTCAATAACAGTCTTGAAAGCGAATTAAAACGTTTAGGCGTTGAAAATTATGAAATACACGTCACAACCGCACCCGGTGACGGTCTTGAATACACGAAAAAAGAAGTCGAAAAAGGCGAGCCTATACGTGTATATGCCTGCGGCGGCGACGGAACGTTATACGACGTTGTAAACGGATGTGCAGAAAAAGATAATGCCGAGGTTGCGGCTATTCCTCTGGGAAGCGGCAACGATTTTATAAGAATTTTCGGTAAAAAAGAAGATTTACTTAACGTTGAAGACCATATAAACGGCACTCCAATGAAATTCGACCTTATTAAATGCGGTGACGAATATGCAATAAATCAATGCTCAATGGGTATTGACGCCGAAGTCTGCGCCAAACAGGCAAGTTTCAAAAAAATACCTTTTCTTACGGGGGAAGCGGCATATACCGCATCGCTTCTTTACTGTTTTATAGGCAAAATGAAAAGCACATTTACCGTTACCATTGATGACGGCGAGCCTTTCACAAACGATATGCTTTTCTGTGTAGCGGGCAACTCACGCTGGTACGGCGGCGGATATATGGCGGCTCCGAAAGCGCTTACATACGACGGACTTCTTGACTTTATTGTAGTCAGAAAAGATTGCCCGAGAATAAAACTTTTAAGCCTTATAAATAAGTATAAACGCGGCGAACATCTTGACTGGGATATTACAACGTTCAAACGCGGCAAGAAAATCAACATTAAAAGCGCAAAACTTGCCGCAGTAAACGTTGACGGCGAGTGTAAATATGTAAACGAAAGCACTTTTGAAATAGTCGAAAAAGGTATCAATTACGTTATTCCGAAATGCTCCGATTTCCTTGAAAGAGTTGAAAAGGGTACGGTGTGATGGCTGTTAGTTGGCAGTTGGCAGATCAATATTTATTATAAAAAAGTGAAAATTTTCGGAGAGAAAAATGAATAAACGGGTTGTTGAAGTAAAGAAAACTCAATTTGATTCGATTGTACATACAGACGATGCCGCTCACATTGAGTTCTGGTATGCCAGAGAACTCATGCCGCTTTTAGGATATGAACGCTGGGAAAACTTTGATAATGCAATTAAACATGCAATGGAATCTTGTGAAACCGGCGGGATTGAAATATCTGATCATTTTCGTGAGGTCACGAAATTGATTATTGCCGGTAAAGGCGCACAGCGCAGGGTAAAAGATTATATGCTGACGAGATATGCATGCTATCTGACAGCACAAAACGGTGACCCCAAAAAAGAGGAAATTGCATTTGCACAAAGTTATTTTGCTGTTCAAACACGCAAGCAAGAGTTAATAGAGGAACGTATTGACCTTATTGAACGCACAGAAACCCGAGGCAGATTGCGTGAGTCCGAAAAGCGTTTATCACAGAATATTTATGAGCGTGGCGTTGATGATGACGGATTTGGTCGTATTCGTTCAAGAGGCGATAAAGCGTTGTTTGGCGGATATACTACGCAGGAGATGAAATCCCGCTTGGGTGTGAAAGAAAGTCGCCCGCTTGCGGATTTTCTGCCTACTTTGACTATTGCCGCAAAGAATTTGGCAACAGAAATGACTAATTACAATGTAGAAGAAAAGGATTTGCAAGGTGAACGAGCCATTACGGGGGAGCATGTGCAGAATAATTTATCTGTTCGTGAAATGCTCGGCCAACGTGGCATTGAACCCGAAAATTTGCCCGTATCCGAAGATATCAAAAAATTGGAGCGTCGGGTAAAATCACAGGAAAAGAAATTGGCATCACAGGTGGGAAAACTACCTGAATCGGATGAAAGAAAAACAAACACCGGGAATAAACCGAAAATTGTTAAGTGACACTTGATATTAAAAGAAGATTTTCTCAAATTCTGAGAAAATCTGCTTTTTAATATATATCTGCCAACTAATAACTAGCAACTAGCAACTAGCAACTATCAACCGGCAACTGACAACCGGCAACCGGCAACCGGCAACTGACACCTGACACCTGACAACTAGCAACCGGCAACTGAAAACTTACTTCTTCGCTTTAACTTTTTCTTCGTACTCTTTTTCTTCACGGGCTATGCGTTCACGAAGTCGGTTTTTTGATTTTGCCTTTCTATTAAAATAAAGACCTAATATAAAAATTTGAGGCGACAAAAAAGTCGTGTAAATACAAGACTTTTTATTGCATCATAACAACTTTTATAATATAATAGTAGTATTAAGTGATATGAGGTGTTTATTTTGCCGGTAACATATAAAAAATTATGGATTATGCTTATCGAAAAGAATATAACCAAAGCGCAATTAAGGCAAATTGCCGGGCTTTCTCAATCCACTCTGACAAAGTTGAATAAAAATGAGTATGTTTCAATGGATATTCTAACACGAATATGTGAGGCTTTAGAATGCGATTTTGGCGATATTGTGGAAATTGACAGATAAGAGGGAATCGGCATGGACAGACATACGCCCGAACAACGCCGACGAAATATGCAGGCGGTAAAAAATAAAGATTCAGATATTGAATTGATGCTTCGTAAAGAACTTTGGAAAAGAGGATTACGCTATCGCAAAAACGACAAAACGATATTCGGACATCCCGATTTAGCTTTCAAAGGAAAGAAAGTTGCTGTGTTTTGTGATAGTGAATTTTGGCATGGTTTTGATTGGGACAATAGAAAAAAGGACATTAAATCGAATCAGGAATTTTGGATACCTAAAATAGAAAGAAACATCGCAAGGGATCAAGAAGTAACGCAAGAACTTACTGAAGAAGGATGGGTTGTACTTCGCTTTTGGGGTAAGGATATTAAGAAAAATCTTCAGGAATGTGCTGATAAGATAGAAAAGGCGGTAAAAAATGAAAAACTATAAATCAATAGATTTGTTTGCCGGTATTGGCGGTATAAGGATGGGCTTTGACAGAGCCTTCGGCAACAGTATTGAAACGGTTTTTGTCAGCGAGTGGGACAAGTTCGCACAAACTACATATAAAGCAAATTTTGATGATGATTTTGATATTGCCGGTGATATTACAAAAATAGAAGAAGCGGATATTCCCGAATTTGATATTTGTCTTGCCGGATTTCCCTGTCAGGCGTTTAGTCTTGCGGGAGCAAGAAAAGGTTTCGATGATGATTATAAAGGACAATGCCGAGGGACTTTATTTCTTGATGTTGCCCGTATATGTGAATATCACAAGCCGAAAGTGATATTTTGTGAAAATGTAAAAGGTCTCGCTATACATGATCGGGGAAAAACCTTTAAAATTATATGTAAAACCTTTGAAGATTTAGGCTATAAGGTTTTCTTCCAAGTGCTTAATTCCAAAAATTTCGGTGTGCCGCAAAACAGAGAAAGAATCTATGTAGTTGCATTTCGAAATGATATTGCACCTGAAAATTTTGAATTTCCCGAAAAGACAGACGATACAAAGCGTTTATGGGATATTCGTGAAGAAAACCCCGTACCTGCCAAATATTATTTGAGCAATACATATTGGGATACATTAGTAGCACATAAAGCACGACACGCAGCAAAAGGAAACGGTTTCGGGTATGAAATCCGTGATTGGAGTGATATTGCCGGTGCAATTGTATGCGGCGGTATGGGCAGGGAAAGAAATCTTGTGATTGACAAAAGACAGAAAGACTTAACTCCCACAACCCATATCAAAGGTGAAGTCAATAAACAAGGCATACGCAAAATGACACCGAGAGAATGGGCAAGATTGCAAGGCTTTCCTGATGAATTCAAACTTGTTCTTGCCGACACTCATTTATATAAGCAATTCGGAAACAGTGTAACGGTAAATGTTATCGAAGCTATTGCCGTTAAAATTAAGGAGGTACTTGATAATGCCTAAACTGTCAGGTAATAAAGGCGAATGGAGTGAAATATATGTTTTCCTTCGTCTGCTTGCAATCGGGAAGCTTTATGCTGCAGATGCAGATTTGAACAAAAAAGAGGATGTTTTTTACAACATCATAAATATTATTCGCACAGAAAATATTGGTGTATTGGAGTTCAGAATTAACCGAGATAATAATCGCATTTCTGTTTATAATACCGACACTGAATGTGAACTTGTAAATTTGTCTTCGAATGAATTTAAAACTGCCGCCGAAAACCTTTACAACAAAATTGTTGCAGCAAATACAGCAGCATTTTCCGTTGAGGAAACCGAAAGCTTCCTTAACGGAATAAATGTTGAAACACTAAAAGCAAAGTCCACAGATAAAGCTGATATAAGAATAAAAATACACGACATCAACACAGGATATGAATCAGTACAAGGATTCAGCATAAAATCCCGTCTCGGCGGAGCATCAACACTCATAAACGCCGGAAAGACAACAAATTTTATCTATGAGATAACCGGTCCTGTCGATGATAATGTGATGAATGAATTTAACAGCTGCTCAAAACTTTTTAAAAATAAATTTGATTATTTGAAGAATCAAGCAGATTGCAAGCTGAGTTACTGCGGAATGGAAAATGAAACTTTCGAAGATAATCTCTCGCTTATTGATGGAGATCTTCCGAAAATCTGTGCGTATATGCTTGAAGAGTATTATTCTACGGGAGTAAATACCGTAGTAAAATCTTTGAATGCTATAGTTGAGAAAAATCCTTTGAATTATCGTCTTACAAAAGGACAGCCCTTCTATCAATATAAATTCAAGAAATTCTTAACGGATAGTGCACTTGGTATGTTACCTTCAAAGCCATGGGACGGCACAGCAGATGCAACAGGCGGATATATAATTGTTCGTGAAGACGGTGAAGTCCTTTGCTATCATCTGTTTAATCGTAATGAATTTGAAGACTATCTTATAAATAACACAAAATTTGAAACTGCAAGTACGAGAAGACACGGATTCGGCACAATGTATAAAGAAAACGGTAAGTATTACATGAAGTTAAATCTTCAGATTCGATTTATTAAGTAAATGAAAATAGGAAGTTTATTTGCAGGTATAGGCGGCATTGATTTAGGATTTGAGCAAGCGGGTTTCGAAGTTGCATGGGCAAACGAAATAGATAAGTATGCTTGTATGACTTACCGTGCGAATTTTCCCGAAACCTTGTTAATTGAATCCGACATCAGAAATGTTGATTTTTCGCAACTTGAAAGAGTTGATGTTCTAACCGCAGGTTTCCCATGTCAGCCGTTTTCTGTATGCGGCAAAAAGCAAGGCTTTTCCGATGAGCGAGGTAACTTGTTCTTTGAGATTATGCGCGCCACTGATGCTTTACAGCCGCCGATAATTTTTCTCGAAAATGTTGCCAATCTCACAGAACACGATAACGGAAAAACTTTTAATATCATACATAACGAACTTGTCAGCAGAGGATATATTATTCGATATATTGTTGCCGATGCTTGTGATTATGGTGTTCCGCAACACAGAACAAGAACATATATCGTTGCGTTTAAAGATGAAGATGCATCAAAAAGGTTTAAATTTCCGGAAAAGTGTACGCTGAATAAGCACATTGCTGATGTTATTGATATGACAAAAGAAGCTGACAAATCTTTATATTATGACGAAAACTCATACGAATATAAAAAGCTGTCTGCGGCAATAACAGACAGCAATCAAATATATCGTTTTTCTGACTACGGAATACAGAAAAGTAAAGATGGTATCTCTTTTACCTTAAAGGCAAATATGGGAACTTGGTATAACCGTATTCCGATTATTAAAGATTACTTCGGCATTCGTAAAATAACGCCTTATGAATGTCTTGCACTTATGGGCTTTCAGAAAGATTTTAAATTCGGAAATATACCGGAAAAAAGTATGTATAAGCAATGCGGCAACAGCGTTGTTGTTCCTTTGGTTGAAAGTATTGCCGAAAAAATATACAGCGTTCTTACAAAATAGAAGTGTTAATTTAGTAACAAAAGAGGATATTTATGTCATTTTCTTACTTTTTAAATATGGAAAAACTCACCATAAGTATTGCCGAAAAGCATATTCGTCAAATGACAAATGATAATTTATTGTGCGATGCTGATGTTTTTATTGACGAGAATAAACTACTCAATAATCTTGAAAACGGATTTATTGCAATAACACAGATGAATTGTTATATAGAAAGTTTTCTTAACACTATCCTTAACTCGTGCATAGGGTATAATGAAGAGGATTTGTTAAAATGCAATATCCAAGAAAAAATAGATATAATTTTTTTATATTATGGTAAAAATTTTTCTTCGATAAAATCTCAACATTTTTGGGCGTTATATAAGAAAACAACCAAAGTCAGGAATAGTTTGATTCATTTTAAGAAGACTTTCATCGGAAACGGAACGGAAATTCCGAAATTTGACATAGGTAGCGAACCCGTTCATTCGTTTTTTACGCGTAATAATATGGATTTGTTATTGCAAGCACATATAAGATTAGCACATACAATAGCAAAAGAATTGGATTTGTATATATTTGATAATGTTGAAGTTTTTGAATGTTACGGAAGAGAAGGTCTCACAAATTATGTTGTAGAAAAAGACAATACTTTAGTTTGTGAAAGCAGATTTGAATAATAAATGTGAAATAAATAAATCAGCCTCTACACAATGTGTAAAGACTGATTTTTTTATTATGCTATTCTGATTTTTTCTCATTAACCCGACTCAACTATAAATAATCTGTATTTTTTCTTATGGATCCTTAAGTCCGGCTGTCAACTTCCAACTGTCAACTGACACCTGACAACTAGCAACCGGCAACTGAAAACTTACTTCTTCGCTTTAACTTTTTCTTCGTACTCTTTTTCTTCACGTGCTATTTTTTCACGAAGTTCTGCTTCTTTTTTATTTTCTTCGTCAACACGTTTTTTTGCGTCATCATAAAGAGCAAGTACGTTTTCAATGTTCAGATAGTTTTCTTTCTGCTCAATAAGTTTAACAGCGTCAAGGTACGGTTTTGCGGCACGGTTGAAATAAGCGTGCTTATCCATTTCTTTTTTGGAGTTTTCGGAAGCGGATTTGCGTTTTTGTTCAGCCTGTTTTATATCATTTTTGATTTTGCGGAGTCCTTCCGTGTTTTTCGATTTTTTGGCAGCACGTTTTTCTTCATAAAGTCTGTGAAGAAGCATATCGTTTTCGTCTTCTTCATTGAAGAAGCCTTCAAGTACCGCAAAGTCGGGCTGAATAAATTCCTTTTTGCCGTCAAAGTATTTCTTATACGCTTTGCAAGCGCTTTTTTTGTTTCTTGTAACTTCAATCAGATATTTGCGAACGGCATCTTTCGGCATTGCTTTTGCGTTTTTAAATTCTTTTGAAATTTCGTTCAGACTTGAATTTTTTATGCCTTCAAGACCTGCATCCGCAATTTTACGGCAGATTTCGATTTTTGCATCAAATTCGGGAGTTTTGAATTTGTCGAGTTCGTCGCAAACAAATTTAGAAATTTCAATTTCTTCGTTGCGTTCAAGATTTTCTTTATATTTTTTCTTTGCTTCTTTTCTTTGAGCCTTGTCTTTTATGCTGCGGTAATCCGTTTTGCTTACTTTTACGGGTGAAGCGCCTGAAAGTTCACGTGCTTTTCTTATAATATCAACGGATTCAACAAGGTCTTTGTCTTTTAGTGCGCCGTTGCCGTAGTCCTCGAACATGGCTCTTATTTTAAGTGTGCGAACAACGGATTTTTGCTTCTTTTCGTTGAAGTCATACCAGAAATACGGAACAACGTTAAGAAGTGCGCCTATTGCGGAGAAAATAATAAGAACGTGAAGAAGTTTAAGAAGTATGTTCGTATCGTAAAGAGCGGAGTTAGCATTTATGTAGTTGTTCTGACCGTTTGCAAGTTGCTCTTCAAGAATATTACCTACGGTTTTTCCGTCTGCAATTACTCTGTTTAATATTTCGGGATTTGACGTAACCTTTTTTGCAACCGCTTTTGTAAGACCTTCTCTTTCATAAACCATGGGAAGAATTGAAGAAGTTGCAAGCGTTATTACAGTACCTACCGTTGCAACTGCCGAGAACATACCGTCAATTCTTTCGCCCGTAATATACTGCTGATAATCACGGATATCAGCCTGTATTGACGGATTGAGAATAAGTGCGAATGAACCCATAAATGCGTTGAGGTACAGACACCCGAGCACGAGCCATATTGTAAGACCGTTTATTTCACGGGTTGCGGGGAGCATCATAAGAATAAATATGATGTTGAAAATGTTTGTAACTACAAGAACTGCCTTTTTACCCCATTTACGAATCAAAAACGGTGCCGAAAGCATTCCCCAGAGTGATGCGTTGCCGTAAATTGTTACTATAAGTCCGTACTGAGTGCCCGAACACGCACCGCCGTAGTTGTAAAGCCAGTACATTATGTTGGAATATGCCGATTCGAGGAAACCTATCCATCCGGCAAGAGAAATGATCCAGAAATATTTGTTTTTTACAACGGCACGCAAAGCGTCTGTAAATTTAATCTGAACAACGTGTGTACGTGCCTGAACGATTTTTTCCTCGGTGTTTTTATAAACAACAATGCAAAGAAGAATACCGAAAACGGTGAATATCGGGTAAAGAAGTCTGTAAACTCTTATATCCGTGGAGTTTGAATGGAAAATATTATCTGCAATAATGGGGGTAATAAGGTTTACTATTGAGGGAGCGAGCGAATAAACAATGCTCTTTACGGATGCAACATCGGCTCTTTCCTGCGAGTTGGACGAAAGAACGTGAATGAGATTTTCGTATGCGTCATAGAAGAAGTAATAGAAAAAGTGCAGGAACAGGTTAAGTATAAGAATTATGGCACATTTTGCGACATAGGCTTTTGTTTCGCCGAAAATCATACCCGTACCGAAAATGTTTTCAAGAATGTTGTACGGGAACCATACCATCAGAATACAGATAATTGCGGTGGGGAGTGCCATTGAAACAATGTACGGTCTGTATTTGCCCGCCTTGTTTCGTGTGTTGTCTATGATGTTTGCTCTTATGCCGGTAAGCGGAATATTTGCAAGAACGGCGATAACGTACATTATGTACATATCTGTGGGGTCAACGCCCAGAGTGCTTGAAATAAGCGTATTGCCCGTTCCGAGAATACACGCCATGCCGAGCGTCATAATGAAATATGCACCTATTCCGCCGCCGGAATACGACGCTATTTCCTTAAATGTCATATATCTGTTGAGAGGCGGGATTTTCCAGTATGTTTTTACTTTGGTAATACCTTCTGAAATTTTACTTTTTAATTCCATAAAAATCTCCTTATCGATCTTCTGCGGATTTGCTTTTTACAACCCATGCGTTAGGAAGATACCTGCCTGTCGGCATCTGACGTGCCGACGGTTTATTAAGCACTTCGCCGTTGTATGCTATAACCGAGGATGAGCCGCCGTCACACGCACCTGCGTTTACGGCACCGTATTCTTCAAGAATATCGGCACAGTCACCCATTGTAGCACCGAGCGAATAGCCTACCTGCCTGCCGTCAACAACAAGGAACATTACAACGCCGTTTTCAGCCTGACCTATAACGGTTCTCGGCTGAAGTCCCCAGCCGGAAGCGCCTTCAATAACTTTGTCGCCGTTAATAATAAGAGCAGGATGATACTGGAATGCGTCACGAAGACCGTATTTTTCCCAGTCGGATATTTCGCCGACAACAAGTTCGTTTTTCTTGTTGAAACCGACTGTGATATATTTTGAAGAATATGTACCGCGTATATTTCCCTGCGACATCGCCTGCGCCGTAACCGTACCGCCGAGACTTACTCCGCCGGGGTCGTGGAAGCCCGAAGCGTTCATACCGACTATGGCGTTTTCTTTTTCAAGATAATCGCAGACAAATTCACCGCGTGAGCCTTCATAATCGGTGTCGGCAATATATACTCTTGCAGGGTCGTCAATGAGCGTAAGCCAACCGACAAAATTTGATGTTCTGACTTTAAGAATTACTATTTTTTCTTCAAGGTCGTTTACGAGTACTTCGTTTCCGTGCGAATCCTGTTCACCGACTGTAAGATTTTTCTGTCCGAGAATATCAGTTTCTTTTTCTGTTTTAATATCGGTTTGTCCTATATCTCTTACGTCGACCTGCGCATCCATTATTTCTTTAATAAGGCTGTCGGGGAAAAACGTTGTTGCGAGCCACTTGTGCTGGTCGGTTGTCATGGCGGTTTCTATCCATATATTGCGCCATTTTACAACAAACGGAATTTTGCCGAACACCACAACAAGATATGCGACTAATGCAAGAACTATTACGCAGCCTGCCGCTATAAGCGCTTTGAAAAGAGGCTTTATTTTTCTTTTCGATTTTTTCTTATTTCCCTTTTTTCCCGAAACGGTTTCAGACTGTTCTTCATTTTCATTTTCAAAACCGTCTGCCGAAATAAAATTTTTCGGAATTTCTTTTTTCTGTTCGGATGTTCCCGTTTCAGAACTTTCGTTTTCCGTAATTTCCGTTTCCGGAATGTCGTTTTCTTCTGCCGTAATATCCGTTTCGGGAATGTTGTTTTCTTCTTCCGTGATTTCTGTTTCGGATATTTCACTTTCCTGTTCCGGAATTTCACGAATTTCTTCTTTTTTTATTTTCTTTTTAATTTTTTCGGGTTTTTCTTTTTTGATTTTTTCTTTCTTCGGCTTTATTACCTCCGAAGCAGAACCGCTTTCGTCAAGTTCTATTATTTCTTCTTCGCCGAGTTCAATCAAAGCGAATACCTCCTCTGAAGAAACATTTTTTTCATTGTATCATATTATTCGACATTTTACTACAGCAATATATAAATTTACAAAAATTTTTCATTGTAGTATTTGTATTTTTTGAACCGTTTATTATAAAGAAAAACAAAAACGAAAATAAAAAAGGACTGAGTCGTCAGACACAGCCCCGATTATTCTGAATTGTTTACATATTGTCAATGTATCTGCAAGCGGCAAGAGATGATGAAGCGCCGTCTGCCGTGGCGGTTGTTATCTGGCGAACGCCTTTTTTTCTGCAATCGCCCGCAACGTATATGCCTTCTGTTTTTGTAAGGCACGTTTCGTCGGAGTCAAAATATCCGCCGTCGCAAAGTGCGGCAACATCCGCAAACGGTGTGTTTTCGGGTTCAAGACCTATTGCAACGAAAAGTCCGTCAAGTGATAATTCTTCATCACCGTTTTTGCCTTGAAGCGTTACGCCCGAAAGTTCGTTTTCGCCTTTAAGTTCTTTTACGGTTACACCGAGTTTAAACTCAACATTGTCTTTGTTTTCAAGCGTTTCAACAAGTTTCTTTTCACCCGTAAGGTAATCAAGATTCTGAAGAACGTAAACTTTTTTGCAAATGTCCGAAAGGAGAACGGCTTCCTGCAAAGCGGAATTTCCGCCGCCGACTACGCCTGTAATTTTATCTTTATAAAATGCGCCGTCGCATACCGCACAGTATGAAACGCCTTTTCCGGTTAAATCGTTTTCACGTTCAACACCGAGTTGTCTGTGACGAACGCCGACTGCAATAATAACTGCTTTTGCTTCATATTTTTTGTCACCGGCAAAAACGAGTTTGGTTTTTCCTTCGTCAATTATGCCTGTAACCGTTTCCATTTCAACATCGGCGCCCATGGAAAGAACCTGGTCGAGAAGTTTGTCGGCAAATTCGTTTCCGCTCATTTCGGGTATGCCGGGATAATTTTCGATTTTAGGCGAATAAGTTACCTGTCCGCCGAATGTGCTTTTTTCAATAACGAGTACACTTTTTCCCGCCCTCATGGCGTAAAGTGCGGATGTAAGCCCCGCAGGACCTGCACCGATTATTATAATATCATACATAGTTTATTACCTCATGTCAGTTGTCAGTTGCTAGTTGCCAGTTGTTAGTTGTTAGTTGCTAGTTGTTAGTTGCTAGTTGCTAGTTGTTAGTTTAAACTGACATCTGGCAACTTTAAATAGGGGCTGCTTATGCAACCCCTCTTGTTTATTAGTTATTCTCAATATAGGCTTTAATATTCGGCAAATCTGCAATTATTTCGGTGATGTCGCCTTTTGTAATAACAAGCGAGGGTGCCTGTTTAAGACCGAGTTTTTTTGCAAGTTCTTCATTGTCCTCAACGAAAAGTTTTTCAAAAGAAATTCCTTTTTTGTCAAGAAGTTGAGATGCTATTTTGCATTTCGGACAAGTTTTTGTTGCAAAAAGAACGAACTGAGCGTCATTGTCATCTGCGCCTATGAATTTGTCGTCAACGCCTTTGTCACAGCAGCAATCACAGTGTGCGTGGTCAACTGTTCTTTCGCTTTTTTTAATGTGCGAATTTGCAATGTCGTAAACTCTTCTGTCTTTGAACTCCTGCGCTTTGCCGTCGTTGAAGTTCTGAACGGGTCTGTAATAGCCTGTTATACGGCTGTAAACTTCCGTTTCTTCGCCGCAGTCGGGGCATTTGTATTCTTCGCCGTTAATGTAACCGTGGTTTTTGCATATTGAATATGTGGGCGAAAGTGTGTAGTAAGGTAACTTGTAGTTTTCGGCAATTTTTCTTACGAGATTTGCCGCCGCTTTCCAGTCCGGGAGTTTTTCACCGAGGAATGCGTGGAAAACAGTACCCGAAGTATAAAGAGTCTGAAGTTCATCCTGAACGTCAAGAGCCTCGAAAATATCTGCCGTAAAGCCGACGGGAAGATGTGAGGAGTTTGTGTAGTAGGGAGTACCGCAGTCGCTCGAAGCGGTTTTAATTGCGGGATAGCGTTTTTTGTCATGTTTTGCAAGACGGTATGTTGTGCTTTCCGCAGGAGTTGCTTCAAGGTTGTAAAGGTCGCCGTACTGTTCCTGATAATCGGAAAGTCTTTCTCTCATGTGATTGAGAACGTCTTTTGTAAATTCCTGAGTTTCTTTATCGGTGAGGTCTTTGCCGAGCCATTTTGCGTTAAGACCGACTTCGTTCATACCTATAAGACCGATTGTGGAGAAATGGTTGTTGAACGTACCGAGGTATCTCTTTGTGTACGGATAAAGACCTTCATCAAGAAGTTTTGTGATTATTGTTCTTTTAACTTTGAGAGAACGTGCGGCAATATCCATAAGTTTGTCAAGACGTTTGTAGAAATCTTCAACATTTTCGGCAAGGTAAGCGATTCTCGGCATATTTATTGTAACAACGCCGACAGAGCCTGTGCTTTCACCGCTTCCGAAATAGCCGCCGCTCTTTTTCCTGAGTTCACGAAGGTCAAGACGAAGTCTGCAGCACATTGAACGAACGTCTGACGGTTCCATATCGGAGTTTACATAGTTTGAGAAATAGGGAGTGCCGTATTTTGCAGTCATTTCAAACAGAAGTTTGTTGTTTTCCGTTTCGGACCAGTCAAAATCGCTTGTGATTGAATATGTGGGAATGGGATACTGGAATCCTCTGCCCTGTGCGTCGCCTTCAATCATAATTTCGATAAAGGCTTTGTTTACCATATCCATTTCTTTTTTGCAGTCGCCGTAAGTGAAATCCATTTCCTTGCCGCCGACGATTGCGGGCATATCTTTAAGGTCTGCGGGAACAGTCCAGTCAAGAGTGATGTTTGAGAACGGAGCCTGAGTACCCCAGCGTGAAGGTGTGTTTACACCGAATACGAAAGATTCAAGTGCTTTTTTAACCTGTTTGTAGTCGAGATTATCAACTTTTACAAACGGAGCGAGATATGTGTCAAAAGATGAAAATGCCTGTGCGCCCGCCCATTCATTCTGCATAATTCCGAGGAAGTTTACCATCTGGTTGCAAAGTGTTGCAAGGTGGCTTGCCGGAGATGATGTGATTTTGCCGGGAACACCGCCGAGACCTTCCTGAATGAGTTGTTTCAAAGACCAGCCTGCACAGTAGCCTGTAAGCATTGAAAGGTCGTGAATGTGAATGTCGGCGTTTCTGTGAGCGTTTGCTATTTCTTCGTCATAAATTTCGGAAAGCCAGTAGTTTGCCGTAATTGCGCCGGAGTTTGAAAGAATAAGACCGCCTACCGAATAAGTAACGGTTGAATTTTCTTTAACACGCCAGTCGGTAACTTTAACGTAACTGTCAACAAGTTCTTTGTAGTCGAGAATTGTTGATTTCATATTACGGATTTTTTCACGCTGTTTTCTGTAAAGGATGTATGCTTTTGCAACATCGGCGTAACCTGCCTGAACAAGAACGGCTTCAACGCTGTCCTGAATATCTTCGACAGCAACAAGTTGATTGCTTATTTTCGGCTCGAAGTTTGCGGTTACTTTGAGAGCGAGAAAGTCGATTATGTTGTCGTTGTACTGTTTTTCGCAGGCTTCAAACGCCTGATGTATGGCGGCGGCGATTTTTGAAATATCAAAATCGGCTATTTTGCCGTCTCTTTTAATTACCTGATACATTTCCACATCTCCTGTTTTTTATCATCTTATTTAATATGAGCAAAACAAATGATAACAGATAATCTTGTATATGTCAATACAAAAAACACAACATCTTGTGTTTAAAAACGGAGAAAAATCCGACTTAATCACAAGATGTTGAAGCATTTATATACAAATTGTACAGTAATATACGGGCTTTTTTGTAAAGATTTATTCTGTGTTTCTCAAAAGTGTCATAAAAGTGAATTAACTACTTTGATAATATCGTCATTTATCACAATTTTTGCTTTTTTGTCAAAAGGTGTCGACGATTTATTGATAAGCGCAACGGTATCACCTCTGAAAAACTGCAAAAACGAAGCCGCAGGGTAAACCGCAAGTGAAGTTCCGACAATAATCAGGAGGTCGGAGGTCGCTATTGCGTTGACGGCGCCGTTTACGGTTTTGTCATCAAGACCTTCTTCGTAAAGAACAACGTCGGGTTTTACCGTACCGCCGCATTTTTCACATACGGGAACACCTTTTGAGTTATATACATATTTTTCACCGTAAAAAGCGCCGCAGTTCATACAGTAATTTCGTCTTATGCTGCCGTGCAGTTCATAAATTTCGCTGTTTCCGGCATCAGAGTGAAGACCGTCTATATTCTGTGTAACTACGCTTACGTGTTTTCCCCGTTTTTCAAGTTCCGCAAAGAAGATGTGTGCTTTATTGGGTTTTGCTTCGGGGTACATCATTTTTGATTTGTAAAAATCGTAGAACATCTCCGTTTTTTTAACAAAAAACGTATGCGATATTATTTCCTCGGGCGAGTAGTGACCTATTCCGTCGCTGTTGTAAAGTCCGTCAGCCGAGCGAAAATCGGGTATTCCCGAAGGGCAACTTATTCCCGCACCCGTAAAAACGCAGATATTATTTGCTTTTTCGATTGCGCCTTTCAGTTCGGCAATTTCATTTTCATACATATTATAATCCCCTTATCTGAGCGTCGGGTATATATATTTTTGCTTTTTCGAGCATTTCATACATTACGTTTTTTTCAACTCCGCTGCACGTTTCATCTATGAGATTGCCCGAATCGACAAAGTTCTGCAAAAAGTATCTCGGTGCGCCTTTTATCCATTCTGCAATATTTAAAATATTATCCGGTGTATGAAACTGTTTTACAACGGTTGTTCTGAATTCATAATCCACGTTGCTTTGTGCAAGTATTTCAACGGTTTTTTCCACGGCGGATACGTCAAAATCTTTTATTCCCGTTGTCTGTGCATATTTTTCTTTACTGTTTTTTATATCTACCGCTATATAATCGACAAGTTCCGCACTTATTATATCTTTAAGTCTGTCGGGAAACGTTCCGTTTGTGTCGAGTTTTACGGGGAATCCTTCGCATTTTATTTCATAAAGAAAACGTTCAATGTCTTTCTGAATCAACGGCTCTCCGCCCGTAACGGCAACTCCGTCAAGAATACCCTTGCGACGGCGTAAATGTTCAAATATTTCTTCTTCCTCATAATGCGCATCATCCTGTTCGGTAACGAGCAGGGCATTGTGGCAGAACGGACACCTGAGATTGCATCCGCCTGTAAAAACAGTACACGCCGTATGACCCGGATAATCGAGAAGTGTCAGTTTTTGAAATCCTTTAATAAACATAGTAACAGTATCTCCTGAAGAACACTTTGATACTCAAATTATATATCCGCATTTTGTTCAAGTCAACCCGGATAGAATAAAATTGTGTTATAAAAAATAACAACCACTATATTTTGTGTATTTACATTTCGAAATAATTGTGATATACTTCTATATGAATAAATATATCCTTTGGAGGAAATCATTATGAAAATCAAAAAAACATTGGCTATTCTCCTTACAGTTGTAATGCTTGTGTTACCTCTTGCAGTTTTTTCCGCAGCCGAAGGCGAAATGTGGGAAATAACATCTTATGCATGGCAGAGTGATTATTCAAACGGTGACCCTTTCTGTGCCGACGGTCTTGAAGTTTATGACGGTATGAACTGGTATTCGTACAACAGTTATCCGGAACGTTTCAGTTTTGAACCCGCGGTTGTTACATGTGCCGTTTCGGAAGTTGAAGTTTACTTTGACGGTGTTCTTGTCGGTACTGACTCCGTTAATGTAGGGCATATTCCCGATTCCGAAGTTGTTTCTTTCGGAAAAAATCACGGCTGTTACTGTGCAGAATGCGGTAAAGTAGCATATTTTGAAGAACACACCGTTGCAGATGACGGTTGGATTCCGAACGATGACGCAACATTCCTTGTTAATGAAACGGAAACAGGCATTTGCACAGTATGCGGCGAAAAAGTTACACGCACTATCGACGGAACTGCAGGTTATCTTAAAACGTTCAATCCCGAAAAGAATCCTTATATTATTATGATAATAGAAATGATCGCATCATTCATCTCCACAATCAAAGGTCTTGCAGGCTGATTTAAGTATTTAAGGAGGAATTAAACAATGAAAAAATCACTTTCAGTTATACTTGCCGTAATAATGGTATTTTCCGTTTTTGCGGTAGCGGTTTCGGCAGAAAGTTCTTATACGGTTAACGGTTCTGCATATATAAAACTTCCTTACGGTTACAAACTCGACAAGGACAATTTCTCGGTTTCTTTTGATATTTCAAATGACCGTCTTCTCAACGCTTCCGGCGACTACGGCGTTACATTCACATCTTTTGACGCTTATGTGGGCGACTCCTCAAATTATTATAATTCAAATCCCGATATGTTCTTTGAAGACGTAAACGCTGAACCCGAAATTGAAATCGGACTTAATATACTCAGTGATGTTGCTGCTTTGAATATGAAATATCTTTGTGTTGATTATGAGTTCACGGTCAGTGAGGGCGACAAACCGGTAGTAGGTTATGCTGATTATAAAGTTACCGTAAACGGTTTCTACAAAGGTGAACTTACAGAAGGAACATCATTTTCAAGCATTTCCGGCACAGGCTCAAAAGATATTGTTTCTTTCTCAGCATCAACAGTTACTTTTGCAGAAGTAAAAACATCTTATAAAGACAACGAAGCACCCGAAATTATAAGCGCAACAGCAGAAATCGAAGCAAACGGCGACACTTACACAGCAACTTATACTGAAAACCCCGCATTGTTTGAAGTAATAAATGTTGCAGGCAACGTTACGGTTGATACAGAAGAACTTGAAATAGCAGTTCCCTGTGATAACGCAACATCTTTTAAAGCACCCGTAACGGTTGACCACGCATGGGCTTCGGAATGTTCTTCAATAAGCAAAAGTTCTCATGCAATTGTATGTGAAGGTTGCGGCGAAGTTGACTCAACAACAGTTGCAACACATAATTTTGACAATTATGTTTCCGATGACAACGCAACATTTGTAAAAGACGGTACAAAAACAGGCACCTGCACAGATTGCGGTGCAACAGATACAATTAATGACGAAGGTACTGCGGGCTATGTTACAAGATTTGCCGAGTATGAGTTCCTTTATGTAATATTCGATTATATTTCACTTATATTCGATATTATTGCAATGGGCAAAATATTTTAATTACTGATTTTCAAAACAAAAAGGCTATCGCAATTTTTGTGCGATAGCCTTTTTTCAGAGAAAGGCATACTTATGAAATACAAAATTATCAATCCGTATGAAAGCGTAACAAAACTTATTACAAAAGAAGATAATCATTACAAAACAAATCTTCACACCCATTCCACTTACAGCGATGCCGAGGTGGACTTTAATGAAATAATAAAGGAATATTACAAGCACGGTTTTGACGTTCTTGCCATGACCGACCACGGCGTAATAGGCAAAAAGTGGACGGATGCGCCGACAGAAATACCGCTTTACCGGCATCAGTATATTTTGGGGCACACAAAAACGCCGCTTACCGCCGAGGAAAATAAAGAAATAACAGAGGGCACACGCCCTGCTCCCGAATGGAGCGGCAGAAAATACGGCAGAGGAATGAACTGCCTTACAAGCGGAATAGAACTTAATATGGTAACGCTTACAAAATGCCACGTAAACGGTTTTTTCTGCGATTTCGGGCAGAATAACTGGGGCTTTGAAAACGGTTATGTGTATGCGGTAAAAAAAGTTGATGAAGCGGGCGGAATTTCATTTATAAATCATCCGGGCGGATGGCTTGAATCAACACATAACGTTGAGAACGCACATAAATATGAAAATGTAAGGTATTTCGGTGAAATTTTCAACAAGTACGAATCTTGTGTCGGAACGGAAGTTTTCAACAGCAGGGGCGGCGACACGAAGAATGACCGCATTTTCTGGGATGAAATACTGAAATATGTTATTCCGCACGGCAAAAGAAACGTTTTCGGTTTCGCAAACAGCGACGCACATTTTTTCAAAGATGTAAACACTTCGTTTATGGATTTCATTCTTCCCGAATATTCGGAAGATAATATGAAATTTGCCATGACAAACGGCTGCTTTTTTGCAATAAGCCGCTATGCGAAAAACGAACTCGGCGAGGATTTCACGGCTTCAACAACCGAATATCCGCAGGTGTTCGCTTTGGAAGTTGATGAAGAAAACGGCGTTATTTCCGTCAAAGGCAAAAACACAGACAGAATAGAGTGGATAGCAGACGGAAAAATCATAAAAACCTCCGACAAAAAAACGAAAAACGGATACGTTAATTCCGAAATAAAGTTGGAGGAATATGAAAACGACATTTCCTGCTACATAAGATTTCAACTTATCGGTGAGGGCGGCGTAACTTTAAGTCAGCCCATAATTCTTGATGACGGAAATATCGAAAGATTTATTAAAGCCGACACACGCTCCGACAAAAAGAAACTTGTCGATAATGCGTTGTTTAACCTTAAAAGCACACGTGTTGCGGTTATTGCCGATGAAATATATAAAGCACAAAAGAAAAAGAAAGCAAAAAAGAAAAATATGGGTTGACGCATTCAGCGCAGAACGAAAAGCAAAAAGTATATAATAAAAATAAAAGCAAAAATCTCCGTTTGGGCGGAGATTTTTGCTTTGTGGGGGTATATTTGAATAAGGAGATAGGAATGAAAACAAAAATGTTTTCTCTGAAACGTTCGGTCGGCGTTCCTTGCGTTTCATTGACTGAATAATAACATCCGAAAATAAATTCCGTGTGAATTAGTTGTAAACAATTTTATAATAAAAATAAACTAATTTGTAAACGAAAAATAAAAAACAAAAAACGCTTAGAAAAGCAAATATAATCAAACATCCGATTATATAAAAAGCGGTTTTCGTTACAAAGGATATTTCAAATCTGTTGGAGTTTAAAACAAAATAAAAACAAAGTATAATCAAAAGCTTTAATTACAGAAATTATTTAATTGTCTTCAAGCCAATGGTCGCTATCAATAAATCAAATTTAAATCCTTAAAAGGAATTAGGGATTTAGGTTGATAATGATATAATCATGTGATAAAATAAGTACAACAAGAAACAATCAGGTGGTTGCTCTCTGCATTAAGGAGTATTCTAAGAAACATAACGCAAACACATTAATTCAGGACTAATAAACAATATTGACACATATTGCCATTTATGATATGATTTTTGTGATATCAAAGTAATATTCAGAATCAAATATCTTTATATTTTTTGTTATTTAATAAATTGATATAATTAATGGTGTAGGGTATATGTCAATAGATATTCTTGACAACTTTGAAAATAAACAAATTGAGTGCATTTCAATTGGAAAAATAAGCGAAGATGTATTTGATAGTATAAAAAAACATGCCCCGGAATTTGCAAGTAAAATTCAAAACAGAACAGTAGTTTTTTGGAAAGAGCGTATTGAGCATATTAATAAACATATAAATGATGCAAATAACTTAAGTGTTGAAGAGATATTAAAGATAATTCCAACGATAATTGAGTCGCCGGATTATATTGGAATAAAAAATAAAGATAATAAGCAAAGTCTTCAATTTATTAAAAAATTAAATAACGGATTTTTAGTAGCAATCAGATTAAACGATAAAGGGAGATTATCGTTTCGAACAGCTTATTCAGTTACAGATAGCCAAATTAAAGATTATTTATATAAAAAAAGTCTTTGGGAATTTACTATTGACAAATAATTAAATATGATATAACATATAATTAAGATGTGGTGATTAACTTGATTGAGGATAGAACGGGCGGCTATCACACCTGTTATACAGGCCTTAAAGAGATGCAGGGTTGCCAACCTGCCAATTGAGTTGTCACCATTTTTTAATAAAACACACCCCGTAGAATTTTATTCTGCGGGGTTTAGTTTTGGGAACCAATCTTTTTAAGTGGATTACTATAAAATCCGCCATCAACCTCATCAAGCGTAATTTCTCCTCTGAGAAATTGACTTTGTCTCTAATAATATCTAACATTGTAAATATATTTTAGAAGATATTAGCAAAAAATAATCACCAACATTTCAATATAAAAAGCCGGAGATTTAAGATAAAAACTCCGACTTTTTATTATCTATTGACTTTTTAATAATTTTGTGAAACTCCACCGGATTTGAAATAACCGTTACAAAATCTATGTAAGAAAACCGTTTTTTGTTATTTATTTCGTTTAATAAAGTGTTTTGCTTTTCGTTCTGCGCTAAATGCGACAGCTCCATGAAAAAAGCATATCGGTAATTTAATTAAAACTGATTATTGCTATTATTAAAACCGTTGTCAGCATTAACGTTGTTACCGTTATTAAATCCGTTATTCTGGTTAAAGCCGTTGTCAGCACCGAAACCGCTTGCATCGTAGAAGCCTGTTGCCTGCGGAGGCTGAAAGTCGGCAACTTTGTTAAGGTCGTTCTGAATAAGAGCGATGTTTACAATGCCGAGACCGAAAAGACCGAGAACGAGGTAAAGAACCGAGTTGTCGGAAACCTGAACGCCCATATTTGTTGCGCCTTCATAAAATTTCTTTTCTGCAAGATAGCAGCCGACGAACGGCAGGAAAAGCATAAGAAGAATTTCAGCAAGAGCGTTATCCTGCGGGTCTTTAACGGAAACAGCTTCTTTTGCAACTTTAATTACCCAGAAAATCTGGTAAATTCCGCATGTTACAAGTGAAAGAACGATGCAGGTAGCAATGTTTCTTTTTTCAATATTCATAATTATATTTTCTCCTTTGTATTTTTTAATAAAATTTTATCACAATTTGTTGAAGTTTTCAATATTGAATTTACTTTTTGGAAAAATTTAATAAAGAATGTTTATTTTTATGTAATTGACAAAATAAAAACAACAAAATATATTTATTTTATAAAGATATCTGCTCAGTTAAAACAACACAAAAACCACACAAATACAATATATAATTATTTCAGAAGGAGGGGAAAGAATGTATAAAATATTATTTGCCGATGACGATTACAAAATTGCCGAAACAGTTAAAGATTACTTTTCTGCAAACGGGTTTGATGTTACTGTTGCCGCGAACGGACAGCAGGCTACGGAAGAGGCAATGCTTAATGACTATGACCTTATTATTCTTGATGTTATGATGCCTGTGCTTGACGGTATTTCCGCCTGCAAAAAAATACGCAAAAATCAAAAGACACCTATTCTGTTTATGTCGGCTCTCGGAGAAGAGGAGGATTATCTCAAAGGATATTCGGCAGGTGCGGATGATTACATAACAAAGCCGTTTCCTCTTTCGGTGCTTCTTGAAAAATGCCTTGCGACAATCCGCAGATATACGGGAGCGAACAGTAATGACATTATAGGAATCGGAAAAATAACACTCGACTGTTCTAAGAAAAAAGTTTATGCCGACGGGGAAGAAATAACTCTTTCGGCAAAGGATTTTGAAATACTTCAATACCTTATGAGTAAAAAAGGCGTTGTCCTCAGCCGCAGTCTTATTCTTTCAAGAGTGTGGGGTTACGATTTTGAGGGCGAAGACAGAGTAGTTGATACTCATATAAAAAACATCAGAAAATCTCTCGGCGAATGTTCTTCATATATCAAAACATTTTCCGGTATGGGCTATGTTTTTGAGGAGGATAACTCAAAATGAAAAAGGGAATGTTGAAAATATATATAACGGTTTTTGCGGTTACGCTTGCGCTTTATGTTGTTGCGGGTGTATTTCTTCTGATAACGCAGTTTGAAACCGAGTGCTTGTATTTTAATTATTTGAACAGTTCTAATGTTGATTCATTGCAGTATTTAATGAAATCGCCCGACATTTACGGCAAGGATGTTGACGGTTGTTTTCATAACTACACCTGCGGCAATTATCCTACGGTTTTTGCACTTATTGATTCAGACGGAAATGTAATAGCAAGCAGCCGCTCCGCTTTTGTTGTTGAAAACTACGATGAAAACGGAAAATATATTGATTATTATATTGCCGATGCCTATTCATACACAACCGCTGAAACAAAAGAGCAGATAACCGGTTTTGTCAAGAATTGCCGTCACGGTTGCTATTTGTGTGCCGAGTGGCTTTCACTTTATAAAGACGGCGATAAATATATACCCGTTTCTGCGCTTCTTTACAACGCTTGTAATCCCGATGACGGCAAAATCGGCGTAAATTTTACCGATTATGAGCCGACTTTTACCGCTTATGAAAAAAACGGTGGCAGAATATCTTTAGACGGATATCACGGAATTGATTCACCCGTAAAAGAGAAATATATCAATAAACTCAATGCCGAACTTGACGGTTTTATAAATTCTTTTTCAAAAAGTCACAAAAATTGCGGTTTTAACGGTGGCGGCAACAGCAGCAGCAGCCCGCAGAATTATCAATATGAATCTCATCAGACGGTAAACGGAGTAAAACTCTGTTTTTATTACAATTCGGAATATGACCCGTATTATAAGGCGCTCACAAGCGATTCATATCGCAGTATACTTATTTATATGGGTGTTCTGTTTTTGGCTTTTTCGCTGATTATTGCGGTTATATTAAAAAATATCAACGCTAAAAAAGAGAGAATAAGTAAAAGCCGCAAAGCGTTTGTTAACGCTGCGGCGCATGAACTTAAAACTCCGCTTGCAGTAATTGCAAATAAAAGCGAATGTATTCTTGAAAACATTTCGCCGGAACTGAATACGGAGTATGTAAATTCCATTTATGACGAAAGCAAACGTATGAACCGAATGGTAAAAACGCTTTTACAATATAACAATCTCAGTTCAAATACAAAAACAGAAAAAAGAAAAGAAATACTTTCGCAAATAATTGATGAACAGGTCAGTAAATATCAGCCGCTGTTTGAAGCGAAAAATATAAAATACAGTGAAAGCATTGATGAAAATTATGCACTTAACTGCAATAAGGATTTAATCGGTATTGTAATTGAAAATTTCCTTTCAAATGCGGTTAAATTCACTCCCGACGGCGGCGAAATAAAAATTACCGTGTTTGAAACAAAAGGCAGGGTGAAATTTGAAATATTCAATTCCGGCAGTAATATTTCAAACGAGGATGCGCCGCATATCTGGGAAGAACTTTACAGCGCAGACAAATCAAGAACAAGAACCGACAATTCCACCGGAATGGGACTTGCAATTTGCAGACTGATTTTTGAACTTCACAAATTCGGTTACGGTTTTAAAAATGAAGATAACGGCGTTGTTTTTTACTTTTCATCTTAATATGCTGAACGGCGCAATAAAGAACAGATTACGGTACTGTATTAACGGCACTTAATTTACAGGGGGTATTACTTATGAAAAAAAGACTGTTGGCGGGTATTCTTGCGGCGGTAGTTTTATTATCAATCGCAGGTGTTTGGTATTACACTTCTTATCCTGTTATAGGCATTGGTAAAATGGTGGCTTCAAACAGCGATAAATTTGAGAAAGAGTTTCACAGCGAGATTATAAGTCTTTGGGGTGCGGGAAATGATTTTCTGCCGGACTCTCCTCTGCAAACACGGAAATGGTATGAAGTCTCGACATGGAACGAAAAAGTCTCATTTGAACTTCAGGAATACAGCAAAGAGGGCGGAATAGCCTACAATATTGAGGTTTCAGGCGAAATAGAAGACGGTAAAACAACTTTACGGTACGAGGGTTACATAATTACAAAAGACGGTGAAAGAATCGACTATAAACAGGAGAAAACATTCGATTTTGTACTCTGTTCCGAAAAAAGATTTTTTAACGGAAAAATGTAAAGTGAATAAAAATACCGTTTTGAAGTATAAATTTTTGAGTAATATGCATATTTGTTAAGAAAAATGAATAAATACTTGACAAAAAAGTATATAATGTGTATAATCTTTGTATATTTATTCAGTAATACTGCAAGGAATTTGTATATGAAAAAAATATTTATTGACGGAAGTGCCGGAACTACGGGACTTCGCATTTACGAAAGGTTAAGCGCAAGGAAAGATATTGAAATTCTTTCTTTGCCCGAAGAAAAACGCAAAGACATTTCATCAAGAAAAGAAATGATAAATTCAGCCGACATAGTTTTTCTTTGTCTTCCCGATGCTGCGGCAGAAGAAGTGGCACAGATGGCTGAAAACGAAAACACCGTAATAATTGACACATCTACTTTTCACCGTGTCAAGGGCGGGTGGACTTACGGTTTTCCCGAAATAGGCGGACTTCGTGAAAAAATAAAAAATTCAAAGCGAATTGCGAATCCGGGATGTCACGCAAGCGGTTTTATTTCTCTTGTTGCTCCGCTTGTTGAGGCTGGAATAATAAATAAAAATGAAAAACTTTCCTGCTTTTCGCTTACGGGTTATTCGGGCGGCGGCAAAAAAATGATAGCGGAATATGAAGATGAAATAAATGCGGAACTGCTCCAAGCACCGAGAATGTACGGTCTTTCGCAGCAGCACAAGCATCTGCCGGAAATGGCAAAAGTGTGTTCGCTTGAAAATCCGCCGGTTTTCTCACCGATAGTTTCTTCGTATTATTCGGGAATGGAAGTTGTTGTTCCTCTTTTTAAAGAACAGATAAACGGCAATATCGACAAAATAAAGTCGGTTTACAAAGAATATTATAAAGGTGAAATCGTTCGGTTTAATGATTTTGCCGATGAAAACGGGTTTTTGTCCGGCTCATCTCTTTCGGGGTATGACGATATGGAAATAAGCGTTTTCGGTAATGAAGACAGACTTACGCTTGTTTCGAGATTTGACAATCTCGGCAAAGGTGCTTCGGGTGCGGCAATTCAGAATATGAATATTGTACTCGGTTTAAGTGAAACAACGGGACTTAGACTTTGGCGGTCGATACGGGAGGATTATTAAAAATGGAACTTATTAACGGCGGCGTTTGCGCCGCAAAAGGATTTACCGCAGGCGGTGTTCATTGTGGCATAAGAAAAAATAAAGGCAAAAAAGACCTTTCGATAATATTAAGCGAAACAAAAGCGTCAGCGGCGGCGGTTTATACAACAAATCTTGTTAAAGGCGCTCCGCTTACCGTAACAAAAAAACATCTTTGTGACGGCAAGGCGCAGGCGATTATCTGCAACAGCGGTAACGCAAATACCTGCAACGCCGACGGAATAGAAATAGCCGAAAAAATGAGTATTCTTGCAGCAGACGCTCTCGGAATTTCACCTGACGATATGGTGGTCGCCTCTACGGGCGTTATAGGTCAGTCACTTGACATAGAGCCGATAAAAAACGGTATTCCGGAACTCGTAAAAAATCTTTCAAAAGACGGCGGCAAAGATGCGGCTGAGGGCATAATGACAACCGATACCGTTCTCAAAGAGGTTGCGGTTGAATTTACAATCGGCAAAAAAACGTGCAGAATAGGCGGAATCGCAAAGGGAAGCGGAATGATACATCCCAATATGGCGACAATGCTTGTGTTTATTACTTCCGACGTTTCAATATCGGCTGAAATGCTTCAAAAGGCGCTTTCAAGCGATATTGCAAATACGTTTAATATGGTGAGCGTTGACGGTGATACGTCTACAAACGATATGGTTACCGTACTTGCAAACGGAATGGCGGGAAACAGCGAAATCACCGAAGAAAACGAAGATTTTGAAATCTTTATGAAAGCGCTTAACACGGTTACCGTGTATCTTTGCAAAATGATTGCCGGTGACGGAGAGGGAGCAACAAAACTTCTTGAATGTAACGTCAGCAAAGCGAAAGATGAAAAAACAGCCAAAACAGTAGCAAAGAGCGTTATTTGTTCGAGCCTTCTGAAAGCGGCGATGTTCGGTGCCGATGCAAACTGGGGACGTGTTCTTTGCGCAATCGGTTACAGCGGCGCAGATGTAGACGTTGAAAAAATTGACGTTGCTTTTAAGAGCAAAGCAGGCACGGTTGCGGTTTGCGAAAACGGTCACGGAATAGATTTTTCGGAAGAAAAGGCAAAAACGGTTCTTTCGGAAAAAGAAATAGTAATTGACGTTTGCCTTAATGACGGCAATTTTAACTCAACCGCATGGGGTTGCGACCTTACATACGATTATGTAAAAATAAACGGCGACTACCGCACTTGACGGAGGTAAAAATATGGCAGATAAATTTTCCAATATGGAACGCAGTGAAATTCTTACACAGGCGCTTCCCTACATAAAAAGATACACGGGTAAAACCATTGTAATAAAATACGGCGGCAACGCCATGATTGACGAGGAACTCAAAAAACAGGTTATGGAAGATATTGTTCTTTTGTGGCTTATAGGCGTAAAAATCATCCTCGTTCACGGCGGCGGTCCGGAAATCAGCGAAATGATGGAAAAACTCGGCAAAAAAGCGGAATTTGTTGACGGTCTTCGTGTAACCGACAAGGAAACCGTCGATATTGTGCAGATGGTACTTGCGGGAAAAGTAAACAAAACGCTTGTAAATCTTATTGAAATGAACGGCGGCAAGGCAATCGGACTTTCGGGTATGGACGGAAGACTTATTGAAGCAACGCTTAAAGACGATAAACTCGGTTATGTCGGTGAAATAACAAAAATACACATTGACCCCGTTAACGATATTCTTGAAAAAGGCTATATTCCCGTAATATCGACAATAGGCTGTGACAAAAGCGGTAATGCCTATAATATTAACGGCGATACTGCGGCGGCATATATCGCAGGCGCTCTCGGTGCCGAAAGGCTTCTTATGATGACCGATATTCCGGGCGTTTTAAAAGATAAAGACGACCCGTCATCACTTATTCCCGAAATAAGCATCAGTGAAGCGAAAAAACTTTATGAGGAAAAAATAATTTCCGACGGTATGATTCCGAAAGTCAACTGCTGTATAAAAGCGCTTGAAAAAGGCGTTAACAACGTTGTTATTATGGACGGCAGAGTGCCGCACTCAATTTTGACGGAACTTTTGACCGACGAGGGTGCAGGTACTATGTTTACGGAGAAAAGAGATATAACAATAAAAGAAAAAGATTCAAATTACATTGCGGGTACATATAACCGTTTCCCCGTTGTTTTTTCTCACGGCAAGGGTTCTGTACTGTGGGATGAAAACGAAAAAGAATATATTGATATGGGTTCGGGTATAGGCGTTACGTCATTCGGAATTGCCGATGATATGTGGCAGGCGGCGGTATCAAAACAGGCGGGTATGCTTCAGCATACATCCAACCTTTATTACACCGAGCCGTGCGCCGTTCTTGCCGAAAAACTTTGTGAAAAAACAAAAATGAGCAAAGTCTTTTTCTCAAATTCGGGTGCGGAAGCAAACGAGTGTGCAATAAAAGTCGCAAGAAAATACGCCGCAGAGAAAAAGGGCAGTGACTGCTATACAATAGTAACTCTTAAAAACAGTTTTCACGGCAGAACGCTCACAACTCTTTCCGCAACCGGACAGGAGCATTATCACGAACTTTTTAATCCTCTTACTCCCGGTTTTATAAGCATTAACACCGAAAATATTTACGAACTCGAAGCGGCAGGTGCAAGCAACAAAATCGCCGCAATTATGATTGAATGTATACAGGGCGAGGGCGGAGTAGTCAATCTGAAAAAATCGTTTGTAAACGAGATTTTCGAATATGCCCAGAAAAACGATATTCTTGTAATTGCCGACGAAGTTCAGACAGGTAACGGAAGAACGGGCAAACTTTACTCTTATATGAATTACGGCGTTAAACCCGATATTATAACAACCGCAAAAGGACTTGCAGGAGGACTTCCTCTCGGTGCTACGATTTTAGGCGAAAAAGTAAAAGATGTTCTCGGCTTCGGAGACCACGGCTCAACATTCGGCGGTAACCCCGTGTGCTGTGCAGGTGCAATTTCCGTTCTTGACAGAATTGACGAAAAACTTCTTGACGAAGTAAACGAAAAAAGTCAGTATCTGTTTGATATGTTCACGGGCGCAAAAGGCATTGAAAGCGTAAGCGGTACCGGTCTTATGATAGGACTTAAAACGAAAAAACCCGCTTTGCAGGTAGTAAACGAATGTATGGAAAAAGGTGTAATATGCCTTACCGCAAAAGATAAAGTCCGTCTTTTACCTGCTTTGAATATACCCATGAAAGAACTTGAAAAAGCGGCGCAGATTATTAAGTCGGTATGTGCCGATATTGAGAGCGACGAACTGTTATAATACATCTCCGGGGTTGTCGCATTTAGCGCAGAACGAAAAGCAAAACGCTATATAAAATGTAACAAATAACAAAAAACGGTTTTCTTACAGAGATTTTGTAATGAAAACCGCTTTTTGTATAACAGAATGTTTATTAAATTTCGCTTTTATGTTGTATCTGTTCAGCACCGAAGTTTTCCGGAGTCGGGAATGTGAGGTTATTTAAGCATTTTTTTCGAATATATACCCGTTGTTGCCTGAACGGTTTGTTGTTTTAAAGCATTGTATGTACTGCCCTGAATTGAAAAATAAAAATATTCTGCTTCTTCCGGTACTTTTATTTTTGCGGTGTTTCCCGTGACAGTACCGCTTTTTTCAAGCCATTTTTCTTTTATGTTCAATCCGTCATATTCAAGTTCTCCGCTTCTGAAATAAACATAAGATTCAATGTCTTTCACATCTTTCGGAATGTCAAATGAAACATCTGCGCCGTTGATGTCAAGCGATATTCCGGTGATTTTTATATTACCCTCGCCAATGCTGTTCTGTTCATTGGCAAAGCGGAGAATTTCCGGTTGGTATGCACCTGCTTCCTGACAGTGAATAAAATTCTGTGCATAAATAAGATTGCCGTTTTTCGTGTAAGCGGCAGAAGCCGTTGTGCAGTTTGCGGAAAAAAACGGGTCGCAGTCGCTGTTGACATAAAGAACGGGCATATCGACCTCACTCAAAAGGTGTGACGAGTCCCACACATCCGCATAAATTCCGTTGTTGGTAACTGTGCCTATTGCCGCAGTGCATTTGTCAAGAAAGCCGCTGCCGTAAACGGGAATTGCGAAAGAAAAACGGTTGTCATAGCAAATGGCGACACTTGTTGCCATGCTGCCCCATGAAATTCCCGTCACACCGATTTTGTCGGTTATAACTCTGCTGTCTGCACGCATAATGCTGTTTGCAAGAACGGTGTCTGCCACATAGTGATAGAACCACTGTTCCGTAAACTTTTTGCCGCTGTCGGAAAGCATGTCGTCAATAGGCGGGTGAGATTTCGGATTGTGTGACCATTGATTGAGTTCGCCTGTGTAATATCCGTCATCCGGCTGTTGTGCAAAGCCGTCAAATGAAATGGCGGCGTATCCGTTATCTACCCAGTAACGAACCCACTCCGCATAGGCATGACCCGCTCCGCCGTGAACAAGCACCATTCCGGGAACGGGATTTTCGCTGCTTGCGTTTTCGGGAAAGCCGATATATGCAAAAACATCACTCGTTCTGCCGCAGCAGTCTTCTCCGTTAAAGAAAATCGCATAAATTCTGTCATCGTCTGCAAAAGGCTTTTTCTTTTCGCAAACTTTAATTTCGGGAGTTTTTTCGGCAACTTTTTTGTAAAGTGCTTTCAGTTCATTTGTTTTTTCATTTCCGCTTTTTGCGGTGTATTCGGTACGGTACATTTTTATTCCCCTCGCTTTTTTGCTTTTTTGTTGATTCATAAGTGAAATATTCTTGCCGAGGCTCGTTAGTTTAATGATATATCGCTTGCGCGATATGATATACAGCTTACTGAAGTGTACCCCAAGTCAAGTACAATTTTGATTTGTAGTGTAGAATAATTTAATAAGTTGAGGTATAATGGTCTCGCTTTACCGATACGGAGGATAAGGCAACGCTGAGGAGCGACCTGAGCGCCGGATCGGGTTTGCG
>JAZLLP010000044.1:0-8493 GCA_045598225.1 Acutalibacteraceae bacterium | reverse complement strand
TGATTGAGCATAATAATAAATTCAGAGTTTGCAAGCATTGTACGGGCAGTATGGCTCTGTAAGAGGTCATCAACATTCTGCGTTATACCGGTGCAGAACGCACCGTACTTACGAACACGCTTCCAGAGTGTGAAAAGAAAGTTTGCTGAATATTCGTGCTGAAAGAGAAGATATATTTCGTCAATGAATATATAGGTTTCTCTGCCTGCTGCACGGTTAGCTGTTATACGGTTAAGAATGTTGTCAAGAACAGTAAGCATACCGATAGGCATCATCTGCGAGCCGAGGTCAAGAATATCAAAGCAGACAAATCTGTTTTTGATATTTACATTGGTCTGCTGTGCAAAGGTATTGTGAGAACCCGTTGTGAAAAGTTCTATCTGAACTGCAAGCTCCTGTGCTTCTGGTTCCGGCTGTTCTTTAAGATTTTCAACAAGGTCTATGAGTGTAGGCGGCTTTCCTTTATATTTCTTCTTTATATACGGCGAGTAAATATTTGTAAGGCAACGGTCAATGATTGACTTTTCAAATGCACCTACATTGTCTTTACCTGCAATCTGCTCAAACAGAGACATTACAAATTCAGATTTTAAAGCTATGGGATTTGCTCCGTCAGCGTAATCTGCATTTATGTCAAGGCAGTTAATGTGATTTTTGCTTGTCGCCGAAAGCTGAATAACCTGTCCGTTCAAAGCATCAACCAGCGGTTTATATTCTCTTTCAGGGTCAATGATTATCACATCAGCTTCTCGCGTAAGAAGCAAATTAACGATTTCTTCCTTTGCCGTGAATGATTTACCGGAACCGGATACACCGAGGATAAAAGCGTTTCCGTTAAGAAGCTCGTTTCGGTTAACGAATATCATATTTTTAGATATAACATTAACGCCCTGGAATACTCCGCCCTTGTGCTGAATCTCCTGAACCTTAAAGGGCATAAAAACAGCAAGGCTTTCTGTGGTGAGAGTACGCCTTGCCTGAATCCTGTTTATTCCTATGGGCAGCGTGGCATTAAAACCGTCAAGCTGCTGATATTTAAGAGTTCCTATCTGACACATGTGCTTTCTTCCCGTTGCGGTAATAGCTTCTGTGTCAGCATTAAGCTGTTTAAGGGAGTCTGCCGTGTGCATTATCGTGATTATTACCTTAAACATTTTCTGGTCGCGTGAGGTAATGTCATCAAGAAATTCCCTTATTTCTTTTCTCTGCTGCTCCATATCATAAGGAATAACCGAGGTGTAGTTATTGTTTGTATTCTGTTTGCGCTGATAGTTTGCTATGTTGGTTTCAATACCGAGAGCCTGTTTTTCGCCGAACTTCTGCGCTTCTTCGGTAGATACGGGAACAATATCGAAATTAAAAATCATATTTCGGTTGCTGTCCGTAAGCTCCCATACAACGCTGTCCTTTATATATGAAGGATAGTCCCTTACAAAGAGCACACGGGCATATTTGTCGCCGATTTTAAAATAGCTGTCTTTAAACTCGTAGCTGTCGGGAGATACATAGTCCTTAAAGGACTGTCCCCTTCGCATACTGTCGCGCAGGTCAAAATGGTAATCGGATTCTTCACCGGGGCGACAAAAATCGTGAATAACACGAAGTCGCTCCGTTAAATCAAGCTCAACACATTTTGAGCCGAGCCTTGAAAAATGTGCCTGTAAATCCGTAGCAACTCTGCGGAAATGCGAGCGAGCTTCATCAACTGTCTTTTTCTGAACGGTAAGAGTAACATATTTATCCTGAACGATAGCGTTTGCGCCGTTGGCAAGGTTCATAAGCATTTCGTTCATTTCTTTTCTGTATTTGTCTTTTCCGTCATCCTTGTTTTCTGACATTATGATGCTATTAAGCTCGTTGTTTTTGATTCTGCGATTGACGATGGTAATCTGACTTGATACGCCGTTTTCAAGAGAGTTGAGAATTTCGCTGTATTTGAAGAAATCATCTTCCTTGTCTGCTTTACTTGATACGGCGTAGTTTATATCGGAAAATCTGAACATCTTTGAATAGCTTTCTTTACCGAGCCAGAAGATACCGTCCGGATATGCTGTTTTAATCTGCAAAACGTCCTGAACAGACTGCGGAACAGCCATTGTGTCGCCGAACATATCATCGAGACCGCTTTTCTTTTTTATGCTTTTTATGAGATCGAACATTGCTGTCATTCCTTTCTGTGATTTGGTCATATATGCTGACCGATTTGAATTTAAGCTGTTTAGGCATCATAAACTCGCTTTTCAGGTATGCAATAAAAGCTTTTTCGGCAGTCATTCCGTGCCAGTTAAAGAAGCCAAGTGCCGCAAACGGTGCGGCACCAAGGATACATACCCATGAAAGCGTTTCAATGCCAAACAAAGGTCTTAATAAAAAATATAAGCCGACGGCAACACCGCAGGCTAAAACTGAAAAAATGAATTGTCGTAAATTCAATCCGAAATACACCTGTTCGCTGTAATCCCGGATTTCACGGTTTATCTTTACTTCCATTGAGTGTCCTCCTTACAGTCCCATCATTTCCTTTACAACATGATCGGACATTTTTACTGTTCCGACAAGAACGAGCATATTGAATATGAGTTCTCCAACATAACTCCAGACCTGATTTACTGCTTCCGCAGTTGCGTCAACAACGGGAGGTGAATCTGCAAATATTGAGAAGATAATACATCCGAGAACAATTATTGCACCTTCAAGACATACTGCGGCATAAGACTTTATAAAGCTCTTACCGATTTGCGAGGTAGGTTCTCCTGCAAATGCCGATAGAGGAACAGGCGCAATAGCAGTATAAAGATACAGTTTGAAAAATCTTCCGTAAACAGTCATAATCATAACAAATGATAATACGGTTATGAATAAACTGCCGATTAAAGTTACTGCCCATAATGGTACGCTTTCCCAAAATCCGCAATCTTCTATGGATTTGATTATCGAATCAGGCAAAACCATTTCATTGGTTTTTGCAAGCCCCGATGTTGCCATGATTTTTGAAATTATGCCTTGAACTATGCTGAAAAAGCCCATCATAACTTCAAGTCCGTATGAGATGGATGCTTTTGCAAGAATAAACCGGATGAACATTTTGAGTGCAATTTCCGGTCTTTTTACTTCTGCGAAGCTGCCGCAGGTTTTCATTACGCCGATTACGAAAAACAATACAAGCAGAGAATAGCCGATTGCCTGTAATGCTCCGTGAACATCTGTAATTACATTCCATATAGCTCCGCCTTTGAATTCTTCCGGGGATTGAGTAATCAGCGTCCATATTTCACTCAGCTTGCTGTTCCATGTTTCAAGAGCTTTCTGGAGGTTCTGAACTACCCAGTTACTTGATTCCATCGAATTCCTCCTTGTATATTTTATTTGTGTTATTCAACACTTTTAAGACCGATATAGCCTTTGCTGTTTTTTGAAAAAGTCAGAGTAACGGCTGCGCCGATTGAAATCTCGCCGAGTCCGAGATAGTTGCTGTTTTTCCAAGAGAACGCAATTATCTTTCTGCCGTCCTCAAGGGTAAAGTATGCCATCATGCTGTCAGCTTTTTTGCCCCATCTTTTCATATCTACAACAGCGTTAAAAGTGCCTTCCTCGTCTATGAACTCATAAGGTTCAGCGTCGAATCCTGAATTGATAAATTCATTCCAGTTTAATACATTGTTTTCTTTCATATCAGTTAATCCTTTCTGTTAAAGATAAGGGCGGATTTTGCTCCGCCCCCGTTTTGTTTGTTGGTTTATTTTACAATGAGATCGAGTATTTCTTTTGCAAAGGTAATTACGATACCGCCGGCAACCGTCATAAATCCGTTTGCTCTCTGTGAGGGGTCATGCGATTTCAGAGACAAACCGACCTGAACAACGCCGAAGCCGAGAAGAATCATACCTACCGCGCGGATAAGACCGAATATAAAGGTTGAAAAGTTGTTTACAACCGCAACGGGGTCATCAGCCGCAAAAGCTGTTACCGCAAAGGAACATATAAGTGTAATTGCGAGAATAAGTCCCGCATAGAACTTAAAGCCTTTTTTTGCCTTACCTTCAAGGGGTGAGGTCTTTGTTTTCTTTGATTTAATAAGATTTTTCATTTAATCATCCTCCGATATTTTATCAAGATATTCTTCAATTTCTTCGCTTGAATAAACGACATAATCACCGAAATCAACATCGTATTCTTCAGGCTCAGTTGCGCTGTCTGTTTCTACAAAATCCAGCGAACCGATAGTGTAATCTCTGAACCCGTGTTCGTAGGGTTCATTTTTTCCGTCAGTCGTCAAGGCAACATTCGGGTGTTTGAGTATTTCGTACTTCAAATCCATAACAGGTCTTTCACCGCGAATAAACAGAATAGCGTATTTGTTATCAAGGAGGCGAACCTCGTCCAGTGTCATAAGTTCACGTCCCGAAACCTGACAATTGGTTGAATAACTGCCGTTTCGTCCTTTTGACTGACCGTAGGTATTTGTGTCGATGGTTTCTTTACCGAGAAGCTCAGAAACATATTTATGAGTGCTTTGTTCGTTGCCGCCAAGGTAGAGAAACTCATCGCAGTTGCCGACTATGCTTTCCCACTGTTTTTCAAAGAGTGCCTTTAACTGTGCAAGGTTCTGTATGATAATCGAAACAGATATTTCACGGCTTCTCATAGTTGAAAGCAGCTTGTCAAATTCATCAGGTAAAGCTACATTCGCAAATTCATCCATTACGAAATGCACATGAACAGGAAGTCTGCCGCCGTGGACAAAATCGGCTTGATAATACAGTTGTTGAAAAAGCTGTGTGTAAAGCATACCGATTATAAAGTTAAAACTGCTGTCATTATCGGGGATTACTCCGAACACAGCAGTTTTTCTTTCGCCGAGCATTGAAAGTTCAAGCTCATCGTTGTTTGTAATGTTTGCAAGTGAAGAAAGATTGAATTTTTCAAGTCTTGCAAGAAGTGTTATCTGAATAGATTTAAGAGTTTTGCCGGAGCCCTTGTGATACGCCTTATAGTATTTCAGTGCAATATGTTCCGGCTCTTCTTCCTCCAGCTTTTGAAACAAATCATCAAGCGGACTTTTAAATTCTTCATTATCTTCGCTTACATCTCCGTATCTTATCATTTCAAGCACCATTGAAAAGTTCTGTTCTTCAGGAGGTGCTTTATAGTACAGGAAAAACATAAGTGCAAGAAGCAGCATCATTGCGGCCTGATCCCAGAAAGGGTCTTGAGATTGAGAGCCTTTCGGTGTGGTATTTTTGAACAGGTTTGTTACAAGCTTCTGAATATCATTATCATTCTTTATATATACAAAAGGATTGTAGCAGTTGCTTTTCTCCATATTGATAAGGTCTATCACTTTAATTTCATAGCCCTTTTCTTTAAGAAGATTTCCTGTATCTCTGAGTATTTCACCCTTGGGGTCAAGTATTACAAAAGATGTGTTTGCCTGCATTATGTTGGGTTTTGCGTAAAACCTTGTTTTACCGGAGCCTGAACCGCCGCAAACCAGTACATTAAGATTTCGTCTGTGCTTATGCCCGTCCAGTCCGATAGAGGTGTTTTGGGTAAGTATTTTGTTTTCGCATTTGTCTTTATCCGTATATTTTTTAGTTATGGTTTCCGCCTTGCCCCATCTGGCAGAGCCGTGTTCCTCGCGCCTTCGGTAATTCTTTTCCGATGAAAGATAAATACCGATACCCATTGCATAGGCGACAATAAAAAAGAGGACAGTTTTCAAGCTGTCCTCACAAGCAGTAATATTGAACGGTTTGCTTATGGCGGGAGTGAAATTTTCAACTATTTCTGCCAAACCGCCGTTTACAAACGGTGCAATAATTAAAGCAAGCCATATAACGGGTATAAGACCGGCTGCATACAGGATAAGATTTTGCTTTGAGAACCTATCTTGCTTCACGCAAATCCCGCTTTCTTTCCTTTTTGGTCGGGGCGTCAATTATCTTGAGCAGCAAATTATCAACATCTTCTGTAGGCTTATCCGCTTCAAGAAGCTTATTACGAAATTCATTCAATCCGTTAATCAGTAAGTTGTGTTCAAATTCATCAACGGCAATAATACGTTTTTCATCTTTCATACGGGCACACCTTATCTTGCGCCTTTATCTTTAGGCTCAAGAGCTTTTTCAATTACAGATGATATGTTGTTGGTTTCATCGCGTATTTTGCCGAGTTCGGCACGGATAGTCTTGGTATCACTGCCGTCAAAAGGCTTAAAACCGGAATCTGCTTTCTGAGGCTCAACGCCGCTTCTCTTACAAAGAATATACGATACGCAGTAAGCTTTATTTGCATTTGCCTCTCTTGAAAAATCGCCGTTATCAGCTCTTGCCATTGATATTTCGTAGGATAAGGCTCTGAAAATATCATTGCCTTCCATACCCTGACGAATAAGGATAGCTTTGCTTTCGGGGCTGTAAAAGGCATTCATACCTTCCGGTACATTTTCGCTGATGTTTACAGGCACAGGCGAGGTTTTAATAAGAGCCTTAACGAGCTTCTTGAAATCAACAGGCTTTTTGTGATATTCTTTCGGCTTTGCAGTTGTCTGCGTAATATCGAATACCTTTTTAGTGTTATACGATACTCCGGTAGTCCCGTCTCCTTTTGTAAACTTATCACCGGGTTCAAGGATAGTAATACCTTTTTCACCCTTCTTGATAATTGCATTGTGCTTTCGCCACTGCTTTGAATCGCAGAGTCGTGTTGCGTCGGGTTTCTGCTCGGCAACAAGCAAAACGTTGCTGACTGAGTATCTGTCAAATTTGCTCTGCACGTCAAGGAAAGTGTTGAGTTTGGAAACATCCGTTAATGCTGATGCCGCATTGTCTATCATTTCAAATGCAGTAGAGCGGCTTTCCTGCTTATCCTTGATCCATTTTTCCTTATCAAAGGACTGGGGTTCGGTGCTTTTATCTTCACCGAAAAGTTCATCAAGATCTGCCATGTTCTTTTCTCCTTTTAGATTTATTTCTGTTGGTGGGTGTTTTTGATTTTTCCGCCTGCTGTTTCTGCTTTATTTCTTCAAGCTGTTTTTTCACAGACGGTCTTTCGCTTTTAGTATCCCGTGTATCGTTCCGGTTTTGTTTGTTCCCGGAGATAGGCGCTGACGGACGGGATTCTCCCATCTTTGCCTGTGAAGGGTTTTCATTTTCAGCCTTTTCTTTCTGATTGGGTTTTCTGAAAAGCTCATCAATGAATTTATCCTCTTCACTTTTTTCAGGGTACGTTTTTCCGGGAGCCTGCTCCGTTTCATTCCTCGATTTGACTATATCGCTTTTTATTGTTGCTTTATGGTTTATTCCAAGATTGAAACGTTCATAAATACGATTTACCTTCGATGCGTCTTCCGCACGAATCATAATGTCGCATTTTCCGTCATGCTTGCTCTTATCTTTAAGGACATGATACATTACACCGTATTTTCTTGCTTCTTTGCAAAACTTTTTAAGGGATTTGTCATCAATTTCAAAAACCTTTATCGGCTTTTTAGATTTAAGCATAGTACGAAGTGATGTTCTGCCTTTGGTTTTTTCAGGTGATTGAATTTCGCCTAATAAAAGCTTTGCAAGCTCTAATGCGCCCTGACCTGTTATTTTTGCAACCGACTGAACTCCGTCAAGAGTAATTCTCACGACCTGTTCGGCTGCGTCGCCTGATGTGCTCATTCTGCTGTCGCTCCTTTACTTTAATGTTTTCTGCATAATCTTTTACCGCACACAAATCGCTTTCAATTTTCGGTTCTGCTTCAAGTATTCTTTCGCAGACAGTCAGCTTCTTTCGCAGCTCTTTTATTCTTTGGGATACGATGCTGACATCCGATTTTATTGCGTTCTGCTGCGACACATCGTCTGCTCTGACCGCACACTTTAATTTGTTCCTCAGTTGTTTTCTTTCCTCGATAAGAGTATTCATTTCAGAACTACACTCATCCTTAAAGGAAAGAATATCGTCTTCCGAATAAAGGTTGTTGTCAAGTAAAAGGTTCTGTTCTTCAACCCGCTTATCGAACTTTATGAGTTCATCTCCGAGTAATCTCTGAAGCTCACGGTTATAGTCGCCGCGTTCCTTAACCACTGCTATTCCGCATACAAAATGGACATAAACAGTCTGGTAATCCCGAAACACAAGACCATTATTTCTGTCCCCGTCAAAGAACAGTTCTTCGGGGTCGTCCTGTTCGGGATATACATATTCGCGTCTTGTCCAGTTGCCTGCAACTCTTTTCTTTATAGCTTCGGGCGTGTAGTTCTCGCCGAGAGTTTTAAGCCTTCTTGCTTTCGGAAAATTTGCGTGATAAACAGTTGCATATTTATGAGAAAAGTCAAAGGTATATCCTCGCTTTTTCATATCGTCATAGAACTGTCTGAGATTTGTAGCAGTCTTAATACATTCATCAATATCACGCCGTATCATACCGTTTTTGGTATATTCACCGTTCTTTTCAGCGGTATATTCGGTGTAGGATTTTTTTGAATGAGATTGCGGATTGCG
>JAZLLP010000043.1:0-8950 GCA_045598225.1 Acutalibacteraceae bacterium | reverse complement strand
TCCCTTGAAAAATTAGGATTTTCTGTTTCCCTGTCTTAAAGTTTTGTATTATATTTTTCACTTTGCAAGTCTGCTCTTACAGACCTGCTGTTTTCCTATGCCCTTTTTTAGGTCGTTCTTGTAGGGTTTTCAGAACAGCCCCTATTATTATGCGACTATGTTATTTACCCATAAGCGTTTCTTAATAAATATGTATCCGACTATACATTTCAATATGTTTGCACCCGTTACAATCGGGAAAATCAAATATATTGAAAGTCCGCCGGTATAGAATAAAAGGAACGCAAGCGGAACGGAAACGACAATTACAAAAAAACTGTCGAAAATAAAAGTAATAAACGTTTTACCGCCGCAGCGAAGCGTGAAATAAGCAGCATTGGCAAATGCGTCAACGGGCATAAATATTGCCGAAACTCTTATAAAATAAGCGGCATAATGTTTCGCTTCGGGCGTTGTGTTGTATAATTCGGGAATTTTGTTTCCGAAAATAATCATTACAATCGCAAGAACGGCGCTTATCGCAACAGAGAACGTAATAAGTTTTCTGTCTGTATCAACCGCACCGTCAAAATCATTCGAGCCGAGTTGTTTACCGACAATAATTCCTATGCTTGAACCGAGTGATAAAAATGCAATGTTGGCAAGGTTCATAACAGTAGAAGATATGCTTGTGGCGGCTACTACGTTTATGCCGTGCAGACTGTATGCGACGTTTAAAAGCGACATACCGGTTGACCACAAAAACTCGTTGGCAAGAAGCGGCATACCTTTTCTTATAATATCCGAAAGAATTTTTTTCGGGATATAAAGACTTTTAAACACGCCTTTGTAATATTTAAAGCGTTTTATTTTTGCGAATGAGTAAATCATTATGATTGCACACTCAACGTATCTTGAAAGTACGGTTGCCGCCGCCGCACCCTCAACGCCGAGTTGAGGAAAACCGAATTTTCCGAATATAAGCAAATAGTTGAAGATGCAGTTTGTGACAACTGCCGCAAAACCTGCAACCATAGGGGCGAGTGTTTCACCGGTTTCACGCAGAGTAGTTGAAAAAACCTGCGACAGCGCAAAAGGAAAAAGCCCGTAAAGTATGATTTTTAAATATTTATGAGCAAATTCAACGGTTGCTTCAATGTCGCACGTTGAGTCCGCTTCGTGAATGAAAAGTTGTATCAGTTGGTCATCAAAAGTAAGAAATATAATTGCGCCGACAATAAAAATAAGAATACTGATTATTGTTTTAAAACGAACGGTATAGCGTATTCCGTCATCATCATTTTTGCCGAAAAACTGTGCTGTGAAAATACCCGCACCGCTTAAAGCGCCGAATACCGCAAGGTTAAAAATGAAAATCAACTGATTGACTATTGAAACACCCGACATTTCCTCTGTGCCGAGTGAGCCGACCATGAGGTTGTCAAGCATACTTACAAAATTTGTAATGAAATTCTGAAGCATAATGGGAAGCGCAACAGTAAGCACCGTTTTATAAAATGCTTTGTTGCCGATGTGCTTTTTAAAAAACATAAATTACCTTTCTCTTGGAAAAATCATCTGTTTACGGCGTTATCATAAATTTTTACCGTTTCGTTGATTATTGTAAGCGTATCAAATACGGCTTTTTGTGTTGTTGATGACAATGCGTTTGAATTGTGTGACAAGCACGGAAAAATTCGTTCTTTTGACGAGCCGAATGAACAGCAGTCAAAACCCGCTTCTTCAAACGGAGTGCAGGCGGGCGAACCCGTTACCGCTTTTTCCGGTTTTATTTTTATATCGTAGGTATTCGCAACGTCTTCTATTACTTCGGCAGGTGATATAAAATCGTGCTTTTTGTTTTTTGAAAATACCGCCATATCCGCCGTGGTAATTTCTTCAAGCGAAATGAAAGTTGTGGGAATATCTCTGAACGCACGTTTTCTTCTGTCGGTAAAATCGTAAGAACCTGCGTGGCACGGATATTCGGCACCTGAAATTAAAATACATACTTCGGTATTTGCAAATCTTACCGAATTGTCCGAAAGCAGTTTGAAATATTCACAAAGGCAGAGTGACGGTATCACAGAAGCACCTGCTCCCAAAGCGGCTTTTTTTACGTCAAACAAAAGAAAAGTAATAACATAGAATATGCCGAAAAGAACGCAAAACGATGAAAGAGCACTGAAAATAACCGAATTTTCGGGTGCGCCGAAAAGAAGATATAAGTTTACGGCGCAGAAATTCACTATGTTTCCCGCCGCACTGCAAATAATGAACGAAACGGGGGACTTTATTTTGTAAAACATTGAATTCATCGCTTTCGGTGAATCAAGATGCGACGTAAAAACAACTCTGTTCAGCGGTGCCGAACGTGCAAAACGCCTGAAATACAGATTTGTTGAGGTTTTCTTTTTGAAAAAATAATCAAGTTTTCTGCCGTTGAACAAAAATTTGTATGAAAAAAGTGAAAACGATAAAATGCATAAAAATGATGAAATGCAGGCAGGAACGGGATTACCGATTATTTCGGAAAATTTAAAAAGAATTGCGCCGGCAAGAAGAATCACGCAAACCGCCTTATAAATAAAAGTAGCGGCAAAAGGTCTTGCGCCGAAATTTTCTTCGTGAAATTCATCCGAATACGGACTTAATTCATTCAGCAAAAAGTCGGCGGTGCTTTTTTCACCGTCGGAGCACGCAAGGCGTGACGGAGCATCCCTGCAGATGCGTGAAGCGTTTGCAAGGATATTGTCCGTATTTACTTTGCTTATTTCAAAAACGTCGCTCACTTTTTCGGGTATCCCTTTCACATAATAACGGCTTTAAATCTTTCAAATGCATCTTCCCATCCGTCACGGTCGGAAGGCTCGTAAAGTTTGAGATTTTCGCCGTCTGCTATAATTTTTCGTGCTTCTTTTATATCTTTAATATCGCCCGCGGACATAAGTTGAATTGCAACGTTTCCCAGAGCGGTTGCTTCAATGGGACCTCCGTATACGGGAATATTGCAACTGTCGGCTGTCATTTTCAAGAGAAGTTTGTCTTTTGTGCCGCCGCCCATAACGTGAAGTTTGTTGTATTTTTTACCTGTACATTCTTCAATGCCTTCAAGTGTAAGGCGATATTTTAATGCAAGGCTTTCGTAAATGCAGCGCATTATTTCACCGACTGTTTCGGGAACGTGCTGACCTGTTTTTTTGCAGTAATCTTTTACTCTCTGCGGAAGGTTGCCCATAGGTGCAAATTCGGGTGCATCGGGGTCTATGAAGCATTTGAAAGGCTCGCTTGCAAGCGCTTTTTCTTCAAGATCGGCGTATGAGTATTCGTTGCCTTCTCTTATCCATTGACGGCGGCTTTCCTGAATGAGCCACAGACCGCATATATTTTTAAGGAAAGCGGTTGAATAATCGTAGCCTCCCTCGTTGGTAACGTTGAGTTTTTTTGATGCTTCGTTAATAATCGGCTCTTTTACTTCTGTTCCGAAAAGTGACCATGTGCCGCAACTTATAAATGCAAAATCGTCATCGGATGTCGGCGTTGCCGATATTGCGCTTTGAGTATCGTGCCCCGCAACGGCAATTACGTCAGCCTTATTAAGACCGAGTTCTTCACATATATCATCCGACAGAGTACCTGTAACAGTACCGGTTTTTACAATATCGGGTAAAAGATTTCTGTTTAACGAGAAAGCGGAAAGTATTTCCTCTGACCAGTCGTGCGTTTTGAGGTCTACCATCTGCGAAGTAGTCGCAATGGAATATTCGGCGTGTTTTTCGCCTGTGAGCATATATGCAAGAAGGTCCGGCGTGAAAAGAAGTTTGTCTGCTTCTTCAAGTATGTACGGCCTGTTTTCTTTAAGTGAAAGAAGCTGAAAAAGAGTGTTGAAATCCATAAACTGTATGCCGGTAATGTCATAAAGTCTTTCTCTGCTCATATATTTTTCACTTTTATTTACCATGCCGTCATTTCTTTTGTCACGGTAGTGAACGGGGTTTTCAACAAGTGTTCCGTCTTTTCTTATAAGACCGAAATCCACACCCCAGGTATCTATGCCTATGCTTTGAAAACCGCCTGCTTCTTTTGCTTTTATCATTCCCTGTTTAATTTCAAAGAAAAGACGCTGAATATCCCAATATACCGTTCCGTTGATTGAAACGGGGTCATTGCCGAAACGGTGAACTTCTTTGAGTTCTATTTTTTTACCGTCGAAAATGCCGAGAATTGCTCTTCCGCTTGAAGCACCGAAGTCAAATGCGAGAACTCTTTTTTCCATAATTATTTCTCCTTATGTTATTTCAGGAAACAGTTGATGATTATTTCTTCCGCTTCTTCTTCTGTTTTGCCGAGAGTCTGGAGTTTGAGAAGCTGGTCGTTGTTGATTCTGCCGATGGCGGCTTCGTGGATTATGTTTGCTTCGCTGTGATTTGCCGAAATTTCGGGAATGGAGCGGATATGGGCACTGTCCATAATTATGGAGTCGCACTGAATATGCGCACGGCAGCGTGTATTTCCTATTGCACGGGGGTAGAACACCTGCTGTGATGTGTCTTTTGCTACCGAACGTGAAACAATCTGTGCCGATGCATCGTCACCGTTGAGTTCGATTATTACATTTGAGTCGGCAATCTGTTTGCCGTGAGTCATCAGTTTTTCAAAAACTACAAGGCGTGCGCCCGCTTCGAGTTTTGCCGTGGTGTTTCTTTTTGTCGAGTCGACGCCTTTAATCTGTACGGTTTCCATTTCGCAGTATGAATTTTCATCCATAAAAATTTCGGTAGTCGGATTGAGCACTCTTTCGCCTGTGCCTTCGCCCTCACCGTAATGTTTTTCAACGTATTTGATTTTTGCGTTTTTCCCGATATGAAAACGGTGAATACCATCGTGTTCGCTCTTTTTGTCGCCGGAATTATGTATTCCGCAACCTGCGACTATCAGAACATCAGCATCATCACCAATATAGAAATCGTTGTAAACAAGTTCCTCAACACCTGTTTCGGTAATAATAACGGGTATGTGAACGCTTTCGTTTTTTGTTCCTGATTTTACTGTTATGTCAATACCGGGTCTATCTTTTTTCGGTTCGATTATTATGTTTTCGCTTGAACGTCTGCCTGCAGATTCGCCGTTTTTTCGGATGTTGTACGCACCCTGCGGTATTTCGTGAAGGTCGGCAACCGCTTTGAGCATATTCATATCAACTTTTTCCAAAACGTATGCCTCCTTATCTGAATGAACAGGCACTGTCAAATTGCGCCATTAACTGCGGGAATATTTCATCACGCGGACCTTTTTTTGTGACGGTACCGTCTGCTATTACTGCTATTTCGTCGGCAATTTTCATAATTCTTTCCTGATGCGAAATTATGAGCATACTTTCTTTTCTTGTTTTGGTTATTGCTTTGAAACTTTCAACGAGCATTGTGAAACTCCAGAGGTCGATACCCGCTTCGGGTTCATCATAAATTGCAAGTTCAAGGTCACGTGCCATAAGAGTGGCTATTTCTATTCTTTTTATTTCACCGCCTGACAGAGATGTGTCAACTTCACGGTTGAGATAATCTTTAGAACAAAGCCCTACGCCTGTAAGGTAGGCGCAGCACTGGTCTTCGGGAAGCGTACTTCCGTGTGAAAGGCTGAGAAGGTCACGTACCGTAAGCCCTTTGAAACGCGGCGGATTTTGAAAAGCGTAGCCTATTCCGAGTTTTGCACGTTCTGTTATGGAAAGGTCGGTAATATCATTTCCGTTCCATATTATTTTACCCGAATGAGGTTTTTCAATGCCCATAATCAGTTTAGCGAGCGTTGATTTTCCGCCGCCGTTGGGACCTGTTATTACAAGAAATTTACCGTCGTCAACGGTAAGCGAAACATCACGCAAAATTTCTTTTTCGTTTCCGTTATCGTTTACGCCCCATGATATGTTTTTTAATTCCAACATAATTTATCACCGTATATGAAAATAAAAATTTTCAAAAATTTTCATTTTATTATATATAATTTTATAATTATATTCAAGTGTTTTTCAAAAATCCTTGTTAAATGCGGAAAAATGTGGTATATTCTTTAAGACCCTTTGCGGGCTCAACTAACGAAAGGTTGAATACTATGGCAATATACGGCGGTTTGTCAGAAAACCAACTCGAAAAAGAATTACTCGAATCAATACTCAGCGAAGCCGTAACGGGTGTTGCGCTTGTTTCGCCGCATCCAGACGGAGTAAAACTTGAGTACACGAATGAGGCTTTTTTTACAATATTCGGTTATACACGTGAAGAATATGAATTTCTTGATGATGAAACAAGACTCGGTCTGTTTAATTATTCCGATTTTACGAAGATTATTGACCGCATTAACACCGATTATGCGGTAGGTGAAATATTGCGTTTCGAATGCCGTGTTAATAAAAAAGGCGGCGAACAGGGCTGGGCATTGATTACCACAAGAAAACTGAATCCGGAAAAATTCGGTGAACAGCGATTTGTATGCAATATGTCGGATATAACCGATATGAAAAAACTTCAGATTGAGATTGAAGAAGAGAAAAAACGTTATGAACTTGTGGAAGAGATGTCAGACGACATTATTTTTACTTATGACGTTATAAAAGATGAATTTTCCTGCTCACCCAAAATTCTTCGTTCTTTGAGAAAATATACTTTTGTGAACAATGCCATGGAAAGAATTATTTACGGTGATGTTTTTGACCACCGTGACATTTTCCGGCTTATAGAAGCAATGAATAACGGGCTTTCGGGAAAAAGAATCAATTCATTTGATGCAAGAATAATAAATCTGCTCGGTGACGGTATATGGCACAGAATTAAATTTGCAACAGTTTACGACAAAGAGGAAAATGCCGTTCGTTTTGTCGGTACAATAAGAAATATTGAAAGAGAACGAAAAGAGAAAAACCGTCTTGTTTCGCAGTCTCAAACCGATCAACTCACAGGATTTTTGACTAAAATGTCAACGTCTATGAAGATCAATGAAATGATAAGGAACAACGATTTGTCGGATGCGGCGATGTTTCTTGTTGACATTGATGATTTCAAACATCTTAACGATACATACGGACACGTTGCCGGCGATAATTTTTTACGGGATTTCACTAAAAATCTTTCTCTTACTTTCCATTCGGATGACGTTTTAGGCAGAGTCGGAGGTGAAGAATTTATTGTATTTTCAAGCGGTAAAGGCGCCTCAAAAAAACTTGCAAAAGAAAAAGCGGTCGAAATCGAAAATATATGCAAAAATGTTGTTATTGAAAGTGCACCCGGGAAAAACCTGAGTTGCAGTATAGGCATAGCACGTTACCCGAAAGACGGCGACAGTTACGGTGAGATGTTTGAAAAAGCGGATAACGCTATGTTTTCGGTTAAGAAAAACGGTAAAAACGGTTTCGCTTTTGCGGGGGAAGACAATAAAATTAAGAAATATTGACAAAAATTAAGAAAAGTTATAAAATCTTATTAAATAAAATCAAAAGGAGAAATTATGATGAAAAAAATCATCGCAATCGCACTTGCGGTAAGTATGCTGTTTTCACTTACTGTATCTGTTTGTGCGGCAAACGGAGGTTCTCTTGCAAACGGAGGCTCTCTTAAATCAGACGCAAAACTTTCCTTTAATTCCGAAGGCAATTTTAAAATTCTTGTTCTCGCCGACGTTCAGGACGGTGACGGTGTAAAGCCCGATGAGATTGCTTTTTTGAATTCCGTTCTCGATTATTCAAAACCTGACATCGTTGTTTTTGCAGGCGATAACATCTGTTCCGCTGAGAAAGAAGATTTTGATGCTATTCTCAATCCGCTTGTTGAAAGAGGCATAAAGTTTACTTTTGTTTTCGGCAATCACGACGGAGAGTATGCAGGCGGTGACAATATCAGAGCAATGATGGAAAGCGGCTCAAAAAGACTTGAGGCTACTGAGTATTACAAAGATATTCTTCTTTCAATGTATCAGGAATATGACGGCTGTCTTGCTTATGATGCGGACGCAGAACTTCACGGCTGTGCAACACATAACCTGCCGATACTTTCAAGTGACGGTTCAAAGGTTGCTTTCAACCTCTGGCTTGTTGACTCGGGTGATTACGCTTATGACGCACTCGACAATCAACTCGGTTATGACTGGGTGCGTGAAGACCAGATTAAATGGTACGAAGACGTAAGAGATGCTCTTAAAGCAGAAAACGGCGGCAAACTCGTTCCCTCAATGATGTTCCAGCACATTATTCCCAAAGAAGCGGTTGAAAAGATTTATCTTAATTCTTTCGTTCAACTCGGTGACCTTACAATAAACTTCAATGACGGAACTTCCACAACCGTTATTCCCGATATGACAAAATATGACGGCTATATTTTTGAAAAAAGTTGTCCCGGAATCAGTTCCGACGGTCAGTGGGAAGCACTTGTTAACGGCGGCGATGTTCTCGGCGTAGTTGTGGGTCACGACCATGTTAATAACTTTGTTGCCGATATAGACGGCGTAGACCTTATTCAGGCTCCGGGTTGTACTTATCAGTCTTATTACAACGATATGTTCCAGGGCGCAAGAGTAATTGAAATAAATGAAGATAATCCGTGGGAATACACAACATACAACATCACAACAAGCGACCTTGTTGTCAACGAAGGTATGGAAGTTGTTGAAGACGGCGAAAGAACTGACTTCAGTTACAACTTCAATTACTGGTTCTTTAAAATTTTCGATGCGATTTACGGTGCATTCAGTTACATTGTAAAAGACATTTTTTCAGGCGTTAAATAATATTCGTAAATAATGAAATAATAAAAAAGAACTCTCAAAACATTGGTGCTTTGAGAGTTCTTTTTGTGTGCTCGGCACGCATATTTACTTGGCGGTGAAAGTCCGCTACAGGCTTGGCAGTAGGAACTGTTAGACGAAGACAAGGGCGTCCTTCGTGAGGAGGAGTCTGAAAGAAGTCGGATGTAAGGGCTGAAAAGTG
>JAZLLP010000042.1:0-45694 GCA_045598225.1 Acutalibacteraceae bacterium | reverse complement strand
TGATGTTTTCCGCCCACGTCGTCAGCCACCCCACCCGCCGTAGCCGAACATCACACACAAAGTGTACACCCCGTTCCGCGCGGTGGAACACATCGTTCAAAAATACGCCTTTTGCCCGATAGACAAAAGACGTTTTTTTGCTGTGATTGGGCTACGAAAAAGATATTTTCGACAAATCGGCGGATGGTGTTGAACCCGTGGGATAAAAAGTGATGTTTGTCCTGGCGGGCAAGTGATGTTATGGCTACGCCATAATGATGTTTTGCGGCTTCGCCGCAAAGTGATGTGATGTGTTCCACTCACGCCCGCAGGCACATCACTCGCCGAAGGCGAACATCACGCACGAAGTGCACATCACGTTCCACGCAGCGGAACACATCGTTCAAAAAACGACAAGTTTCTGTCGAAACTTGTCGTTTTTTGTTTGGTGGAGCCGGCGAGATTTGAACTCGCGTCCGAAAACCCGTCCTCCGAACTTTCTACGAGCGTAGCATTTCATTTGACATTCCCTTATATGAACGCCGAAAAGCAGGCTTTCACATTCAGTAGCCCTTTAAATCCGTGTGTTACAAGGCTCTCACGCACTACGGTTCACCACTCAATCACGCCGCTTGCCGGGTCGTGGTAATCCCGGGGCGACGGGCGCTTATTTAAGCAGCCTGTAACTGTCTGTTATTGTCAGTTATTTTAAAAAATGTGAGGTTTAAAGAGGTCCCACACCTCTGCTCGCTTATTCGGGCTCAGAATTCCCGTCGAAATCCTTTCGGCCCCGTTTTATTTAAAGTTTAAAGTATTATTTAAAAATAATACCGAAAACTTATTTAATATTTTAACCGTGTAGCACGCTCTGCGGTGCGCTCGGCATCTTTTTTTGCTTCGGCTTCACGTTTGTCGTAGTTCTTTTTACCTTTGCAAAGACCTACAAGCATTTTTGCTCTGCCTTTTTCATTGAAGTAAACGCTTAACGGAATCAATGCAAGACCTTCCTGTTTGACTGTGCCGAAAAGTTTCATTATTTCTCTTTTGTGCATAAGAAGTTTTTTCGGTCTTATGGGGTCACGGTTGAAACGGTTTCCCTGCTCATACGGTGAAATATGTACTCCGTTTGCAAGTATTTCGCCGTTTACTATGTTGCACCACGAATCTTTAAGATTTACTTTTCCTGCTCTTACGGATTTAACTTCCGTACCGAAAAGTTCAATTCCCGCTTCATACGTTTCAAGGACAAAATAGTCGTGGTACGCTTTTTTGTTCTGTGCTGTTATTTTTTGTTCGGGTTTACCCACGCCTATTCATCTCCTTTAACAATAATGATTTAATGTTATAATTCCCGTCTGCCTTCAAGTGCCCTGAGAAGTGTAACGTCATCGGCAAATTCAATATCTGCGCCCACGGGAATACCGTAAGCAAGTCTTGTGACTTTAATGTCGAAAGGTTTTAAAAGTTTGCTGATGTAAAGTGCTGTTGTATCACCCTCAACCGTGGGATTCGTAGCCATTATTACTTCTTTAATATCACCCGAAGCAACACGTTCAACAAGCGATTTTATTGTAAGTTGGTCGGGCCCTATTCCGTTCATAGGTGAAATAACACCGTGAAGAACGTGATAAACACCGCTGAATTCCCTTGAACGCTCAATGGTCATTACAATACGGGGATCTTCAACAACGCAAACTACCGATTTGTCACGTCTCGGATTGTCGCAAATATTGCAGACTTCATTTTGAGTAAGGTTATGACAAACCGTGCACCTGTGTATTTTTGAGTGAGCGTTTAAAATTGCTTCGGCAAACTCTTTTGCTTCGTTTTCGGGCAGGTCAAGAACGTGAAATGCCATTCTCTGTGCGGTTTTGTTGCCGACAGAGGGTATTTTTCTGAACTGTTCGACTAATTTTTCAAGAGCCTCAACATCGTATGCCATATCAGAAGCCCATACCTGCGGGAAGATTAAGTCCGCCTGTTATTTTGCCCATTTCACGGTCCATTGTTTCGGATGCTTTTCTCAATGCTTCATTTGTTGCCGCAATTATCATATCGGCAAGAATTTCGGTATCTTCGGGGTCAACAACTTCGGGTTTGATGTTAACGGCAACAACTTCGTGTTTTCCGTTTACTTTAACCTCAACAGCGCCGCCGCCCGAGCATGCGTCAAATTCGGTTTCTTCGATTTCAGCCTGAACACGTGTCATTTCATTCTGCATGTCCTGAATTTTTTTCATCATGTTTGCCTGTGAATTTCCGCCTTGATTGGGTATTCTTGCTTTCATATTATTATTCCGTCCTTTCGGGAAATTATTCATCAATAATGTAATCTATTTTAAGTTTGTTAAGTTTTGTGATTAAAGCATCAATCGGTTCGGCAGTTTCTTCGGCGGCAGGGGAGTTGCCTTCATTGTAAATTACCGGTCTCAATTTTTCACCCGTTGCCCGTGCAAGTGCTTCTGTTACCGAGTCAACGTTAAATTTTTGCGTAAACATATCTGCAAAAGATGTGTTTTTTGCTTTTATAAACACCGTATTCCCTGCACGGAACGCTTGTGAACCGATAAGAAACGGGTAAAGCGGTTTGTTTATTATTGAAATTTGTTTCAGTACACTTTCCCAGGCTGTGAAGGGTAATGCCTTGTCGTTTTCCGAAACGACTCCGTAATCAACAGGTTTTTCATTTCTTTCTTCAATCGGCTTTGAAACCTCGTTGTTAAAAGGTTTATCCGATTTTTCTTCTGTGTTGTTTTTTGTTTCAAGATTACTCTGTAAAGCGGTATCGCTTGACAGTTGTCCGCTGTTACTGTTTTCGGAAATTTCAATTTTATCTTCATTGTAAGAAGTGTTTTCTTCGGGAACACCGATTTGAGAAATACTGTTTTTGTTTTCCGAAACGTATTCGTGTGTTTCAGTCGGTATTTCCGAAACGTGCGAAACGGTAATACCGTTTGCTTTAAGACTTTTGAGTTGAGATTCTAGTTCATCAATCCTGCGTATAATTGCCGAATTGTCTGTTGAAAGTTCGGGTGTGCAAAGTCTTATAAGAACTGTTTCAACCTGTGCTCTCTGGTGTGAACTGTATTTTAAAGCGGACGCTTCTTTGCAGAGCGTTTCCATGACATAAAGAACAGTACCGTATGTCATTTTTTTTGCAAGAGACATATATTTTGACAGTTCATCGGGAGTGCATACAATGAATTCTTCGGGTTTTTCGGCGGTTTTTGCCATCATAACATTTCTGAAATGATTGACAAGTTCGGAAATAAGTCTTTCCATATCGCACGAAGATGAATGAAGTCTGTCAATTATTGATAGTACACGGGAAGCGTTGTTATTTATAACCGCATCGGAAATCTCGAAAAGATAATCTTTGCCGAGAAGACCTGCACAGTTGCTTACGGTGTTTACCGTTATCGGCTCGTTTGCGCCTGCACACTGGTCGAGTATTGAAAGCGCATCACGAAGTGCGCCGTCTGCAATTCGTGCAATAAGCAGTGAAGCGTCTTCGGAAAGTTCGAGATTTTCGTTTTCTGCAACTTTCAGAAGTCTTGCGGAAATATCTTCAGCCGGAATACGCCTGAAATCAAAACGCTGACACCTTGAAAGAATTGTAGCGGGGAGTTTTTGAACTTCGGTTGTTGCAAGAATGAAAAGAACGTGTTCCGGCGGTTCTTCAAGTGTTTTGAGAAGTGCGTTGAAAGCGCCGGCAGAAAGCATGTGAACTTCGTCTATGATATACACTCTGTATTTTGCGGCGGCAGGAGTAAAGTTTGCTTCTTCACGCAAATCACGAATGTTGTCAACGCCGTTGTTACTTGCGGCGTCAATTTCGGTGACGTCAAGAATTGAGCCGTCATCAATACCGCGGCATATTTCACATTCATTGCAAGGGTTGCCGTTTACGGGGTGAAGGCAGTTTACCGCTTTTGAAAGAATTTTGGCGCACGATGTTTTACCGGTTCCTCTTGAACCTGTAAACAGATAGGCGTGTGAAAGCCTGCCTGCTTCAACTTCGTGCATAAGCGTGTTTGTAATGTGTTCCTGCCCTGAAACGTCGGTAAACGTTTGCGGACGCCATTTTCTGTATAACGCTCTGTACATTCTTTCACCCCTTTACAGTAAAAATGTTTTATTAAATATACGCTCAACTCGGTCACACGATGAGCAGGCAGACTGTGTCGCACGGGACGGTCCGCTTAATGCTGCTCGGTTCCCCGCCTGACATGGTTCGCAGTGCCCCGTCGCACAGGACCCACTCATCGCATGACCGAATTGAGCGTATAGACTCTATCGGTAATTATATAACGAATTGAAATAAAAATCAATAGAAAAAGTTTACGAACAGAACAGTTTATCAGCCTTCGTATTCGTCTTCGTTTTCCCAGTTGTGCCAAACAGCCTGAATATCGTCATTATCTTCAAACATTTCAAGCATTTTGCTCATATTCTTCATTGTTTCTTCGTCTTCAAGACGGGTGTAAGTCTGGGGAATATAAGCGGCGTCTGCCGAAAGGAATTTATAGCCTTTTGCTTCAAGGTCTGCGCTGACGGCACCGACATCGTTGGGATCTGTGCGAATTTCAAAAACATCTTCGTCATCGGTAAGAAGGTCAATAGCACCCGCTTCAAGAGCGTCCATCATAAGTTGTTCTTCATCAACGTCTTCTTTTTCGATAACAATAACGCCGAAACGGTCAAACATAAACATAACGCATCCGTTTGTACCCATATTTCCGCCGTATTTGTCAAAGTAGTGACGAACGTCGCCTGCGGTACGGTTGCGGTTGTTTGTAAGTGCTTCTACAACAACTGCAATACCTGCGGGACCGTAGCCTTCATAGATTATTTCTTCATAAGTGTCGGTAGAACTGTCGCCTGCGGCTTTTTTGATTATTCTTTCAATGTTGTCATTGGGAACATTGTTTGCTTTTGCTTTTGCAATAACGTCTTTAAGTTTTGAGTTACCTGCGGGATCAGGACCGCCCTCACGGACTGCAACGGCAATTTCACGGCCTATTTTAGTGAAAACTTTTGCTCTTGCGCCGTCGGTTTTTTCTTTTTTACGCTTAATGGTACTCCATTTTGAATGTCCCGACATGTATATTCTCCTTTCGGGAAACTTTTATTTTTTTAACTGAGATATATTATCATAACAACGGAATTTTGTCAAGCGTGACAGCGGAGTAATCATTTTCGTGTAAAAAACGGAAATCGGGATACCATATATTTATAAATAATCGGACTAAAAGAGTGAAAGAATTATGAAAATTATTGAAAAACTATGGAACTATTCGGAAAGATATGGTAAAATAATTCGGTATAATACAAATTTTACCGGAAGTGATTCTTTGAACTACAAATTTAATGTTAAAAATATCGGTGAAGAAATCGAACTGTGCAGTGTAAATGCGAACGGTTTCAAGACCTCGTGCATTTCTGTTAATTTTACCGTTCCGCTTTCAGAAAAAGCATCTGCATTTGCGCTTGTTTCGAGTATTCTTACCCGTTCTTCGGAGAAATATCCGTCAGTAAATGTGATTGAAAGAAAATCAGCATCTCTTTACGGCGCGGAAATAAATACCGATGTTACAAAAACAGGTGAAAATCAGGTAATAAAGTTTAGTGTTTCGTGTATTGATGACCGTTTTGCGCTTGACGGAGAAAGCATTGTAAATGAATGTGCCGAATTTCTTTTTGAACTGCTTTTCAAACCGAATTTGGTAAACGGTGTTTTCAAAAAAGATGAAGTCGAAAGTGAAAAAAGAATACTTCTCGAGCAACTTGCTTCGGAAATAAGCGACAAGCGAATATACGCAAAAACACGCTGTGAAGAAATAATGTTTGCCGATGAAGTTTACGGAATAAACAGACTCGGCACGGAAGACAGCATAAAAGCGGTCACTGAAAAAAGTCTTGCAGATGCGTATTCTGAACTTCTTTCAACAGCGTATATTTCCGTGTGTGTAAGCGGAAATAATACAGATGCCGATTCCGTAGGCAGACTTTTCCTTGAATATTTCCCCGAAACAGAAAGAAAACCGTTAAAAGCCGAAACTCTTTTTGTTGAGAGTTCGGAAGATGTTCAATATGAAAAAGAAACTCAAAGCGTAAAACAGGGGAAACTCGTTATGGGCTTCAGGCTCGGAATGACTTCGCCGGAAGATGAATACGGAGCAAGGCGTGTTATGATTGACCTTTTCGGCGGCAGTCCTCATTCAAAACTTTTTACGGTAGTGCGTGAAAAAATGAGCCTTTGCTATTACTGTTCGGCACGTATGTACAGAGCAAAAGGGTATATGCTTGTGCAAAGCGGCATTGAAACATATAACGAAGAAAAGGCGAAAAACGGAATACTTGAACAACTTGAAGATATAAAAAACGGTAATTTTACCGATGATGCAATATCGTCATCTGTAAAAGCGCTTACAGACGGATTTAAGAGTGTAAGCGATACTCCCGAATCGCTTGATTACTGGTTTATGTCGCAGTCTGCAAGCGGAAAATATCTTTATCCGGAAGATTTCATTAAACAGTTTGAAAGTGTTACCCGTGAAGATATAATAAAAGCGGCGAAAGCGGTTACGCTTGACACGGTGTTTATGCTTGCAGGTGACGGGACCGAAGCGGAGGGCGAAGAATAATGAAATATATCGAAAATAAAACTCTCGGTGAAGGGTATTATGAAATAGACCATAAATCGGGACTTAAAATATATGTTTATCCGAAAGAAGATTATACATCTTCTTATGCTGTTTTCGGTACAAAATACGGCTCTGTTGACACCCGCTTTAAAAGAAGTGACCGTGACGGTTTTACCGAAATACCGGCGGGAACGGCACATTTCCTCGAACACAAACTTTTTGAAAGCGAAGAACTTGATGCTTTTCAGCGTTATGCCGCCACGGGTGCAAATGCGAATGCATATACAAGTTTTGACAGAACGTGCTACCTTTTCAGTTGCACGGGTCATTTCAAAGAGAATTTTGAAATTTTGCTTGATTTTGTAAGGCATCCGTATTTTACCGAAGAAACGGTACGAAAAGAACAGGGAATAATCGGTCAGGAAATTGATATGTACAGGGACGTTCCCGATTGGGAGTGCCTTTTCAATCTTCTTAAAGCGATGTATCACAATCATCCGGTTAAAACGGATATTGCGGGAACAAAAGAATCTATTGCCGAAATAACGGCGGATATGCTTTTCAAATGTTATGAAACGTTTTACAACCTTTCAAATATGGCGCTTGCGGTTGCGGGAAATGTTTCGGTTGACGATGTTCTTGAAATTGCCGACAAAGTACTTGCTCCTGATGATGACGTTACCGTCGAACGCACGTTTTTACCCGAACCCGACAGCATAGTCGAGCCGTATATTGAAGGAAAACTTTCAATAGTAACTCCGATGTTTGCTCTCGGTTTCAAAGATAACAAAGCAACCCCCGAAGTATCTTTGAAAGAAGAAATCGGTATGTCGCTTATTCTTGACATAATCGCGGGACAAATGTCGACGCTTTATGAAGAACTTTTGTCCGACGGGCTTATAAACGGTACGTTTTCGTGTGAATATTTTAACGGTCACGGTTATGCCGCACCGCTTTTCTCGGGTGAATCGGTAAATCCCGAAGAAGTCAGCAAAAGAATAAAATCACGAATCTCGGAATTTAAGAAAAACGGTATTTCAAAAGATGATTTTGAAATTGCAAGGCGCAAACAGTACGGAAAAACCGTGCGTGCGTTTACGGATATAGATACTGTTGCTAACGGACTTCTTGTATCGCATTTTGCGGGCGAAGGGCTGTTTTCGGAATTTAAAGTCTTGCAGGAGATTGATGTTTCGTATGCAAATGAACTGCTGAACAAATCGTTTGATGAAAGTAAGGCGGTTCTTTCGGTTATTTTGCCGAAATAATTTATTTCTTAACGGAATAACGGAGTTGATAAAAATGGTTGAATGGTTTGCCGATTATGCCCGTGTTCATTTTGCCGGCATTGAAAAAGTATTTGACGTGTCATCTGTCTTTTGCGAGTTTTCTTTGTTCGGTCATGATTTCAGCATAAAATGGTACGGCGTAATAATTGCGTTCGGCTTTACTCTTGCCGCACTTTTCGGCGGCAGAATTGCCTACACCTGGAAAATGGAACTCACAAAAATGGTCGATGTGCTTATATACGGTACTTTCGGCGGAATAATAGGCGCAAGGGCTTATTATGTAATATTCGAGTGGGGTTATTATAAAAATAATCCTGCGGAAATATTTGAAATATGGAACGGCGGTCTTGCGATTTACGGCGGTATTATAGGCGGTATTTTAGCCGCTTACATAACGTGTAAACTTGAAAAACTGAATTTTCTTAATTTACTTGACCTTGTAGGAATGAGTCTTCTTATAGGGCAGGGAATAGGCAGATGGGGAAATTATGCGAATCAGGAAGCGTTCGGAACACTTACAAACTGCAATTTCGGTATGATGAGTGACAAAATCGCTTCATACATCATTGCACATCCCGCAAAATTCGGACTTGAAAATGTTGAAAACGTCAGCCAATATCTTGCAGAAAATGATGTGTATGTTCATCCTACGTTTTTCTATGAGTCCGTATGGTGCATTCTCGGTTTCGTCATTCTGTATATTATTCTGAAAAAATGCCGCAAGTTCAGCGGGCAGATGTTCCTGCTTTACGGTATATGGTACGGCATTGAAAGGGCGGTTGTCGAAGGCTTCAGAACCGACAGTCTTTACTTTGGTTCAACCGATATTCGTGTTTCGCAGATTCTTTCTGCGGCACTTGCCGTAATCTGCTTTGTAATTCTTATAATTAAACTTGTAAAAACAAAAAAATCGGGCGATAAAACAACTTCGTCGGAAGATAATTTACCGCAAACGGAATGAAAAGGAGTGCGTAAAATGGCTGAAATAATAAGCGGCAAAGAAGTTGCCGCCGCAAAACGTGCGGAAATAAAAGGAAAAGTTGCGAAAATACTTGAAAACGGCGAAGAAATCGGTCTTGCCGTTATTATCGTCGGAGATAATTCCGCTTCAAGAGTATATGTAAATAATAAGAAAAAAGCATGCGCCGAAGTCGGAATAACGTCTTATGAGTATGCGCTTCCCGAAGAAACAAGCGAAAACGAACTCCTTGAATTGATTAAAAGGTTAAATGAAGACAAGAAGACAGACGGCATTCTCTGTCAACTTCCTTTGCCGAAGCATATTGATGAAAAAAAGGTTATCAATGCAATAAATCCGAAAAAAGATGTTGATGCTTTTCATCCCGTAAATACAGGGCACATAATGACGGGCGATTATACGTTTTTACCGTGTACTCCGGCAGGTATAATGGAGATGCTCAAATATAAAAATATTGAAATCAGCGGCAAAAAATGTGTTGTAATAGGCAGAAGTAATATTGTAGGTAAACCTATGGCTCTTATGCTTTTAAAAGAGAACGGCACGGTTACTGTCTGCCACTCGAAAACAGCAGATTTGAAAAACGAAACACTTACTGCGGATATACTTGTTGCGGCAGTCGGCATACCGAAGTTTGTAACTGCGGATATGGTAAAAGACGGTGCTGTCGTAATTGATGTCGGAATGGACCGTGATGAAAACGGAAAACTGTGCGGAGATGTTGATTTTGACGGCGTTTACTCTAAAGCGTCATATATTACTCCCGTACCGGGCGGAGTAGGACCTATGACGATAACAATGCTTCTTGAAAACACGCTGACTGCTCATATAAAAAAATGATTTTTCGATTTTAAATAAAGTTTCCGTGATTATACATTATATACAAATTTCCACGTTGTTTTTTGAACTTCATAACACACCTCCGAAGTCGGCATATTGCTTGACAATCGGGGGTGTTTATATTATAATAACTCTATCTATCATCAGAAGGGATGAGCTATTTTATGACATCATTTAAAAAGCCTTTGAGTTGCATTCTGGCGGTTATGTTAATAATTGCTTTTACTGCATCGGTTCCGCTTACTGCTTTTGCAGGCAGCGAAAATATTGCAACCGCAGAGGTTCTTAACAAGAAAACAGACGGCGATTTTGAATATATAAAAATCGACGAAGACACACAAATTGAAGTAATCCGCTATATCGGTACAGACAGTACCGTAAACGTACCTTCTAAAATCAACAACATTCCCGTTGTTTCGGTAGGTGATTACTGTTTTGCAGGTAATGAAAACGTTACCGAAGTAAAACTTAATTCATCAATAACAAGTGTTGGTGAAGGTGCATTTAAAGATTGTACTGCTCTTACAGAGGTTTCAAATACAAAGTCGCTTACATCAATCGGTGCATCATTATTTGAAGGCTGTACTGCTATGACTGAATTCAAAATTCCCGATTCTGTTACCGCAGTTCCCGAAAGATGCTTTTTCGGATGTACTGCTCTTTCCGAAGTCAAAGAACATAAAAACCTTAAAAATGTTGCCGCTGACGCATTTACGGGTACTGCATGGGAAGAAAATGCACCCGAAGGTGCTCTTAACCTCGGCAGAATTCTTTATTCCTATAAAGGTAATGTTGAAAACCTTGTTATAGGCGAGGGAATTGAAATAATCGAAAGTTATGTTTTCCTCGGCTGTAAAGATATTAAAACTGTTACATTCGGTGAAGATGTTGAAGAAATAGGACTTTATGCTTTCCAGAACTGTACAAATCTTGAAGAAATAAAATGCGGCTCGGCTGTTTCGGTTATTGATGCAGGCGCATTTAAAGGGTGTAAATCTCTTAAATCCGCTGATTTTTCCGAATGTACAATTTCGGCAATTCACTATGAAGCGTTTTCAGGCTGTACTTCTCTTTCTGATGTAAAATTCAGTGAAATGCTTACCCTTGTTGATGAACTTGCATTTAAAAACACCGCAATAAAAAATATTGAATTCGGCAAAAACGTGAACGAAATCGGCTCAACTGCATTTGAAGGCGTTGAAACACTCGAAAGTTTTACGGTTTCCGAAAAAAATAAAAATTATTCCGCTCAGGACGGAGTTCTTTATACCAAAAACGGTCAGTCGCTTGTAATGTTCCCGACTGCAAAAAAAGGCTCATTTGAACTTCCTCAAAAAGTAAAAGAAATCCGTGCAGGTGCTTTTTCCTGTTCCGATATTTCCGAAATAGTTTTCCCGGAAGATACTTCTCTTGAAAAAATAGGCGCATCTGCATTTGAAAATTCGCTTATTGAAAAAACAGACCTCCCCGAAACAGTTACAACAATCGAAAACAGTGCATTTAAAAATTGTTCTGCTCTTTCAGATGTTACACTCGGTTCCGCCGTTACATATATCGGCGCTTCTGCTTTTGAAGGTTGTAAATCACTTAATGAAATAACTCTTCCCGATACCCTTCGTGATATTGCAGCATACGCATTTAAAAATACAGGTCTTAAAAGTGTTAATACCGGTAACGGTGTCAGAAAAATAGATACCGGCGCTTTCTTCGGCAACAAATCACTTACCGACCTTTATCTCGGTGAAAGTGTAAAAAAACTCGGTGACGATTCATTTGCAGAATGTTCCGCCCTTGTAACCGTAACTCTTCCCGCATCACTTGAAAGTTTTTCCGCATCTGTTTTTAACGGTTGTAAATCTCTTAAATCGGTTAAAGTAGCCGACGGGAACAAATATTATGATAATAAAAAGTCAGGTATTTATTCCTCGGACGGTGAAACGCTTGTTCTGGCAGTTGCAGACTCAAATTCATTTGCGGTTGCCGACGGCACAAAGACTATTGCCGCAGGTGCATTTGACAACGCTTCCGCTGTTTCTTCAATCAGTTTCCCCGCAACGTTGAAGAATGTTGAAGACAATGCACTCAACATAACCGCATGGTACAAAAATTCATCTGATAGTGTTGTTTATGCGGGTAAAGTTCTTTACAAAGTAAACGGAAGCGTATATTCCGTTAATGTTGCAGACGGTACTGTTTCTGTTGCTGACAACGCTTTAAGCGGAACAAAGGTAACAAACATCACATTCCCGAAATCACTCAAATATATCGGTAAAGAGGCTTTCAAAGACTCATCACTTAAATCCGTTACAATTACAAACGGCGTTAAGGTTATAGATGACCGTGCTTTTGAAAACACAATAATCACATCCGTTAAATTTAACGGCAGAACTCTTGAAGAACTCGGCAGTGCCGTTTTTAAGGGCTGTTCAAAACTTAAAACGATTGTTCTTCCCGGTTCTCTCAATGAAATTCCCGCAGATGCATTTGCAAACTGTAAAGCACTTGTTTCCGTTAAGGCAAAAGGTGTTAAGGAAATAGGTAAATATGCTTTCAGCGGATGTTCTTCACTTGAATCATTCAATATTCCCGCAAATGTTGAAACAGTAGACCCCGCAAGTTTTCTCGGATGCGAAAACCTTACCGAAATCAGCGTTGATGAAGCAAACGTTTTCCTTAAAGTTATTGACGGTGCGGTTGTATCATACAACGACGAAGGCGAATGGAATAAAATAGTTCTTTATCCGCAGGGCAAAGACGGTTCGTTTACAGTTCCCGAATCAGTAACCGAAATCGGTGAAAAAGCATTTTACGATTGTGACGGTCTTACCGAAATAATTTTCCATGACGGCTTTAAAACAATCGGCAAAGAAGCATTTTTCGATTGCGATTCACTTACATCCGTTAATATGCCCGAGGGTGCAAAGAGCATCGGCGAATATGCATTTGCTTCATGTAATGAACTTCGTGAATTTGTTGTTAACAGTAACTATACTAAGTATGAGAATAATACATTTGACGGTTGCTGGTATTTCAATTATGACTCTGTAACAATCAATGTTCCAGACAGTTCAGGTCTTATTCTCGGCATTGTAGTCGCAGTATTTGCGGTAATCGGTGTTGTATGGTATCTTGTTTATAGGAAAAAACAGAAGAAAATCGAAAAAGAGATTAAAGAAAAAATAAACGCAAACGCATAATTTTTCGGTATTTCGTTAACACAAAGTTAAGGGACTGTCGAATTTAGATGCAGAAAGTGTTTTCTTCGCCCGTGGGCAATACTAAGGTATGCGGAGGGCGAAAAAACGCTTAGAAAAGCAAATACAATTAAACATCCGATTATAATAAAAAGCGGTTTTCATTACAAATTATGATTGTAAGAAAACCGTTTTTTGTTATTTGTTTTTATTATATAAACCTTTTGCTTTTCGTTCTGCGCTAAATGTCAATGTTTAATAGTCCATTACTCTCAAAACTGCTTTAACGGATATCGGAAGTTTTTCAAGGGTTTCACGTATTTCTTTTTCACGCATAACGGGAGTAACGAACGCAATTTCATTTTTTGTTTCATCTTCACGGTGAAGAATTGTCGGATTTTCAAATATTGCGTTAATTTCATTGAATGCATTTATATAATCGTCAGTTTCTGCTCTGACATAAAGTGAACTGCTTTGAAGAAGAGGGTCAATAACATAGTTTTCTTCGGCAGGATCCCAACCGAGCATTTTTCGTTTTGCAGTATGTTTTGCACAGTCAATTACGTCGGCAACAACTGCACTTGCGGTCGGGAATTTACCTGCACCCCTTCCGTAAAATACAACATCACCGATTGCATCACCGCGGACAAGTATAGCGTTAAACACATCGTCAACGGTAGCGAGCTGCGTGTGATTGGCAATAAGGCACGGACCAACGGTTGTACAAATTTTGTCGGAAGAAATCTTTTTTGCTCTGCCTATCAGTTTAATAACGCCGCCCCAATCACGAACGTATTCAATATCAACAGGGGATATCTCCGTGATTCCCACAGTTTCAACCGAATCGGGATAAACGTGTTTGCCGAAACAAAGCGAAGCAAGAATACAGATTTTTCTTGCTGTGTCAAAACCGAGAATATCGGCTGACGGGTCACGCTCTGCATAACCGTTTATTTGAGCAAGTTTAAGCGCCTCGTCAAAATCCATACCGTCAACAATCATTTTTTTGAGTATGAAGTTTGTTGTGCCGTTAAGAATACCCGCAATTTCGTCAATTTCATTTGCCGCAAGACATTGATTTATTGGTCTGATAATCGGAATGCCGCCGCCTACACTTGCTTCAAAAAGGAAGTTAACGTTATTTTTTTCCGCAAGTTTTAAAAGTTCGCATCCTTTTGCCGCAACGAGTTCTTTGTTTGATGTAACAACACTTTTTCCCGCTTCAATACATTTTGAAACAAATTCATAAGCGGGATTAAGACCGCCCATTGTTTCAACAACGATACCTATTGACGGGTCATTGAGAATATCGTTAAAATCTTTTGTAAAAAGGTTTGCGAGACTGTGTGAAGAAAAATCCCGTATATCAAGGATTCGCTTTAATTCAAGTGTGGGTTGTCCGCTTTTCTGAACAATACTTTTTTTATTTTTCAAAAAAAGTTCCGCAACGCCTGAGCCTACGGTTCCGAATCCCATTATTGCTATCTGCATATTTTTACCTCCGGGGTTTGTGAATAATAAATACAATATATCACACTTTTTTTCAATAATAAAGAGAATTTATTCATTTTTTTCGGATTTTCAGAAAAAATTTCAACAATTCTTTAATTACCATTGTAAAATCAGGGTAAATAGTATAAAATACTTACAGTAATTTGTAATTGGAATTTCAGTTTTAAGTTAAAAATAATAAATACGGAGGGCATAAATGGAAACGATTGTAGATAAAAGAAAATCTTTTATAATAAACTTTTTGTATTTTGCCGTAATCATCGGATTGTATTACTTTACAATAAAATATGCTTTCGGTTATATTTTTCCGTTCGTTTTTGCGGCGGCACTTTCCGTTTTTCTTCAGAAACCAATCAATAAATTAAAGAAAAAACTTCATATTGAATCACATAAAGCGATATCGTTTATACTTGTACTGCTTATTGTTGTAATTGTAGTATCTCTTATTGTTATTGCAGGTATTCTTATATTTGACGAATTGCGTGATTTTGTTTCTTTCCTTTTTGAACAGTTCTCATCTATGACTGATGTGAAAAACACCATTGAGGAATATCTTACTCATACGGTCTTGAAATTACCTGTTGCATTACAGGACAATGTAATGAACATAATCGACCGTCTTTTTGAAAGTTTGGACGGAACAGGGGAAGAATTTGATTTCTCTGTATTTTCAGCACCTTTAAGCGGGGCATGGAGTATTGTTAAGAATATGCCGTCAGCGATGCTCAGTTTTATTGTTACGATTATTTCATGCTTTTTTATTACGGCTGATTATCAGAATATACGTTCGCTTATACTCGGCTTTTTCACCGAAGAAAAACGCGAAAGACTTATCTCTGCAAAACATACAATTACTTACGGCGTAGGGAGAATGTTTAAAGCATACGCAACCATAATGCTTATAACGTTTACCGAAATGTTCCTCGGATTATATCTGATGAAAGTAATAGGTTTGTTTGACGGCAACTATATTGCGATAATTTCTTTTGTAACGTGTGTTGTTGACATTGTTCCCGTTCTGGGAACCGGTACTGTTCTTATTCCGTGGGCGTTATATAACCTTTTATTTGCAGATGTAAAATTCGGAATAGGTCTTTTGGTTATTTATGCGGTTATTACCGTAATACGTCAGGTTATAGAGCCTAAACTCGTTGCAAATCAGGCCGGGTTACCTGCTATTGTAACAATTATGGCTATGTTTGTAGGTGCAAAACTTTTCGGTGCGTTTGGTGTTATAATACTTCCTTTTACGGTTATTATTGTGAAATTTTTATATGATGAGGGAATATTCGGAAACAAAAAAATTAAAGAGCAGATGAATGAAGATACGGTTGAAATAACAGAAAACAGCGGTGAATAATTATGATTGACATACATTCTCATACACTTTGGGGACTTGATGACGGTTCGAGAAGTTTGAATACCTCAGTTGAAATGTGCCGCATTTCATACGAAAGCGGAACAGACGTTTTGTTTTTAACGCCTCACATTGTTTATTGGGAAAATGCCGAGGAGCTCTATGATTTAAGAGAAGAAAAAACCGAAAGGCTTGAAGAAATTCTTGACGAATACGGTATTGAACTGAAACTTGTTAAAGGTTTTGAAATTCTTTGCGATGATGATATTTTCGATATAAAATATTTTAAACCGTACACTCTCGGAGGAACCCGTTATATTCTTATAGAATTTGATTTTGATAAGCCAACCGAAGAGGATGTTATTTCATGGTGTAATTATCTCATTTCTCAAAACCTTGTACCTGTGATTGCACATCCGGAGAGGTACCGTTTTGTCAAAGAAAACATTTCAGTTCTGGAAAAACTTTCGGATAAAGGCGTGCTGTTTCAGATAAACTGCGGTTCTCCGCTCGGAATGTTCGGCGATTCGGAATGTAACATTTCATTGAAAATGCTCAAATGCGGCTATGTTGATTTTATCGGTTCGGATGCTCATGATACCGTTTACCGCAGCACAAACATAAGTGAATTGATAGAGGAGTACCCGGAAACAGTTTCCGAAGATGTAATTTATAACGCAACCGAACGAAATCCGAAAGCGGTTATGAATAATGAAGTTGTTATTGTAAAAAGAACAGGCAGTATATTTGATGTTTGAACACATTTATTTAACAGTTATTAAATAAATCTTAAAATTTCTTAAAAAATATTTGCTTTAATTCTAAAAAAGAATAATAAATAGAAAAATATGTGATATTATTCAAATAATGAAAAATGAAAGGAGGTTTACAAATGTTAGCATCAATTTGGGCAGTTCTCGGCAACTATAACCTTGATCTTCCGGCTATTGCTGAAGCTATGAAAAAACTCATCTTCCTTAAAGAAGACGGAACATACGGTGGAAATCTCGAACCCCTTATAGAAGTTCCTGTTGTTGGTGAAATTCTTAAGGCTTTCGCAAGTTTTTCTCCTTCGGCACCTATTATCGATTAATGTTTACTTGGACGAAATCAAGTGTGAATTATTGCAATAGTTTTCACTTAAAGGAATGTGTTTTCACATTCCTTTTCTTTTTTTAATATTTTCCGGTTGAAAAGAGGAATAAAATGATGTATAATAAAAATTACATTCAGCCGATAGTGCGGAGGTAATTCTGTGGACGAAAACAATAACCTTAACAACAGTCAGGGTGTTAATAATGAAAATTCACAGCCGGAAAAAGTTCCGTCTGTTCCCGTTAAGAATAATATTGAAAAATCAAAGCAAGACAAGCGTATGCTTGCGCTGATTATAACCGTAGGAATTATAACGGTTATTGTTTTGGCGCTTATTATAATAGGTATAGTAAAAGTTACCGCAACAAAACCTGTTGAAACAGTCGATTCAAATGTAGAATCGGTTTCCGTTTCGGAACAGATTTCCGTTAATGATAATACCGATTTGTCGGTTTCGGTTACTTCCGGAACAGTATTACCCGAAACGAGTTTTGAAGCAACGACAACTCCCGTTCAGACAACCGGGCAGAACGTTACCGAAACTAAAGCGCCTTCAAGTGCTGTTGTCACCAAAGAGGAAACTACCGTGCCTCAAACAACGGAAACGGAAACTATTGAAGGTTTGCCGCCGCTTGAAAAAACAGGTGATAATATTCTTTCTGATGACCCGGATAATGAATATATAAAATTAGTATCCGAAAATAAAAAAGTTGACGCTTCCGTGCTTGTGGCAATTTATACAGTTCCCGACGAAGGCAACAATTTTGTTCTTGAATTTGACGGAACAAAAGATTCAAACGGAAAAATCATTAAAAGTCCGGACACACTTCTGAAAGTTCACCAGGTTGACAAAAACAAAAAAATAAAAACGGCAACCGTAAACGGATTGGGTAATTCAGGTGTAGGCTATGCGGAGGGTAAACTCGTATTTTATATGGTAACAAATATAGTGATGCCTCAATATCCCGACTATTTTACCGGAATAAAATAAGTGAATTTGTCGAAAATGATGTATTTAATTAAAACAGCGTAAATATTTTACAAAAAAATAATGAAAAATTTTCGGAAAATGCATAAAAAACACTTGCATTATTGAAAAGTATGTGATATTATGATAGGGCGTGCGAAGGGCGTGTCCCTATTTTATTATGCCCTTTTGCGTCTGATATGCGATGATGCGGGAGGTGGCTGCCCTTAATTGAGGCAGGGAATTTCCGCGGAGTATGTCCGATTTTAAACCGGGCGATCAATAACTTTGCAAAACCGTTTGCCGTCCTTAACTGTGGCTTCGGCTTTGTAAAGAACGCAGTTTTATCCCGGAAGTTCATTCCGGTTTTTGAACGGAATGAACGAAACGCCCGGGAGAGTTGTTAAAAGTTGCGTATGCCCGCCAAAATTTTTAGGAGGCGTTTTAAATGGCAGTTAAGGAAAAAATCAGGATCAGACTTAAAGGTTATGATCACAACCTCGTTGACAAGGCAGCAGAAAAGATAGTTGAAACAGCACGTCGTACAGGCGCACAGGTTTCCGGTCCTATTCCGCTTCCCACAGAAAAAGAGGTAGTTACAATTCTTCGTGCGGTTCACAAGTACAAAGATTCCCGTGAACAGTTTGAACAGCACACACACAAAAGGCTTATCGACATTCTCAGACCTTCAAACAAAACCGTTGAAGCTCTTACGAATCTCGAATTGCCCGCAGGCGTTGATTTTGAAATTAAACTTTAATCCGATAAAAGTTTAATTTTGAATATACCTATTATATATAGGTACAGCAGGTCATGTTGGGGAAAACCCAACCAATAATCTGACAGGAGGAATTTTTAATGAAAAAAGGTCTTATCGGAAAGAAAATCGGCATGACTCAGATCTTTGACGAAAAGGGTAATATGATTCCCGTTACAGTCATTGAAGCAGGTCCGTGCGCAGTTGTTATGAAAAAAACAACTGAAAATGACGGCTACGAAGCAGTTCAGCTTGGCTATGGCGATGTTAAAGTTTCAAGACTTAACAAACCCGCAAAAGGTCATTTTGACAAAGCAGGCGTAGCACCCAAGAAGGTTCTCAAAGAGTTCAAACTCGCTGACACATCTTCTGTAAACGTAGGCGACATCCTTAAAGCAGACGTTTTTGCTGCAGGCGATATCGTTGACGTAGTAGGTACAAGCAAGGGTAAAGGTACTGCAGGTGCTATCAAAAGATGGAACTTCGGCAGACTTAAAGAAACCCACGGTTCAGGTCCTGTTGCAAGACATGCAGGCTCACTCGGCGCATGTTCCGATCCTTCCCGCGTTTACAAGGGAAAGAAAATGGCAGGTCACCTCGGCAGCGAACGTGTTACCGTTCAGAATCTCAGCGTAGTTAAAGTTGACAGCGAAAACAATCTTATTGCTATAAAAGGTTCCGTTCCCGGTGCCAAAGGTAGCATAGTTTGCATCGCTGACGCAGTAAAAAAAGCGTAAGGAAGGAGAGTGTAACAGATGAGTAGTTTATCAGTACTTGATATGACAGGCAAGAAGGTTTCCGATATCGAACTCAATGATAACATCTTTTCAATTGAGCCCAATATGTCGGCTATGCACCTTGTTGTTGTAAGTTATTTGGCAAACCAGCGTCAGGGCACTCAGTCCACACGCACCCGTTCAGAAGTCAGCGGCGGCGGCAAAAAACCTTGGAGGCAAAAAGGTACAGGCCGCGCAAGACAGGGTTCCACACGTGCTCCGCAGTGGTATCACGGCGGTATCGCACTTGGCCCGAAGCCCAGAACATACGGCATTGACATAAATAAGAAAGTTAAAAGACTTGCTATGAAGTCGGCGCTTTCTTCAAAGGTAGCCGCAGATGAGATGGTAGTTGTTGATTCAATAAAACTTGATGCTATCAAAACTCAGGACATGGTTAAAATGTTCAACGCTGTCGGTGCAAAGAAAAAAGTTCTTGTAGTTATCCCCGAAAACGACGAGGTTATTTACAAGAGTGTTCGTAATATTGAGGGTTCAAAGGTTTCCTTTGTTAATACTCTTAATGTTTATGACATCCTTAATTGCGACACAATCGTAGTTGCTAAGGATGCTGTTGCAAAGATTGAGGAGGTTTATGCGTAATGAAAATGGTACAGGACATTATCATTAAGCCCATCATCACAGAAGAATCCATGATGGGTATCGCCTCAAAAAAATACACTTTCAAAGTTGCAAAAGACGCTAACAAAATTGAAATTGCAAAAGCAGTTGAAGAACTTTTCGGCGTTAAAGTTGCAAAGGTAAATACAGTAAGTGTAAACGGTAAATTCAGAAGATACGGTGCTCATGAAGGCTATACTGCTTCATGGAAAAAAGCAATCGTAACTCTTACCGAAGAGTCAAAGACAATCGAGTTCTTTGACGGAATGATGTAATCTGAAACTTAAATAAAATATACCCGATGGTATAGTATGGAGTTGACATTCTCCGCAAAGCCATTATAGGAGTGTGAATAAAATGTCTATTAAAGTTTACAAACCGACCACAAACGCGCGACGCGGTATGTCGGTTACAGATTACTCCGGACTTTCAAAAGTTGCTCCTGAGAAAAGCCTTTTAACGGCTCTCAAGAAAAATGCAGGCCGTAACAGCTACGGCAGAATCACCGTTCGTCATCGCGGCGGCGGAAATCGCAGAAAGTACAGAGTAATCGACTTCAAGAGAAACAAATTTGATGTTGAAGCAACAGTAAAAACTCTTGAATACGATCCCAACCGTTCAGCACACATCGCTCTTATTGAGTATGCAGACGGTGTTAAAAGTTATATCCTTGCTCCCGTCGGACTTAATGTCGGCGACAAGGTAATAGCAGGTCCCGCAGCAGATATTAAACCCGGCAACGCATTGCCGCTCGTAAATATCCCTGTCGGTACATTCGTTCACAACGTAGAACTTTATCCCGGCAAAGGCGGTCAACTTGCCCGTGCAGCAGGTAATGCGGCACAGCTTATGGCAAAAGAAGGCGTTTACGCTCTTCTCAGACTTCCTTCAGGCGAACTTCGCAATGTTCCGGTACAGTGCATGGCAACAATCGGCCAGGTTGGCAACATCGACCACGAAAACGTTAAAATCGGTAAAGCGGGTCGTACACGTCACCTCGGCATCAGACCTACAGTTCGCGGTTCTGTTATGAACCCCAATGACCACCCCCACGGCGGGGGTGAAGGTAAGTCACCCATCGGACGTCCGGGTCCTGTAACACCCTGGGGCAAACCCGCTCTCGGTTACAAGACACGTGCTAAGAAGAATCGCTCCGATAAGCTCATCGTGAAGCGTCGTAATGGTAAATAAGCCGGAAAGGAGCAGTATTTATGAGCAGAAGTATAAAAAAAGGACCTTTCGTGCAGCCTAAACTTCTCGCAAGAGTTCAGGCAATGAACGAAAAAGGCGAAAAGATAGTCCTTAAAACATGGAGCAGAAGCTCAACAATATTCCCGGACTTTGTAGGCCATACATTCGCTGTTCATGACGGTCGTAAACATGTTCCGGTATATGTTACCGAGGATATGGTTGGTCACAAACTCGGAGAATTTGCCCCGACAAGAACTTTCAGAGGTCATGCCGGCAGCAAAACTACAAATAACGGTAAATAATCAGTCGAAAGGAGTGTGTAACAATGGAGGCAACAGCAAAGGCAACCTATATAAGAATAGCGCCTCGTAAGGTTCAGATAGTTCTTGACCTTATCCGTAATAAGCCTACTGATGAAGCAATGGCAATTCTCAAGCACACACCGAAGGCTGCTTGTGAGCCGCTTGAGAAGCTTCTCAAATCTGCAATAGCAAATGCAGAAAACAAAAATATGGATGTTTCAAGTCTTTATGTAGCACAGTGCTGGGTATGCCAGGGTCCCACTCTCAAGAGAATCAGACCCAGAGCACGCGGAAGCGCAAACCGCATAAACAAGAAAACATCTCACATCACCCTTGTACTCAAGGATGCAGAATAAGCGAGAGGAGGAAATATAATGGGCCAGAAAATAAATCCTACAGGTTTAAGAGTAGGCGTAATTAAAGATTGGGAATCTCGCTGGTATGCTAAGAAGGGTGAATTCGGTGATACTCTTGTTGAAGACAACAAGATTCGTGAATTTCTTCTTGAACTCCTTGCTCCGGCAGGCGTTCCGAAGGTAGAAATCGAGCGTGACCCCAAGAGAGTACGCATTAATATCCACTGTGCAAAACCCGGTATCGTTATCGGCCGCGGCGGCGCAGAGATAGATAAACTTAAAGAAACAGTTAAAAAGATGATTGACGGCGATAAAGAAGTATACATCAATATCACCGAAATCAAGCAGCCTGACCTCAACGCACAGCTTGTTGCTGAAGGTATTGCAGCACAGCTTGAAAAGCGTGTATCTTTCCGCCGTGCACTCAAACAGTCAATCGGCAGAACAATGAAATCAGGCGCAAAGGGAATCAAAACACAGGTTTCCGGCAGAGTCGGCGGTGCAGAAATTGCACGTGTCGAGCAGTATCATGAGGGTACTATTCCGCTTCAGACCATCCGTGCTGACATCGACTACGGTTTTGCAGAGGCAAAAACAACTTACGGTCGTATAGGCGTTAAAGTTTGGATCTACAAAGGCGAAGTCCTTCACGAATCCCGCAGAGTTAAAAGGGAAGGAGGAGCCAAGTAATGTTATTACCTAAAAGAGTTAAATATCGTCGTGTTCAGAGAGGCCGTCTTAAAGGCGCTGCTCACAGAGGAACTGAAGTTAACTACGGTGATTACGGTCTTCAGGCTCTCGAACCCGCATGGATTACATCAAATCAGATCGAAGCAGCCCGTATTGCTATGACAAGATATATCAAACGTGGCGGTCAGGTTTGGATAAAAATCTTCCCGGATAAGCCGATTACAGAAAAACCGGCTGAAACCCGAATGGGTTCCGGTAAAGGTTCTCCCGAGTATTGGGTAGCAGTCGTTAAACCCGGCAGAATTATGTTCGAGATTGGCGGCGTTAGTGAAGAACTTGCACGTGAGGCTATGCGTCTTGCGGCAAACAAACTTCCTATTAAATGCAAATTCGTTTGCAAGGCAGAACAGGATGGTGACAAGCAATGAAAGCAAGTGAATTAAGAAAACTCTCTCAGGCAGAGTTGGATGCTAAACTCCTTGAACTGAAGAAAGAACTCTTTAACCTGCGTTTCCAGCAAGCCATCAACCAGCTTGATAACCCGATGAGAATAAGCGCCGTTAAAAAAGACATCGCAAGAGTAATGACAGTTATTCGTGATGTTCAGTTAAACGGTCAGAATTCTTGAGTACGGAGGGCAAATTAAATGAGTGATAGAAATTTAAGAAAAACCCGTGTCGGTATCGTTACAAGCGATAAAATGGATAAGACAGTAGTCGTATCCGTTAAAGACAGGGTACAGCATCCGCTTTATAAAAAGATTGTCAATCGCACGATCAAGTTCAAGGCACATGACGAAAACAACGAGTGCGGCATTGGCGACCGTGTTATGATTATGGAAACACGTCCGTTATCAAAAGATAAAAGATGGCGTGTAGCAGAAATAATTGAGAAGGCTAAATAATTTAGCACACAGAAGGAGGCACACACTGTGATACAGCAGCAGAGTTACCTCAAGGTAGCCGATAACACGGGCGCAAAAGAAATTATGTGCATCCGCGTATTAGGCGGTTCCCGCAAGAGGTATGCCAATATCGGTGATGTTATAGTAGCAAGCGTTAAGAAAGCATCACCCGGTGGCGTTGTAAAAAAAGGTGAAGTTGTAAAGGCTGTAGTAGTTCGTACAGCAAGCGGCGTTCGCCGTGAAGACGGTACTTACATTCGTTTTGACGAAAATGCAGCAGTTATAATAAAAGAAGACAAAAACCCGAAGGGTACCCGTATATTCGGGCCTGTAGCAAGAGAACTTCGTGATAAAGATTATCTCAAGATACTCTCTCTTGCTCCGGAAGTACTTTAATGGGAGGTTCCGACAATGAGTAATAAAGTTCACGTCAAAACAGGCGACGAAGTTATTGTCATTCAGGGCAAGGACCGCGGCAAAAAAGGCAAGGTACTTCAGGTATCTCCCTCAGAAGGTAAGGTAATTGTTGAAGGCATCAACATCGTTTCCAAACATGTTAAACCCCGCAAAATGGGCGAGCCCGGCGGTATTCTTAAAGCCGAGAGCGCACTTTATGCTGATAAGGTTCAGCTTATCTGCCCCAAATGCGGCGTAGCCACAAGAGTAGGCCACGTTATCGTAAAAGACGGCGATAAGACTAAAAAATTCAGAGTTTGCAAAAAATGCAACGCTCAGTTTTAAGGGAGGGACATAACGAATGGCAGCAAGACTTAAAGAAATGTACAAATCTGAGGTTGCACCTCAGCTTATGAAAAAGTTCGGCTACAAGAGCGTTATGCAGATCCCGAAGCTTGACAAAATCGTTATAAACGTTACATCAGGCGAAATTCGTGATAATTCAAAATCTCTTGAAGCTATCATCAGCGATATTAAGCAGATAACCGGTCAGACACCCGTAGTTTGCAAAGCAAGAAAATCAGTTGCTAACTTCAAACTTCGTGAAGGTATGGATATCGGTGCAAAAGTCACACTTCGCGGTGACCGTATGTATGAATTCCTTGACAGATTTTTCAATCTTGCACTTCCCCGCGTAAGAGACTTCCGCGGTATCAACCCGAACTCTTTCGACGGCAGAGGCAACTACTCAATGGGTGTTAAGGAACAGCTTATATTCCCTGAAATCGAATACGACAAAATCGACAAAGTCCGCGGTATGGATATTAACTTTATAACAACCGCGCAGACAGACGAAGAGGGCCGCGAGTTACTTACTCTCCTCGGCGCTCCGTTTGCAAGATAAGGAGGGTCATCGTGGCTAAAACATCTATGAAAGTTAAGCAGGCGAGACCTGCAAAATATTCAACAAGACAGTACAACAGATGCAAAATCTGTGGCAGACCGCATGCCTATCTTCGTAAATACGGCGTATGCCGTATCTGCTTCAGGGAACTTGCTCACGCAGGTCAGATTCCCGGCGTTAAGAAGGCAAGCTGGTAAGAGCAATTTGCTATAAGGAGGAAACACGGTATGCAGATTACTGATTCAATTGCTGATATGCTTACAAGAATCCGTAACGCTAGCTCAGCAAAGCACGATACAGTGCAGATCCCCGCATCTAACATCAAGAAAGCAATTGCTCAGATTCTTGTTGATGAGGGTTATATAAAAAGCTTTAAAGTAATCGAAGACGGCAAGCAGGGTATTATTGAGATCGCTCTCAAATACGGCGCAAACAATTCTCCGGTTATTACAGGGCTTCGCAGAGTTTCCAAGCCCGGACTCCGCATTTATTCAAATTGTGAGGATATGCCCAAAGTTCAGAACGGACTCGGCATTGTTATCCTTTCAACATCAAAGGGTATTATGACAGATAAGGACGCTCGCAAAGCCAACGTCGGCGGCGAAGTTCTTGCATACATCTGGTAAGGAGGAACAGTATATGTCACGTATAGGCAGAATGCCGATAGCCGTTCCGGCAGGCGTTGATGTCAAGATTGACGGCAGCACTGTTACCGTTAAGGGCCCGAAGGGTACTCTTTCCAGAACAGTAAGCAGCAAAATGAATGTCGAACTTGACAACGGTGTGATCACAGTATCACGTCCGGATGATTCAAAAGAAAACCGTTCTCTTCACGGTCTTACCCGCACACTTATTGCTAACATGGTACAAGGCGTTAATGAAGGTTATTCAAAAGAACTTGAAATCAACGGCGTTGGTTACCGTGCAGAAAAACAGGGCAAAGATCTTGTTATGAAAATCGGTTATTCACATGATGTTATCATGTCAGAAGAAGACGGAATATCAATAGATGTTCCTTCTCCCAATAAAGTTGTTATTTCCGGCCCCGATAAGCAAAAGGTTGGTCAGTTTGCTTCCGAAGTCAGGGGTAAAAGACCTCCGGAACCTTACAAGGGTAAAGGCATCAAATATGTTGATGAAGTTATCCGCCGTAAGGAAGGTAAGGCCGGTAAGGGCGGTAAATAATCCCTGAAATCGTTAAAGAGGTGAAGAAATAATGGTACAAAGACCGGACACTAATAAAGCAAGGGTTCAGCGTCATAAAAGAGTACGCGGCAAACTCAGCGGTACGGCTGAATGCCCCAGACTCAATGTATTCCGTTCTCTTCAGCATATTTATGCTCAGTTGATAGACGATGTTAACGGTGTTACACTCGTTTCCGCTTCAACTGTTGAGAAAGACTTCAAGGATTACGGCGGAAATAAGGACGCAGCCTATAAAGTAGGTAAATTATTAGCAGAACGTGCAGCGGAAAAGAACATCAAAGATGTTGTTTTTGATCGCGGCGGTTACATCTATCACGGCCGTGTAGAGAGCTTGGCCGAAGGCGCCCGTGAGGGCGGCCTCAATTTCTGAGAAAGGGAGGAATTACTTTGGCTAAATTTGAAGCGGCTCAGAAAGAAAATGAGCTTCAGGAAAGAGTTGTTGCTATTAACCGTGTATCCAAAACGGTTAAGGGCGGCAGAATCATGAAATTCTCGGCTCTCGTAGTTGTAGGCGACGGTAACGGAACAGTAGGTTTCGGTTTGGGTAAATCAAACGAAGTACCGGATGCTATCCGTAAGGGTCTTGAAGACGCTAAGAAAAATCTCGTTAAGGTTTCCCTTAAGGGTACGACCATTCCTCACGAGGTAATCGGTAAATTCGGAGCAGGCGTAGTTCTTCTTAAACCCGCCGCACCCGGTACCGGTGTTATTGCAGGCGGCCCCGTTCGTGCTGTTGTTGAAACAGTCGGCATTAAGGATATTCGTGCAAAAGCACTTCGTTCAAATAATCCCTGCAACGTAGTAAGAGCCACAATGGATGGTCTTATGCAACTTCGCAACGTTGAAGAAGTTGCAAACATTCGCGGCAAATCCGTTAAGCATTTTAAAGATTAAGGAGGGCGGTCAAGATGGCAAATATCAATGTAAAGCTCGTTAAGAGCCTCATAGGTTGCAAAAAAGATCAGATTGCTACCGCCTATGCATTAGGCCTTCATAAAATCGGGGATGTTTCCTCTCAACCGGATAACCCCCAGACAAAAGGCAAAATCAATAAAATTTCTCATCTTGTTGAGGTAACAGAAGAATAAGCAAGGAGGTGCAATTATGAAGCTTCACGAGCTTTCACCCGCAGCAGGTTCAAAAAAATCTGTTAAAAGGATAGGCAGAGGTCCTGCTTCCGGTCAGGGTAAAACCGCCGGTAAGGGTCACAAAGGTCAGAAGGCACGTGCCGGTCGCGGTATGCGTCCCGGTTTTGAAGGCGGTCAGATGCCTTTACAAAGACGCCTTCCCAAAAGAGGTTTTGTTAATATTTTCGGCAAGGAGTTTGCTATTGTTAATGTAGCAGCCCTTGAAGACAGATTTGAAGACGGAGCAGTAATAGATATTGATGCTCTTAAAAACGCAGGTCTTGTCAATAAAACACTTGACGGTGTTAAAGTACTTGCTCACGGCGATATCACTAAGAAATTCACTGTCAAGGTAAATGCTTATTCTGATGCAGCCAAAGCAAAAATTGAGGCTGCCGGAGGAAAGGCAGAGGTGATTTGAAGTGTTTAAGACTTTTGCCAATGCATGGAAAATCCCCGATATAAGAAAAAAGATTTTATTTACGGCGTTTATTGTTGTTATATTCAGAATCGGCGCTAATATACCGGTTCCGTTTGTAAGTATTCCCGCAACAGGACTTATAAGTTCCGAGGGCGGAACAACTTTCTTAAACTACCTGAGTATGATGACAGGCGATGCTTTCAACTACGGTACATTGTTCGCTCTTTCAATTACACCCTACATCAACAGTTCAATTATCATTCAGCTTTTGACTGTTGCAATTCCTGCTCTTGAAAGACTTTCAAAAGAGGGTGAAGAGGGCAGAAAGAAAATCGCATCAATTACCCGTTATGTTACAATCGGCCTCGGCCTTCTTCAGAGTACGGCTTATTTCATTTACCTTAATGCAAAGAAATATGTTCTTTACACAGGTGCTTCCGTATTCCCGAAGGTTTTCCAGGCACTCGTTATCATTGCAGTACTTACCGCAGGCACAGCACTTGTTATGTGGCTCGGCGAACAAATCAATGATAAAGGTATCGGCAACGGTATTTCAATAATACTTTTTGCAGGTATTGTTTCACGTATACCCACAGAAATGACTTCACTTTTCAGCACAAACCCGAAAGTAGGCAGTTATTTCTCAAGAGGCGGTATTTATTACTTCCTTGCACCGTTTGTTCTTGTATGTTACGTTCTTATGATTGCTTACATCGTATGGATGGATAATGCAGAACGCAGAATCCCGGTTCAGTATGCAAAGAGAGTTGTAGGACGCAAAATGTACGGCGGACAGAGCACTCATATTCCGATAAAAGTAAATATGAGCGGCGTTATGCCCATCATTTTCGCAAGTTCCATTCTCTCACTTCCGCCCACAATTCAGCTGTTCTTCCAGAACAAAATTAAAGATGGCGGTGCGCTTGACAAATTCTTCGGATTCTTTGATTCGACAAACGTAGTTTACGGTATACTCTATTTTGTATTGATAATATTCTTTGCATATTTCTATGCGGCAATTCAGTACAACCCCGTAGAGATGGCAAACAACATCCGCTCAAACAGCGGTACAATTCCCGGTATTCGTCCCGGCAAGCCCACATCCGATTATATCGGCAAAATAATCTCGAGAATTATTCTTCTCGGTGCATTGCTTCTCAGCGTAGTTGCATTGTTCCCCACAGTATTCTCACAGATTACGGCGCTTGTTCTTCCGAATGGCGGAATGAATATTTCACTCGGCGGTACATCCATCATAATTATGGTTGGTGTTGCACTCGAGACAGTACAGCAACTTGAAAGCCAGATGATGCTTCGTCATTACAAAGGCTTCCTCGATTGATAAAAGAAAGGAACAAATGATGAAACTTATATTTCTCGGCGCTCCGGGTGCCGGCAAAGGCACACAGGCGGAGATAATTGCTGCAAAACTTAACATTCCCACTGTTTCCACAGGCAATATCATTCGTGAAGCACTTGCCAACGGAACAGAGATGGGGCTTAAAGCAAAAGCCTTTATCGAGGCAGGCAAACTTGTTCCGGATGATGTCGTAATCGGCATCATCAAGGAAAGGCTTGCAAAAGAGGATTGCAACGGTGGCTTCATTCTTGACGGCTTCCCCAGAACAATTCCTCAGGCAGAGGCCCTTGATAATATGGGCATTATTATTGACAGAGTTGTTGATATTGATGTTCCAGACCAAAGCGTAGTAAACAGAATGTCAGGCAGACGTGTATGTAAAGGATGCGGCGCATCTTATCACATTGAAAACAAACCCTCAAAGGTTGACGGCGTTTGCGACAGTTGCGGCGGCGAACTTTACGTTCGTAAAGATGATGCTCCCGAAACTGTTCTTGACAGACTTAAAGTTTACCACGAACAAACCGAACCGTTAAAGGATTACTACAAGGAATGCGGAAAACTCCGTACAGTAGAGGGAACCGCACCCATAGCGGAAATAACCGAAGCAATCCTTAAGGTGTTGGAGGATTAAGCATGATAGTGCTGAAAAATGAGCGAGAGATCAGGCAGATGCTTGAAGCGTGCAGGATATCCGCTGAAGCACTGAAGGTAGCAGGAGAGGCTGTCGAACCCGGAGTTTCAACCTTCGAAATTGACAGAATTGCCCGAAAATTTATAGAGAGTAAAGGTGCAAAACCAACTTTTCTGAATTATAACGGGTTTCCTGCTTCCGCATGCATTTCCATAAACGACGAAGTTATTCATGGTATTCCCGATAAGGCACACATCGTAAGAGCAGGCGACATAGTTAGTATCGACCTCGGAGCCTGTATCGACGGTTTTACCGGAGATACTGCCGCCACTTTTGCATGCGGAGATATTTCCGCTGAAGCAAAGCGGCTGATAGAAACTACCGAAGAAAGTCTGTATTTGGGCATTCAAAAGGCAGTTCCCGGCGGCAGGCTCGGTGATGTAGGATTTGCGATTCAGAACTTTTGCGAAGAACGCGGATACGGTGTTGTAAGAGAATATACAGGTCACGGCGTAGGCCGTAACCTTCATGAAGACCCGGCGGTACCGAATTACGGAAAACCCGGAAGGGGTGTTCGTCTGGTACCCGGCATGACAATCGCCATTGAACCCATGATTAATGGGGGTACAGCTTCTGTTAAGACGCTGTCAAACGGCTGGACAGTTAAAACTGCCGACGGCAAACTTTCAGCGCATTTTGAGCACACAGTCGCTGTTACAAGTGACGGCCCGCTTATCATGACAAAACTTTGAGGCGCAATATGAAACGCGGAAGAGTAGTTCGCTCACTTAAAGGGCGTAATAAGAATGATTTGGCGGTAATAATGAGTGTTGATGAAAAGTTCGCATATATTGCGGACGGCAGGATGTATAAAACAGTTAAACCTAAACTGAAAAACATAAAACATCTTGAAGCAACAGAGAGTGTACTTGATGAGTATTATCTCGAAGCGGATTCAAGGCTCAGAAAACAGCTCAGCAGATTAAAAGACATCTATTAATCAAACGGGAGGTATTTGTTATGTCCAAGGACGATATGATCGAAGTTGAAGGTACGGTCATTGAGGCTTTACCGAATACAACCTTTCAGGTTGAACTTGAAAACGGTCATAGAATTTTAGGCCACATATCCGGAAAATTAAGAATGAATTACATTCGCATACTTCCGGGGGATAAGGTTACAGTTGAAATGTCGCCATACGACCTTACCCGCGGCCGCATTACATGGCGTTCAAAATAAAAAATATTAGGCAAAAGTTGAATTTTAGGAGGTATTCTAATGAAAGTCAGACCTTCTGTCAAGAAAATTTGCGAAAAATGCAAGATAATCAAGCGCAAGGGAAAAGTCATGGTAATCTGTGAAAATCCCAAGCACAAACAGCGTCAGGGCTAAGCCCTTACGCAAACCATTATTTGGAGGTGCAACTGACAAATGGCGCGTATTTCAGGTGTTGATTTACCAAGAGATAAAAGAGTCGAAATCGGTCTTACCTATATTTTCGGTATCGGCCGCAAGACAGCAAGCGACATTATTGCAGCTACAGGTGTTAATCCCGACACAAGAGTCAAGGATCTTTCCGAAGACGATGTAGCGAAATTACGTGAATATATCGATCACAACGTAAAGGTTGAAGGTGACCTTCGTCGTGAAACAGCATTCGATATCAAGAGACTTGTAGAAATCGGTTGCTATCGTGGCGTACGCCACAGAAAAGGACTTCCCGTAAGAGGACAGCGTTCAAAAACAAACGCTCGTACACGTAAGGGTCCGAAGAAAACGATAGCAAACAAGAAGAAATAAGTCGAAGGAGGTATTAGAATGGCTACAAAAGCTACCGGCAAAAAGAATGCCGGAACACGCAAGCGTCGTGAACGTAAAAATATTGAACGCGGTGCGGCACATATCCAATCCACCTTCAATAACACGATTGTTACAATTACCGATACTCAGGGCAATGCCGTTTCATGGGCAAGTGCAGGCGAAATGGGATTCAGAGGTTCTCGTAAATCCACTCCCTTCGCAGCACAGACCGCTGCTGAAACAGCAGCAAAGGCTGCTATTGAGCATGGTATGAAAACTGTTGAAGTTTATGTTAAGGGTCCCGGTGCAGGAAGAGAAGCTGCTATCAGAGCTTTGCAGGTTGCCGGCCTTGATGTTACACTCATCAAAGACGTAACCCCCATTCCTCACAACGGCTGCCGTCCGCCTAAGAGAAGGCGCGTATAACATAATAGGAGGAAACAAATTATGGCAAGATATACCGGTGCGGTATGCAAACTTTGCCGCCGTGAAGGCCAGAAGCTCTTCTTAAAAGGTGGCAGATGCTATACCAATAAATGCGCTTTGGAGCGCCGTTCTTACGCTCCCGGCCAGCACGGCCAGAGCCGCAAGAAAGTTTCTGAGTACGGAATGCAGCTTCGTGAAAAACAGAAAGCAAGACGTTACTACGGAATTCTTGAAGGACAGTTCCACAAGTATTTCCTTATGGCTGAAAAGAAGCAGGGTCAGACAGGTGAAAACCTTCTCAGAATCTGTGAAAGCCGTTTGGACAATGTAATTTATCTTCTCGGTTGGGCAAACTCCCGTGCAGAAGCAAGACAGCTCGTTACACACGGTCATTTCTGCGTAAACGGCAGAAAAGTTGATATTCCGTCTTATCTTCTTAAAGCAGGAGATGCACTTTCCGTTAAAGAGAAAACAGCACAGTCTGATTCTTTCAAAGCAATAATTGATGCAAACGGTTCACGTCCTGTTCCGCAGTGGCTTGAAGTAAACCGTGAAGCACTTACCGGCAAGGTTATCAACCTTCCAGAAAGAGATCAGATCGAGGCTCCTGTTGAGGAACACCTCATCGTCGAGCTCTATTCTAAATAATGCTCTTTACCTTATCGGTTTGTTTTTACAAACCAGACTCACACAGAAATACTGTGAATATTAAGGAGGGTTTAGTATGATTGGCATTGAAAAACCCAGAATTGAGTTTACCGACTCAGCCGAAGATTCCGCTTACGGTGCGTTTGTGGTAGAACCTCTTGAAAGAGGATTCGGAACAACATTAGGTAACAGCCTTCGCCGTGTGCTTCTTTCTTCACTCCCGGGTTATGCGATAACATCAGTAAAAATTGACGGAATTCTTCATGAGTTTTCAACGATTCCGAATGTTAAAGAAGATGTTACCGAGATAGTTCTTAACCTTAAGGGCGTTATTCTCAAAATACACGGAGACGGTCCCAAGATTATGTATATCGAGGCGAACGGTTCCGGTGAAATCACAGCGGGTGATATTAAGGCAGATTCAGAGGTTGAAATACTCAATCCCGAACATCACATAGCAACGCTTGATGCTGACGCACATGTTTCAATGGAACTCACGGCAGACAAGGGCAGAGGATATGTTTCATCAGACAGAAACAAAACGCTTCTTGATCCTGCAATCGGCGTAATTGCTATTGACTCGATTTATACACCTGTATTAAAAGTTAACTACACGGTAGACAACACCCGTGTAGGTCAGATAACCGACTTTGACAAACTCACGATTGAGGTATGGACAGACGGAACACTTTCAGCAAAAGAAGCAGTTTCGCTTGCAGCAAAAATCCTCACAGAGCATCTTAATCTTTTTGTGGATCTTTCGGAAGAATATTCACAAACAGAAATAATGGTAGTTAAAGATGACAGCGCAAAAGAAAAAGTTCTTGAAATGACAATAGAAGAACTTGACCTTTCAGTTCGTTCATTCAACTGCCTCAAGAGAGCCGGTATCAATACTGTTGAAGATTTGATCAATAAGACAGAAGAGGATATGATGAAGGTCAGAAACCTTGGCAGAAAATCTCTTGAAGAGGTTATTGCCAAACTCGCTTCACTCGGATTTACTCTTCGCGATGAGGACGAATAAGTCCCTATTTTCGGCAAAGGAGTGATTTAAATGCCCGGTACCAGAAAACTCGGCAGAGCAAGCGATCACCGTGAAGCCATGCTTCGCAATATGGTAACATCTCTTCTCGAAAACGGAAAGATGACAACCACAGTTACAAGAGCGAAAGAAGTTCGCGCTTTGGCTGAAAAGATGATAACACTTGCTAAAGTCGACAGTCTTCATAACAAAAGACAGGCAATGGCATATATTACTAAGGAAGATGTTGTCAAGAAACTTTTTGATGAGATCGCACCTAAGTATAAAGATGTAAACGGCGGTTACTGCCGTATAATCAAGACTGAAGCTCGCCGCGGTGACGCTGCTGAGATGTGCATTCTTGAATTAGTTTAATTGATTTAATCATTAAAAAACGCCTCGTGCCAATAGGTGCGGGGCGTAGGCTTTTTATTTTTAAAAATAAATATCAGAAATTGTCGTTATTTTAGGAAGATTGTATTATTTTGTCTATTGCTAACAAAAAAAGGATAAAAACTTTTAATAATTACTACTTTGATTTATGTAAAATAGTCTTTTATTTTGCAATCGGACGTGATATACTATTATAGGTTAAAATTGAGTATATTATATTTGTGTAAGGAGTGCCGAGAGTGGAAAGATTCGTTATCCGCGGAGGTAATAAACTTCACGGTAAAATAAATATCAGCGGCGCCAAAAACGCTGTTCTTGCCATAATCCCGGCGGCAATTCTTTCTGATGAGCCATGCCGAATAGAAAACGTGCCGAAAATCAGCGATGTGTCTATGATGATAAAAATACTTCGTCATATCGGCGCTGAAATAGAAACACCCGAAGACGGAGTATTGCTTATCGACGCAAAAAATGTTGATTCATCAATTACAATACCCGACTCAATGACAAAAAAATTAAGAGCGTCTTATTACCTTTTAGGTGCGCTTTTGAGTATGTACGGTAAAGCGTCTGTTGCTATGCCCGGCGGATGTTATTTCGGTGTAAGACCTATTGACCAGCATATTAAAGGTTTTGAAGCGTTAGGCGCATCTGTTTTGCAGGAAAGTGCCATAGTAAGCGTTTCTGCTGATGCTCTTTTCGGTGCGTCTGTTTATATGGATGTTGTTTCGGTAGGGGCAACAGTTAACGTAATGCTTGCCGCAGTAAAAGCAAAAGGTTTAACCGTTATTGAAAATGCGGCAAGAGAACCGCATATAGTTGACCTTGCAAACTTCTTAAACTCAATGGGTGCAGATGTCAGAGGCGCAGGTACAGACGTAATTAAAATCCGCGGAGTTGAAAAAATGCACGGGTGCACATATTCCGTTATTCCCGACCAGATTGAAGCGGGTACTTATATGACGGCTGCCGCCGCAGTAGGCGGTGACGTTATTATTGATAATGTTATCCCCAAACATCTTGAATCTATAACAAGTAAACTTGAAGATTGCGGCATTACCGTTATTGAAGGTGATGAAAGTGTTCGTGTTATTTCAAACGGAAAACCGAATACATGCCGTGTAAAAACAATGCCTCATCCCGGTTTTCCGACCGATATGCAGCCTCAGTTTGCTGCAATGCTTACAGTAGCGGAAGGGACAAGCACTATTATTGAAAGTGTATGGGACAACCGTTTTAAATATGCCGAGCAGTTAAGACGAATGGGCGCCGACATAATGGTAAACGGCAAAACGGAAATAATAAACGGCGTAAAAGGTCTTAACGGCGCACCCGTTGAAGCAGATGACCTTCGGGCAGGTGCGGCAATGGTAATAGCGGGGCTTATGGCTAACGGAGTTACCACAATTTCCAATATAAAACTTATTGACAGAGGGTACGAACAACTTGTTGAAAAACTTACCGCTGTCGGTGCAGATATTAAACGTGAGAATTTTGATGACGAATAAAGGTGAATATAAATGAGATTTTGTCCGCTGTTTTCTTCAAGCAGCGGCAATTCTGTTTACATAGGAACAGGCGAAAGCGGAATTCTTGTTGATGTAGGCAGAAGTGCCAAACAAATAACGCAAAAACTTAATGAAATAGATGTTAAACCGGAAAATATAAAAGCAATTTTTCTTACTCACGAGCATAGCGACCATATAAAAGGCTTGTCGGTTTTTGCTTCAAAAAACAATATTCCCGTTTACGGAGCAGCCGGAACAGTTCTTTCTTTGAAAAAAAACGGCGTATTATCTGAAAAGCACTTTGACAACATTATTTCGGATGACGGCATTGAAGTGGGTGATTTTTTTGTAAAACCGTTCAGAACATCGCATGATTGCGCTGACGGCAGAGGATACGTTATAACAAATGTAAACGGCGGCGAAAATGCGGCAATAATGACAGATACGGGGTATGTGAGTAACGATATGCTCGCCGCAGTTACGGGTTGCAAACTTGTATATATTGAATCAAATCACGATATTGCAATGCTCAGAACAGGTGATTATCCGTATATTTTAAAACAGCGAATACTTTCGGATTCGGGGCACCTTTCTAACGATGCGTGTGCCGCAACATTGCGTGCGCTTGTGAACAGAGGTACAACACAGTTTGTGCTTGCTCACCTGAGTGAGCATAACAATACTCCCGAACTTGCCTTTAATACTTCGGTTGCGGCACTTTCGGAGATGGGCGCACTTATTGACAGAGATTACCGCCTTGATGTCGCTGCACCCGAAAACGAGCGTAAACCGTATTTTGTTTGATTTTACATATTTAATAAAAAACAGGACTGTACCCTGTCTTTCGGAAATGAAAAAAGAATAATAGAATTCTTTGAGAATGGAAAGAAAGAGTCTGCAGAAATCATACTGTTTAAGTGTGATTATAATAAAATTTAGGCTGGGGGATATTTATGAACGCTTTGTTTTATAATTCAAAAAAAGTGCATTTTCTTAAAATGTGTAAAAAAACCATTTCGCTTGTTCTGTCTTTAATAATTGTTTCCGGGAGTGTATGTGTTATGGGTTCAGCGGTTAATTCCGCAACGGTTTCTTCAGTAAGTGAATTTATAAAAGCCGTTGAAAATGCTGAAAACGGAAGTGTTATTTACCTTAAAGGCGGCATTTACCGTTTTAGTGAGCCGCTTTTATTTAAAGGTGTAAAAAAGAACATTACGGTTTCTTCCGTGCCCGGCGAAACTGCAACTTTTACAAACGCCTGCCCCGTTACACAGTGGGAAGAGTGTACCGTAAACGGAGTTAAAGCGTTTTGTACTTCGGCAAAAGGTAAAAATGTTTCCGTACAGAATTGCAAAAAGCATTATAAGAGGACTATCGGATGAAGATAATGAACGTATGTGGTTAAATATGGAACTGCAGGCGCAAAAATATCTTGAGTCAATCGGCAGAGATGCGACTGTGTGCAGATTCGGTGAAATTAAAACAGAACATCTTTCGGATTACGGAATATCCGATGATGTTTCAAATATAATATGCGATATGTCCGGAGAGTACGATTTTAACATCGGCAATTACGAAAAAATCGAAAACGGCAAAAGATTTGTTTACCAAACCGATTATGATAAACAAAATAATCTGATTACATTTACAAAATTTGAATACGAAACAAATAACATTGTCGAATTCATTGCTGTTGACGGTGCAACGGGAGATGTTATTGAAAATGCACCGAAACCCGAAAAAGTACAATATTTTAAAGGTGAACTTTTACCTGAGTCACGCTGAAAAAACGGACTGTATCATTCACAAAAGTGTCTGATACAGTCCATTTGTATTATTAAACACGATATATTCCTTTCAAAAATTTTCGGAAACCTGAAAAGAATAAAATAAACAAATGTTGACAAAAGAAATAATCTGTGTTACATTATAACTGTTATAGAACAGATATAACAGTTGAAACTGAAGAGGTCGATTATGTTATTTATTGATTTACATAGCAGAACACCGGTTTACGAACAAATAAAAGAGCAGATAATAAATCTCGTGAACACGGGCGAATTACATCCGAATGACAAATTGCCGTCATTAAGGCAACTTGCTTCGGAACTTAAACTGAATGTTAATACAATCATTCGTGCTTTTTCTGATTTAGAAGCGGAAAAAATTGTTTATTCTGTTCCGGGCAGGGGTGTATTTATAAGCGAGACGGCTGTTGCAAATACAATCGTTAAGGAAAATGCCACGGAAGAACTGCAAAGGGTTGCGCTTTCGGCAAAGTCAAAAGGTGTGTCTGAAGAAGAAATGATAAATCTTGTTAAAAGAATATTCGAGGAGTGATTAAGATGATTGAAATTAAGAAAGTTACGAAAAAGTACGGCGATTTCATTGCAATTAAGGATGTAAACATTACTGTTAAAAACAGTTCTGTTCTGGGAATAGCGGGTTATAACGGCGCAGGCAAAACAACGCTTCTGCGTGTATGTGCCGGTGTTTTCGAGGCAGATGAGGGTGAAGTTCTTCTTGACGGAAGCAACGCCTTTGACAATGACAAAGAGAGGGCGGGAATGTTTTATCTTCCCGATGATATGTTTTTTCCGCACAATGCAACGGTGAAAAGTTCTGCAAAATACTATGCAGGGTATTTTCCGTCATTTGATTTTGAGGTGTTCAAAAAAATACTGGAACTTTTCGGACTTACCGATGAAAAAATGAAAATCCGTTCTCTTTCAAAGGGTATGAAGCGCCAACTGTGCCTTGCTATTGCTTTTGCCGTTAAACCGAAATATCTGTTGATTGATGAAACATTTGACGGGCTTGACCCGCAAAAGAAGAATTATCTGAAAAATATGCTTCTTGAATACATAAATCAAACAAACGCCTCTGTTATTATATGTTCGCACGACCTTTCACAAATTGCGGAGGTTTGTGACCACATTGTACTGCTTAACGGCAAAACCGTTAAACTTTCGTGCCCCATTGAAGAAATAAGCGATAATTTCAGAAGTGTAAAAGCGGAATTTGAGCAGTCAATTTCAAAAGAAATGTTTGAAATAATTAACCACAAAAATATAAACATTTCGGGAAAACAAGTATCCCTTTTAATATACGGGGATATTGAATCGGAAAAATCAAAAATAAAAGACCTCGGCGGAAATATAACGGAAGAAAACTTCCTTACTCTGGAAGAAGTGTTCTCATTGGAAACGGGCAGTCCAAGCGCAGTTGAAATATCCGACATTTTCAATACCGAAAAAGAAAACTAAGGTGATTTTATGAAAAAAACCGAAAAAAGATTATCAACGAAAAATTTTGACTATCTTTACACAGTAAAAAGATTGTTACCGGTGGGAATACTCACGCTCGTGTTCTTATTTATGTCAACAGTTGTTGTTACGGCGTTAATAAATGTTGAAAGACCGGATGCTTATATGTATTTTTCACAAGAAGCCATTGAAATGCTCTCTGACCCTTATTGCATTATTTCTTCAAGGGTATCTTCACCGTACTTTGTGTTGTTCTTAACAATAATCGGTGCAATATGCGGATATGTTTGTTTTGCTTTTTTTCAAAATGAGAGAAAACTGTTTTCTGTTTTATCATATCCGGAAAAAAGAAAAAACATTATATGGGAAAGGGTAAAAGCGTTTATTTGTGTATTTTTGTCCTCTGTGCTTATCCCTATGTTAATTTCGTTTGTTGTAAATATAACGAAATACGGTATTTCAAATGAACTTTTACTTTGCTTTGCCGCATTTACACTTTCGGGAATTGTTGCAGGTTTATGGAGTTTTCTCTGTGTATCTGTTTCACTTTATTTAACATCGAGTAAGATTCGTTCGTCAATTTACAGTGTTTCATTTGTGTTTTTTCCGTCATTCTTCAGTTATGTATTAAGAAGTGTATGTCCGCTTTTATTGAAAAGTATGGAATACCAATATTGGGAAATTGATGAATTTAACGAATTGGAAAGAGTTTTTTATCTTATATCTCCAAATCTGATTATGATTTTTACAGATTGGAGTTATAGTTTTGGTTTAAGTGTATATAACAAATATGAAAGCATAGAATCTTTTGCAAAATCTACTGTTTATTCTTCACTTATGTGGATATTACTCTGCATTGTAATATATTTTGTGTGTAAAAAACTTTTTGTGAAAAAATTTGATGCAGAAAACAAGTTTTCAAAAAGTTCTTCAATTTTCGGAAATACCATAACATCGCTTACAGTTTCTTTAATCTCTTACAATGTCTGTGTTTATTATTTCGACAACTATGCAACGGCTTATTATGCGAATTTTATGCGTGATTTAAGTATTTTTGTTGTTTCTTTCATAGTTGCATTGATATTGATTGATATTAAACATTTAAAACTAAAAAAAATTGCCGAAGGTATAAGTATATATGTCATTATTATTGTTTCGGTGACGGCAGGTATTTTCTTTACAGACGGTTTCGGATATGAAAAAAGAGTGCCGAAAGAAACAGATATTGAAAGCGTTACTTTACAATCGGGCTTTAATGACTATGATTCAATATATAACACTTTTACCTGCGACAGTGATATAAAGACGGTTGTTGCGCTGCACAAGTCAATAACAGAAAACGAAACAAATCATGATTATGATTCCTATACATATTTTACTTATAAACTGAAAAACGGAACAATTGTAAACAGAGTTTATGAAACCTCTGCAAGAGTCGAGCCGGAAATGTTCAAATACATTTTTGAAACAGAATCTTACCGTGATGATTATTGTTCATATTTTTTCGGTGATGATACTGAGGAATATAAGAAAAGAACAAAAGTCAAAAATGTTTATATCAGCCAAGAAGAATTGTACGACAGTTTATACGGTTGCCCTTACGAAGAGAATATCGGATATACTTTTAAAGATTATGATATCATAATTCATGCAAAAAAAGACGGCATTTGTAATTATCCTGTTTATGAAAATATCTGCGGTGTTAACAAAAAAAGTTTATCCGGAAACGAATATTACCGCAACACATTTTCCCTTAAAGACAAAATAACCGAAAAAGCGTTTAATGAAATTAAAGAGGCGTTATATGAGGACCTTATAAATGAAAACTGCGATGAATATATCGATTCGTTTAACAATAATTTCGGAAGTATAGGTTTTATAGAAGTGGATGATTATACAGATGAGGATCCGTTATGCTATGAAGACCGATACTTTTTAACGGAAAATTCCGTTAATACATTTAAAGTCCTTGAAAAATACGGTTTAACAGATTATTTGGAGAGTATTGCAAAAAAGAGTAAATAAGAGGAAAGATGACTTACTATTATAAAGAAAAATAAGATAAGGGGACGATTTTGTGTCTTGCAAACTTCAATCTTTGCCTCTCGAATTTTAAGAAAAAACGGACTGTATCATTCACAAAAGTGTTTGATACAGTCCGATGTTTTCGTAAAAATTATTTTATTACTTTGTCAAATGCTTCGCTGAGTGCTTCTTTAATGAGCGCATGACCTGCGGGGGCGGGGTGAACGCCGTCAACAAGCCAGTAAGCCGTATTCTGACTTTTTACGGAGTTGTCAAATTTTTCCTGAAGCGGAATGAAAGTGAGGTCGTATTTTTCGGCTATGCGTTTTACGGCTTCTGCTCTTAATTTTGTTTCTTCTTTAAAGTAACCCCATGCATCCGTTGTGGCAGTTCCCTGAAGAACAAAAGGTTCGAGAAGAAATATCTTTATTTCCGGCAAAGCGGCTGTAATTTCTTCTATGAGCATTGAATAAATCATTTCAAATTTGGGAGCGTCAACGCCGTTGCGGTAACTGACTTCGTGCCAGACGTCATTTACGCCTATGAGCAAACTCATATAGTCGGGACGAATGTTAATAATATCTCTTTTTATTCTTGCGTAAACGTCAACAATTCTGTCTCCGCTTACTCCTTTATTTATAAAATTATATTCATAGGGGAATTTTAACGAGTAATCAGAAGCGAACAAAAACGGATAACCGAGACCGAGATTTTTGTCATTGTTTCTGTCCCTGCCGCAATCTGTAATGGAATCGCCTTGAAAAAGGAATGTTTTCATAACGCACCTCCATAATTTCCTTTTTACATAATATCACATAATATTTTTCAATTCAATAGTATTGAAAACAAACATTCGAAAAAAATTAAAATAAATTGATAATTTGTACAACAACTGTTCATATATTTAAGGTATAATAAAGAAAATAAAAAAAGGAGCGTGGTATTATGAAACAAATGCCCGAAGCATTTGACGGAACACTCCGTAAATCAATGTTAAAAGTTCCCGAGGTAATAAGGGAGTGCAGCGGTATTGTTGTGTTCGGCAGACGAATAAAATCTCTTGTATTTTCAACAGACCTTGCAATTATCAGAAATGTTAATGCAGATGCTGTTTTTGCGGTTTATCCGTTTACACCTCAACCCGTAATAACTCAGGCCATTGTAAGTGCATCAAGTTTACCTGTTTTTGCAGGTGTAGGCGGCGGACTTACAAACGGAATAAGGGCAGTAAATCTTGCCGAAAATGCCGAAACGCTTGGCGTTGCCGGTGTTGTTCTGAACGCACCTACAAAAAACGAAGTTATTAAAGAAATATCCGAAAAAATTGATATTCCCGTAGTTGTCAGCGTTGTAAATGACGATGTAGACGTTAAAGAAAGAATAGAAGCAGGTACTAATATTTTTAACGTTTCCGCTTCAAAAGATACACCGCGCATAGTAAAACGTATTCGTGATGAAATGCCGAATGTTCCCATAATTGCAACGGGCGGCCCGACAGATGAAACAATACTTGCGACAATAAAAGCAGGTGCAAACGCAATTACGTGGACTCCGCCGTCATGTGCGGAACTTTTTTCGGAGGTTATGGCGGCATACAGAAAAGGTGAGCCGCATCCGTAATTTTTTTAAGATAAAACTATTGTAAAATAATGCTAAATGGTATAAAATAAATCCGCTGTTTTAACGGCGGATTTTTTATGTGAGGAATTTGAAATGTCACGCAAAAGGAAAAACACGGTGAATATTGCCGCAGGCGCTCTTACAGCGGCGCTTTATGTTGTGCTGACTTTAATGTCATCTGCTTTCGGTTTGTCGAGCGGCGTTGTTCAGGTGCGTTTTTCCGAAGCGCTTACGGTTTTACCTGTGTTTTTTCCTGCCGCAGTTCCGGGGCTTTTTACAGGTTGTGTAATTTCAAACATTATTACCGGCTGTGCGTTGTGGGATGTTGTTTTCGGCAGTCTTGCCACGCTTATAGGTGCTGTGTTGACATATTTCATAGGGAAAAAACATAAATTACTTGCGGTTATTCCGCCTGTAATATCAAATTCCGTGATAATTCCTTTCGTTCTTAAATATGTTTATAATCTTGACGGGGGATTGTGGTTTTTTGTAATTACGGTTTTTGCAGGTGAGTTTATCTCGTGCGGTGTCCTCGGCACTCTTTTGAGAAAATCTCTTGAAAAAGCAAATATACCGTTTTTTAAAAAATCGCAATAAACGCTTTATTTTTTATTAAACAGAGCGTATACTTATATATTAATGAATAGTGTAGGGGTACATTTATGAATATTGAAGATGTTTTGCAAAACGCAAAAAGAATACATTTTATCGGAATCGGCGGAAGCGGTATGTGTCCGCTTGCCGAAATTCTGCACAGTAAAGGCTATTATCTTACCGGCTCTGACAACAACGAAACCGATACTTTGAAAAGAATAAGAAATCTCGGAATACCTGTTGTCCTCGGTCAGAAAGCCGAAAACGTTGACGGTGCGGATATGGTTGTTTTTACTGCGGCGCTTCTTCCCGATAATCCGGAACTTGTCGCCGCTTATGAAAAAGGGATACCCACTTTTGAACGCAGTAAACTTTTCGGCGCAATTACAAAAAAATACGGCAACTGCATAGGCGTTTGCGGTACTCACGGCAAAACAACGGTAACGTCAATGCTTACTCATATTCTTATTGACAACGGTTTTGACCCGTCTGCCGTTATAGGCGGCAAACTTCCTCTTACCGGTACAAACGGCAGGGTCGGAAATACCGATACTATTGTTGTCGAAGCGTGTGAATATAAAGACACTTTCCTTGACCTTTACCCGGATGTCAGCATTATTCTTAATGTTGATAAAGATCATATGGAATATTTCAAGACGCTTGAAAATCTCGAAAAATCATTTCACAGATTTGCCGAAATGTCCTCAAAGTGCGTAATTTATAACGGCGATGATAAAAACACGGTTGACAGCGTTGCCGGTGTTTGCGGCAAAAAAATGATTACTTTCGGCAGAAGTACGAATAATGATTACTATTCGGGTGAAGTTGAGTGGGTAAACGGCGCTTTTCCTGCGTTTGACGTTTATAATAAAGGTGAAAAACTCGGAAGACTTGAACTGTCGGTTCCCGGTGAACACAATGTTTCAAATGCGCTTGCGGTTATTGCCGCCGCTATGTATTGCGGAGCAACATTCGAACAGTGCAGGAACAGTGTAAAAACATTTACCGGCGCAGGCAGAAGATTTGAAATTCTCGGTAAATATAACGGTGCGGTCATTGCTGATGATTATGCTCACCACCCGAAAGAACTTGAAGTTACTTTAAATGCCGCAAAGAAAATGGATTACAAACGTGTGTGGGCTGTGTTCCAGCCTTTTACGTTCAGCCGTACAAAAATGCTTCTTCATGAATTTGCCGAAGCGCTTTCAATCGCCGACAAAGTTGTTATGACAGAAATAATGGGCTCCCGTGAAATAAATACCTACGGAATCAAAACGCAGGATTTAGCCGATGAAATAGACGGCTCCGTATGGTTTGATACGTTTGAAAAAGTATCCGATTATCTCAAAGAAAATATCGGCGAGGGTGACCTTGTAATTACACTCGGTTGCGGTGATGTTTACAAAGTTGCTAAAATGGTTCTTTCAAAAGACTGAATAATACCTCTTATTGTATGGGTGATTTATGCTTTTCTTATTACGCTTCTTTTGAGTTTCGGCAACAAAGCGGGCAACAGACCTGTTATTCAGAATGAAAACAAAAATCCGTATTCAAAGAAAAACAGCGATATTGAACATCTTTAAAAATAAAAAAACATCATATAAAAAGACTTTCCCGATATTTTCTTCGGAAAAGTCTTTTTTGTTGTTATTGGATTATAATAACCGTTTATACGTTAAATCTGAACAGAACAATATCTCCGTCCTGCATAACGTACTCTTTGCCCTCCGAGCGTACAAGACCTTTTTCTTTTGCCGCCTGCATTGAGCCGCATTCCATAAGTACGTCAAATGATACAACTTCGGCACGAATAAATCCTCTTTCAAAGTCGGAGTGGATTTTTCCCGCCGCCTGAGGTGCTTTGGTTCCTTTTTTTATTGTCCATGCTCTTACTTCCGGTTGACCTGCGGTGAGGTAACTCATAAGTCCGAGAAGGTCGTAACTTCTTTCTATAAGAAGGTCAAGACCGCCCGAAGTAATGCCGAGTTCGGAAAGGAAAAGTTCCTTTTCTTCATCGGGAAGTTCCGCAATCTGCGCTTCGAGTTCGGCGCAAACGGGGAGTACCTGACTGCCTTCCTCCGAAGCGATTTTCTTAACTGCTTCGTAACGTGCATTTGTGTTTATATCCGCCGCAAAATCGTCTTCACTCATATTGCAGGCGTAAATAACGGGTTTTGATGTCAAAAGGTCTACTGTGTCGAGTATTGCTTTTTCATCGTCTGTCATTTCAACTGCCCGTGCGCATACGCCGTTGTCAAGTGCTTCTTTAACTCTTTCAAGAAATGCAAGTTCCGAAGCGAGTGATTTGTCGCCTTTCATTGCTTTTTGTGTTCTGTCAATACGCCTTGAAAGTATTTCAACATCGGAAAGAATAAGTTCAAGATTTATTGTTTCAATGTCACGCTGAGGGTCGATTGAGCCGTCAACGTGCATTATGTCATCATTGTCAAAACACCTTACAACGTGAATTATTGCATCAACTTCACGAATGTGTGAAAGGAATTTGTTGCCGAGCCCTTCACCTTTTGAAGCGCCTTTGACAAGACCTGCAATGTCAACAAATTCGATTGTTGCAGGCGTTACTTTTACGGGATTGTACATTTCGCAAAGTGCATCAAGTCTTTTGTCGGGAACGGCTACAACGCCTATGTTCGGCTCGATTGTGCAGAATGCGTAGTTTGCCGCTTGTGCACCGGCATTTGTAAGTGCGTTAAAAAGTGTGCTTTTGCCTACGTTGGGAAGACCTACTATACCTAATTTCATAATTCTGAACGCGGAAAAATCCGCCCGTCCTTTTCATAAAAATTCGCTTTATTTTATCATATATTTTTAATTATTTCAACTCAAAAATAAAGTATATTGAAATAACCCGAACAAATAATAAAA
>JAZLLP010000041.1:0-16224 GCA_045598225.1 Acutalibacteraceae bacterium | reverse complement strand
GCCCCTTTGATTTTGAATTCTTACAGCAGGTTGGAGAAATGCTTGATGGTGCGAACCATCTGGCTGGTATAGGAGTTCTCATTGTCGTACCAGGAAACGACCTGTACCTGATAGGTGTCGTCGTCGATTTTTGCAACCATTGTCTGAGTTGCGTCGAAGAGCGAGCCGTACTTCATACCGATAACGTCGGAAGAAACGATAGGATCTTCGTTGTAGCCGAAAGATGCAGAAGCAGCGGCTTTCATAGCAGCGTTGATGCCGTCTTTAGTAACGTTGTCGCCTTTAACAACAGCGGTAAGGATTGTTGTAGAACCTGTCGGAACGGGAACACGCTGAGCAGAACCGATAAGTTTGCCGTTGAGTTCGGGAATAACAAGACCGATAGCCTTTGCAGCGCCTGTTGAGTTGGGAACGATGTTGGCAGCGCCTGCTCTTGCACGTCTGAGGTCGCCTTTTCTGTGAGGACCGTCAAGAATCATCTGGTCGCCTGTGTAAGCGTGAATAGTGCTCATGATGCCGCTCTGGATAGGAGCATAATCGTTAAGTGCTTTAGCCATGGGAGCAAGGCAGTTTGTTGTGCAGGATGCTGCGGAGATGATTTTATCATCAGCAGTAAGAGTATTCTCGTTTACGCTGAAAACGATTGTTTTGAGGTCGTTGCCTGCGGGAGCGGAAATAACAACTTTTTTAGCGCCTGCGTTGATGTGAGCCATACTCTTGTCTTTTGAGCAGTAGAAACCTGTGCATTCAAGAACAACGTCAACACCGAGTTCACCCCAGGGGCAGTCGTTAGCATCTTTTTCTGCATAGATTTTGAGAGTTTTGCCGTCAACGGTGATTGTACCTGCTTCGTCGTCAGCACTTACTGTGTGAACGTTTTCACCGATTTTTCCGCAGTAGCCGCCCTGAGCGGTGTCATACTTGAGAAGGTGAGCGAGCATTGAGGGTTTTGTGAGGTCGTTGATAGCAACGATTTCATAACCTTCAGCGTCAAACATCTGACGGAAAGCGAGACGGCCGATTCTGCCGAAACCATTAATTGCAACTTTAACTGACATTTGAATTTACCTCCAAATATTAATTTGAATTTTTTTACCGATAGTATTTTATCACAAAACAAAAGAAATGCAATAAGTTTGTGATATTTTTAACTTGATAATCAAAGATTTGTCACAATGACAAAAAATAACAGGGTTTGTTCGGAAATTTAAGGCATTTTTTTACATATTGACAACATTTACCGGTGAGCCGTCAATAAATGCTTTTATGTTTCCGTTAAGAATTTCGAGCAGTCTTGCTCTTGTTTCGTATGCCGCCCAGGCTATATGCGGGGTAATAAAAGTATTCGGCGCACTTAATAACGGATTGTTTTTTGCGGGAGGCTCCGTTGAAAGAACATCCGTACCGTAACAGTAAAGTTTACCGCTTTTTAAAGCATCGCTGACAGCCTGCTCGTCAACAATTCCGCCCCGTGCCGTGTTGATGAGGCATGCACCGTCTTTTATTTTATCCAGAAATTCCTTGTTTACAAGTTTATTTGTCTTTTCCGTAAGCGGACAGTGAAGTGTAATGAAATCCGATTTTTTCAACACATTGTCAAGCGTAGTGAATTCAACATACTCCGCCGAGTCCTTTTTACCCGATGGGGTGTATGCGCAAACATTCATTCCGAATGCTTTTGCGATTTCGGAAACTTTTCTTCCGATTTTACCGAAGCCGATAATTCCGAGCGTTTTTCCGTCCAATTCGTGAAGCGGTGTTTTCCAGAAACAAAAATCCTCACATTCGGACCATTCAAGATGTTTTACTGCATCGGTATATGAAGAAACTCTGTTTGTAAATTCAAGAATGAATGAAAATGTCATTTGTGCTACGCCGTTTGTAGAATAGGAGGGAATGTTTGAAACGGGTATTCCGCGTTCTTTAAGTGCCTCGCAGTCAAGTTGGTTGTAACCGGTTGCAAGCGTTGCGATGAATTTCAGTTTCGGAAGTTCTGCGAGAATTTCACGGGTTATCGGTATTTTATTGAGTATAATAACATCTGCATCCTTTGCACGTTCAACAATCAGTTCTTTCGGTGTTCTCGGGTATACGGTTGTATCAAAAGTATTTTCGATATAGTCCCAGTTAAGATCTCCCGGGTTTTGCGTATGACCGTCAAGAATAACCGCTTTCATTTTTTCCATAAATTAACACCTCTTTTGTATTTTATCATATTTTTCATATTCTTTTCAATACCTGTTTTTGACTTATTTCACTTGACCTTGACATAAACTTGGTATAAAATAGTAATATTAACTGATATGGGTGATTATATTGTTTTCAAAAAAGCAAAACGAAACTAAATTTCGCTATGCTGTAATGCGTTGGGCGGGTATCGGCTGTTTTGTCGTTGCCGTTTCACTTGCGTTTTTGACTTTCGTTATGACTCTTCCCGAGGTTCAGGCGAGATTTCAGGATGTTCTTGATTATTTTGATAAAGTTGAATATTTTATTGCCGGCTTAAACCGATTTTGGGCTTTTGTTGTAATTATTTTTCTTTTTGCGGTAAAAATAATTGTTCCCGTTGTACCTCTTTCGGTTTTGTTTATAGCAAGCGGTATGGTTTTTCCCGTTCCGGTTGCGGCGGCAATAAACGTTCTCGGGTTTTCGATTCTTGTTTCGGCAAAATTTTTCTGGGGCAGGAAGTTCGGCGGCGGAGGAGCGCATAAATTCCTTATTAAATCCGATTGGATAATGGATTTTATGAAACTCGGCGGTGACGGTAATAAATGGATGCTTGTCATTCTGCGATTTGTACCGAATATTCCGATAGGCACAGTCAGCAGAATATACGGCGCAACGTCAATGGACTGGCTTACGTTCGTTCTGTTTTCCGTACTCGGCTATTTACCGCGCCTTATTTCGTGGAGCGTAATCGGCTGTAACTATGCAAATCCGTTTTCGTTTGCGTTTACCGCGCCGATAATTTTACTTCTTGTTATCAGCGGAATTTCTATTCTGCTTCTGAACACTTTAATCACTCTTGTTAAAAAGAATAAAGAAAAGGATGTTTTAAAATGAAAATTTCGGACATTTCTTCAAATGATTTTAAAAAGCGGCTTTGTGAAGTTTACGGTGAAAGTGAAATTGAATTTCAGGTAAACCGTTACATAAAACTTGCCGAAACTTTCAATTCCGATTTCGGCGGTGACGGAGAATTTCGTTTCTTTTCCGCTCCCGGCAGAAGTGAAATATGCGGCAACCATACAGACCACAACAACGGCAAGGTGTTTGCCGCCGCAGTCAATCTTGATGCGGTAGCGTGCGTAAAATCCCGTGATGATAATAAAATAAACGTCAATTCCGAGGGCTATTCTCCGTTAAGCATAGATTATTCCGACATTGAAGTAAAGATTTGCGAAGCAGGAAAATCATCCGCACTCATTCGCGGAATATGTGCAAGATTCAAAGAACTCGGGTATAACATAGGCGGTTTTGACGCTTCAATTACATCCCGTGTTCTTTCGGGCTCAGGGCTTTCCTCCTCGGCGGCATACGAAGTTCTTATCGGCACAATACTTAATTATCTTTATAATGACGGTAAAATCTCAGCGGTTGAAATAGCGCAGATTTCACAGTACGCCGAAAACGTCTACTTTAAAAAACCGTGCGGTCTTATGGACCAGACTGCCTGTTCGGTAGGCGGATTTGTAAAAATTGATTTTGAAGATACATCTTCTCCCGTTATAGAAAAAGTTGATTTTGATATAAGAAAACACGACCATCTTCTTTGCATTATCGACACGGGCGGAAATCATGCCGACCTTACTGCCGACTATGCGGCAATAAGGCAGGAAATGAACTCTGTTGCGGAATTTTTCTCAAAAAAAGTTCTTCGTGAAGTTGATGAAAATGAAGTTCTCGACAATATTTCCGACATCCGTAAAAAATGCGGCGACAGAGCAGTAGAAAGAGCGCTTCATTTTTATAACGAGAACAAGCGTGTTGACAGACTTGAAAAAGCACTTGAAGACGGCGATTTCGAAAGTTTCAAAAAAGTTATTCTCGAAAGCGGCAGATCTTCTTATATGTATAACCAGAATTGCTTTACATCTTCGGGAACAACGGAGCAGCCGGTTGCACTTGCGTTGTGCGTAGCCGACAGACTTTTAGACGGTGAAGGCGCATTCCGTGTTCACGGCGGCGGTTTTGCAGGTACAATACAGGTGTTCCTGCCTGTTTTAAAGGTTGATACATTCGTTCCCGCAATGCGTAAGATATTCGGTGAAAATTCATGCTACATTCTTAATATAAGAAGTTTCGGCGGATACGAAATATGAGGTTTATATATGTCGTTTTTTAAATTCAGCGAACAGATAAATGAACTTTCAAAAAAGGCTCTTGACATTTGTAAAGAGCCTTTTTCGCAGATTGATGAAATAACTGAATACAATCAGCAAAGAGTGCTTAAAGCGTTCATTGACAACAGAGTAAGCGAATCGCATTTTGCAGGCTCGACAGGTTACGGTTACGGCGACAGAGGGCGTGAAGTTCTTGACAGTGTTACCGCACAGATTTTCGGTGCGGAAGATGCACTTATCCGTCACAGTTTTGCAAGCGGAACTCACACGCTCAGCGTAATGCTTTTCGGTGTTCTTCGTCCTGGTGACAAGGTGCTTTGCGCCACAGGTGTTCCGTATGATACTATTCATTCGGTTATAGGTCTTTCGGGTGAAGGAATGGGCTCTCTTAAAGATTTCGGAATAGGTTTTGAAATACTTGATTTGTTACCCGACGGTACTGTTGATTTTGACGGATTAAAACAAAAACTTAAAACGAATAAGTACCGTGCCGTATATATACAGCGTTCAAGAGGGTATTCGTTAAGACCTACTCTTTCATTTGAAAAAATCAGCGAAATATGCGAAACGGTAAAATCACTTTCCGACTGCGTGACAATGCTTGACAACTGTTACGGTGAATTTACCGAAATGAATATTCCTCCCGAAGCGGGGGTGGATATTTTTGCAGGTTCACTTATAAAGAATCCCGGCGGCGGAATCGCCAAATGCGGCGGATACATAGCAGGTAAAAAAGAACTTGTTGAAATGTGTTCTTACCGAATGACAACTCCGGGAATCGGCAGAGAAGTGGGTGCGACACTCGGTAATACCCGTGACATATTTATGGGACTTTTCAATGCACCGCACGTTACGGGTGAAGCACTTAAAACGGCGGTTTTCACGGCGGCTCTGTTTGAAAAAATGGGGTACACGGTATCTCCCGATTACAATGAAAAACGAAGTGACATTATTCAAAGCATAAAACTCGGCAATTCAGAAAAACTGATTGCTTTTTGCAGAGGTCTTCAAAGCGGCTCGGTTGTTGACAGTTTTGTTGTTCCCGAACCGTGGGATATGCCCGGTTATGACAGTAAAGTGATTATGGCGGCAGGTGCGTTTACAAACGGGTCATCTATTGAACTTTCTGCGGATGCGCCGTTAAGAGAGCCTTACGCCGTTTGGCTTCAGGGCGGTCTGAATTTCCACAGCGCAAAAACGGGAATACTTCTTGCCGCAGAAGAAGTTATGAAATGCCTATAAGTCTTTCATTGATTAAATAATAAATATTTTCCGATATTTCTTTGAACACAGGTGCATCGTCTATACTTCCCGATGCACCGTTTTCTTTTAATATGCAAATGACGTATTCGGGTTGTTCATACGGAAAAAACCCTACAAACCATGAGTTCAGTATTTTTTCACCGTTTTTGTCAATTTGTCCCGTTTCGGCGGTAGCGGTTTTACCGCAAGATGAAAAAAACGGACTTTTTGCATTTATTCCCGTTCCCGCAGTCATTGTAGTATTAAGATATTTCTTCAGTATTTCACACGTTTCTTTTTTCAGCACTTTTGTGCCGTTCTTTTTTTCGTTTTCAAAATAATTTCCGTCTGTGTCCTTGTAACCTTTAATAAGCGAAGGCTCTCTTAATGTTCCGCCGTTGGCTATTACCGAATAGCATAACGCTATCTGAAGCGGTGTTGCAAGAAGCGAGCCTTGTCCGAATCCGAAATTTCCTATCGAGGCATCGCTGTTAAGTTCATTAAGCGAGGGCAGATTTCCTTTATCCGTTATTATACCGCCTAAGTCGTAAGATGTTCCGAATCCCGTTTTTTCTGCCGTTTTCAGTATGTTTTCTGCACCCGTAACGGAAGCGAGTTCAATAAAAAACGGGTTACAAGAAACGGAAAGTGCTTTTTCCATATCAACCGGTCCGTGACCTTCTCTTTTGTTGCAGTTAAATAAAGTGCCGTTTTTTGTGATGTTTCCCGAACAAATAAAGTTTTCAACCGATTTGTTGTTTTCAATAGCGGCGGCTGCGGTGACAACTTTAAAAACAGAACCGACCGAATACGCAGTAAACGCTCTGTTGATAAACGGTGAATTTGTATCGGTTAAACTCTTTTCGGGATAATTGCGGTCAAATATCGGAACAGAAGCGCAGGCGAGTATTTCCGATGTGTTTGAGTCAAGAATAATAACCGCACCTTTTTCTATTGAACTGTTTTTAAGTGCATTTTCGCAAATTGACTGAAAATCCTTGTCAACTGTCAGAACTACTCCCGAATCGTTATTGTAATTTTCATACCGTATTTCAACGTCTTCGCCCAAAAGAACTCTGCCGAGGGCATCTGTTTCATAAACAGCCGAAACGCTTCCGCTTGATTTTTTGAGTATATTATTAAAACTTTTTTCAATTCCGCAAACTCCGTCGTTTTCGGAATTAACGTATCCCGTTACATGACACAGCAAATCGTCTGAATACCGTTTTACAAGCGAAAGCGAAAGAATGCTTTCGTTGTTTTGTGTTATGAAAGATTCATCTGTTTGTGTTACCGAAAGTTCACCTTTTTCAAGCGATTTTTTTATTTCTTCAAACTGTTTGAGATTTTTTACTTTACTCAATACATTTGTGTCGGGTTTAATAATAAGATAATTCTCCTGTTTTGTATTTGTGAATTTTCTCATATATCTGTCATATATCTGACCCCGTGTTTTTGATATTTCTTTTACTCTTGAACTGTTTGTTTCAGCCACGTTAACCGCTTTTCCGGATGATATGTTATATAATCTTCCGGTAACAATGCCGAACAGCAGGCAAAAAACGGTAAAAACGGATATTATTCTTTTTTTCATTTTGTCACCGCCTTGCTTTTTATTGTTGACCAAACCTTATTATTATATTATAATAATTAAATATATTTATTTTGCGGTGGTATTTATGGATGACAGGTTTGCGAGAAGCGAAAGCCTTTTCGGAACAGATTCGGTTAAAAAACTCAATAATTCAAAAGTAATCGTTTTCGGACTCGGCGGTGTCGGGTCGGCGGTTGTTGAAGCACTGGCGAGAAGCGGAATAGGTAATCTGGGCATTGTTGATTTTGATAATGTTGATATTACAAATATTAACAGGCAACTTATAGCCTTAACAGAAACGGTCGGTTTAAAAAAGACCGATGTTGAAGAAAGACGTATTTTATCTGTCAATCCCGAAGCGAAAGTGAAAAAATACGATATTATGTATCTTCCCGAAAATGCAGACAAAGTTGACCTTGACGGGTATGATTATATTGTTGATGCTATTGACAACGTAAGCGCGAAAACAGAACTTATTGTAAGAGCAAAAGAACTCGGTATTCCGGTTATTTCATCAATGGGAACGGGTAATAAAATCTGTCCCGAAATGCTTGAAATTGCCGATATTTCAAAAACCGAAATGTGTCCTTTGGCTCGTGTTATGCGCCGTGAACTCAGAAACAGGGGAATAAATCATCTTACTGTTGTTTATTCAAAAGAAAAACCCATACAATCCGAACTCGGGCGTGTACCTGCATCGTCTTCGTTTACACCGCCCGTTGCCGGGTATCTTATCGCATCAAAAGTAATTAAAGATATTTTAGATATAAAATGAGGTAATTGTTATGAATTTTACACCGTGCGAAAAATCGGGCGCAGTTGAGGGTTTTGCGCTTGTAAGAAGTTGTGAAAAGAAAAATGCAAAAAACGGTACTGTGTATCTTGATATGATACTTTCCGATAAAGACAGCGAAATTATCGCAAAATTATGGGATTATAAAGAAGACTCGTTTTTACCCGAAGCAAATACTTTTATAAAAGTCAGAGGCGTTTTACAGCAGTATAACGGGAAAGACCAATTCGTTATTCAGCGTATGCGTCCCGTTTGCGACGGTGATAACCTAAAAACTGAAGATTTTATCAAATCATCAGATTTTACAGGTGAAAATATGTATTCTTCACTTGTCGCTCTTGCACAGTCTTTTTCAGATGAAGAATTGAAAAAAGTTGTTACCGCCATTTATGAAGAACATAAAGAAGAACTTCTGTTTTTCCCTGCGGCTGAAAAACTTCATCACGCTATGAAAGGCGGGCTTTTGTACCATACTCTTTCAATTGTACGTCTTGCGGAGTGTGTGTGCGGTATTTATCCCGCTATTGACAAAGAACTTCTTATTGCAGGTGCAATGCTTCACGATATTGCAAAACTTAAAGAATATACGGTAAACGCAACAGGTCTTGTTGACGGACATTCACTCAGCGGTATGCTTTTAGGTCACCTTGTTATGGGTGCTGAAGAAGTCGGCAGAAAATGTGATGAACTCGAAGTATCCGAAAAGACAAAAACACTGCTTCAGCACATGCTTATTTCACATCACGGTCAACTTGAATACGGAGCGGCTGTAAGACCTTCTTTTATTGAAGCGGAAGTCCTTTCACAACTTGACTTGTTTGACGCAAATATGTATGAAATGGCAGATGCCGTATCATCTGTAAAAGCAGATGATTTTACAGGCAAACTCTGGATGCTTGATAACAGAAAATTTTACAATCACGGCAGAACAACGGCAGAGCCGAAAGCAATATTATTTGAAACGGAAGAAGAACAGACAAATGGAATGGACTGAAATAAAAATATCGGTTAAAACCGAAAACACGGAACTTGCGAGCGATATTATCGTTTCTGCCGTTCCGTACGGAATTTACATAGAAGATTACAGTACGCTTGAAGAAGAAGCGCTTGAAATTGCACACATTGACCTTATTGATGAGGACTTGTTAAAAAAAGACAGAACAAAATCAATAATACATATTTACGTTTCGGAAGAAGAAAATCCCGAAGAAGCACTTGCTTTTATTAAAGAGCGTTTCTCGTTTAACGGAATTGATTATGAAATTGAAAGCGGCGGTATCCGTGAAGAAGATTGGGCGAATAACTGGCGTAAGTATTTCAAACCGTTCCCCGTAGGTGAAAGGCTTTTTGTTACTCCCGAATGGGAAAAAGACTATGATTCGGGTGACAGAGCCGTTTTAAAAATAGAACCGGGTGCGGCATTCGGCACAGGCTCACACGACACAACACGTCTTTGCCTTGAAACGCTTGACAAAAAAGTTAAAGAAGGCGATACCGTTCTTGATATAGGGTGCGGAAGCGGTATTCTTGCCGTTTCATCACTTCTGTTGGGAGCAAAAGAAGCATTCGGCGTTGACATTGACCCGCTTGCTGTAAAAACAGCCTGCGAAAACGGTGAGAAAAACGGATTTTCAGAACCTCAACTTAAATTTGTCTGCGGTGACCTTGCCGACAAAGTAAAAGGTAAATACAGCGTGGTAGTCGCAAATATAGTCGCAGACGTTATTATTTATTTCAGTACTCAAGTCGGTAATTTTATGTATGACGATTCTTTGTTTATTGCATCGGGAATTATTGATACAAGGGCAGAAGAAGTTGAAAACGCATTTTCTGAAAACGGACTTGAAATAACCGAGCGTCTTGAAAACGGCGGATGGGTATGTTTTGTAAGCAGAAAAAGGAAACAGTAATAAAATGAAAAGAATTTTTTCTTTTATAAAAAAGTATAAAATACAGGCAATAGCAGCCCCGGTCTTTAAAATGACCGAGGCTTTGCTTGAGTTGCTTGTTCCGCTTGTAATTTCAAATATTATAGATAAAGGCATCGCTTTTTCCAACAAACAGTTTATTATTAAAGAAGCGGCGCTTTTGTTTTTACTTGCGGCGGCAGGACTCTTTTTTTCAGTAACGGCACAGTATATGTCCGCCAAAGCGGCTGTTTTAAGTTCTGCAGATATGCGCTCTGCACTTTTCAAACATATTCAGAGTTTTTCTTTTTCACAATATGACAAAACAGTCGCTTCAACGCTTATAACAAGAATGAGCAGTGACATAAATCAGGTTCAGACGGGAGTAAATCTTTCTCTGCGTCTTCTTTTGCGTTCGCCGTTTATTGTTTTCGGCGCAATGATTATGGCGTTTACGCTTGATTTTAAATCGGCTCTCATTTTTGTTGTTACAATAGCGGTACTTTCGCTTATTGTTTTTCCCATTATGGTTGTTACCATAAAGAAGAATAAAGAAGTACAGGAAAAAGTTGACAAAGTTCTTCTTTCTGTCCGTGAAAATCTTACAGGTGTCAGAGTGATAAGAGCGTTCGGCAAAGAGAATGAAGAATCAAATATATTTGAAGAAAGAAACCGTTCCTTGAATTTTGCTCAAAGAACGGTCGGTAAAATTTCGGCACTTATGAATCCGCTTACGCTTGTAACTGTCAACTGTGCAGTTATCGTTTTGATATATACGGGTGCTCTTAAAGTTGACAAAGGCGTGTTATCGGCAGGAACGGTTGTTGCACTTTATAATTATATGGGGCAGATACTTGTTGAACTTGTAAAACTTGCAAATCTTATTATAAATATTACAAAGTCTGTTGCAAGCGCAAAAAGAATATCGGCAATTTTTGATATGCCGACCGATTATTCCGTAAAAAACGGCGCAGTTCCCGAAGATAACTCTGTTGAATTTTCAGGCGTTTCGTTTAAATATGACGGAGCAGGCGGAAATTCTTTGACGGATATTTCTTTTGAAATACCGTGCGGCGCAAAAGTCGGTGTAATAGGACCTACGGGCTCGGGTAAATCAACGCTTGTAAACTTAATACCCCGATTTTACTTTGCCTGTGACGGTTTTGTAAATGTCGGAAAAGTAAATGTTAATGATATTACAACGGAAACACTTCGTCAATTTGTCGGCATAGTTCAGCAAAAATCGGTGCTTTTTAAAGGTACTGTCCGTGAAAATCTTCTTGTAGGCGGTAAAGCAACCGATGAAGAACTTACCGAAGTTTTGAAACTTTCGGAAAGTTATGACTTTGTTTCAAAAAAAGACGGCTTTCTTGATTATGTAATTGAGCAGGGTGGTAAGAATCTTTCGGGCGGTCAGCGTCAGCGCCTTGCAGTTGCACGGGCACTTGTCGGTAAACCGTCAATACTCATTCTTGATGACAGCAGTTCGGCGCTTGACTTCGCAACCGAGTTACGCCTTCGTAAAAACATATTTTCCTTACCGTACAATCCCACGGTATTCGTTGTTTCGCAAAGGGTGTCATCCGTAAAAGACTGTGATGTTATACTTGTGCTTGACAACGGCACACTTGTCGGTAAAGGAACTCACAGCGAACTTCTTCTGTCGTGTGAAGTTTACGGCGAAATATATCATTCGCAATTTAAAAAGGAGGGCGAATGATATGAAAACGGAAAATAAAATGCACACTCTCAAAAAGGTGATTTCAGAAGTAAGTCAATATAAAATTTATTTGGTGTTATCAATACTCTGTGCAGTTGTTTTTGTTGTTTGTTCACTTTATATTCCCATTCTTGCAGGTGAAGCGATTGACGGAATAAAAAGTGCGGGCAACGTCGATTTTGACGTTGTAAGAACAAACATTATTAAAATAGCAATATGTATGGTAATTGCCGCAGTCAGCCAATGGACAATGAGCATTATCAATAATAAAATAACTTATAATACAGTCCGTGACCTTCGCTCAAAAGCATTTTCAAAACTTATGAAAGTTTCGGTAGGTTTTATTGATAAAAACACTCACGGTGATATTATCAGCAGGGTAATTTCCGATATTGACACATTTTCAGACGGTCTTTTAATGGGCTTTTCGCAACTGTTTACGGGTATTGCGACTATTGTCGGTACAATAATTTTTATGCTTACAATGAGCCCTCTTATTACGCTTGCGGTTGTCATTCTTACTCCCGTATCACTTTTTGCCGCAAAATTCATTGCTTCAAGAACTTATTCAATGTTTAAAAAACAGTCGGAATTCCGAGGCTTTCAAACAGGCTTCGTAAATGAAATGATACAGAATCAAAAGACTGTTAAAGCGTTTTCTTATGAAATGAAAAGTCAGCGGAAATTTGATGAAATAAATGACGGGTTGAAAAATGCATCACTTAAAGCAACGTTTTATTCTTCACTTACAAATCCCGTTACAAGGTTTGTAAACAGTCTTGTTTATATGACTGTTGCGCTTTTCGGTGCATTATATGTAATTAACGGCGGTCTTACGGTCGGAATGCTCGTAAGTTTTCTTTCTTATGCCAATCAGTACACAAAACCGTTTAATGAGATTTCGGGAGTAATAACAGAACTTCAGAATGCTCTTGCGTGTGCAAAAAGGGTGTTTGAACTTATAGATGAAGTTGAATTTCCCGATAACGGAAAACTTACTTCCGAAAATATAAACGGAAGAATTGAGTTTAATAATGTAAGTTTTTCATATTCAAGCGATAAAAAGTTTATTGAAAATATGAGTTTTACCGCCGAGGTCGGACAGAAAATTGCAATAGTCGGCGCAACGGGTTGCGGCAAAACAACTCTTATCAATCTGTTGATGCGTTTTTATGATGTTGATTCGGGTGAAATAAAAATAGACGGCAAAAAAATAAAAGACTTCACCTGTAAAAATTTAAGAAAATGTTTCGGAATGGTTTTGCAGGAAACGTGGCTTGAAAGCGGAACTGTCCGTGAAAACCTTATGTTCGGGAAAGCCGATGCAACCGATGAACAAATAAAAAAAGCCGCCAAACTTACAAAGTCCGACGGTTTTATTGAAAGGCTTTCTGACGGTTACAATACCGAAACAGGGGAGAACGGCAGTTTGCTTTCCGAGGGGCAGAAGCAACTTCTGTGCATTACCCGTGTAATGCTCAACAATCCGCCGATTCTCATTCTTGACGAGGCAACATCTTCTGTCGACACGTTGACCGAAGAAAAAATACAACAGGCATTTGACGTTTTAATGAAAGGCAGAACATCGTTTGTTGTGGCGCACAGACTGTCAACAATAATGAACGCCGACAAAATTCTTGTAATGGATAACGGCAGAATAGTTGAAACGGGTACTCACGAAGAACTTCTTTCAAACGGCGGCGTGTACGCAAACATATTTAACAGTCAGTTTTGATTAGCGTGTCACGCTATATTAAATCATTGTTTTCCGAGCGAATATAATTTACTGCATCAAGAAAAAACTGTCTCATAGGCTCCATTCTTTCCATAAGGTCTCCTAGAAAACCGTCAAAAGATTCAAAATCAGTAATATCTTCATTCGGAATATTTTCTATTACCATCCAGTTTTTCATTTTCAGGTATTCGCCGACAGGGCTTTCCTGCGGTAAGTGCTTCGGAACGTTTTTCAGCGAATCTCCGGTGACTGTCAATTTGTTCTTTTCGATAATGTTCAAAAATTCATCCGAATTTTCAAGTATGTAATTGCGGACTTTGTTGATTTGTTCGGTTTTTTTACACCATATACCCGTGCCGAAGCAAGAGCAGTTGTTACCGATTTTCAAATAATAACCTATCGGCATCCAAGACTTTTTATTTACCGAAATATACGCACGGAATGTAGGGTTGTACGGCTCGTTACCGTGGTAATAGCGCATATCTCTTGCAATGCGGTAAGTCCATTCTTTCGGCTCCATATACATTATATCTTTACCGATGTCCGGTGCTTTTTCGGCAATTCTGAAACGCAGAAAGTCAAGAAAACCGAGGTAATCCCGTTTTGCCTGTTCGTATTGCAGGTGGCTCTCCCTGAAAAATGTTCTGTTATTGTTTGTTTCAAGGTCTTTGCAGTATTTTAAAATTCTTTCAAAAGTCATTTTATTCATCCGTTCAAAAATCGTAATTTATAATTATTTCAAAAGGACTTCAAGAGAACTTTTTCTCCCGAAGTCCTTTATTTTCAGTTTAAAAGGAATAACCTTTAATTTGTATGAATAATCCCGCAATGCCGATGTACGGTAATAAAAACCTGCACTCAAGCAGGTGGGTGTCCTCTCCCGGGTTCACGCTCCCTTCGTCTGCAAAGCAGGAGGTCTGCAATCCGCCGGCGAAGCCGGACTCCCTTAAAATTGTCATAGGGTTAGTATTAGCCGCACTGTCGTACACCGCAGGTGTTATTATTATATTTTTCAGGAAAGTAAATATTCATTCTTTCTCTTGTTTGACTATATTATAGACGTGAAAAATTAAAAAGTCAACATATAAAACGTGGTAATATTACTTTAAAAATATATACGGCAATATAACAAACACTGTCTATTGTATTTTTTGTTAAATAATGTTATAATTAAATTATATTTAATCGGGAGGTAGTTTTAATGGATAAAAAAATAGTGGTTATCGGCGCAGGTCACGGCGGTCTGTATGCTGCACGTCTTCTTGCCGAGGCGGGTAATGATGTTACAGTTTTCGAGAAATCTCCTCGTGATAAAGTAAGTCATAACAGAACAGACTGCATAGAATCAAAACTTTTAAAGGAAGTTGATATTGAACTTCCCGAGGGCAGTTACAAGGCTGCTGCGTGTTCGTTTTTCTTCCCGTATTCCGAAAAACCGCTTTTGATTGACATTCCCGAAGATTCAAGAGATATTGTTGTTGAACGTGGCGATTTTGTACGTTTGCTTGCGGATTCGGCGGAAAAAGCAGGTGCAAAGGTTTTGTGGGAAACACCTGTTGATTCTCTTATTATTGACAATATCGTAATTAAAGGCGTTGTTGTAAACGGCGAAAAAATATATGCCGACCTTGTAATTGACTCAAGCGGCGTCAATTCACCGTTCAGAGCATCTTTACCGTCAATTCTCGGCATTACCGCCAAACCGAAATGTGATGAAGTATTTAATATTCGTCACGCATATTACGAGAGGGCAGAGGGGTTTGAAGAACAACCCGAAAGAGATTATATTTGGAAACTCTATCTTAAATATATGTGCAAAAACAGTATCTGCTGGGTAAACTGTGAATTGCCCGGTCAGGCGGGAACTCTTGTCGGTAAAATCGGCGATTTTGAAGAAAACGAATCCGATGAAATACTTGAACAATTGAAAAAAGACAACCCTATAATCGGTGAAAAACTCATTCGCGGCGATGATTACGCAACAATTCCGCTTCGTTACACATCACCCGTTTTTGTGGCAGAGGGTTACTGCCTTATAGGTGATGCGGCGTTTATGTCCGTTCCGCTTACCGGGTGCGGCATGGCAAATGCCATAAGAGCCGCAAAAATACTTTCCGAAGAAATAATCAGAGTGGGCAATACCGATGCCGATACACTTGTAAAATATCAGTATAAATTCTTTAAGAAAATCGGTGCTTTTATGTGCCTTGTTGATTGCTTCAAAAGAGCGCTTCTTGATGCGGAACCGGTTGAACTCAGGTATCTTGCGGAGTCGGGCGCAGTTACAAGCGAAGATATTGTCGCAATACTCTCGGGTGATACATCATCAGTCAACGCAAAAGAAATTCTTTCAAGACTTAAAAAATTCCCGAAAGCGAGAAAGACGTTCGGTACGGTATTCGGTGCTGTCGGTAAAGGTGCAGCCGCTTTGGCGATTGCCGAAAACCCTCCGAAAAAATATGACCTTGTTGAACTTAACAGATTCAGAAGAAAACTTGATTCTGTATTTAACTGAAAATTATAAAAGTAGGGTATAAATGGGGTTGTCGCATTTAGCGCAGAGCGAAAAGCAAAACACTCTATTAAACGAAATAAATAACAAAAAACGCTTTTCTTACAGAGATTTTGTAATGAAAAGCGCTTTTTATATAACAGAATGTTTATTAAGTTTTGCTTTTCTAAGCGTTTTTTCGCCCTCGGCATACCTAAGTATTGCCCACGGGACGAAGAAAACGCTTTCTGCATCTGAATGCGACAGACCAACATGATAGCATAACGCCACATGAATGAAAACCGATTAGCTAAGCACAATAGAATATGCTATAATAAAGGAGCCGAGAAGGTCGAAGGGGCTTGGAACATAAAAAGTCCGTGCGACAGACTGATCAAG
>JAZLLP010000040.1:0-34664 GCA_045598225.1 Acutalibacteraceae bacterium | reverse complement strand
AACTGACATTGATACCGTTGTTAAAAAGAATGGAAAAGAACGGTGTAGTATATCAGGATGTAACCTGCGATGCGGGATATGAAAGTGAGGAAAATTACACATTCTTTGAAAACAGCGAAACGGAATGTTACATAAAGCCGCAAAACTATGAACGCAGCAAAACAAAAAAATTCAAAAGTAATATGTCTCTCAGAGAAAATATGAAGTACGATGAGTTTCTTGATGAATATACCTGCCAAAACGGAAAAAAGTTAAAAGCGGTTTACGAGGGAAAAAGAAAAAGTAAATCCGGATTTGAAAGTGTAATCACACATTATGAATGTGAAGATTGCACAGATTGTCCGTACAAGAAAAGCTGCACAAGAGCAAAAGGAAATCGTAAAATGCAGGTCTCTAAAAAATTCATCGAACAAAGACAGGCATCATTGGAAAGAATAACATCCCCGATTGGAATAACTCTGAGAATGAACAGATCTATTCAATCCGAGGGGGCTTTCGGCGTGATTAAGTACGATTACGGTTTCCAACGCTTTCTTCACCGTGGGAAAAAGAAGGTTTTTACAGAAACTTTAATTGTGGCAATGGGTTACAATATCAATAAATATCATAACAAGTTACAGCAAAATCGCACCGGTTCGCAATTACACGAAAAACTTGTTTCTTAGACTGATAAAAAACTGAACATTTTTTGAACAAAAAGGCTCTGCCTTAGCTTTGCTATGCCCAAAATCAAGAACTTTTGATTAGTTTTGAATATTTTTTGCCTGTATAATTCTTAAATCAAGAAGAAGAGAGCTGTGACGAAACTTTTTCATTTCGTCACAGCCCCTATATAGAATTATTCAGTTTCTTCTTTGTATATGTGCAGTTCTATACTTTCCTGAAGAGCAGAATCAATATCTTCCATGACTGTGTCTTCATCTAATTGTAATTCACATTTTGCCTCTACGTAAGCATCAGGAATATCCACTTTAATTTCAGCTTCGTAATATTTTTCACCGTCAGAATTAGTTTTCTCTGAAACGTCAATTTCAGCCTCAGTTTCTTTTCCGTTTATCAATATGGTCACTTTGTTTGATACGGCTTCAAAAACTTCAGAAACAGTTTCAGCAACAGCGCCATCAGTAGCAGCGTTTGCTACTAAACCTATGGAACAAAGAATTGAAATTACTGCAACTAAAGCAACAAGTGTTTTACTAAAACCTGTGAAATGTTTTTTGTTAGTCATACTCATAATCCTTTCAATTGTTTCATCGGAAGGATGAATGTTTGAAAAGGTATTTATATATTGTTTTTTACTCATCTATCCACTCATCTCCCAACTGTTCTTTTAAGTTTACTCTTGCACGACTTAACCTAGTTTTAACTGCCGACTCTTTAATTTTAAGCATTTCTGCAATGTCTTTTATCGATAAGTTTTCGTAGTAAAACAAATGAATTACCGTGCGTTCTTTTTTAGACAGCCTCATAACAGCATTATACAAATCTATTTGAGTTGTACTGTCAAAGTTGGCACCTGAAACAAAATCACAATCATCAATGTTTTTGTGATATCTGAATGGTAATTTTATGTAATTTTTACTTTCGTTAACGCAAACCGTTGTCAACCATTTGTCTAAATGCTCCTTATCTGAAAAGCTCTTTGGGTGTTTTAAAAGTTTTACAAAAACATTTTGAAGAATATCTTCAGCATCGTAAGTGCTTTTCGTGAAAGATAGAGCGATAAGAAAAAGACGTTGATTGTTGCGATTTACTGCTTGCATAAAATCATCATCTGTCATTGTTTCACCGCCTAATTGAAAGGTCCTTTCACTATAATAACAATTGAAGTTGTGGAAAGGTTACAAAAAATATTTTCATATTTAAGTTTACTGTAAAAAATCACTTTGTCAATAATCGCCGAAACAAAACAAATCAACCGAAAGGACGGTGACACCCGCAATTTATCACCTTGAAGCCAAAGTCATAACCCGTGGTATTGGTCGCTCAGCCGTAGCCGCAAGTGCATATATGAGCTGCAGTGAAATAACTAACGAGTATGACGGCGTAAAACACGATTACACTAGGAAAGGCGGTCTTATCTATGAAAGAATCTTTCTCCCGTCACACGCTCCGCCTGAATGGTGCAACAGAAGTAAGCTATGGAACGCAGTTGAAGAAACGGAGAAAACGAGAGACAGCCGTTTGGCAAGAGAGTTTTAGTTTTGTTTTATTCGTGTTTATCTGTGTTTTATTTACAGAAAATGTTTATTGCTTCATTTACGAATTCAGCAGTATTTTCGCCGCCTTTTCTGTCGATGTTTTCTTTAAAGCGTTCATCCGAAACGTACATTAAACCGAGATTTTTCAAAATTACATTTGAACATTCATAATAATTTTCGCTTATATATTTTTTCAGTTCGCCCACAAGGTTCTGAACGTCTTTACTGTCGGGTGAAAGATTTTTTAATTCTCCGAAACGCTCAAAAATTTCCATAAGACCGTCATCGGTATTTTTGTTGGCGTCTTTTGTACGGCGTGAGCGTTTTTCTTCGGCTTGTTTGTATTCTTCCGTTTCGCCCCAGCGTTCTTTTGCTTCGTTTTCATATCTTTTAACGGGTATCCATATACCGCTTTCATAATTTTCATCGGTTTTATTGCCGTCGCATGAATACCATTCAATGTTGTAACCGCCCGCTATTTCAAAGTCGGGATTACCCGGAAGCCATTCTTTGAAAATTTGCGTGTTGAGCGTTTGAAGCGATTCGGGCATTGGCCCCGTGCATTTGAATTTTGCCCATTCGCATTTAGGAAATTCAAAAAGCGTCATACTTTCGGGAACTTCGCCGCCCGTATACCTGCCTGCAATAAGGTAGCGGAATTTGCCGTTTCCCACGTCATCAATGCAAACGCCGTATTCACCGATGCAGTTGTCGATTATAGCCTGCTCCTCGGGGCAAGACGGTTCAAGTCCGGCGTAAATTGTATGTGTGCAGTATTTTTCGCATATTTCGTCCCAAAAAAGCGGAATTTCTTTATATGCGGTTTCGTTTGAAAAAATTCGTTCAAAGCCGATTACCTTAAAACCCCACATAGGACTGACAACATAATTCATTTTGTTTCCTCCTGTAATTTCAATGTTGATGTTCAGCGGCATAAAACGGCGTATAAGAGATTTGTTGTTTCTTATACGGTTCGGACTGCTGCCGTGAAAACGGGTGAACGCTTTTGTAAAACTTTCCTGACTGTCATAACCGCAGTCAAATGCAACGTCAATAATCTTTTCATCTGTTTCGAAAAGTTTCAAAGCGGCTTCATATAATCTTCTGTTGCGGATGTATTCACCTAAAGAATAGCCCGTAAGAATCTGAAATCCTTTTTGAAGATAAAACGGTGAAATGAAGACATTTTCAGCCAATTCGTTTACGTCAATTTCATCAAACAGATTTTCTTCAATATAAAAAAGTGTTTTTTTGACAGTTCTGAGCCATTCCATAGAGCATACTCCTTTCTGAAGTGATTATATCATAAAACATTTTTTTAAAAAATACCTGTCTTAAAAAGTTTTAATTTGTCATTATTATTTAAAATACGATATTTTAAAAAAACAACTACTTCGGAAAATATAAAATATATCGCCTTTGCTGCATTTTCCGTAAGGAATGTGCCGCAAAGGCGCTCTTGAATTCAAATAATTGATTTGTAGTATATATTTATACCGGTTATGTTATAATTATCCGATAAGAAAATTCATAACAAGTCTTATCATTACATCTTTTTCTTCAGGATTTGATTCTGCAATCATTACAATAATTGCAACCAAAGTATGGTCGGAAATAATCTTTTTGCCGTCATTCATAAGAATGCCGTTTTTTTCAAGAAAATACAGGAATACTGCTGCCGCAATACGCTTGTTACCGTCTGAGAAAGAATGGTTTTTTGTTACGGAGTAAAGCAACATAGCCGCCTTTTCTTCAATAGTAGGATAGAGTTCTGTATCCGCAAAAGTCTGATATATGTTACCGATACTGCCTTTGAAAGAATCATCTTTTTCGTTTCCGAAAAGTGTGCTTTCGGCATTAAAACGCATACTGTCTATCAGCTCACGGCATTCTTCATAAGTGAGTAAATAAGTGCCGACATTGCCCTGCGGCTTTTTAATACACTGATGGTCGTAATCATCAAGCATGTCAAGTGCCGCCGTATAGCGTTCAATGACATCAAGCACCTGTGTGGTGTCAAGATTGTTTTCAGTTCGTTTCATAACACGTATTACCTCGCTGAGTTGTGTAATACGGTTATTGTTTACGGCATAACCGCGGATTATGTAATTACGGAGTACTTCATTTGCCCATTTTCGAAACGCAATACCTCGCTTGGATTTGACACGGTAGCCTACCGAAAGAATCATATCAAGATTATAATACTCGGTCAAATGTGTCTGAGTTTTTCCTTCGATTGCCCCGTGTTGAGTGGTAGTCGCAAATTTTGCGACTACCACCTGATCGCACAGTTCTTCTCTCAATGCATTATTGATGTGTTTGCCGATTGTTTTAATATCACGTCCGAAAAGTTCTGCAAGTTGATTACGATTAAGCCAGACCGTATCATTCTCCGGTTCAAGGCGAACTTCAATATTTACATCTTCATATCGGAATAAAGCAATTTTGCTTTCCGGGTTTTCTTTTTCCATTTGTTTCACCCATATATTGAATATCTTTTGTAACTTTGCGGGCGGTTGTTTTAATGTGAAGTGCCTTTGATTCGCCGGTTTTTCTTTGACGGGAGTTTTTGTTTTCGGCAAATAAAACCGGATTATCCGACTTACGTTAAGAGCGACAACCGCCTGACTGTTTTACATATTATGGCGGTTTATTTGTCTTTTGTCAAGAAATTGCACAAAAGATAAATATTTATTTATTCATCATTTTCGGATGAAACTATTGAATAATAAGATTTTGCCGTTGCTTTGTAAATAAGTGCGTAGAATATTCCGAATATAAAGAAAGATACAACATTAACGCATATAACAAACGGAAGATTTGTAAGCCCGAACAGTTGAAGCATACGCCATACGGGAACGAAAGAGAAGCACAGGTGTATTCCCGCAAAAATGAGAGGAGCGAAAAATACGGTGAGAATCTGTGAATTGACGGTCTTTTTTATTTCTCTGTTTGTCATACCGACATTTTTCATTATTTCAAATCTTCCTCTGTCCTCGTAACCTTCGGAAATCTGCTTGTAGTAAATTATCATAGTCATTGCGAAAATGAAGATTATGCTTAAAAGTATGCCTATAAAGAACAGTCCGCCGAATGTGGTGTAAAAATCGTCACGCTGTTCACACAGACAGTCTTCTTTGTATGAATATTCGTTTGTTTCATCAGATAAATTTTTTATTTTTTTGAGAGAGTTTATCTGTTCTTTGTGTATATTGATTGTTTCGTCCGGTTCGGCATCAAGGTCAAAGCCGTAATAATAGTAACTTTGAAGCATTTTGTCACCGGTGTAGTCGGCAAGTTTATCAAGTGGTTTTAAGACACTCATATCCGAAATTATGAAGAAAATTGACGGATATACAATCGTGTTCGCCGAACCCATTTCGGGGAATGTGTCGAGCGTACCTTTTATATTGAGATTGAGGTCGTTCATATTGAAAGCACTTTTTTCGTATTTGCACCTCATAGTATAAACCATTGCTTCATTTTCCGACAGCGTAAAATCTGTTCCGCAGATTTTGTTGTAATCTTCAACGGGCATAAAATAAACTATACGAATGTTATCGACAATGAATAAATCATCTATGAAGCCTTCGGCATCGGGGTTTACGTTGTCGCCCTCGTAAAGACCTGTTACGGTTGCGTAAGAATATACGGTAAGGTTTTTCGGCTCGACTTTGTATTTTTTGAATACGTTTTCATATTCGCTTCGTATTTCTTTAAACTGCTTTTCTTTCATTTCGTCAATGTCGAAAAACTGAACGGCAATCTGGTTTTCCTGCGGAAAGCGGTTTTTTAATGAGTTTTCCGCACCGAAATAAAGGCTTGCGCTCGAAGCAATCATAACGAGTACCATTGTCGAAAGAATACATATTGATGCAAGTCCCGCACCGTTTCGTTTCATTCTGTAAACCATTGATGAAACGGAAACAAAATGATTCTTTTTATAATAATAGTTTTTGTTTTTCTGTAAAAATTTGCAAAATGCAACGGAGCCGGCAATAAAAAGCAGATATGTTGCGACAATAACCATTATTACCGCTATTACAAATGAAAAAATGGCGGAAATCGGACTTTTTATTGTAACAGCCATTGTGTAAGCCGCCACAAGAATAATTATTCCGAGAATTGCAAGAATCCAGTTTGATTTTACGGGTTTTTCGCCCGATTTTTCGCTGTTCATCAGTTCGAGCATATCCGCCTTGCGAACTGAAATTATTGATTTAATGAACAGAATAAAGAAAATTATTGCAAACAGAATTACCGTGTATTTTATTGAATCAAACGAAACGGAAAAATTAAAATCTGCCTGCGTTTTTGAAAAGTACAAAAGGCACATTTCCGAAAGTTTTGAAAAGACAATTCCGAGGAAGATGCCCGAAACAATGCTTAAAACCGAAACAATGAGTGATTCCCGGAATATTATTCGCCCTATGCTTTTTTTGTCCATGCCGAGTATGTTGTAAAGACCGAATTCTTTGTTTCGTCTGCGTGAAAGAAATGAATTTGTGTAAAGAAGAAATAAAAGTGAAAAAGCGGCGATTACTATTTTTCCCATGCTGAACATCAGCGCAAGGTTATTTCCGCCTCTTATATTTGTAACCGCTTCGGATGTGCTTAAAAAGTTTGCAATGTACATCATCATTACAGCGCCGATGCAGGAAAAGATGTAGGGGATGTAAAGTTTTCTGTTTTTCTTTATGCTTGTGAGAGCAAGGAGGGGGAAGATGCTTTTTTTCATTTTGTTTCACCGCCCGTCGCAAGCAGTGTAAGGGTATCGGATATTTTTTTATAAAGTTGTTCGTTTGTGCTGTCGCCCCTGTAAATCTGATGGAAAACGCCGCCGTCTTTAATGAACAGAATTCTGTTTGCGGTGCTTGCCGCTTTTACGGAATGTGTTACCATAAGAACGGTCTGACCGCTTTTGTTGATGTCGGAGAAAATTTTAAGAATTTCATCGGAAGATTTTGAATCGAGTGCGCCTGTCGGCTCGTCAGCGAGTACGAGTTTCGGATTTGTAATAAGAGCCCGTGCAATGGCAACTCTTTGTTTCTGACCGCCCGAAATTTCATAAGGATATTTTTTCAAAAGTTCCGATATGCCGAGTGCTTTTGCAAGCGGCTCAAGTTTTGCGCTCATTTCTTTATGATTTTTTCCCGACAGAACAAGCGGCAGATAGATGTTGTCTTCGGCAGTCAGCGTGTCAAGCAGGTTAAATTCCTGAAAGACGAAGCCGAGATTTTCTCTGCGAAATTCAGCGAGAGCACTTTCGGAAATTAACGAAAGTTCGTTGCCGTCAAGTTTAATACTGCCCGATGTAGGTCTTGTAATGGCGGCGAGAATGTTGAGAAGCGTTGTTTTTCCCGAGCCGGATTCGCCCATTATAGCAACATATTCGCCCTGTTCCATTGTAAAATTTACGTCTGCAAGTGCTTCGACTTTATTTGCACCCAGACGGGTTGAATAGACTTTTTTAAGATTTCTTACTTCAAGGTAACTCATATTATCCCTCCTGTTTAATTTAACACAGATAATCCGTGTCATGTTACAGGCTCATTATAACAAAGCGGAAAATGTATCTCCATTTTATCTGCTTACATTTTCCGCATTAAAACTTACATTACTGTAAGATTTATTCAATTGTCGGTTTGTTTTGAGAAATGTCAAGAAAAACGGTTGTGCCTTTGTTTATCTGCGAGCGAATGTCAATTTTTATTCCGAGGTTGTCGCATATTCGTTTGCAAAGGTACAGTCCGAGACCGCTTGCGCTTTTTTCGGTACGTCCGTTGTAACCCGTGTAACCCTTTTCAAAAATACGGGGAAGGTCTTCGGGAGCAATTCCCATGCCCGTATCCTCAATGCAGAGTTTACATCCGTTTTCAACGTAAATGCTGATTCCGCCGTCTTTTGTATATTTGAGGGCGTTTGAAAGAATCTGCTCAATTACAAACGAAAACCATTTTTCATCGGTTATTATTTTCGTGTTTACGGGTTCGTATGTCAATGTAAGTTTTCTGCCGATAAACTCTGATGAAAACTTTCTTATGCACGGACGTATTATTTCATCAATCGAATACTCTTTGAACAGATAATCGTTTGACTGAGAGCCGAGACGAAGAAACGCAAGCACCATTTCAACATATTGCTGTGTTCTGAAAATGTCGACACCCAGTTTTCTTGAAAGTTCGGAATCCTCATTCTGCAAAGTGAGTTTCATTGATGAAATGGGCGTTTTTATCTGGTGCGCCCACACGGTATAATAATTTACCATATCATTATAAGAAGACTGCGCCTGCTGCTTTGTGTCGAGTACCTCTTTCTGCAAAGTGCGAACGAGTTCTTTATAATCTTCTTCGCATATATTTTCGCTTTCGGGCAGTTCGTTTGCCTGTTCTGCCGAAAGGTGAGTAAGCCTTTGAATGCTGTCGTGTTTTTTCTTTGTTTTAATAAAATCACGAATAAGAATAACAGAGCCGAATAAAACGCATATTACGGCGGGGTACAGCACCGCAAAAAGCGGAAGACGGTACAGAGTGAACGTTATTGCGAATATTATTACGAAAAGAAGCAGTACGGCAAGTGTCCGTTTTTTTGATTTGAGATATTGAAAAAACAGTTTCATTTTTTACTCCGCTATATAGCCTACACCGAATTTTGTTTTAATGAAGTCTTCAAGTCCCGCACTGTCGAGTTTTTTACGAAGACGGTTTATGTTGACTGTGAGCGTGTTTTCATCAACGAAACTGTCCGTTTCCCAAAGACGCTCCATAAGTTTTTCACGGCTTACGACTTTGCCTTTGTTTTCAAGTAAACAAAGAAGTATTCTGTATTCGTTTTTAGTAAGTTCGATTTTCATATCACGGTAAACAAGCGTGTTGTCACCCGTGTTGAGAAATGCGCCTTTGTGCGACAAAACAGGGGACGATTCCGAAAAATCGTAACTTCTTCTCAAAAGAGCCTGAATTTTGGCAATTAACACATTGCCGTCAAACGGTTTTGCAATAAAATCGTCACCGCCCATATTCATTGCCATAACTATATTCATATTGTCGGATGCCGAAGAAATGAAAATAATCGGAACGTTTGAAATTTTGCGTATTTCGGCGCACCAGTGGTATCCGTCGGCAAAAGGAAGACCTATATCGAGAAGAACTATGTGAGGCGAAAAAGCGGTGAATTCTTCGGTGATATTCCGAAAATCTTCACATATTTTCACTTCAAAACCCCAGCCCGAAGCAATATTTTTTATTGCAGACGCTATGCCGTCATCGTCTTCGACAATGTAGAGTTTGTATATCATTCTTTTGCCTCCGTGAGAAATAATTACTGTTTTTTCGCTTTTCTTTTTTCGGATATTTTCTTTGCCGCAATACCCGTTAAAAGACCTGTAAGCGAAATGACAAGTCCTACGGGAAGCATTGTAAAATCGGGCCACCTTACGGTATGTGTGGCAACCCCGTTTGCAACGTCAAACGTAGCGTACCCCGTAAGCATATAAAGAACACCGAAAACTGCGGCGGTCAAAAATTTCCCTTTGCCGAAATAATCACGCTTGCCTATGATAACCGAATCGACAAATATTGTTACGGGCAGAATAAACCAAAGGAATACAAGCGAGTACGCCATAGCATCGGAACCGTCCATAATGCACCAGAATACAATAAGCGCAATAGCCCATATTACAAGTGTTGCGACAATTAAAATGATTTTTGACTGTTTATCTTTGCTTTTTACAACGTTTGTGCTTTCTTCAAGGTAATTGATATAACTTTCTTTCATCGGTTTTTCCTCCTTGAGGAGATGGTCAAGGCTTACGGAATAAAGGTCGCTCATTTTAATAACGCTTATTATGTCGGGGTAAGATTTTTCATTTTCCCAGTTTGAAACGGTCTGCCTTGAAACGCCGAGCGCTTCCGCCGCCTGTTCCTGAGTAAGCCCCGATTCATTTCTTGCGTTTTTGATTTTAGTGCCTATTTCCACAGCATTAACACTCCTTTTTGTTCGCCCTCCTTTGAGGACGCTTTCAGCATAGAGGATTTTTCCCTGATTGTCTATCAAATTGCTTTTACAACGTGAATTTTTGCGTGTCAAAATGCTTTTACATCTTTAATTTTCTGAGATATTCTTTTTGTTCATCGGTTATTCTGTAACTTTCACACGCTTTTTGAATTGTTTTGTTATGAGTCCATTTTTCGAGTTTGCGGTTTTCAATATAAGGAACGGTACTGTCCCACTGTTTTGTAAGTGCGGTGGCGAAAAACCACGCAATCATCATATTGACGTAGTATTCCTCGCTTTTTACCGATGCGGGAATTTCAAGATATTCGACTTTAAAGTCTTCATCAAGAAAATGGCTCATAAGCATTTCTATACCGAAACGGCAGGTGTATGTTTTTTCACAGGCAGACCATTCTTTTATTTTTAATATGAGTTTGTCTTTCTCTTTTTTCAGCACTTTCGGAGACATTATATCGCAGACTGCCCAGTTGTCAACGTAAGGCAGAAACAGGTCAATTTGTTTTATACATTCATCATAATCTTTTATCTTCTCAATGAGAAGACCGTGAAGCATATTTTCATCATAATATCTGTGCGGAAGTTCGTTCATAAATTCAACGTGTTCGGAAATTTTATAATATTCTTTTGCAAATTTTCTCAATACGGGTACTCTTACGCCTATGAATTTTTCGGGCGGTACTGTTGGTGTGAGTTTTGCCTGAAAAGCGGCATATTCTTCATCACGCAGTTCAAATAATCTGTTTTGTACTTCCATTTTTTCGCCAACCTAAAGATTTATGAATTTTTCGGCACCTTTTCCTCTGAAATACTTATCAAGAAGAAACGATGTGAGCATTAAAATTGCAAAACATACGGCAATATAACCTTGAGCGCTTATGAATTGCTTTAAAGGATAATACATTCCCGAAATAATAAGAGAAACAAACCATCCGCCGAAAAGCGAAAACATAACGGGCATACCCTGTTTTATGGGTACTACTTCATTTGTCCATGTGAGATTGGGCATTTTCAAATCGAGTGCAAGCCCTGTTTGCGCATAAACGAGAAGATATGTGAGCACCGTTATTACCGAAAGAATTGTTGTGACAAAATCTTCATTAAGCGCAATACACAATAAAACGGTTAAAACTGCGGCGGGAACAGAAATAAGAAGAAAATGCAGTTTTATTTTTGATTGCAGTATTTTATACGGTTTTATCGGAAGCGATTGAGTTACCCATATATTTTTTCCTTCAAGTGAAACAGAACAGGCGGATATTGAACCGATACTGCTAACAAGACATACACAACTGACGGCAATTACGGGAATAAGTTCCGCTATTTCCGGATATGACTTGAAAACACCTGTAATTAAATCGGATTTAATAAGTGCCGCTATACCGAGAACGGGCATAATTACTATTCCGAGACCGCCGTTGAGCATATAAGTCGGACTTGCGAGAAATCTTTTGAGTTCCTTGAACAAAAGCGCCGAGCCGACATTTCTTGAAACGGTTTTTTGCTTTTTCAATGATTTTTTCTTCGATTTTTCGCTTGCGGTTACTATTTTCGTAAAACTTTTTGACATTACATAATAAGTCACACCGAAGCACGCAAGCGAAAACACGGTGAAAAACAGCATATAAAGCACTTTACCCGTTGAAGCAAGACCGAATGCGTATGCGGGGAATACCGCTGATTTTATTGAGTTTCCGATTTTTTCGGCATTTGAAACAAGCATTGTAAGAAACGAATTGAGTTTCAGACTTGCCGCATAGTAAAGACCTAAAAATACAACCGAAATAATGACGACTATTATATTTTTTTGTTTGAGTTTTCCCGATATGAGTGCGACTATAAAACCTAAAAAACAGGTGAGTGAAGTTATAAAAAAGCAGAGTATAAACAGAAGCAGGAATGAAAAAATGACTGATAATACAGACGGTTTTCCCTTTATCAGGTAGCATATCATTGCAGGAATAAATACTGCCGACTCGTAAAGTAAACCGAGTGAATAAACGCCGATAATCCGTGAAAGAAGTATTGTTGACGGTTTTATGGGCATTGAAAGTAAAAGTTCATTGTCCTTTGCGTGATAAATTCCGGCGTATGTGTTGAAAACACTTCCGAATGTACCTAAAGCCGTTGCCAGAAGTCCCATTATTGCAAAATACAGCCACGAAAGGTTTGCTTTAACAAGTGTAGCACACAGCATATCCGCTACACCGAAAAACATTGCCGCAACAGAAAGCATTATAAAGGCAAAAAGAATGAAAAAACCGAAAATGCCTTTTTTGGAGCGCAGTTTACCTGTTTTTTTGTTTACGAAATAACCTTTGAACAGTTCTGTGAACTGTTTCTTTACAAGACACCAAAGCATTTTTTATTCCTCCAGTTCAAGGAATACCGTTTCAAGACTTTCGTTGCCTTTAACTTCGTTCATAGTGCCTGAAACAACAAGTTTTCCGTTTTTGATTATGGCGACTTTGTCGCAGAGTTTTTCCGCAACTTCAAGAACGTGTGTCGAAAAGAATATTGCACCGCCGTTATCGCAGACTTCACGCATCATATTTTTCAGCGTGTGCGACGCTTTCGGGTCAAGACCTACAAAAGGCTCGTCCATTATAATGAGTTTGGGGGAGTGAATCCATGCGGAAATAACGGCTAATTTCTGCTTCATTCCGTGCGAATATGACGAAATTGCTTCGGGAAGGTCGTTTGTAAGTTCGAATATATCCGCATATTTTTTTATTTGCTTTTGACGTTCATCTGCAGAAATACCGAATATGTCGGCGACAAAATTGAGATACTGAATACCCGACATAAAATCGTACAAATCGGGATTGTCGGGGATATAAGCAATTTTTTTCTTACATTCAACGGGATTTTCTTTTACGGAAACACCGTCTATGAAAATTTCACCGCTGTCAAAACCGAGTATTCCGACGGCACTTTTTAAAGTTGTTGTTTTACCTGCGCCGTTGTGACCTATAAATCCGTAAATTTCACCGGGATTTATCTGAAGTGAAAGGTCGTCTACCGCTTTCACATCACCGTATGTTTTTGTAAGATGTTCTATTCTTAACATTTTTTCGCCTGCTTTGTAATGATATTTATTTAAAATCGGACAATTGTTTTAGATAAATATATACTTAATTTTTTAAAAATAAAATACTTTTTTGGGAAATTTAATAAATTTTTTACCAATTGATTACGGATGAATAACACATAAAAATAAAAACAGAACTCCGTAAACTGTGCGTTCCCGAAGTTCTGTTTAATTTCTATTATTTGAAGAAGTTCATATCAATGAGTTCCGCAAAGAATTTTCCGCCTGCAGCGTTAGGATGAAGTTTATCGGGACCTATAAATTCGGCACGGGAGTAATAATCGTCATTCGGGTCTGCGCCGGCTGTCGCAATGTCAAAGAACCCGTCAAACATATCGCTGTTTTCACACAGCCAAGTGTTTACTTCACGCCTTAAAGCGTCTTTTTCACGTGTGGCGTCGGGCGCTGTTCCGAATGCGGGAATGTCGAAAACAATTACTTTAATACCTCTTGAATGAAGGTCGTCGGTAATGCTTTTTATTGTACTGCAAATATCGGCAGGCAAAGGCTTTTCTTTTTTCGGTGCGTTTATTGTGCCGTATTCGAAAATGTCGTTTACTCCTATGAAAAGAATAACGTGAGTTATGTTTTCATACGGATAGATGTCATCTTTAATTCGTGTTGTTGCTTTTTTTCCGTAAAGACCTTTGGCAACAAACATCGGCGAGCAATCGTAAAGAAGTCTGTTGCCCATAACCGATTTGTTTATTAAGGAATATTTGCCGGGATATTCTTTTCGGAGTTTTTCGTCAAACGGATTTGACCAGAAACCCTGCTGGCTTACCGAGTCACCGAAAATGACTATTGAACTTGCGCCGTCGCTGTTCAGAAGTTCGACGGAATCGAAAAGCGGAATAGGTTTCGGGAAGTGCATACCGAGAAGTTTGCTTGCAACGTCAATTACGCCGTCACGTTTTCTGCGTTCATTGGGAAGTTTTTTTGCAGCCGATTTGTTACCCGAAGCGGTAATAAGCAAAGCGTTGTCAAGAAGGTTACCGCTTGCGGCATCACCTTTTTCAACGTAAATATTAACGCAGAAATGGTAACCTGCTTTAATATCAATACAAACAGGGTCGCTTTTAAGTTGTTCACCCTTTTTTATTGTAAACTTCTTACTGCCGTTAAAGGATACGGGTTTAAAATCGGAATAAACCGTTCCGTTTTCGTCGCACAAAGCGACTGTAACAGCACCGATTGTAACATCTTGTGTGCCGTATGTATTAGAGAGGTCAACACGCATTGCAGAGCCGGAAATTGCCGAACTTATGACAAGGCGGAAAGTTTTTTTGCACGAGGGGTAACTGAACAGAGAAAGAGACGAATGAGACTGTCCCCACGTCTGGACCCATTTGCCGTTTTCTGACATAATTATCACACTCTTTTTTATATTTTTTATTTATGGTAACATATTTTTCCGTTTATGGCAATAAAAACAAAAATAAATTGATTTATTTTCAACAAACTTGAATTGAAGACGGAACTGTGATATATTCATACATAATAAATATACGCAGAATGAAAGGTGTGTTTTTATGAAAAAAAGTCCCGAATATAACGGCCCTATGCGTTTTGCTCACAGAGGGCTTGTTCAGTATGCTCCCGAAAATACCATTGAAGCGTTTAAAGCGGCAATCGAATACGGTTGCGAGGGAATAGAACTTGATATACGTCTTTCAAAAGACGGCGAGCCGATTGTTGTTCACGATAAAGATTTCAAGAGAATGACAAGGGGTGCTTTTGACGGAGTAATTGCTCAAATGAATAAAGATGATATTCTTGCGGTCGATTTACCGTATGCGGGACATCTTCTTCCATACGAACCGCCCGTACCGTATTCCGAAAATGAAGGCTCTGCACGTACATATTCCGATGAAGAAGTTAAAGAGTTCAGAAAAACGGATGACAGAATAACACATCTTGTTACGTTTGAACAGTTTGATAAATGGTTTGAAACGGTTGACGAAGATGTAACGATTGAAATAGAATTCTGCTGTAACGGTCTTACAAAGCGTATGTATGAAATTCTTTCAAACTCAAAAAATCTTGACAGATACATTATTTTTTCGGGAAACATTGATACAATTGACGAAATACAGACAACTCTTAAAGAAAATGGAAAACCCGCAGGTCTTCGTGTCGGCGCAAATTACCGCAAACTCACACCCGAAATTATTGAATATATTAAAAATCACGATTTTTATGAGGTCGGACTTAATGACAAGTGGTTTGAAAAATCCGACGTTGAACTTCTTCGTGATATGGGTGTTCTCGTATTTTCAAATCTCGGCGACTATCCCGATTGGTGGCGTGCAATTACAACATACGGTATAGCGGGCTTTAAAACGAACTATGCCGAAGCGTTTACCGATTGGGCAGTTGAAAACGCATAAAAACAGCAAATTATATTGAAACGGACTTCAAAAAGATTTTAATGGTTTTTTGAAGTCCGTGTTATTATTGAGTGATTTTTTTCTTCGATTCTATGTAATTGTAACCTATTACCGATGTCAGTACGATTACCGCACCGACAAGCGAAAGCGGTGTAAGCATTTCACGGTAAAAAACAGCGACGAGTACGGGATTGAGTATAGGCTCAATTCCCGAAATAAGCCCTGCCGCAACGGGTGACGTGCCTTTTATACCGTACGAAAAACAAATCTGCGCCGTTCCCTGCTGAAGAAAACCGAGAGCAACAACGGCGAGAAGTATTGACGGTGCAGTTCCAGAAATATCCGTTTTAATAAGCGACGGAAAACCGATAATTGCACTGATGACGTAGGAAATTATGACCGCCGTAAACGGGTCGGAATCCTCACGGCTGTTGAAAACGAAAAATCCCGCATAACTTACGCCGGAAATAAGCGAAAGAATGTTGCCGAGAGAGTTTCCGGCGGAAAGTGAATCCACAAAGAAAAATATTATTCCCGCAAGCACGGCGAAGCATGTGAAAACTTCAAGTTTTGTCGGTTTTTTGTGAAAGAAAACGAGCATTATGAGAATGACGAAAACGGGCATTGAAAACTGAAGTACTATTGCGTTTCCCGCAGTTGTAAGTTTGTTTGCGAGCGCATAAAGAGTATTGGTGCATGAAATTGACAGCGCCGCAATTATCACCGTTTTGTTTATAACGAATTTGTGTCTGCGTATTAAAAGGTAAACAAGTATAAAAGCACACGCAAGAATTGAACGTGCGCTGCTTATTGCGAGAGCGTCCCACGTGATTATTTTAAAAAACAGTCCGCCGAGTGAAAAAAATACTGCGGACAGAAAAACGAATATTGCGGATTTGTTCATAAAACACACCTTCCGACGGGGATTTTATCATAAAACATATTAAAACGCAAGACGGATAAAAAACTTCATTTCACTTGTAAAAAAAGTATTATATGGTAAAATAGAGGAAAATATATAAAATTCAACTCACGGAAATTTACTTGTTTGTAATTTTAAGTTTGGGATGATAAAAATGAAATACGAAACATTTTTCGGAGAAATACTGAAAAAACACGGCAGAATAAAAGAATATCACGGAAAAGAACTCGTTTTTGAAGATGTTCCCGTGCAGGTGCTTCAAAAAAGAAAAGGCAGGGATTTTGTAATTCTTAACGTGACCGATATTCATTTGAGTGATTATGACATACGCTTTTTTATGGGTATTTCGGCTATGAACACAGTAAGAAAAATCGTTAAAGAGGTAAAACCCGACTTAATAACTGTAACCGGTGACATTGTCTGCGGTACTGCATCAAATAAATCAATAAAACGCTTTGTCGAACTTATGGAATCGTTCGGTGTTCCGTGGGCGCCCGTTTACGGAAATCACGACGATGAAACAAACTGTGATTTGAATTACCTTACCGGTGAAATGATGAAAGCGAAGCATTGCCTTATGAAACCCGGTCCCGAGGGAATGAGAGTGGGGAATTACGTCATAAACATAAATGATGAAGACGGAAATACCGTGCAAACTCTTTTCATGACGGACAGTAATCATTCACAGCCGAATGAAAAGCAGACGGAGTGGTTTGTAAAAAAATCCGAAAACATAAATACAAAGCAGACCGCAATTATGCTTCATATTCCGCTTCCCGATTATCAGTACGCTTATGATGCGTTTTTTGACACGCAATCGGGAAAATGGAAACAGGGAAGCGGCGGATGCGGTGAAAATCACGAAAGAATTTGCTGTGAACGTGACAAAGACAAAAATCCCGTTGACAGAGGTTTTCTTGAAAAGGCACGTTCCGTAAAAACTCTTAAAAACGTAATATGCGGGCACGAACACAGAAATGACTGGTCGGTAAATTACAATGGCGTACGTCTTACATATACAATGAAAGTCGGTAAAGGCTCGGGGTTTCAGATAGGGTTTAACGGCGCAACCGTTTTTAATGTAAATGAAAACGGAATGTACCGTATGCGGCATATAGTGAGAAAAAACGGCAAAAACCGTGTGCTTGAAGATATAAAAATGTAAGGGGAAAATACTTTGAAAGAATATAATTTTAACGAATGTGACTGTAAAATATACGGAATACCGAATTTTGAAAAAACGCACGAATTCAGACGTCTTACCGATGATATTGTAAAGATTTATCCTCATCTTAAAGACCCCGACAACAGACCTGTCGGCGCACGTCTTCGTTTTAAGACAGATTCACCCGTTTTTTCAATAAGAACGGAACTTGAAAACGTTTATACCGACAGGGGAATGTCATTTTATCAGGCGAACGTTGCAAATGTTTTTGAGGGCATTTACCCCGACTCAAAATATCTCGGAATAGTTTCCGCTCCGAATTCTTATGATGATAACTACATTTACGCAGAGTTCAAAAAAAGTGAGGGAACGGAAGACATTACCGTCTTTCTGCCGAGAAATCCGACTGTCAAAAATATAAAAATAGGCGTTGAAGACGGCTTCACAATATTCGCACCCACGCCGTACAAATATGAAAAACCCGTTCTTTTTTACGGTTCTTCAATAACGGAAAACGGGCACACGTCCTCATCAAACGCATATACGGCGCTTCTTTCGAGATGGCTTGATACAGATTATCTTAATTTCGGTTTTTCGGGTGCGGCGAGAGGCGAAAAGGAGATTGCCGAATACTTATGCTCTTTTGATTGCAGCGTGTTTGTGCTTGACTACGACCACAATGCACCCGACACAGAGCATTTAAGAAAAACTCACGAGCCGTTTTTCAAAATAATAAGAAGCGCAAAACCCGATTTGCCCGTTATTATGATGACACGTCCGGCTGATGACACGCCCGAAACAGACGAAAGATTTGAAATAGTGAACGCAACATATAAAAACGCTGTTTTGTCGGGTGACAAAAATGTTTATCTTATTGACGGCAGAACGTTTTTTGACGGTGTTGACAGAGAAGTTTGCACTACCGATTTAACTCATCCGAATGATTTGGGTCATTACTGTATGGCAAAAAAAATCTGTCCCGTATTAGAGAAACTTATAAAAATATAATTATAAAATGTCAAATGCTTGCTTTATAAACGGATATTTGATATAATACATTCATTATTTGAAGCGGAGGTAGTCAAATGATAGTTTACAATTTGGTACGTCTTGTAAGTTATATTCTTTCGGGTGTTCTTACACTTATAGCGCCCGTAAATCTTATGCTCGGCGTAGACCATACTCCCGTTACCCGTGCAAAAGAGGATTGCAAACTCAGTTTTGCAACCGTTTCCGACATTCATCTTCGTGAGAATTTCAATCTTATTTTCGAGGGTATGCTCGACCTCGGTCTTTCGGATATGGAAAATGCCGAAGACAGACTTGACGCAGTTGTTTTTGACGGCGACATTACAAACGGCGGTGAAATCGGACAGTGGGATGTTTTTGCAGACGCACTTTCAAGATATGATATTGCCGATAACGTTTTCATAGTTACGGGCAACCATGACACATGGGGACCTTATGACGAAGATGCGGGCGAAACATGGGACGATCCCGAAAAAGGCTTTAAAAACACATTTATTAAATACAACAAAAGTATAACAAACCGTGATATAACGGAAATGTATTATTCCGATACCGTAAACGGCTATACTTTCATAGCACTCGGTGCCGAAGAAGACCATACATGGGCGTTTATAAGCGATGAACAGATAAGTTGGCTTGACAGCGAACTTCAGAAGGCTTCCGCAACAGGTCTTCCGATTTTCGTATTTATTCATCAGCCCATAAACGAAACACACGGGCTTCCTTACAACTGGGAACTTGACGAAACGCATCCCGCTGACAAAGGCGGCATAGGCGACCAGTCCGCAAGCGTTGTTGAAGTTCTTAAAAAGTATGACAACATTTTCTATGTAAGCGGTCACATTCACGCAGGATTTAAAAATGAAGATTCTAAAATCGGTGTTGAATACGCTTCTGTCGAATACCTTGAAAACAACAACGGAAACAACATTACTCTTATAAATCTTCCGTCATATATGTACTTTGACTTTTTGCGCGGCGGTCATCTTGCAAACGGATGCGGCTGGGTTGTTGAAGCGTATGAAAACGAAGTTCTTATAAGGGCAAGAAACTTCGGCACGGGTTCGTGGCTCCCGAAATATGACGTAATAGTTCCGATAGTAAAATAAGTGAATTTATAAAAACCCATACGATTGATTTTTATTGTTATTATTCTTTATATATGTTATTGTATTTATGTGAAACAAAGGAGGAAGAAATATGAAAATTACATTTATGGGTGCGGGAAGCACCGTTTTTGCCCGTAACGTTATAGGTGACTGTATGTGCAGTGAAGCACTCCGTGATTCCGTTTTTGCACTTTATGACATTGACGGCGCACGCCTTGAAGAAAGCAGAGTTATTCTTGAAGCAATTCGCAAAGCGAAAGGCGGATACGGTAAAATCGAGTGTTACCTCGGTGTTGAAAACCGTAAAGATGCTCTCAGAGGCGCACAGTTTGTTGTTGATGCCATTCAGGTCGGTCTTTATAACCCCTGCACAATAATAGATTTTGAAGTTCCGAAAAAATACGGTCTTCGTCAGACTATTGCCGACACACTCGGAATAGGCGGCATTATGCGTGCGTTGAGAACAATTCCCGTTCTTGAAGATTTTGCAAGAGATATGGAAGAAGTCTGCCCCGACGCACTTTTCCTTAACTATACAAACCCCATGGCTATGCTTTCGGGTTATATGCAGAGATATACAGGGGTTAAAACAGTCGGTCTTTGCCACTCGGTACAGACTTGCAGTTCATCGCTTCTGAAAGAAGTAGGTCTTGAAGACAAACTTGAAGGCAGAAAAGAACTTATCGCCGGCATTAACCACATGGCGTGGCTTCTTGAAATTAAAGATAAAGACGGAAATGACCTCTATCCGATTATTAAACCGCGTATTCAGGCGAGAATTGACGATCCGGAATGTCAAAACAAAGTCAGACTTGAATATATTAAAAATTTCGGTTACTACTGCACGGAATCGAGCGAACATAACGCAGAATACAATATGTTCTACATAAAAAGCAAATACCCCGAACTTATTGAAAAATACAATATTCCGCTTGACGAATATCCCCGCCGCTGTGTCCGTCAGATAGAGGGCTGGAAAAAGGAATATGCCGAAATGTGTGAAAACGGCGTTAAAACACACGAGCGTTCAAACGAGTACGCTTCACGCATTATGGAAGCAATAGTTACTTCCACGCCTTTCCAGATAGGCGGCAACGTACTTAATGAAGACCACCTTATTACAAATCTTCCGGCAGAGGCGTGCGTAGAAGTTCCGTGCCTTGTAAACGGTTACGGAGTAAATCCGTGTCATGTCGGTGCTTTGCCCGTTCAGTGTGCGGCTATGAATATGACGAACATAAACGTTCAGCTTCTCACAATCGAAGCGGCTCATACACGCAAAAAAGAACACATCTATCAGGCGGCAATGCTTGACCCGCATACGGGCAGCGAACTTGATATTGATACAATAAAGAAAATGGTCGATGACCTTATAGTATCTCACGGCGATTATCTTCCGAAATATAATTAACATTCAGCGCAGACCGAAAATATAAAAACAAAAATACGGTTTCCTCACATTCATTTGTAAGGGAGCCGTATTTCTTTTACAAACATAACAAAAATACTTTTACAAACATAACAAAATCACTTTTACAATAAAACAAAAAATTTACTGTTGACAAAAACAGTGTTGTATGATATTCTCTAACTGTGATAACTGTGCTATCACAGTTAGTTATGCTGTTGAATCGGAGATGATGCCGGTGGAAATTGTAATTGATTATTATTCACGAACGCCCGTTTATGAGCAGATAAAGGAACAGATTATTTCACTTATAAATTCGGGCGAACTGAAAACGGATGACAAACTGCCGTCGATGCGGCAACTGTCATCACAACTTGATTTGAATGTAAATACGGTAAAGCGTGCGCTGGCTGAACTTGAAGAAGAACAGGTAACTTATTCCGTGCCGGGCAAAGGCGTGTTTGTAAGTGAAAAAGCGGTTGCGAACAAAATTGTTTTTGAAAAGGCGAGGGACGAACTCGTTCACATTATGTTATCCGCCAAAGCAAGGGGAATAACAAAAGAAGACATGCAAAAACTTACTGATGAAATATTCGGAGGGGATAATAATGATTGAAATTAAATCCGTAACAAAAAAATACGGTGATTTTACCGCAATAGAAGATATTAACATTAAAGTCGAAAATTGCTCGGTGACGGGTGTTGCAGGTTATAACGGTGCAGGTAAAACAACGCTTCTGCGTGTTATTGCCGGCATATTCAATCCCGAAAACGGTCACGTTTACCTTGACGGCGCCGAAAGTTTTGACAATGATGTTGAACGCAAACGCCTTTTTTATCTGCCTGATGAAATGTGGTTTCCGACAGGTGCAACAGTTGAGGGTGCGGCGAAGTATTACGCAGGCTATTACCCCGAATTTGATATGACTGTTTTTTCAAAAGTGTGTGAAATATTCGGTCTTGACAAAAAGAAACGAATAAGAGCGCTTTCCAAAGGTATGACACGTCAGGCGGGAATAGCAATAGCATTCGGCGCAAAACCGAAATACCTTTTAATTGACGAAACGTTTGACGGTCTTGACCCGCAGAAAAAGTTTTTATTAAGAAAACTTATGCTTGAATTTATTGCGGAAACAGACGCTTCCGTTATTATCACTTCGCACGACCTCGGTGAAATTTCGGGCGTGTGCGACCACATAGTTCTCATTAACGGCAAACATGTTCAGTTGAACTGTGCCATTGAAAATGTAAGTGAAAACTTCAGAAGAGTAAATGCTGTGTTTGACAAAACGCCGGATGTTTCGGACTTTGACACAATAAACCGTAAAAACCTTAAAATAGCGGGCAAAAATGCGTTTATGCTCATTTACGGCGACATAGAAAAAGAACTTGAAAAAATAAAAAATCTCGGCGCAAATAATATTGAAGCCGAAAATCTTACCCTTGAAGAAGTTTTCAATGCCGAACTCGACATAAAAGATAATGACAAAATATCGACCGTCTTCTCAAAAGACGGCGAAAATTAAGCGGGGTGTAATTATGCTTAAAAAGAAGTGTTGTTACAAATCGCAGAGTGAATTCCTTAAAGGTGTAAAGTATTCTCTTTTGGGCAGCGTTTTCATTTTTGCGGGGCTTTTAGTGCTGATTGTTTTCGGTACATTCTTTTTCACGAGAGGAGTAGCGCCGTCGGTTTTAAGCGAGGACTACTCGGGTGAACTTAACGGCATTGTTACTCTTGTGCCGCGGTTCTTGATTTTTTTGTTACTTGCCGCAGGCGGAATAGTATGCAGTTATTCGGAATACTCGTTTTTCCTTAATAAAAAGAATATTTTATTTCTTCTCGGAACGGGAAACAAACGTAAAAAAATGCTTGCTTCAAGAACAGCAGGTGCATACGCTTCAATGCTTTTTGCAATAGCCGTGCCGTTCTTTATAAACCTTGCGCTTAATATTTCGGCGTTCGGGTTTAGTACGGAATACCTTAAAATGTGGTTACTGTTCGTAATTTCCTCGGTTGAAACAGTGCTTGTGTTTTACACTTTAATGTTATTTGCTCTTTATGTTTCACATTCAAAGTCAAGCGCGTTGTTTTCGTTTGCCGGAGCACTTTGTCTGTTTCCGTCAATATCTTATTTCGTACACTTTATTTTCAACAAGAATCTGTCGGGGTATTTATACGAATACCACAATGAAATGCCCATAAGAAATTATCTTACTTTTGCGCCGCTCAACCCGTTATCGAATGTTCTTTCGTTTAATAATGACCCTTCCTATATGGCGAGTTATGAATATTCGCTTTCCTATAAAGATTCAAGTTCTCCGGTTACATTTTCGGGTGCGGTTATTATACCTGTTTTCTGGATGGTAATATGCCTTTTTGCAACATCTGTTATAATTTACGCTTTTTCAAAAAAATATGAAGCGGAAAAGTTTTCAAACGAACGCCACCCTGTGCTTATTACCTCACTGTGTGCAGTAAGTGCGTCATTGGTTACTTTTATGACGATTGATTTAATTGTTGTGCTTGAAGACGCAATGGCTTTTCCCGTTCGTATTTTGATTTCTCTGGGTGTCTGTTTCATTATAAGCGTTCTTTTCTTTGCGGTAAAAAGAAAAGTGCTGAAATTAATTGTTCCTTTAGGTGTTTCGGCTTGTGTTTTTGCTTCCGTTTACCTCATTTCCGTTACGGGCGGTTTCGGGTATGAAACGAGAATTCCCGCCGTTGAAAAAATAAAAAGTGCCGAAGTGCTCATTGACGGGCAGATAGCACCGTTTGAAAACATTACGGAGTTCAAGAGTGAAAGTGAAATAAAAAAAGTTACCGAAATGCATTCGGAAGTGTTGAAAAATGAAGGTGAAAAAACAGATAAGGAAATAAATATTAAATATAATCTGAAAAACGGTATTTCATTAACAAGGTCTTTTAAAAGCGTCAGCGTAAATTCCGTTGAAAAACTTTACGGGCTTTTTGACACCGAAGCAGTTAATGAACTTTACGAAAAATTTCTTTTCTGCGACAAAGAAAACAGGTTTTATAAACAGTCATACGGTCGGGAGGTTGAAATAAAAGACTATTGTACCGATTTTGAAAATAAGGGGAATTATGTTTATATTCTGTCGGAAAAATACGCTTTGACGGACCTTACAAAAATACTGTCGGCAGATGAAATTGAAGAACTGAAAAAGAGCATTTATTCCGATATATGTTCGCTTTCGGCTGAAGAAATGTTTTTTAATAATGAAAAAACAGCCGGATACATTTTGTTTTCAATGAGCAAAATTGAAGACGATTATTTAATGGTTGAAAACAATAACCCGTATTCATTCTGCGTACCCGTAAAAATGAATATGAAAAACACATTAAAAACTCTTGAAAAATTCGGAATAAAAGACTGTTTGCAAAAAAACAGGGAAATTAAATCGGTAATTTTATATGACACAAATAAAGAGTTTAAATTCGGTCACTTTTACTTCGTTCCGGTTCCGGATATGGGAATATATAATAATTTGAATTTGACGGTGTATGCAGACCCCGTACTCGTTAAAAAAATTACAAATCAAAAAGAGATTAAAGATACACTTGAAAAATGCAACGCTTTCTGTGACATAGAAGAAAAAGACAGGTTTGCTTTTGTTGAGTTCAGTGACGGGTTTACTGTGATGTATCTTTACAAGGCAGGTGAAAATAATGGGTAACAAAAAAACAATAACTAACAAAAAAACACATTACAACCTTGATGCCGTAAACGGTATGCCCATTTTTTCGGTTGTTGTTGCGGCGGCGGTCACTGTTATTTCAATTCTTGCAAAATTTCTTTTGCAAGGCGAGTTTGCTTACCTTTATGATTCGACCGATATGGGTAAACCCGTTGTAAAAATAACGGAAATGTTCCCGGAAGTCGATATGCTTCTTATTTATGCTTTAGTCGGTCTTATGATAGGGTTTTCGCAGTTTTCGTTTCTTTTGAGCCGACCGAGATTTTATATGCAGATGAGCCTCGGCATAAAAAGAAAAAAACTTTTTATGAACAGAGCGTGGGGCGGACTTATTCTTTTGTTTATATGCTGTTTTGCACCTGCAATTGCCGACATTATTATTAACGCTTCAAAATTCGGAATGAGCACAAAACTGCTGTTTTCGGTGTTTGCGCTGTTCTTTTCAAAACTGTCGGCGTGCACTGTACCGTTCCTTTTTGCACTTTTGTCATCACTTACCTGCAGCAAACGGTTTGAAAAATATGCCCTCGGCGTTATTCTGACTTTCACACCCCGTATGGCTTTAAAACTGCTGTTTAATGCGGTATCACTCGGAATGAAAGGCATAAACACGATTGAAGCGGCGGGACTTGATCTTAACAAGATTTTTTCAAAAGCGGACCCGATATTATCGACATATTCACTGCTCGGCGAATCGTACCTTACCGAATTAAAGCACATTTATGAAAAAAGCCCCGATTTTTCGGGTGAGTGGTGGAGCGTCTTCACAAGAATACTGTGGGTTGCATTTGCACTTATTTACCTTTTTGTTCTGTGCAGCGAGTTTTCGGAGGACAGTTATTTTGAAAAATACATTTTCGGCGGAAGAGCGCCTTTTGCGACTGCGTTTTTTTCGGCAGGCGTTACAATTATTCCCGTTTCGCTGATTTTTGTGTTTGCTTCCGAAACATTCAAAAGTTTTTTTACCTGCATTGTTGTCATTGTTGCAATCGGTGCGGTATTCACGCTTCTTCCGTCATCAAAAAAAGAGCGAATACTTAAACTTTCGGTTTGTATTGGTGTCGCATTCGTTTTTTCGGCTTCGGTTTTTGCAGGCAAAAGCGTTAAACTTAAAGTACCGTCGTCAAACGAAATAAAATTTGCTTCCGTATTTTTACCGGAAACAATGTTCAATGACGATTCACGCAGCAACACAAATTTTCTTTTGGGAGAGCAATATGAATTTGACTGCGTAAGAGTTGAGTTTTCATCTGAAACCGATATGGAATATCTCACGCAACTTTTAAAGGCGCTTGAAACTGAAGCGGATAACGAAAACGGCAAATATATTGAAATAGATTACAGTCTGAATAACGGAAAATATGTAAGCCGTAAGTACCGTATTTCATCGCAGAAAATATATGATGTACTGTTTGAATATTACGCAACCGATTCGTTTTCGGAACATATTAAAGAAATTATCGGAGAAAGCAGTGAACCGGTAATTTTAATTGACAGTTACGAACAAAGAACGACACTGAATTCAAAATCAAACGAAGAGCAGATACAAATGTTGAAATCTGTTGCGGTTGATGAGTTCTTGTCACTGTCACCGGCAGAACGCTTTAAACCCGATGAAAAACCTTTGTATATTCTCGGTTTTGAAGATGCATTTTACGGTATGCCGAGCAGTGAAATAACCGCAATACCGGTTTATGAAAAAATGGAACAGACGGTAACGCTCGTTGATTCGCTCAAAGTTAAACGCAATGCACCCGCAAAAATTAAAAAACTTTCCGTGTATAAATCGTCTGACATTTACAAAAGTGCGCTTAACGCACTCGATTACGATCCCGAATTACACAGCGGTCACGGAATTCTTTTTGCACCGTGCGACCTTATTACTTTTAATCTTGTATACAGGGACAGAGACTCTTACGACATTTTCGTTTGCCGGAGTAAAGTAAAAGTTGAAAGACGCGACGAGAGCGTTGAAAGAAGTATTCAGTTAAGCGGTGAGCCCGTAAAAGAATTTTACGGCAATGAAGCGAAAAAAGCATTTGAAAATTGTTTTTCAATGTATTACTGTCCGGGTGAATGCGAATTTGCGGTTGTCGAATTTGAAGACGGCAGAAATATGGTCTACTATTTTGCTTCATAATTCCGTCATTCGTTTCATAATTCTTTTTGATTGATTACAGAAGAATTTTGTGTTATAATTTACCGTGTCGCTTTGTGCGGCACGGTATTTTTTAATTATCAGTTGAATTTTTTATATAACGTTTTTGTTTGGGGGAGTATTATGAAAAAAACATTGTCCGTATTTTTGGCGGTTATTCTTTTTTGCACGTCGTTTTCCGTTTTGTGTTCTGCAAAAAACAAATGCGGATGTTCAAATACTCCCGTTGTAATGGTTTCGGGTTTCGGCGCAACAACACTTGTCAAAACGAATGAAGACGGCTCCGAAAAAATCGTTTTTCCGTTTAATAAAGATGATATTAAAGCAGCAATAAAATACGGTGTCAGAACATTCAACCCCGACACGCCACGTCTGTTTTTGGGTGAAATTGCGGCGAAGATTGTAGACCCTTTAAGAATGAATCCCGACGGCACTTCGTATTATGACATCAAGCCGATTTATTCCGCCGCCGAAGATACTTCGCTTGCCGCTTTCAAAGCGAACGACGCTTTACAGTACATCCCTTATACAGGCTCGGTGTTTCTTGATATGGAATGTATTGCCGAAAAGACAGGCGACGACCACGTTTTCAATTTCCTTTATGACTGGCGACTTTCAAGTGACGAGGTTGCCGACAGCCTGTATTCATATATTAAAGATGTGCTTGAACTCACGGGACACGACAAAGTCAGCATTTATTCTTTAAGCCAGGGAAGTATATGCGTTTCACAGTACCTTTATAAATATGCAGATAAAAAACTTGTTGACAACGTTATTTTCAATAATCCCATTATGGACGGAACGGACTTCGTTTCGGACGTTTTCCTCGGTGCGCAAAGTGAGTATAATTTCAACTTCAACGTTATTTTAACGCTTGTTGCCAATATTGCGGAAACCGAAACCGACTACGGAAAATTTGCGAAATTTATACCGAAAGGTGCAAACTTTATAGCGCAGTTCGGCGCGCAAAATTACATTCTGCCGGTTGTAAAGGACAGCCCCGCTTATATTGAAATGATTACAGACGGTAAGTTTGAAGAAATCTGCAAAGCGTATGATTTCAGCGACGAACTTCTTGAAAAAGTAAACAAAGTCAGAAACGGCTATATGGCGGATATTAAGGGAACTCTTAAAAAAGCAGAAAAATACGGTGCAACCGTTTCAATAGTTTCGTGTTCGGGAATAAACCTTGTTTCCGGCACAAACGTGTCATCAGACTCAATAGTAAATATGTCAACTTCGTGCGGTGCTTACTGCTCCGAAAAACCGTTTTCAATAAAATATGTTCAGAAAAAGAACATCGGCAAAAACTGTATTTCGCCCGACAGAAAAACAGACCTTTCGGCAGGTTATCTTCCCGAAAGAACGTGGATTATAAACGAACTTTATCACGGGCAGGTGGAAATGGCGGAGTGTTCTTTAGAACTTCTGAAAAAACTTCTGCTTACACATGAACTTAAAGATGCGTGGTCGAGTTACGAGTTTCCGCAGTTTATGCAGAGTGACGACCCGCTGAATGACTTTCACTTGAAATTTTTAAATACAAACTGCCTTTACGGTGTGAAAGGCGAAAGCGGTTCGCTTGTGCTTAAAAATATTTCAGAAGAAAATTCAATGTATATTGAAAAAATAGAAATTGACGGCAAGGAATTAACCGATACATTTAAAATGCCGTTTGCGGTTAAACCGGACGAGTGTGTCGAATTAACAGTTGACACCGAAAAAGAAAGAACGGGAAATGTGAAAATTACATATTACGAAGAAAACGGCGCAGGCAATTTGAAAACAAAGAATTTTTCATATACCGTAACGGAAAATTATGACGGCGTTGTTTCGGATGGCGAAAAAATCGAAAACGAAGTTGAATTTACGTTTTTTAACCGTGTAAAGTCGGGTGTTTCGCATTTCATAAACGGAATTGTTGCAAAAATAAAGCATCTTATTTTTAAATAAAAAAATCAAAAACCGATACTTCGTGAAAAAAGTATCGGTTTTTGCATATTTAACAGAATTATTTATTTTTGCTTTTCAGGTTTTTCTTTATAATTACAATCGGAATCAAAAGGGTTATTGAACAAAGAAGCGAAGCGACCGAAAAAGCGAGATTGTTGCCGTGATAGTGATATATAATGTTATTTATCAAAGTAAGTGCAAATTCATAGGGGACTATGAACGCAAGTGCGCCGATTACCGTTTGAATTAAACATTTGAGTTTACTCTTGTTTTGAATTTTAGATGCAATAAAGTACATAAAAGCGAATATAAATACGATAAATACGGTTGTGAAATAATATTCACCGAGGTCTCTCCACGCAAGGTACGCACGCCTGTTCCACATAAAAATTTCGGTACACGCCGAAAGAAGCGGGAACGGAATGAGTAACAGATATTTTTTAAGTTTAATTGCTTTTATGAAAATAATCAAAGCGAACACGAGGGTGAGTGCAAATACCGCCCAGGCAGCCCAATATATGGGTTTTACTGCGCCTTTTGCACCGCTGAACCAGTTATCGGCGGTATCGAGCCAGAAAAGAGGCGAGGGGTTAATTTCGTTACTGCCTTCCTGATGTTTTAAAGTTCCTGCATTTTTTATATCGTTTACAAGTTCTTTTTTCTCTTTAACTGCAAAGAATTTTGAGAATTCACCTTTGTTCACGCTTGCTTTCCAGTAACGCCAGCAAAGTTCGCTTCGGTTGATGTGCGAAAGTTGATTTTCGTTTTCGCAAAGTGTTTTTGCGTTTTCCCAGAGTTTATCACATTCTGATATTTCATCATCGTTAAGCGAAAGCGATTCGCTCATTTTGTAATAAATGCCGAGATGATTTTTGCCTGCATTTTCAGTTGTTATGTCTATAAAACGGCGAATGTTTTCCCAGCCTGCTCCGTAATAATCTTTGAGGAAAAGATTCATTTCTTCGCTGTAATCACAGTACGGGTCTTGCAGAACTTTTGAAAGAAGATATGCTCTTAATTCACCGAATTCGGTGTCACATTCATCTATGTAGTAGTTGCCTTCTTCGTAAATGCCTTTTACGCCGTGTTCATAGAAAATCTGTGCATTTTTACTTATTACACCGAAATCGGGGAAAATGCCAAGCGTGTATGCGTAGTTAGTGGTGTAGTCCCATATATAAAGCCTGTTGCAGATTTTGTTCCAGTTAATAAGGTCCTGCATAAGAGTTTTGTTTTCTTCGCAGTTTTCGTCATCAAGAGCGTGTGAAAAACAGCACTCTATTGTGCAAAGTCTTACTATTACGTTTTTTTCGGGAACAACGTTTTTGGGCGTTGTTCTTGTGTAGCGGTATGCGAATGTGTCTATTGCCACGTTGTCGTAACCTGCTTTTTTTACTTCCTTTGCTATTCTGTTGACGAATGTTATCATTGTTCCTGCGTGCGAGCCGTTTGCATCGTCAAGTGCCTTGCAGTTTTCACATTCGCAGAAATCTTCGTTATCATCCTGCGTAAGTGAAATTATCTGAAGTGCGGCGTTCGGGTCGTGTTGTTCCTTTAACAGTTCAAACACTTCATTTAAAACCGTTTTATAAACGTCTTCATTTGTAAGGCAAAGTTGGTTGGGGTTTCTTTCGCCGTTGCGCAAAGCAAAATATTCGGGATGTTCGGCAAAATATTTTTCCTCGGAACAGAAACTGTTTGTGAGCGTGTGACAGAAACTGCCGAGATATGAAACCGTACCGCCCTGCTGTGCGGAAATTGTTCTGTAAACGCCGCCCGAAAGACCGTTCATAAGCGAGTATTCAACGTCACGGGGACTGCGCCAGTCAGTGTCGGTGTATTCAAAATACGGCTCATATTCAATATTAAGGTCCTGAGGGATATTAAAATCGGTTTTTGTGCAGACAACGCCTTCGTCTGATGTGAATATTTTACAACCGAGAACTTTTTCAAGAAAACCGTAAACGCCGTAAATAGTGCCGCGTGTGCCTGCGCCGTTTATTTCAATAACATCGCCGTACCTTTTTATTCTGTAACTGCCGTCGGCAAGTTTTGAAACGTCGGTTTTTGCATATTTTGTGTTACCTACAGAAATTATAAATCCGTCGGTTTCCGTGGTATCGTCGGCAAGAACACATTTAACGCCCGTTGCTTTTTCAAAATACTTTGCAAGTGTTTTTGCGGCGTAATCTTCCGTTTTTTTGCAGTTTTTCCTGTATACCACGGTAACGTTTTCGGGCATTTTTTTACTTGCTGCAAGCGATGTTACCGTAAACAGTCCCGAAAATAATGCAGCAGAAATCAACATACAAATAAGCCTTCTTTTCATAAATTTTCCCCCGTTTTAATTTGCTTGAAATGTAAAATAATAACCTTAAATTTACGATGCCTTTTATATTATAACATTCAGGTAAAAATAATCAACATAATTATTTGCAGGTGTGAAGCAAACGTATGACTTTTCCGGTTTTAAATATTGTATATGACAAGTCTATGAAAATCAAAAACCAAAAATCTGTTGCTATTTGTGATACAATGAAATACAATAACAAATATAGTAAAAACATAAAATCAGGCGGAGGAAAATAAAATGTTTGTTCCGATTTATGAAAAGAAAACAAATGATAATTTTACATTCGGCGCACAGGTCAGAGCGACTGCCGCTTCGTGTTTGAATAACGAATCAATAAAAAGTTTCTGGAACGGATTTTGCTGTCAGTCAGGCAATTTGGAAATAACTTTATGTGATGAATTGATTATTTCAGTCGGAAAAGCACAAAAGCCCTCACTTGACGGAAATCAGTATACCGTGAATGTTGAAAATACGGGTTTCTGTGTGGTTGGAGACAGCGAAAAAGGCTTAATTAACGGTTATATGACATTACTTCACCAAATAAAAGTCAAAAAAATAACGGATGACGGTGCTGTATTTGAAATTGCCTGCGGCGTTTTTAAAGAAAAACCGAAAATTGAAAATCAGATGATTCATTTCTGCATTTTTCCCGAAACGAAACTTTGGGAATTAGAGCGATTCATACGGTTTAGTGCCGCATTGAAATACAGCCACATTGTTTTGGAATTCTGGGGAATGCTCAAGTATGATTTTATGAAAGAGTTGGCATGGAGCCACGCATTCACAAAAGAACAGATTTGCCCGTTAGTTAAGATGGCGAATGAATTGGGTCTTGAAGTTATTCCCATGTTCAACCATTGGGGACACGCTTCCGCATCAAGAGTTCAGCACGGCAAGCACGTTGTTCTCGACCAAAATCCCCGACTTCAGCCGCTGTTCGGTGAAGACGGGTGGACTTGGAATATAGAAAACCCCGACACGCTCCGCCTTTTGCAAAACGTTCGCTCGGAACTTATTGATTTGTGCGGCAACGGTGAGTTCTTTCACCTCGGTTGCGATGAAGCGTATAACTTTGAAATTACGCCGGAAAACTATACCGTGCTGACCGATTATCTCAATAACATTTCATATGAACTTTCGTCTTCGGGCAGAAGACCGATAGTCTGGGGCGATATGATTGTTTCAAAGCGTGACTCATTCAATAAAAATAACCGCTATACCGCTTCCTGCAAAGGTACCGAACTTGAAAGTCTTATTTTCTCATCACTTGACCGCAACATAATAATTGCAGACTGGCAGTACATTGTTAAGGAAGCACCCGTTGAAACATCACTGGTTTTTAATGAAGCGGGTTTTGATACGGTTGTGTGCCCGTGGGACAGCACTTTCGGCGACAATTCGGTTACGCCGTGCGTGAAAACTGCCGCAAATTACGGCTTGTTCGGCGTAATGCATACCACCTGGAACACACTTTCAATCGGTATGCGTGATGTTGCAAAAGCATCTTACGAAGCGTGGAACACATCTTCTGACGTTAATCTGCCGAACACATTTTTTGCAGTAAACGCCGCAAAAATTCTGCGCAGGGTGTTCCCTTCAAACGGCGATTATGAAAAAGCCGGCTGGGCTGAAAAACAGATTGCGGAAAATTTGCGGTGATACCGTTTATATCGGAAAAAGTTGTTAAAAGGAAATAATTGATGAAGGGGATAATTTTTAAGATTTAATTTATATATTGAAGGATATTTTCCCTGAATATCACTATATATTGAAATTTGCGATTGAAAAATCTATATGTTGTGTTGAAAAAAACAAAAAAATAACATATAATATTAATAACAGAGTTGCCCGAAGTTTCTAACTATGAAGCATTGGGGACCAGCCGAGTCTTGCACTCGGCTTTTTACTTTAAGGAGAAAATTATGGAATTAAAATCACCTTGTTCTTATGATGAGCAAATAGAAAAATTGAAAAGTCACGGAATGATTATAGAAAACACAGAAAATGCAAAAGATATACTTTCAAAAGTAAACTATTATAGGTTTTCTGGTTATGCTTTGCAATTTAGAAAATGTGCAAACGCCAGCGATTATATAAATAATACATCTTTCAATAAAACTTATAAAATATACCGGTTTGATGAACAGATGAGAGATATTTTGCGTCGTTACATAGAAATAGCAGAAATATTTTACAGATCACAAATTTCATATGGCTTTTCTATGTCAAAATGTGTTGTTCCTCCGCATGACCAACATTATAATGAAGATAATTATTATAAAAAAAGTGAATTTAATGAAGTTAAAACACATTTAGAAAAAGATAAAGGTTATTATAAAGACAGTTTAATTGTTAAACATCATAAAGCAAAATATAATGACAAAATGCCTTTATGGGTTATGGTTGAACTTTTATCATTTTCTGATATTTCAAAACTTTTTAGTTGTATGTACGATTCCGAAAAAGACAGAATTGCAAGTACAATAGGAATTTCTGCGGCAACATTAGAAAATCACTTGCATTGTTTATCTGTATTAAGGAACAAGTGTGCACATGCAGCAAGATTGTATAATACCAAGTTTTATCCTGCCGCAAGATTTAATAAACAGTTTTTACGTTCCAATCCCAATATTAAAAATGATACATTATTTTCCTATATTTTGATACTTATGAAAAGACTACCGGTTGATTCAGTCAGAAAATCATTAGCCAATGATGTTTATACGATTATTGAAGAATATAAAGATGATATAGATTTATCTCTTATAGGTTTTCCGAGTAATTATATTGATTTGTTGAATAAATAATATTAATGCCTTGTTCTTCAAAACTGCATATTGACTTTATTGACATTATTCTTTATAATAAAGCGAACAAATCAAAGGAGGCGGACAAAATGACAATGGTGAATTATGAACTTATATACTGGAGTGCCGTTTTGTCTGCTGTGTTATAATAATCGGACAAATTATATTTAAGGCACTTCCGTTTGCGGATGTGCCGTTTTTTTATCGGGAGGAATAAAGATGATATTTGAAGAAAAGAAAATAATACTTAAAAACGGTACGGAAGCGATACTGAAAACGCCGGAAATCGAAGATGCCGAAATGATGCTTGAAAATATAAAAATCTGCTCAGGCGAAACGGATTTTTTA
>JAZLLP010000039.1:0-19660 GCA_045598225.1 Acutalibacteraceae bacterium | reverse complement strand
TGTAAACGTAAAAAGCGTTTCGTGGGTTCGAATCCCATGCCCCCCGCCAACAAAAAACCGTCTTTTGTCTATCGGACAAAAGACGGTTTTTTGAACGATGTGTTCCGCTTTGCGGAACGTGATTGAGTGATGTGACCTTCGGACGTGATGTGCGCTTCGCGCGTGAAAGAGATTTGGGCGGAACACATCACATCACTTTGCGTCTTGCCGCAAAACATCATTATGGCGTAGCCATAACATTACTTGCCTGTCAGGGCAAACATCACTTAATAAAATTTTGTTTTATAAAAATTTGATTTAAAGCGAGGTGCTGTCAATGTCCGAATCAAAACTTCGTGATTTATCTATGTCATTTTCCGTTCAAATCATAAATCTTGTTAAAGACCTTAAAACAAAGCATGAATCGATCATTTCAAATCAAATCGGGCGTTCCGGCACATCTATCGGTGCTAATATTTACGAAGCAAACTATGCACAAGGTACAAAAGATTTTGTTTCAAAACTTGAAATTGCTCTCAAGGAAGCGAGTGAAACGGGATACTGGCTCGAACTTTTATATCGCACAAATTATATTAACGAACAAAACTACAAGGAGTTAAACGAACAATGCACCTCTATTCGTGTTATGCTGATTGCTTCATGTAAAACCGTAAAAAGCAAGAAAAACAATGATGTCAAATAAGAGGAGGGTGTTCTGTATGACTTTTGACCAACTGCTGTTTTTATTTGAAAGCAAACATTGTGCGATTGACGAAACATCTTTTTTCTTCCTTGATGATCCCGAAAAATCAGAACATTTTATCGGATATTTACCTCAGTATGAAAAGCCGTATTGGATTGGTTTTTGCGACATAGAAAATGGTTGTGATTTTTTGACTGCGTATGATCTTTTTCATGCAAAAGTATTTGACGGAAAATCGTTAAAAGACCGTTGGGAAGATGTTGTCTTATTACAAATCGGAGGGATAAATACCGAAGATTGGATGAAAATGTACGGTGAGTGCTTATATTAAAAAAGTCGGATTCCTGCCCCGAGCCTTTGATTTCAAAGAGTTCACTTCGGCGTGTCCGACTTTTTATTTTCGCAGTTGAAATTATGATTAAAAATAATACATAAAAATGATGACATAAAACAAAAATTATGATATATTGATTTTATTGATTATCAAAAAAACGGAGGGGTATTATGAACAGAAAGAAAAAAGTGATTATTTCAGTTGTTCTTTTTGTGGTTATTTTCGGCGGACTTCTTTTAACGGCAACGTTTTTTGACCTTGATGTAAGTATGATTCTGACAAAAAAAGCACTTGCAGACCATACATATTACACAAACGACCCGTTCGGCGCACTGTTTGAAACGGTGGGAAGCATTCCGATTTACTTTATGCTCGGTTTTGCGTTTCATATTCTTTTCCGGTACGCATATAAAAACTTCAAAGGGTTTAAAGAATATGCCGTTCTTATTTTTACGACTGTTGCGTCTGTGGTGGCTTATTACATCACCGCACAGGACACTTTAGACTACATAAAAAAGCATTTGGGCGTAAAATCGGATGAAATGTATCTTTCATTGATTTACCTGTTTTTTGCGATAGTCGGAACGCTTGCCGGTCTTTTTGTTGTTCGCAATTTCAGTGATGAATCAATAAAAAAACTCGGCAGATTTGCTGTTGCGACACTTGTTCTTTGTGCCGTTCCCGCAATTCTTATAAATCTTATTATCAAAGAGCCTGTCGGCAGAATCCGTTTCAGGGCAATGAATATGTATCCGGATAATCCCGATTACGGATTTGCGAAGTTTGCAAGGTGGTATGAAGTCAACGGGCAGTGGCTCAGCGACGACGTTAAACGTGAGTTATTCGGTACGGCAGATGCTTTGAAATCATTCCCGTCGGGTCACACAAGTTCGGCAGGTGCGGTTTACGGTCTTACAATGCTTATTGACGCACTCGGTATTAAAGATAAAAAGAAAAGAGCGTTTTTATGGATATTCCCGATTGTTTTCACGGGAACGGTTGCTGTAAGCAGAATAGTAGTAGGCGCTCACTTCTTCTCGGATGTTCTTGTCGGCGGAACAATTTCTTTCGTTACAATGATAATAGTAAGAGAAATATTTATATGCAAAGGCGAAAATTTCAAATCGCTTATCGGTAAAAATTAAAAACAGTAGACATTACAAATGTTTTGTGATAATATTGTTTTATTAAAATATACAGGGGTGTTTATATGGGTAAAAGAAAACTTGACCCGAATGTAAAAACCTACAGCGGTAAAGAACGGGCAGGTTACCTCGTAGGTCTTGCAGGTCAGAATATGATTTACAACATCATAAGCAGCGGTCTTATGTATTATTTCCAGAGCGTTATTTTCCTTCCTGCCATGGCTTACTCGACAATTGTTGCCATTGCCCGTGTGTGGGATGCAATAAATGACCCGATGATGGGTACAATAGTTGACAAAACCCATACAAAATGGGGTAAATGTAAGCCCTATCTTCTTTTTGTTCCGGCTATTGTAATGGTTATTACCATTCTCTGCTTTATTAACGGTCAGTACAGCGCAAGTCTTGAAACGTGGAAAAAAGTCCTTATTATAGCATGGGCAGGCGTTTCGTATGTTATGTGGGGTATGTCTTACACAGCAGGTGATATTCCGCTTTGGGGCGTTACATCACTTATGACTGAAGATGAAAAAGACCGTTCTTCCATACTTGCTCTTGCAAGAATAGTTGCTACTGCAGGCGTAATCGGTATGCTTGTTCAGTTCCTTGCACCTTCACTCAAACCGTTCTTTGCATCAAGAGGCGTCGAAGATGATGCAACACAACTTCAGTATTCTTTCATTTTACTTGCTGTTATAGTAACTGTTTTTGCTTCGATTCTCTTCCAGTTTGCCGGATTCTCCGTTAAGGAAAAAGTTAAGGCGCAAAAGGAAGAAAAAGCATCAATGAAGGACAACTTCAAAACGATGTGGAGCTGCAAACCTTTCCGTCAGCTTCTTGTTTCGGGCATTCTCAGAAGTCCCATTCAGCTTCTCTCAACAGTTGCACTTACCCTTGTTATGTATTATTACTTTGATAACGACCCCGGTAAGGCGCTGTTTGTAAATGACAAAATCAATTTAACTCTTATTATTCAGGTTGCCATTCTCGGTATCGGCATTTTCGGCGGTATGCTTGCGGCTTCCGCAATTACCCCCAACCTTGCGAGAAAATTTGAGAAAAAATCTCTTTATAACTTCTATTCCGTAATCGGTGCACTTCCTTTCGGCCTTGTATATGTTTGTTACCTTATATTCGGTGAAGCAATGAAAACATCACTTCCGATTACCGTTGTTGTCGGTGTGGTATTCTTTGCGGCATCCTGGTCAATGGGCGGTTTGAATGTTCTTCAGTCTATTATGATTGCAGACTGCGTTGACTATGAAGAATATAATAACGGCAACCGTCCCGACGGTGTGTTCTTCAGCGGTCAGTCTTTTATTACAAAACTTTCCGCAGGTATTGCAACCATTATTCAGGGCGTTGTTTTCGCAGTTGTTAAATTCAGCGGTGACAATGTTAACGCAGTTAACTCGGCACTTGCCGAAGGCACAAAATCTTTCTCGACTGACTTTTCACAGTACGCTTCGGCAATGTTCTTCCTTGTTGCTATTCCTCCGATGATAGGTATGATTCTTTCAGCCATTCCTACATGGAAATATGCTCTTACAAATAATGAGCACAAAAAAATGCTTGAAGAACTTATAGAAAAACGCCATTCAGCGGAAAAAGATGCTTAATGTAAACATTAAATAAACGGTCTGTCGCAGGTGAAAAAACTGCGACTGCTCCGGGTTTTCCGCAAAAATGCGAAATAATTAAAAAACCAAAAACACACCGGTATAAAAGGGCGAAAACGCTGACTTTATGTTGGTGTGTATTTTATTTTCAGGTTGTCAGCGTGTCATGGTAGACAGCAGGAAAAATAAAGGTTAATTAAACGGTTTGCGGTAAGTCTGTTGCATAATTTACCGGTATTTACTGCGGAATGAAAACATTTGATTTATACAAGTTTTTATGATACAATTACTTTGTATATTACAAATACGATGTGTGCAAAAATCTTTTAAGAGGTGTCCGTATGAAAAGAAAAATCTTAAGCGTTTTGCTCGTGGCGGTAATGTTGCTCGGAGTGATTCCGTTTTCGGCATTTGCCGGCGAATTGCTCGGGAATGAGCCGGCAGAATGTGTACCGTTGCCTTTTGCGGGGCAGGGCGGTACTGACGAAATAACTGATGATTATATACTGATTGACGAAAACTGTTACCTTTGGCAAAACGGTACTTATGCCGTCTCAGGTAATGTTACGCTCAGCGGAAGTGCGTCTGTTGTCGGCACGGTCACTCTTATTCTCTGCGACGGGGCGAAACTGACTGTCACCGGGTGTAACGAAGGTGAAGCGGCAATATATGTTCCCGAAGGAAACACTTTGAATATTTACGGGCAAAAGGGTTCTTCGGGCAAACTTACCGTTACAGGCGGCGATTATGCGGCAGGTATCGGCGGTAGCGATATTGAAACATTCCCTGCTCTTTCAAATAATTGCGGTAACATCAATATTTACGGCGGTGTTATCAATGCTGTCGGCAGTAACGGCGGTGCAGGCATCGGCGGCGGCTGGGGCGGCTCTGCGGGTAATGTTGTAATTTACGGCGGTACTGTGACCGCAGAGGGCGATGAGTATTACGGTGCAGGTATCGGTGCGGGCGAAGAAGGAAACTGCGCGGGTGCCGTTACCTTTGAAGGCGGTAATACGCATGTTTCGGGTGCATGGGCTGTGCGCTGTAAAGCAACGGTTTCGGACGATTTGCATGTGTATGACTTTGATACTGATCGATACGCCGCTGACGGCTGGAGGCTCGGTTATTCGGGCAATCCCTCGGTCGATGCATTGATAGGCAGTTGTTCCTTTATTGAAAACGGTGAAATAAAAGATTTCTCCACTCATTTCAGAATTTATGAAGGGCAGACAGATTTTGACACCGGTTTTTATTATGTAATGCAGGATTACACCTTTGACAGTGTGCTGACCGTTACGGGTGAGTCACAGTTTGTGCTTGCGGACGGTGTGACGGTTGACGCAAGAATCGGTAAAAGCACCGGAAATAATCTGAAAGTGTTTACACAGTCAACGGGTGAGGCGCAGGGGCGTGCACTCGGGTTAACCGCTTACAATGAGAAGGGAAAACTTGTGGCTGTTCCCGAGTTTTCCATATACGCCGGCGAAGCATCGCTTTCTGCGGGTACATACTATGTTACGGAAAGTTTTGAACTTGACGGCTCACTTACCGCAAACGGTAAAGTCAACCTTATTCTTGCAGACGGCGTGACACTTAAACTTGACAAACTCATTCTTGAAACCGGGGCAACCTTAACTACATATACCGAATCACTTTCCGATAATAAAGGTAAAATCGACGGCTATGTTATGAGTAGCCTTAAATATATCAGTGCGGACGGTACTTTTGCCGAAATGCCGCAGGATTATAAATTCTATAACGGTGAAACGACACTTGTGAGTGGCTGGTATTTTGTCAGCGACAAGGGTTGCGATGTGTGTGTGACCGTCAGCGGAACGGTACATCTTGTGCTGGGTGACGGTACCGATGTGCTTTTTGCCAACGGTATGACTGTGAACAGCGGAAATACGCTTTGCATTTACGCTCAGTCAACGGGTGACCGTATGGGTGCGGCAGAATTCAAAGCTGATTCTGCCAATGCCGGCATAGGTTCCGGACCTGACGGTACCTGCGGAACAGTAGTGATTAACGGTGGCAAAATCAATACGCATGGCTCATTTTATGCTGCAGGTATAGGCGGCGGCAGTAAAGGAAACGGCGGCAGCGTTACGGTAAACGGCGGTATTGTAACCGCAACAGGTGGCGATGGCGCCGCAGGTATAGGCGGCGGCAAAGGCGTAAAAGGATGGGAAGGTATAGGCCATTCAACGCAGGCTGTAAATACACAAGCCGGCTCACTGACGGTAAACGGCGGTTTTGTCAAAGCAAGCGGCGGTATGGATGCGGCGGGCATCGGCGGCGGCAATTTCAGCTCCGGCGCTGCAGTGACAATCAACGGCGGTACGGTTTGGGCATACGGCTCGAATAGTGCTGCAATCGGTCCGGGCTTTCACGACAGTTCCACAACCGGAATTACAGCCGGCAGCTTTTTTATGGCTGAAGGGCTGGTTGCTTATTGCCCCGATGCTTATGAATGGAGCATAGGTGCTAATCGCAATTTATCGTATTTTAAAGATAAAACGGCTGCATTTATTTTTGACGGGCACTACTACGATGTGCAGGGCACTCGGCAAATGATGGACAGTTCCACCGTTGCTTATAACGGCGAAACATCGCTGAAAAAAAACAAAACCTATTATGTGCGTGAAAGTTGCACAATAAATGAGCCGATATTTGTACCTGAAGGCGTTACTCTGATACTTGCCGACGGTGTTGTGATGAATGCGGTTAAAGGACTGCTTGTCACGGGCGACAGTGTACCGACAATACTGACACAGTCCAAGGGGGCAAACAAAGGCGTTTTCACAGGTGAATTTTATTATTGCTATAATAACGAAGGCGAAAGCGGTAAATTTCCTTCGGGGCTTTGTATGTATAACGGTGAATCAAGGCTGACGCAAGGTTATCTTGTAACCGAAAATGTGACTGCCGCGGAACCGATTCTTCTTGACGGCAATGTTTCGCTGTTTTTGTATGACGGTGTGACATTTAACGCGGCAAAGGGTTATTTGATGACTGCAGGAAGTACGCTTACAATCTACACACTTTCGCAGGGCGAAAACAAGGGTGTTTTCATTGGTGAAAAACTGACAAAAGCCTGCGAAAAGACTTTGCCCGAATATGTTAAGTTGTACACCGGTCAGACTTCTCCCTCGGCGGGATGGTATTATGTTCGGGAAAACTGCACTTTGGATGAAGCAATGATTCTTCGAAACGATGTGCATTTCATTATTCCCGACGGTGTGACTCTTGATGTACCGAAAGGAATTTATCTTACCGAAAGTGCGAAAATTGATATCTGCACGCTTTCAGCGGGTGAAAATGCAGGTCAGATAACCGCTCGGATTTTCAGTGAATATATTGATGCCGGCGGCAGCCATTCCATTCCCGACAACATTGCGGTTTATTCCAAGGGTACAACAACTTTGAACGGCTCATATTATCTTGTTCTTGAAAACAGTTCGGTTGATGTATTTTCAATTCCGAATGAAAATGTCACGGTTCTTATTGCCGACGGCGTAACACTTAAAGGCAATGCGGGATATTTCGGTTATGAGCCGAATGTCGGCACATTTTCAACAGGCGAAAATGCCGGCAAGTTTGTCGGCGGTGCTCTTTCTTATCTTGATGAAAACGGAAACATCTGCCTGCTTGATTCGGATGCACATATGTATAACGGTGAAACCGTTCTGACTGACGGCATCTGGTTCGTGGGCAGCAGTAAGACCGAAACCGGCAGAATTACCGTTTCGGGCGATGTGCTGCTGGTTCTGGGCGACAACACAACACTTAAGGCGTACAGAGGCATTACCGTGGCAGAGGGCAATACTTTGACTGTAACGGCACAGTCCGAGGGTGAAAGCAGGGGCAAACTTCTTGCATACACCTTTTTATACGGCGATCACGAAGATATAGATGACTGTGACTACAGCGCGGCAATCGGCGGCGACGAGGATCCCGAAAAAACGATGGGCACGGTGATTATCCGGCACGGTTATGTTGAAGCGCACGGTTTTTCGGGCGGTGCGGGTATCGGTTGCGAATACGCTGATGACGGCGGCACGGTAATAATAAGCGGCGGTACCGTGGTTGCTTACGGTAATGAAGACGGTATCGGTATAGGCGGTGACGGCACAACCGTTACGGTACTCGGTGGCGAGGTTTTTTCATACGGCGATGAAACAGGTACAGGCGGAAGTGGCTTCGGCGGCGAAAACTCGGTGCTCAAGGTGCTTGGCGGCAAGGTTTATGCCTGCGGAAAACACGGTGACTGTGCAGTTCTTGATGCGTCGGTAACCCTCGGCGAAAAAATGAGAGTGGCAGACCTTAAAACAAATAAAATCTATGAAGATACACTCTTTACGGGCTCGGTACAAAGCGGAGCCAAAGAAGTTTTGTTCTTTGATGCTTCGGCTGTTAATGAAAAAGGCGAAACAGTTTTATTCCCTGCGACAGGTCAGATTTATAACGGTGAAACCGTTCTTGAAAAAAACACTTGGTACTATGTTACCGAATCTGACGAGGCAGAAGATATGCTTATTTTTCGCGATGGTGCCGGCATGGTGCTTGCCGACGGTGTAACGCTTGAATCTGCAAAAGGTATTCTTTGTCCGGCATCCGGCGCACCGGTTGTTTACAGTGCGTCAGACAGCGAAAATAAAGGCAGATTGGTCGGAACACTTCTGTTGCCATATCTTGACAGTGAAGGCAAATCATATGCGTTACCCGATGATGCGTCACTTTATAACGGGCAGACCGAACTTGGCAACGAGTGGGTCTATGTTGATGAAAATTACAATCTTACGGCTCCGCTGACAGTGCGCGGAAATGTCAGCATTGTGCTGGCGGACGGTGTGACGCTTGATGCGGCAAAAGGCGTTGTGATTGAAGAAAACGGCAAACTTAATATTCTGTATGTTTCAAACAGCAAAGACAAAGGCGTTTTCATCGGCACCGAAAAAGGTTACATCGACGAAAACGGCACAAAGAAAAATCTGCCGGATGGCTTTGCGGTCTACAACGGCGAAACCGTGCTTACGAATAATTGGTATTTTGTAACCGCAGAAACGGTGCTTGATAAGACCCTTGAAATCTCGGGTGATGTTGTGCTTGTTATTGCAGACGGTGTAACACTTACGGCAAACAAAGGCATTCTTCTGACAGACGGCAATTCTCTTACCGTTTATGCGCAGTCGGAATGTGAAAATGTCGGTTCGATTATTGCATACGGCGATAAAGGTGCGGCAGGCATCGGCGGTGATTTCTCGGTTTCAGACGCAGGCAGTTTTACCGTCAACGGTGTCAATATTACTGCTGTCGGCGGCGTGGGTGCCGCAGGTATCGGCGGCGGTTTAGGCGGCAACGGCGGTACTGTTGTTGTTAATAACGGTACACTTACCGCAACGGGCGGCAGCGGTGCAAAAGCAGTAGGCGGCGGCACGGGTGCGGCAGATGACGGAACTTTTGCGGTAAGCGAAAGCCTTGCGGTTGAAGCGGGAAACGGCGCACAGAGCATAACTGCCCTCGAATATGATGCACAGAATTTTGTTAAAGTAACAAATCACGGTGAAAAATACCTTTGCGGTATTGTCGGTGTTTCTGACGGTACTGCGGAAAACATCACGGTGATTCTTACCGATACCGAAAACTCCGCAAATACCATTACAGGTGAAACCGACGGCACGAATGTTTATTATGTTGATAACGCCGCAAACGGAAAATACATTATGTCGGTTGCCTGTGACGGTGCGGTAACACGCACATATACTGTCGAAATTACTGACGGCAGGCTTGTAAAATCGACAGAACTTTATGTTGAGAGTGATGTGGACGGCAACGGCAAAATTGATATATACGACTATCAGCAGGCTGTAAATATTGCGCTGAGTAATGAGAATGCCGTTCCCGAAGAGGGCGACCTTTCCGGTGAGGCAGATTATGAAATCGCAGTTGCCGACTTTGACTGCGACGGATATGTTGATGTGCTTGATGTTGCGCTCATAGAAAGAAAAGTTTACGCATAATTTTTAAAAAAACTATAATAAAAACAAACGGTTTTACGAATCTTTATAAAGTCAAATCATCGTAAAACCGTTATTTTTTATTGTTTTTTATTCTGTGTTACCTGTTATATGCGGAACTTAAACATTGCTTTGTTTCTGCTTTTTTCTTATTGACGATATTACCGTTCCTATAATAACAAGCACAATGCCTATAAACGATAAATAATTTACCTTTTCATGAAGAATAATTGCGGCGAAAATAATGGTTACAACGGGAATTGAATAAATATAAATTCCCGAATTTACGGGGCCGATTGATTTTGTAGCGTAATTCCACGCAAGAAAACAGGTGCACGAAGCAAAAATGCCCAAAAACAGTAAACTTAAAATCGAAACAGGCTCAAAAAATCTTGCAACATTCGTGTTTATACCGAAAAACGGAAGGCTCAAAGCCATTATTATTGCGCCCCAGAAATATGTATGTCTTGTGATGTACATTGTCGAGTACCCTTTGTCGGACGCTTTTTTTACGAGCGTTGTGTATACGCCCCAGGCGACCGCACACATCAGCGCAAGAATGTCGCCGAGCGGGTTAAGACCGAATTGACTTGAGCCGTTGAAACTTATTATTGCTATTCCGGATATTGCTATTATGAAACCGAGAAAAAAGTTGAAACGGGGTTTTTCCTCTTTCAAAAATATAATTGCAAACAGGGCAATAAAAAACGGATTTGTCGAAACTATTGTACTTGTATTGGAAGCGTATGTGTATTGCATTGAAATTATTTCAAGTGTGCCGTACAGAAATAGCCCCGTAAGACCGCATCCGGCAAAAAGAAGTTCATCTTTTTTATTCGGTTTAACATCGTATTTTTCTTTTCCTTTTATGAGTCTGAACAAAAAAAGTACGCAAAACGCTGTGAAAAACCTCACAAAAAGAATTTCAGCCGCGTTAAAATCCTCCATAAGATTTTTTGTTACAATAAATGTTGTACCCCATATCAAAGCGGAATACAAGGCACATAAATTACCTGTGATAACTGATTTTTTATTCATTTTTTTCACCTTTTGTATAATTCTTTTATTATTTCGTTCAGCGTAGCCGCTTCTTCTTTTAAAGATTCCGTTCTGTCATCGGGCATAAATTCAAGCAGACAGCAATGCTCACACGAATTATCCGATAATATTCTTATATATTCCGTCCACTCTTTTTGAGCGTCTTTTAAAGGCTTTTTTACGCCCGGTTCGGGCCAGTTGAAAACGTGAGTGTTTACAACGTAAGGCAGAAGTGTTTCAAGTGCTTTTTTGTTGTATTCAAAATCACGTTCTTCGTTCGGTTGAAAATACATTTTTACGTTCGGCATATTTATTTCTTTCATAAGCGAAAGTGAAGAGCGAAAATCATCGGTAAGCGTGTTTCTGTGGCATTCAAAAACAACGGTTATTCCGTGTTCCGATGCAAGTTTTGCAATATCTTTTGCCTCAAAAACAAGCGATTTTCTTTTAACGGAATCAATTTTTGAACTCGCTTCGGTTCCCGCCCATATTCTTATAACGGGTGCGTGAAGATTTACCGCCGTTTCAAGTACGGTTTTAAATTCTTTAATGTAATTTGAATATATACCGAGTTTGTAGTATGAGCCGTAAGCGGCAATTTCAAGACCTGCTTCGGTTGTTTTTTTGTATATTTCATCGGCTTTTTTCGTATTTCCCGCAGGAACGTGAACATCGCCGCCCCATTCAATGCAGGTAAGTTTTGCATTTTTCGCAAGTGAAATTATTTCTTCGCACGAAGACTGCCTGAAACTTACGGATACAAGACCGCTTTTAATCATATTTTATCACCTATGCCATTGTTTCGAGCATTTTTTCACAAACTTCGTATTTTGTCGGTTTGCCGTTTATGAATGCTTCAAATTCATTATACATATATTCGCCCATTCTCTCAACTTCATTTCCGATTGAACCTGCAAGGTGAGGTGAAAGAAATACATTCGGCATAGTGTAAAGTTCGCTGTTTTTTTCGGGCGGTTCGGGATAAGTTACGTCAAGCACGGCAATTCGTGACGGTTTTTCTTTGAGCGCATTTATCAAATCTTTTTCGACAACCTGCCGGCCGCGCCCCGTGTTTATGAAAATTCCGTTTTCGTCCATTTTGTCAAAACAGTTTTTGTCAATGATGTTGACGGTTTCACTGTTGTTTGCAAGATGATTTGAAACGACGTGGCATTTTCCAAAAAGTTCGGTAATGTCATTTACTTTTTCGACACCGAGTTCATTTGCTCTTTCATCAGTCATAAACTTGTCGAACACTTTTACGTTGAGTTTATATTCTTTTAATTTTTTAATAACGAGAGTTCCTATCATACCTGCGCCGATTATACCGACGTTTGTGTTGAAATTACCCGGGTGAGGGTTTCCGTTGTTATGTTCAGACCACACAGACGAATTTCCGTTATGAAGCGTTTGGAAAAAACCTTTATTTGCAAGTACTATTTCGGCAACGGTCACTTCTGCAACAGGTACGGCATTTGCGCCCCACGCCGAAAATATTTTTACGCCTCTGTCTAAAAAAGGTCTTGCAAAATACTTAACAGTTCCCGCCGCATAAAAAATTGCTTTTAAGTTGGGGAGTAGTTCTGCGATTTGTTCTTCGTTAAGTTCTGCCATACCCCACGTTGAAAATATATATTCAACATTTTTAAGTTGAGTATTTTCACCGTTTGTTAAATTCTCTTTTGAATAAATTTTCGGCAAAAAATCAAGATATTCTTTTAATTTTGTTTGAATGTCTGTACCGTAAGCGTTGTTTATTGCTTCTTTTGTTCCTATAAATACAGCAGAAGATTTCATAATTTTATTCCTTTTTATTTTCAATATGAATAGAATAAATCTTTTTTCGTTTTATTTCAACAGGAAGTTTGAATTTTTACGGAAAATATAAAAATACTTTTGTTGTAAAAAACAATTTACTGTGATATTATTTTACTGTGTTTTAATAAAAGAGGCGATAAAATGAGTGATAAAAAAGATAATATCAGTACAGATATTTCTGTTTCTTCATCAAGAGGAAACGGAAAAGTTCATGTCGATTTTGATGAGAATATGTTTTCGGCTGATTCCGTGTGCTACAATCATTCGCTTGCGTGTTTTTGTGCGCAGTTTTCAATAATAGGGTACGATATGCCCGTTAACGGTGAGAAAAAGACAGGCGGCATAGTGTACGCACTTGAACAGATTGGTATGAGCGGAATTGAAATATATTCCGAATCACTCGAAGATGAAGTTAATTATTTTTTTGCAAACAGAATAATAAATGTTTCGGGAAAAGAATATACGCTTGTATTCGCCGCATTTCTCGGCTCACGCCTCGGTCAATGGTATACTAATTTTGATGCGGGAACATGTGAAACGCATAAAGGTTTTGAAAAATGTAAAGATTTTATTTTTGAAAAACTTAATTCTTATATTTCTTCACTCGGCATTCAAAAGGAAAACACAAAAATACTTCTTACAGGTCACAGCAGGGGAGGTGCGGTTGCAAATCTTCTTGCATCTCAACTGATTGACGGGGAATTATTTGCTTCAAAAGAAAACATATATACTTTTACGTTTGCTTCACCGAGTGTGACAATGAAAAGTGAAAAAGATGAAGAAAAGTATAAAAGAATATTCAACATAGTAAATGACGAGGACTTTGTTACAAAATGTATGATTCCTCGGTGGGGCTACGGCAGATACGGTACTACGCTTTCTTTACCGAATAAAAACAATGTTTCCGACTATGACATAATACTGAAAAAAATGAATGAATACTATTTTGATTATATGTCGGGTGATGTTTACTTTCCGTTTAAAGACGGTACAAAAACTGTTGACAGACTGTTTTCGGAGTTTTCAAAATCGGTCAATAATATTTCGGAATATTACAGTAAGCAGTTTAATTCGCCGAACGGAAAGACTACAATGTATTCGTATTTCAGGGACACGCTTTGCGCCGTAACAGGCGAACCTGAGGGAAGCCCGAAAAAAGAAGACGGTATGAAACTTCTTTTGAAAACGTGCTTTTTAAGGCATAAAAGCAGCGGCGTTATTAAAGCGATAGCCGATTTTTTCGTGTTTTACGAAGGTCTTGCGGGTGCGACAAACGGCAGAATATCGAAAACATATTTTTCATACGGTCACAACATACACACATACTGCGCATATTTGATGGCTGTGAGCAAAAAAGAATTATTTGAAATAAACGGAATTAAATAAGAGAGTAAAAAGCAACAGAATAAAATTCAGGTGGAATTATGAGAATAATAAGAAAAGCGGAATATACCGATATTCCGGCGTGTATGAATATATATTACGGACAGGTTGAATACGAAGAAAAATACGGCGAAATAACGGGCTGGAACAAAGTTATTTATCCGACAGCGGATTTTGTGGAAAAAGGAATAGATGACGGAGAATACTATGTTCTTGAGGATGATGGCGTTATTCGTGCCTGTGCCAAAATAAACAGTGAAGCAAATGAGCATTACAGTAAAATAAATTGGATTTATAAAGAAAATGATTATAAAAAAATACTCGTAATACATACTCTCGGTGTTGACATCGGTTTTCGCCGTTCGGGATACGGAAAAACGTTTATGGAATTTTATGAAAAACTCGGGCGTGAAAAAGGTTGTACTGTTTTGAGATTTGATACGGTTGATACCAATGTTTCGGCTATCGCATTTTATAACTCAATAGGTTATGTTGAAAGCGGACGAATTACATCACCGTCTATGAACGGAGGCGTACAGACTTTTGTAGGTTTTGAGAAAAAAATGTAATCTCAAATGAATATAAGGAGTGAAAACCGTGGAATATATAAGAAAAGGAAATAACATCGTTCTTCGACTTGACAAAGGCGATGAAATAACAGAACAGATAAAATTGCTTGCGAAAAAAGAGAATATTTCAGCGGCAAGTATTACGGGAATAGGCGGTACAGATGATTTTACGCTCGGTGTGTTTGATGTGTCACTCAAAAAATATAACGAGTTTACTTATGATACCACCCATGAAATAACAAATATTACAGGTAATATTACATCTATGAACGGCGAAGTATATACGCATATTCATATGACTTGTGCAGGTCAGAACGGTACGGCTGTCGGCGGTCATTTACTTCGTTGTGTAATATCTTTAACTGCTGAAATATTTATTACCGTAATTGACGTAAAAGTTGACAGAAAGCGTAATGAGGAATTACAGATAAATACGCTTAATTTTTAATAAGAATATATAAAAACATAACGTCGGATGTCGTTGAAACATCCGGCGTTGTATTTTTATATTTTGTTTTTACTTTCTTTTAATTGCGGCACGGATTTGTTAAGTATCATAATAAGAACGGGGATAAGTACAATCTGAAGAATAATTCCCGGTACTGCATTTGTAAATGCGCCTGCAATAAACATTTTAAATCCGAATTCGGATTTACCGAGACCGTACAAAACCGTTCTTGCAACGCCCCAGATAATACGGCCTGAAAGCATAGCGCCGATAAGCGAAACGTAAATAAACGGTTTTCTTTTCGGCAGAACTTTGTAAAGCAAACCCGAAACAAGTCCGTATGTCGCAAGTTCAAAGCACATTGCAATGCCCGAGGGAATAATGGGAGGCATTCCGAAAATTAAAAATCTCAAAAGCGGTGTAATAAAACCTATTGTAAGGGCGTACCACGGTCCGCAGAAATAACCGCACAGTAAAACCGGTATGTGCATAGGGCAAAGAGCGTTTCCTATTTGCGGAATTTGCCCCGTTAAAAGAGGCAGAACAAGTGCGAGCGCAAGGAACATTGCCGAAAGCACGGCTTTTGTTAAAATGTATTTTTTTTCTGACACTTTTCCACCTTCTTTTTCTCTGTGAATTTAATATCAAAAATCAATCTGTCGGGTATGAATCGCTTTATTTTTTAAAATCTCATACAGAATAATTCTGTATGAAGGTTTTTCTGCTTTTCTGTATTCTTCGCTGTGGTGAACGGGTGATATTCCGTTGCAAAGGTAATTTTCAACATACAAATCCCAGTCGGATTTACTGAAATTTACGTTGGATTTTGAAATTACGTTTTCCGCAATTTTTATATATTCTTCGATTTTATTATTGCCTAAATGAGAATTTTCTGCGGTTTTAATAAACATTTCAAACAGTACATAAGGGGAATATCCTGCATTTTTCCACGCTGAAAAATTAACACGGCAGTAATCCCTTGATATTTGTTCAAATAAAGGTATATCGGCGGGCTCGGTTTTTTCGTATTCATCAAAAAAATATTTTTCAGCCGACTTTTTATCTTCAATAAGATGTTCTGCTCCGTACGCTGCCTGAAAACAGAATTTTATTACATCCTGCGGTTTTACCGACGGGTGTTTTTTTATGTGTTCGTAAAGATAAGCGGAAAATTCCATAAAATTCACTCTGTTTTTTTATTTGTTTTTTTACTGCGTATTCCTTTGAACAGTACCGCAAAAATAAAAAATAATCCCGCATAACCTATCAACGGATATACTACCGAAAGGAGGTTTCCGAAAGGTGTGAAACCGATAACAAGACAAAAGGCAACCGTGAATACCGAAAACAGTTTGTTTTTCTTTTTATCGTTTTTGAAAAAGCCGCTGCAAAACGACCATACCATAGTTGAACTTGCCGAAAACATTCCGAGAATAAGCGTTACCGAAAACACCGTTCCGAAAATGCCCGATATTTTTTCGGCGAGGAACAGGGTGGGAACCGGAACCGACAGAATATCTTTTGCATTGAGAAGAATGGCAAACGTCATAAGTGAAATTGTAATCATTAAAGCAAGCGCACCGAGTATTGCTCCTGCTTTAATATTTTTTTTGCTTTTTGCCGTTTTGCCGAGTTCGGTGTAATATGTGCTTCCGCTTAAAAAGTTCAGCGAAATATAAAGAACGGAACTTATTAACCAATGCGGAGCGGCATTAAAATCCGAAAGTTGTTCGGTGTAGTTTCCTATGTCGGAAAAAGAGCGATAATCCCGTAATACCGTAAACGCACCGACAAAAACCGCAAAAATAATAACCAAAGGACTGACGCAGGAAACAATTTTAACCATGCGTTCAAACCCTACAAGGTAGGCGGTGAGAATAAGTGCAGCCAAAATAATTGAGCCCAAGTACCTGTTAACCGAGTAATACTGATTAAGCGTTGCTCCAGATGCGGAAATCAGTACGGAAATAATGAGAAGAATTGTAATCGGAATAACAACCGAATAAATTTTGCCGACTGTTTTTCCGCAGTAAAAACGGTAATGGTTAAAATCTTTGTTTTCCCTGTTGTCAAATCCTTTTGAAACAAGAATTAAGCCGATAACGAGAAAACCGAAAAAGTTTACAATAAGTACGGCAATGCTTTTGTATGAGTAACTGCTGAAAAACTGAAGTATTTCCTGACCTGTTGCAAAGCCCGAGCCTATTACCCACGCAACAAATGCGCCTGCATATTTTATTATTTCAAAAAAGTTTCCTGCTTTTGTTTCTGTTTTGTTTTTTGTCTTTTCCATAGCATCTCCGGAAATGAATATTATAACTGCTACATTATACAATAAAATATTTGTTATATCAACGGGTGAATTAAAAAAAGAATGAAAATTAAAGGTAATTTTTGCCGTAATTCAAATAAAATATCAGTCTGATATATTGCAATAGAATCGGTAATGTGATATATTATAGAACAATTTGGAAAATAAATGTTTTTCGAAAGGAAGATTGGTTATGAAAAAAAGGAGCTTAGCATTATTTTTGGCGGTTTTGATGTTGCTGACGCTTATGCCTATGTCGGCATTTGCTATGGGAACTACCTACGCCATCACCAACGGTACGCCGAAAAGCGATGCAGAAAAGAATCACGGTTATATCACTATTGACAAGGCGACTGCCGCAGAGGGCGATACTGTGACGGTAACGGTCAATCCGGCAGATGGCTATCAGCTCAAATCGCTGACCTGTACTCCTGTTATAGATAAAGCTTCTTACACGCTGAAGGAAAAAAATACATGGTTTACAACGCTTATTTCCGGAACCGAGATAAAGAATTCATCCGTTACAGACATCATTTTCTGTAAGGAGGTTCCTACCGGAACAATGGTTGTAAACGGTGTGGATCTTACTGCAAATACTACCGGAAAAGTAAAGGGTTACGTTGTTGCAGACGGAGATAATTACAAAATCTACGTTGTGGGCGATCACATCTTCGGAAATGCAGATTGTAGGGGAATGTTCAGCGGTTTTTCAAGCCTTACAACCCTTGACCTCAGCAATTTTGATACGTCAAATGTAACGAATATGTACGCTATGTTCGCCCAGTGTTCAAACCTTACCTCCCTTGACCTCAGTGGGTTTGACACGTCAAAGGTTACGGCTATGAACATGATGTTCCAGAGTTGTTCAGGGCTTACATCCCTTAACCTCAGTATGTTTGACACTTCAAGTGTAACGATTATGGCAAGTATGTTCAATGGATGTTCAAGTCTTGCATCTCTTGACCTCAGTAAGTTTAATACCGAAAAAGTTACGAGCACGAATAATATGTTCCTCAATTGTGCGAAGCTCGCCTCCGTCAAAATTGAAACGGCAAATGATACGATAAAAGGACAGCTTGGCGATGTGTGGACTTATGCAAGCGGCGCCTACACCGCTCAGGCACCGGCAGCACCCCTTACCATTGGCGTTATACTCGACACGTATACCGACGACTTCCCGATAGCGACCAATGAGAAAACAGCTCCCGAGGGTGCATGGAAGACAACGGACGGTAAAAGCTGCTATCGTTACGGGTCGAATGAACTCGTTTTCAACAATAATACCGATTTTGTAAACTGGCATAAAACAAGCGATGCAGTTTGGAAATCCGGGGACAACTATGTTCATACCTCAGGTGCCGCTGCAACTACTTTTAACATAACAAATGGGGTACTGACTGCCATCACGTTTACCGCTGCTATAGATGAGCCAAACTATAACGGCACTTACGCACCGTCAGCACCGGCGCCCACAATCAGTACCATAGCGGATGTTCTCGCAACGGCCGAAGGTGGATTCCCGACATCTGCCATTTATTCTGATGTCCCGGCAAATTCATGGGTAGACGGAAAGCTTACGGGTATTACATTTGAAGGCTTTGGCGGGTCTGCAGCCAGCACCTACGTACCGGTAAGCTCCCCTGCCGAGCCGGAAGTGAAATTTGTATTGCAGGATGACGGAACCTATCAGTTCACAATGCCTGCTTATGCAGTCACAGTTACGGCGGAGTTTGAGAAAGCACCTGCCCACACCCACGGCACGGGCGACGATGCCATTACATTTAAGGCATGGAATGGTGGTATCGGACATAATTCAATGCCAGACGAAGCTGGAAATTATTATCTTACAAACGATATAACCATTTCAGCAAGTTGGACTGTGTCTAACGAAATCAATTTGTGTCTTAACGGGCACAACATTGTCCGTAATGGTGGAAATTGTATTACAATAAACAATGGTGGAGTTCTCACAATCTTTGATTGCAGTAACACACAACACAAATTCTCCGAAATCACAGACGCCCAAGATCCAAAAGCCGGTTTGTGGGTTCTTGATGAAACAAACGGAACAAATATTGTAACCGGTGGTTGCATAATGGGAATTAACCCGGTTGCAGGTCAAACAGACGGAATTGGAGTTTTTATTAACCAAGGTGGAACATTAAACCTTAATGGCGGAAACATCGTTGGAAATTATGCATCAAATGGTGCTGCCGGTGTTTTTGTCGGCGGAACATTTACAATGAACGGTGGTTCGGTTTGCGGAAATAAAGCTAATTTAAACGGCGGCGGC
>JAZLLP010000038.1:0-33972 GCA_045598225.1 Acutalibacteraceae bacterium | reverse complement strand
CAGAGGAGGTACAGGGCGACAGCGGCAGCAAGTTCGGACTTGCCCTGTTTCTTCGGTATTTCAATGTACGCGGTGTTGAACTGCCGATAGCCGTTGGGCTTGATAACACCGAAGATATCCCGGATGATCTGCTCCTGCCAGTCGATAAGCTCGAACGGTTTTCCGGACCATGTAAACTGTACCCATAAAAACGGACAGGTGTATTTCAGTACAAACTCGGGACGTCCCATAAAAACGGACAGCAGCGGAAGGACGAAACCCCGGGAAACAGACAGTACACAAGGGAACGGATTTATGGTAAAATGTATCCGGTCAAGTAAAGGAAAGGTCGGATACAAATGGAAGCAAAGAGAAGCCCCATGCCAAAAGATTACGTCCAAAAGCTGCAAAAACACCCGTATGTTGCAAAGGCAACGGAATGGACGGTCAGCTTCACGCCGGAATTCAAGAAGATCGCCTACGAGGAGTATTACAGCGGGAAAAGTATGCGTGAGATCTTTACGGATGCCGGATTCGACGTTGAAATACTCGGCACAAAACGCTTGAACAATTTCAGAAACGCGCTATTTGAAAAAGCGGAAAAAGAGATTGGCTTTGAGGACGGCAGAAAAAATAACTGCCGCAGGGAAGCGCAAAGCACCGAGGCGCAGATGGCAAAGCGTATCAGAGAGCTTGAACACCGAAATGCCTATCTGGAACAGGAGAATGAGTTTCTAAAAAAAATTCAATCGGTGGAAAAGGATTACGCTAGGAAAGCGGGCGGTGCGAAGTGAATACCTCGGCAAAGTATGAGATCATCCGCAGCGCGACCTGCCGTGACAATAACCTGTTAAGCATCTCAAGGATGTGTGAGCTTGCCGAGGTATCCAGATCGGGATATTACGAATGGATTGCGGCAGAACCGTCCAGAGAGCAAAAGGAGGATAAAGACAGAGCGGATTTTGAGCGTATTCTGGAAGCGTACAGGCACAGAGGCTATGCCAAAGGTGCGAGAAGCATCTATATGCGGCTGCTGCACACCGATGTGAGGATGAATCTGAAAAAGATACGCAGACTCATGCGCAAATACGGTCTGAAATGCCCGCACAGAGGTCCGAATCCGTATCGGCAAATGGCAAAAGCGCTGAAAACAAACACGGTTTTTCCGAACAAAGTCGAGCGACAATTCCTTGCCGGCGGGGTCAGAAGGGTGCTGTTGACGGATATCACCTACATTTTCTATGATACAGGTGTCTGCTATCTCTCAACCATTCTCGACGCCTTTACAAGAGAAGTCCTTGCCTATGAAGTGAGCGAAAGCCTTGAAGTCGCTTTTGTTCTGAAAACCGTAGCAAATCTGGTAAAACAGCACGGCAGTACATTGGACGATACGACGATCGTACACAGCGATCAGGGCTGTCATTACACAAGCAAGGCATTCATCAAAGCAATAAGCGACGCCCACTTTGTGCAATCCATGTCCCGTAAAGGCAACTGTTGGGACAATGCCCCCCAGGAAAGCTTTTTCGGACACATGAAGGATGAGATCAAGTATGAAGTCGCCATGATGAAAACCTTTGAGGAGGTCAAGGCGAAGCTCGACGACTGGATAGACTACTACAACAACGACAGATATCAGTGGGATCTGGCAAAGCTTTCTCCGAAGGAGTATTACCGCTATGTCACCACCGGGGTCTATCCGTTGGCAAACATTTGACTTTTTGTGATAGGCGGGGGACTCTACCGTTGTTTCACGCGATCAGGGTAGATGCGGGGGCTCTGCCCCCTGCACCCCCGAGGTTTAACGCTTTTGTTTCCGGGAGACAAAGAAAAGAGACAGTGCACACTCGGTACTCTGTCTCCCGCAAACCCGATCCGGCGCTCAGGTCGCTCCTCAGCGTTGCCTTATCCTCCGTATCGGTAAAGCGAGACCATTATACCTCAACTTATTAAATTATTCTACACTACAAATCAAAATTGTACTTGACTTGGGGTACACTTCAATCGACGATATTCAAATTCGGACTCGAACCGCTTTTAGTCCATAATATACGGATACTGATAAAGCATCTTGAATAATTACATTAGTTGTTGTATAATATAATTAAACAAGGTAAGGAGACGTTATTATGTCTGTTGATAAAGCAATTAACAATGCTGCCGCCTCGTTAGAAATGGAAGGACTTTATGTTTCTGATGAGCTGAAAGCATTGTTCATTAAGAAATTGAATAAAGAAATCACAATGGAAGAATATATCAAACTTGCTATGGATTTAAAGGGAGTAAAGATATAATGGCATATAACATTAACCCGTTGACAAATGATTGCTATGAGGGAACAACCTGCTTAATCAACAAATTTGATATTAAGGACGAAAATGTATTAAAGGATTTAGAAACAACAGTTACTTTTGGTAAGATTACCGAGTACAGTCTAAATCCTTTATTTAATACCTATGATGTTACTCACTATAAGGCAATCCACAAATTTTTATTTGAGGATATATATGACTGGGCAGGCGAATATCGCACAGTTGATATGAGCAAAAAAGGCACAAGTTTTGCAAAAGCAGAAAACATTGACGATTTAATGAGTAAATGTTTTGATAGGTTAAAAAGAAATAATTTCTTTAAAGGATTTATATTTGATGAATTTATTGACAGTATTGCAGATTTTTACTGTAACACAAATATGATTCATCCTTTCAGAGAAGGCAACGGCAGAACTCAAAGAGTGTTTTTATCACAGTTAATTAATCTGAACGGTTATTGCATTAACTTCGCTGATATTGACACCGACGAACTTATGATTGCTACTATTCAAGCAGCTAACGGTGTTACTGATTATTTAAAGGAAATCTTCAAAAATACTGTAAAGGTCAACTAATCCACCAAATTTTAATTCAAAATTCAAATAATTGTAAAACACGGCAATAAGAGCTTTATTAAATGAGTTATCATCTACAATAAAGGCATACTTTCTCGGTATGCTTTTATTTTATTATTGGAAAATATTGCGGACTCGAACCGCATTTCGTCCATGCGAGACATTACGTATAACGCCATAAACTAACAAAAGCGCCGGAATAAATCCAACGCTTTTTTATGTTGCCGAATTATTACGACAATTCCATTTCTTCGTAGTGTTCTCTTGCAAATTTTATCATATTTTCGTAAATCTGTTCCGAATCATACAATTCCATATACTCATCATCGAATTTATCAAAATCATATTTTTTCAAATATGAATCATAGTCATTATAGTTTATTTCGTTATCAAATATACTCAAATCAATATTATTTTCCGTAACAAACTTTTTAAATAATTCTGCAGTTTTGTCAAACGATAAAGTCTTTAAAGCATATTCAACATATTCAGCGTTTTCGCCGGATGAATTACAAAAATACTGACACAGACCACCATTCTGAATTTCCATATCAAATTCCCAAACTACAAAATATGCTAATTGATATTCATTCAAAACATCAATACTGCCCGATTCTTCAACTTTATTAAAAAGTTTCATGTAAACTGCATTATGGAATTCTTCATCTTCAAGTGCAAGCACTTCTTCATCTGTCATATCGGGGTATGTCTTCGTTTTTTCAACAGATTTTATTAAGTTTCCTAATTCTTTGAAATTGATACAACTGCAAGAAGCAAGCAACAAACATAATGCTGATATCAGTAATACCAATATCAGTAATATTACTATTATTTTTTTCATAAAACAACTCCCCCGGATTTTAAACCTTAATTATACTATACTGTAATTTGTCCGGATTGTAAATACTTTTATTCTTTTAAACGCCTGAAATAAAAACCTTTAAAACTCCTTGCCACAACACGCACACAATGGTATAATCTACTCATTAAATCAGTCAAAAGGAGTAAACATTATGGCTGTCGGCTACACAACATCACGAAAATACACACTTACACATCAGGAGCCTTTGCGCTTTTCAAAAGACGGAAAATTCAAAATACTTCATCTTACGGACATACATAAAGTTCACCCCGAAATGGATGACGATGAAGACAAAAGCATACCCGAAAACAATTCAAAAAACACGCTCAACACAATAAAAAAATGTATTGAAAAATCGAATCCCGATTTAATTGTTTTCGGCGGCGACAACATAGGCGGTCACTGGGATGAAATGACAGAAGAATATGAGAAAAAATGCATTGAAGATATTACGGCGGTATTAAAAGAAAAAAACATTCCGCTTGCAATAGTTTTCGGCAACCATGACGCACAAAACGAGCATATTCTGCCGTTTTTAAGCAGAGAAAGCCAGATGGGTTTATATATGCTTTACGATAATTTCAGAGGTTGTTTCAACGAAGCGGATGTTTACGGCTGCGGAAATTATCACATTCCCGTTCTTGCAAATGAAACAGACGAAATAAAATGGAACGTGTGGTGCATTGATTCTAACGATTACCCGAGAAACGGAGCACACGAAATAATTGAAGACTGTTACGACTGCGTTCACGAAGACCAGATTAAGTGGTACGAATCTGTTGTAGCATCGGAAAAAGAGAAATACGGCAAAGTAATTCCCGCAGTTCTTTTTCAGCACATTCCCGTAAGGCAGGAATATGATTTTATTGAAGAATGCGAAGAAAAAAATGCCGATTACAAAGCAGGCGACAAATTTTACCGTGCTAAAGAGGGTGAACTTAAAGAAGGTCTTTTAAGGGAATGCCCCTGCCCGCATCCGAGAGACAGAGCGCAATTTGAATCGTGGGTAAAATGCGGCGACATAAAGGCGGCATTTTTCGGTCACGACCACACAAATACATTCAGATTTGACAAAGACGGCATAGCGCTTTACCAGACAATCGGCTGCGGATATGAAACATACGGCAAAGAACGCGGCGGAAGACTTATAACGCTTTACGATGACGGCGTTACCTTTGAAACAGAAACAATAATAATTGACAAAGAGTTTTAAATAAACATTCGGCGCAGAACGAAAAGCAAAAAGCATATAAAAAGTAAATAACAAAAAAACGGTTTTCTTACAATCAATAATTTGTAACGAAAACCGTTTTAATTTGTTTTTTTACAATCCGATAAAACTGCACGCGGCTGCTATTATCAGTGAAGGAAGCATATTTGCGACCTTTATTTTTTTGTCAAACATAAGGTTTATGCCCACACAGAAAATAAGCACAGAGCCGACAAAAGATATGTTTGAAACAGCCGCATCCGTAAGAACGGGTGAAATAATTTTTGCAAGAACGGTTATACTCCCCTGCAAAATAAATATCGGAATTGCCGAAAAAGCACAACCTTTTCCGTATGTAGATGCAAAGACGAGAACTATTGTAAAATCGAGAATCGCTTTTGTAAGAAGAATTGAATAATCGCCCGTAAGACCGTCTTCAACAGCGCCCACAACCGCCATTGCACCTACACACACGGTAAGCGACGTGTTTACAAATCCCTTTATAAAATCGGAATCTTTTTCGCTTTTCGATTTCCTTTTAAGCCAGCCACCGAAAGTGACAATATGTTTGTCAAGGTTAATAAGTTCACCTATAACCGAGCCTATAACAAGCGAGGCAATAAGAACATAAGATCCGCCCGATACAAGACCGCCGTCTGAAAAAGTCAGCATTTTCGACATTGCACCTGCTACACCTATAAATAAAACCGCAAGTGAATTCGCCGTAAGAAGAATTTCACGAAAACGCACGGGAAGACCTTTTTTAAAAAGTATTCCGACAATACCGCCGAGAATTACTGCGGCGGTATTTATTAAAGTACCCAAACCAAACATACTATTCTCACAATATCTTTCTGTAAATTACCGTAATCCGACAATCGACAACTGCCAACCGTCAACTGACAACTCAATACTTATCCTTACATTTTACCGTATTCGCGTAATAACCTTTATAACTTCCGTTATACGCTTTCAAATAGTAGGTGTAAGTTGTGCCTTTTTTTGCGCTCTTGTCAAGATATGAAACCGTACTGCCTTTCTTTACAGTCGCAATTTTCTTGAAACTGCCGGAACCTGTTTTGCGGTAAATGTAATAACCCTTTGCAGACGTTACTTTTGCCCATTTAACCGTTATTCCCGTTTTGCCGCTTGATGCCGATTTGATTTTTGCGGCGGTAAGGAACATAAGAGTTGAACTTGCTTTAACACTGCTGTAAGTTTTTCCGTTATATGCTTTTACATAGTATGAATATTTTTTACCGCTTTTAACACTTGTGTCCTTATAAGAAACGGTAGAAACGCTTTTTATTGTTTTAATTTTTTTCCATTCGCCGGAACCTGTTTTGCGGTAAATGTAATAACCTTTTGCGCCCGTGGTTTTACTCCACTTTATTTTAATGCCGCCTTTAATGTTAGAAACGGTAACAGTCGGTGTTTTAAGGTAAAAACGTGCAGAACACGCTTTTGTCGCACCCGAATAATCGTCTTTGACCGCTTTAACTTTATAAGTGTATTTTGTACCGCTCTTAACATCTTTATCGGTATAAGAAACAGTTGAGTTACCCGAAACAGATGCAATTTTTTTATAACTTCCGGAGCCTGCTTTGCGGTAAACAACATATCCGTCTGCACCTGTAACAGAACTCCATTTTACGCTTACGCCTGTTTTTGCGTTTGTAGCCGTTACCTTTGACGGTGCAGCAAGGTAAAGTGTTAAAAGACCTGTTTTGTTGTACTTGCCTTCGCTTGTGTTCACGCCGCATACCGTGTATGAATATTTTGAACCGCTGTTTACGGAAGTGTCCTTATATGACGTTGTTTTACAAGTATCATATTCTGTCCAGACTGTTGCGGTATTTTTCTTTCTGTAAATTATGTAACTGTCAGCACCCTCTGCGGCTTCCCATTTTAAAAGCGTGTAACCCGAACCGTTTGAAACGGATTTAAGCGTTACTTCTGCGGGAGCAAGACGCGGAATAACTTCGGTATATTCTTTCTGGCACTCCGTACAGGTTGAATGTTTTAAACCTTCTTCATATACATCGGCATCCTTGTCAATTATCCATTCGCCCGGTTTGTGACCTGTTGCCTTAACGTCCCTTGTTTCTGTTTTTTTACATTCGGAACAAATTCTCTGCTCCTGACCTTTTTCCTCGCATTTCGGCTTAACGGTTGTTTTCCATTCGCCGTAGGAATGACCTGTAGACGCAACATCTCTTGTTTCTGTTTTTTTACATTCGGAACATATTCTCTGTTCCTGACCTTTTTCCTCGCACTTCGGCTTAACGGTTACTTTCCATTCGCCGTAGGAATGACCTGTCGCCGCAACATCTCTTGTTTCTGTTCTGCCGCAACCCGAGCATACTCTCTGTTCTTTTCCTTTTTCCTCGCATTTCGGTGCTACAGTCTGTTTCCAGCCGTCATAAGAATGTGCTTTTACGGGAATGACTTCTGTTTTTTCCTCACCGCAAAGAACACAGGTACATTTCTGTGAGCCTGTTTCTTTGCAGTTTGCATCTTTAATAATTACCGGCTCGCCAAAACTGTGGTGAGATGACCCTGTTATTTTAACTGAAACAGTACTGCTTTTTGCAGATGAATTGCCGTTGCTGTCAAATGCGGCAACCGTTAATGAATAATTAGTGCCGGCAGTAAGTTTTTCAAATTTATATGAAGTACCCGTAATACCCGATTTGAGTACGGAAGTGCCGTTGTAAACAGTGTATGACGATGCACCCTGTACTGCATCCCATTTTAAATACAACTGATTTGCCGAACACTCGTTTGCGGTAAAGTTTGCAGGCTGTGCAATATATTTTATTGTAACGCCTGTTTTATCGTATCCGCTTTTTGCAGAATCTTTAACCGCTTCAACGTCGAACTGATATTCCGTATTGCTTTTTACATCGGTAACAACAAATGAATTAGTTTGTGAAGTACCGACAGAACTCCACGAAAGAGTGCCTTTTTTATAGATATTGTAACTTGTTGCACCTTTAACGGCAGTCCACGAAAGTTTAACGCCGTTTGCAGCGTTTGATGCGCTGATATTTGTAACTTTCGCAATAGAAACGCTTACACCGTTGCTTTCAATAACACCGTTATAAGGCTCGCCTGATTTTGCCGTGCCGCCTGCCGTAACAACGACTTTTAAAGTGTAACCGATATCATCGGTTGTAATTGTATATACGGAAGAAGTCGAATTTGAGATTTTTTCCGTTCCTCTGTACCATTGATAAGTATATTTCGGCGTTCCGCTGTCATTCGCCGTAAGACCGCTTACATCCGCAGTAAGTCTTTCGCCGCAGAATGAGCCTCCACCGATAGTTACAGAACCGGCTATACCGTTCGGATCGTAACCCTCTTTATATGTGGTAATTTCTGCGTAGTCACTTGAATCACTCTGGTAAGTAGTATCGCTTTCGGCAATTCTTACATAAAAGCGGTAAGTGGTTTCGGGTGAAAGACCCGTGAAAACATTGCCTGACTGCCACGAAATTGAGCCCCAACTTATGAATTTTTTTTGTGAATAGCCGTACTCCGCACCTGAAACGGTGTTAAGAGTAACGCTTGTGTCTGTTTTTGATTTTACCGTGGGAGCAGACGGTTTTGCGGGAGTTTTCTTTACAACGGTTTTACCGCTTTCTGCAGAAAGCGAGCCTGCAAAACCGAGATTGAGAATATTAACATATGTACCTTTGATCTTGAGCATTATGTACTTGCCGAGGTCAGCGGCAGTAAGAGTATATGTGCTTTTTGTTGCTTTTTCAATTTCGGTATAAACTATTGAACCGGATTCGTTGTCTTTTTCACCTCTGTACCATTGATATTTGAGATATTTATGTGCATCTGACGGTTCTACTTTGGCAATATCGGCGGTAAGCACATTACCGCATTCATAAGTACCGGTTATTTTAACCGAACCCGTAATAACCTTGTCACGCGGATAGAGTACGGGTGCGCTGAAAGAATTGCTTTTCCATACAGATTCATAATCAAATGCCGAACAGTTTTTATTAATAAGACTTTTAAGTTTTGTTGCAGTCGGAGTAGTGTCCGAAGTACCTGTGTATTTTGTGTAAGCGACAGATGCGGAATCCGTATGATAATAAACACCGCTCATTTTTCCCGAAAGTGTACCTGCAATACCGCCGGAATACACCGATGTGGGTGCTGTTGCGGAAACGGCGCCGCTGTTATATGAAGTAGTAAAACCTGCACCTTTACCCGCAAGACCGCCTGCATAAGCGTTTGCTTTGCCGCTTGTCTGTGTAGCGGAGGCAGTAATATCACCCTGATTATAACAATCAATGACAGTACCCGAAGCACTGCCCGCAATACCGCCTGCATAAGCGTTTGAAGTACCTTTGTTTGAAGAAGCAGTTGCAGTTACCTTATATTTCGGATGCGCACATTCGCCTATTTCAAGCCACGATGAAGAACTGCCAACAATACCGCCTGCATAAACCGTGTTTGAAGCATAGGAAGATGTTGACGTTGACGTGCTTTTTGCGTCAACGGTAACGTTACCTGTTATTCCTTCAACTGTTGAAAGCATACCTGTTTTACCTATAACACCGGCATAAACAGTCTGTGAGCCCGAAGACGTAGCATTAACCGTAACCGTTCCCGTAACGGTTAAATTTTTAACGGTACCTGTTACATTTCCGAAAAGTCCTGCGTAAACGGTTGTGTCGCTGCTTGTAATGTTTACGTTAAGACCTGTTATTTTCTTACCGTTACCTTCAAGAGTTCCCGAAAAAGCAGTCGAGCCGCCAATCGGAGACCATGTTGTATTTTCAAGTTTTATATCGTCGGTAAGAATATAATTACCGGACAGATTGTTGCTGATGTTTGCGAGTTCAACCGCATCGCCTATCGGTGTAGGTTCATCTGCGGCAAACGTCATTACGGGAATGACGGATATTATCATCATAACCGCAAGTATTAAAGATAATGTTTTTTTCAAAATATTTCCTCCTTCAAATGAAGTGCATTTATACATTTTAGAATTATAAACCATATTTTTCTTTTAGTCAATATAATTAAAACACGCTTGTGAACAATTAACAAAAAGTTTCAATTTATACAAATCTTTCTGTTTTTCACTATTTTTAGCGTTTTTCTATTGATAAAAAAATATATGTGTGATATAATTCCCTCAATAAAGGTAGAGGTTGCGGACTTTAAAAGTACCGGCGGTTCAACAGGCTAATGTGCCGCCGTGAAAGGAAAGTCTGCCGAGGCATTTACGGTTGCCTGAGCCGTATTCAGCCGGGGTAGCGGACAATATCCGTTACACTGTCACATTTTGTGGAGCGCTATCGAAATCAATGCAAAAGCATTTTTCACGACCGCTTCACAGCGGTCTTTTTTATTGAGTCCGCTGAAAAATATAATGTCGGAGAAATAAAAAATGAAAAATCTTTTACTCGGCGAATTTAAAACGCTTAATGAAAACGCATTTCTTCTCAAATACGAAAACGACTATGCTCTTGACGATATTCTTGAACAGGGCGTGAAAAGCATAGGCGACCTCGTTTCATTTTTACAAAAGAAATACAATCTTAAAAAAGGCGACCTTAAAATGAACAAGGGCGGTTACGCCTGCACCACGTTCAATGCGGTAAACGAAGCAGGTCAGTACATTTTCGCAAGAAATTTTGACTATAAAGAGGCTCCGTGCATAGTAGTGTGGACTGCTCCCGAAAAAGGCTACAAAAGCGTTGCGATTACCGACACAAACGTTATGCTTTACGGCAAAAAAGTCGGTGAAAAAGACAATAAAAACCGCCTTCTCATGGCTCCTTACGCCTGTATGGACGGCATAAACGAAAAAGGTCTTGCAATAGCGGTTGTTGAAATAAAAACAAAAGCAACAAAACAGGAAACAGGCAAAAAGCCCATAACCACAACAGTTGCCATACGCGCCGCACTTGACAAATGTGCAACGGTTGAAGAAGTTGTTGAACTTTTCTCAAGTTTTGATATGCACGATTCACTTTTCTGCAACTACCACTATCAGGTAACAGATGCAAACGGCAAAAGCGTTGTAATAGAATATGTAAACAACGAAATGCGCGTCATTGAGCCGGAAGAAGGCGAAAATCAATACCTTTTAAACTTCTATCTCAGTAAAGACGGCGAATGTAAAAAAGGATTCGGCTACACCCGTGAAAAATGGCTTCACGAAGAATTTGACGACACAAAATGCGTTATGAGCGAAGAAAGAGCAATGCAGATTTTAAGACGCTGCAAACTTCTTTACAAACACAAACGCGGATATATGATAACAAGCCTTTGGAGCGCCGTTTACAACAACAGCGAAAAAACAATGCTTTTCTGTGCAAATATGGATTATGACAGACAGTATAAATTTTCCGTAGATTACAATAATTAAATTCAATAAACAAACAAGCAGGTTTTCCCGAACTTTCGGAAAAGCCTGCTATTTTTTATAGTTAAATTTTCAGTTTTTAACCTAACAACTAACAACTGACAACTAACAACTGACAACTAACAACTGACAACCGGCAACTGACAACTAACAACTAACCTCTCACAACTCAATCGATGAAAGTTGTTCCGATGATGTCATATCAAAACTGTAAATAACGCCGTTACAGTTGTCAAAGCAGTAAACTCTGCTGCCGATATAAGTTACTCTGTCGGATGAGCCGTATTCTTCGGCATTTTTATTTTTCATTTCATAATCAGCCGTATTCCCTACGGTTTTGTTTTCGGTGTCAACCGATATACGCATTGCGCCGAGAGAATATCCGTGTTTATTTACGCCTGTGTTCGGATTGTATTCATCAAAAGTTTTTTCAAAAGGAATGTACATAACCGAATTTTTAGAGTCCCAGCAAACTGCCTTGTGGTCATAAAACGCCGTACTGCCGGCGTATGAATACGAATATGAGCCGTCGTTGTTGTATTCGTCTTTTCCTTTTATAACATATTTTGATGCTTCTTTCGGTGCTTTCGGGTCGCTTACGTCAAACAGCGAAACTTTCATTCCGTTTCCCGAACCGTTTTCATCACCGTCAACGCCTATGCCGAGTACAAGCGTATCTGTTACGGGGTGAAGGTAATTCGAAAATCCCGGTATTTTCAGTTCGCCCGTAATTTCGGGTTTTTCGGGATTTGAAAGGTCAATTACAAACAGCGGGTCTGTCTGTTCAAAAGTTACGACATATCCCGTATCACCGGTAAAACGTACCGATTTTATCGTTTCGCCTTTTGCAATATCTTCTATTGAGCCGACAATGTTGAACTCCCCGTCAAGAACGTAAAGGTAGTTTTTAAGACTGTCGCCCCACCAGCCGACGGTTGTGGCTATTCTCAAATATCCGTTATACTCGTCAATGCTGAACTGATTGAGTGCCCTGCCTTTGACTGCGCCGCTTCCGGTATATTTAATATTGCAGTTTCTTATATCAAATCTGTAAATCTGCGTATATGTTAAATCCTGTTCGGCAACGCCGAAAATTTCAACAAGTTCTTCTTCTTTGCCGTAATCATACTGACTGCTTGTAACGTAAAGCGTATCGGAAGTGCAGTAAACGTTTTCACCGCCGCCGAGAACTGCGCTTGCTTTAAACGTTTCGCTTCCCTTTTCAACATCTGTTACAGATGAAACGAGATAACCCGAATCGCAAACTCTTTCCATAATGCAGATGTTATCTTTTTTAACTCTCGAATATTCGCCGTTTTCGTCAGTTGCTTTGGGAATGCAGTTTTCTTTGAGCATATTATCATCCATGCCGTAAAACTGAACATAGTAATCGGATATTATTACGAGTTCATTTCCGTTCATTCTTGAAGAAATGTAAGAGCCGTCCTGTTTTACACGCCAGAGTTCTTTCGGTGAAGATTTGTCGGATATGTCAAAACAAACAGCCATTGTTTCGCTTTTTCCGGTTCTCCCGAACATACAGTATTTGCTGTAACCAAAGTCACCGTTCGGCTCGATTTCTACGTCTTCGCCCGTATCCGGATTATACGCGGGTGTAACTGTATATTCACCGTCTGAAACGACAGACTCGGTTTCTTCTTCCGTTTTCTGTGAAGTAGTTTCCGTTGTTTCGTCATTAACCTCGGGTTCGGGCAGATAAGCGAAACAGTCAAGAAGAACAGTCAGTTTATTGTCTTTTACATACATTTCTCTGACGAACATTGAGTAAACATCCGAATTTTCTTCGGGAAGTATTTTTGCAGTACCCGTTTTTGAGAAAGTACCGTCTTTAAGCGTTTCGATTATTGCAACTTTGCACTCCTCGGGCTGTCTGTATTCATAGGTGTTGTAATAAAGATATTTACTTCTGCTCTCGCACGGTACGGTAACATAAAGATATTTACCGTCATTTTTTATTATATCCGCCTCGTTTACGCCTTCAACCTGTTCGTTTGTTGTGCCGTATTCCTCATTTGCGGATTTTTTTGAATTATTTACATTTGCGGTTGCGCTTTCGTCAACAGAGGGTGACGCGGCGTTTTTCGTCTGCAGTCCGGGAGCAGAGCCGTTTGCACCTTCATAAGCAACTTCGGCTTCGACGGTGTCGGTTGATTTATAAAAACCGTAAAAACCGTTTCTGTTTAGGCTGTTTTGATATTTCTTGTAATTTTCCGAATACTCTGCAAACATTTTCTCAATTTCGGAATAATCGTCAACTTTCTGTGTTCCCGTTTTTCCGCCGTTGCCCAAAACGGGTTTAGGAGTTGTTTTCCACGGTTTTATTACCATTACCGATGAAAAAACAATAACTAATGATGCCGCTATTGCAAGCGCACGCATTGCACGCTTTTTGCTTTTCTTTTTAGGCTCGACTTCGTTTACTTCCGCTTCGTCCTGTGCAATGTTTTTCAGTTTTTCTTCTATTTTTTCGGCTGAAAGGCTTTCGGGAAGTTCTGTTTTTTCATTTTCTTTAAGTGTGTTATTAAGTTCGGCAAGTTCTTCTTTTGAAAAAACCTCGCCTGTGTTATTCTTTTCAGTCATATCACTTCAAGTTCCTTTCTCAGTTTTTCAAGCGCACGTTTCTGCTTTGAACGCACCGTTCCGGGCGGGATACCGTAAATTCGTGCGAGTTCGTCACTTTTGAAACCGCCGATAACGGAAAGTAAAACGAGTTGACCGTCGGGGGGAGTCAGTTTTTTCAGCGCATCTAAGAGTTCGCAACTTTTAAATGAGTATCCCTCATCGCCTTCACTTAAAAGAAATTCGTAATCTTCTTCGGGCAAGGCATCAACATTTCTGTTGTTTTGTGCAAGTATACTTTTGCATCTGTTGGAGAGTATTTTGAAGAGCCACGCTTTGAAAAGCCCGCTGTCACGAAGATTTTTAAGTGCTTTCCACGCACAAAAAACCGCATCCTGAACGGCATCTTCGGCATCGGTTTCGTTTTTTACCATATAAAGGGCAAACCTGTACATATCTTCGGCATAAAACTTATAAAGTTGTGAAAATGCGCCGCTGTCCCCCTGCTTTGCCTTTTCAACAAGAAAAGTCATATCGGTATTCATTCGCTACCCCCCAAAAACGTGTTTTTTACTCTCCGTAAATAAGAGTATCAAAACCGGAATATTGTTGCATTAAATTATTTTTATTTTATCATACAAAAAAAATTTGTAAATAAAAAGTTAAATTATCCTATTATATTTACAACACCGCTTTGTTTGTGTTATAATTAGAATGTATATTTTTATGCTATACTCCAAATTGAAAGGATAAAATAAAAATGTCTTTTTTGAAAAAACTTTTCGGGGACTATTCCTCGAAGGAAATTAAAAGAATCAGCGGTCTGAAGGATAAAGTTCTGTCGCTTGAAAAAGAGTACTCTGAACTTTCCGATGAAGAATTGCAGGCAAAAACGCCGTGGTTTAAAGAACGTCTTGCAAACGGCGAAACACTTGACGACATTCTGCCCGAAGCATTTGCGGCTTGCCGTGAGGCTGCGTGGCGTGTTCTTAATATGCGTCACTACCCCGTTCAGATTCTCGGCGGTATTGTTCTTCACCAGGGCAGAATTGCCGAAATGAAAACAGGTGAAGGTAAAACGCTTGTTGCAACTCTTCCCGCATACCTTAACGCTCTTTCGGGCGAAGGCGTTCACATAGTAACGGTAAACGATTACCTTGCAAAACGTGACTCCGAATGGATGGGTAAAATATACCGCTTCCTCGGTCTTTCCGTAGGTCTTATTATTCATGAAAAAGATAATGCACAGCGCAAAGAAGCATACGACGCCGACATTACATTCGGCACAAATAACGAAATGGGCTTCGACTATCTTCGTGACAATATGGTTATGTATGCTTCACAGCGTGTTCAGAGAGGTCACGCATTTGCGATAGTTGACGAGGTTGACTCAATACTTATTGATGAAGCGAGAACACCGCTTATTATTTCGGGAATCGGAGATGCTTCGACAGACCTTTACAGAATTGCAAACGATTTTGTTAAACGTCTTAAAATGGTTAAAGTTAAAGAACTTGACGACAAACTTAACGCCGAAGAAATAACAGATGAAGAAAACGGCGATTACCTTGTTGACGAAAAGGCAAAAACGGCTACACTTACAAAAACCGGTATTCAGAAGGCGGAAGCAGCATTTAACCTTGAAAACCTTATGGATTCCGAAAACCTTACAATTCAGCATCACATAAATCAGGCTCTTAAAGCACACGGCACAATGCAGCGTGATGTTGACTACGTTGTAAAAGACGGACAGGTACTTATTGTTGACGAATTTACCGGCAGAATTATGCTCGGCAGACGTTACAGCGAAGGTCTTCACCAGGCTATTGAAGCAAAAGAAGGCGTTAAAGTCGAGCACGAAAGCAAAACACTTGCAACAATTACATTCCAGAACTATTTCAGACTTTACAAAAAACTTTCCGGTATGACGGGTACTGCAATGACCGAAAGTGAAGAATTCCAGGAAATTTATTCACTTGACGTTGTGGAAATCCCGACAAACAAACCGATGATAAGAGTTGACAACGACGACGTGCTTTACAAAACGGAAGCCGCCAAATTCAACGCCATAATTGACAAAATCAATGAATGCCACGAAAAAGGTCAGCCTGTTCTTGTAGGTACTGTCAACATTGAAAAAAGTGAAAAACTTTCGGCACTTCTTAAAAAACGCGGCATAAAGCATGAAGTTCTCAATGCGAAGTTCCACGAAAAAGAAGCCGAAATAGTAGCGCAGGCAGGTAAATTCGGCGCTGTTACAATAGCAACGAATATGGCAGGCCGCGGCACCGATATTATTTTAGGCGGTAACCCCGAATTTATGGCTAAATCGGAAATGCGCCGAATGGATTATACGGAAGAACTCATCGCAGAAGCAACGGGTTTTGCCGAAACAGACAATGAAGAAATTCTCGAAGCGAGAAAAACTTTCCGTGAACTCGAAGCAAAATATAAAGAAACAACATCATCGGAAGCTGAAAAAGTACGTGAAGCGGGCGGTCTTTTCATAATAGGTACGGAACGTCACGAATCAAGACGTATTGACAACCAGTTGAGAGGACGTTCCGGCAGGCAGGGCGACCCCGGTGAAAGCCGTTTCTACCTTTCGGCGGAAGACGATTTGTTAAGACTTTTCGCAGGCGACAGATTCTATAACACGCTTGATATGTTCAAGAGCATTGGCGATATGCCGATAGAGGCGAAAATTTTCTCCAACTCCATTGAAAGCGCACAGAAGAAAGTTGAAAGCAACAACTTTGCCATTCGCCGTAACGTTCTTAAATACGACGATGTTATGAACAAGCAGCGTGAAGTTATTTACGGTCAGCGTAATCAGGTACTTGACGGTGCCGACATCAGCGCAACAATTCAGAAAATGATTGTTGATACTATTTCCGAATCGGTTGACTTCTACTGCCCCGATCACGTCGGAAAAGATGAATGGAACATAAAAGGTCTTGCAACAAAATACGGCTGGCTCGTTAAAGAAGAGGATATTTCATCACTTAACAAAAATGAAGAAATTGCAGAATATCTTCTTAACAAGGCACAGGAAATTTACGACGAAAGAAAAGCCGAATTCGGTGAAGAACTTATTAAAGAAATTGAACGTACCGGTCTTCTTCGTAACGTTGATATGCGCTGGATGGACCACATTGACGCTATGGACCAACTTAAACGCGGCATTTCGCTTCGTGCCTATGCACAGAAAGACCCTGTTGTTGCATTCCGTGAAGAGAGTTTCGATATGTTTGATGAAATGTCAAACGATATAAGAGAAGGCACGGTTGACTTTGTTCTTCGCATAAGAATAAAGAAAGAAGAACCCGTTGAAAGAAAACAGGCAGTGAAAATAACTTCAACATCCGGTGCGGATGACGGCTCTGTTAAAAAAGAGCCTGCAAGAAAAGACAAAAAACCGGGCAGAAATGACCCGTGTCCCTGCGGCAGCGGTAAAAAATACAAAAAATGCTGCGGAATGAACGAAAACTGATAAGTTTTTGAAACAAACAGAATATTATAAAAATTCAGGCTGTCACAAAAAACGTGACAGCCTTATTTTATGCAAAAATGAAATCCGTTCCTATTAAAAAAATAACGAATATTTTCTTCTTTGTTCAAACAGAATTTTTCTGACTCTGTTTACAATACTTTCACTGTAAACCCCGTAAAACTTTTCTGTTAAACGTTCAATATCCGTGTCGGTAAAATGTGCTTTCAACTGAACTCCGTACAGTTCCTCCGCCGCATCGGTCTGTTCATCAAAACAGGTGCTGAACGGTTTTGATTTTATATTTGAAATCAAATCGTATATCTCTTTGTTTAACTGATAATCATTTACATCGGACATTAAAGAAAGTCCGTGGTCAAAATACGGGCAAAGTCTGAATGTTCCGTTTGTTTCGTTTCGTATAACGGCAATGTTATTTGTGTGACGGTCTTCATTTAAAAACAAAGCATCTATTTCAAGCATCATTGTTAAATAACTGCCGAATTCTTCAATTTTTGTTTTTTCTTTCGTAAAATTTACTGTATATTCTATTCTTTCTTTTACATCCGTAAAATGCGACAGTTTTTCGGCAAGACCTGTTCCCTCGTAAGCCCTGTGAAGTCTTTCCAATGTAACGAGGTTTTCATTGTTTTTTTTGAAATTCTCACTTACACAACCGTTAAGTTCTTTTCCGTTAAACAGTATTTTTACGGGTTCATACATTACAAAATTTTCAATATTCGTTTTTTTCATCAATTCGGATACAACTATTTCGGAAAACGATTCGTAACCCATATAGTCCGCTTTGTACCAGTACTCTTTTTCAGTCCATTTCGGCTGGTCGCCTTTTGATGTATGATTTTGGTTTGAAACCCGTTCTGTTTTATCAGCGTCAAATGTTTTCATTGTAAGCACCTTTTTCGTAATACTTGAATTTCATATACATACCGTCATCTGCCATTTTTCCTTTTGTTTTTTCCGCTATTTGCAACGGATCGTAAGAAGTCAGGTTTAAATCATTTAAAATTTCTTTTGCACCGCACCTTGTCCGCGGAAAGCACCGTTCTTCCAAAAAACATTCAAAATCACTCCAGGTCGGATTTTCTTTTACACCGAAAGCACGGTGAAGAATATCGTCAGTACGGTTTTCTATTTTGATCTTTTCGTGAATAAAATCGACATCTATTTGTGTACACACCTTGTTTTTATAAAGGTATTGAATACGAAGCGAATAATCTCTGCCGGGCGGTGTGTTTATGTTTTTTGTTATGATCTGTCTTGAGGTGTTGTACCTTTTTGCAAGCATATTTACCGTTGCACCGTTTGATAATTCGCTTTTTATTTTCGCAATTTCATCATTTGTAAACTTTGCTTTTCTTCCTGCATTACGGCTGTTTTTCCGTTTCAGGTTTTCTGATATTTTTTTCAATTCCTCAACATCATCTGTGTCAAACAGTTTAAGACACAGTTTTCTGTAATCAACAGCCATAATTTTCACTCCCTTAGCAGTATATGTAATTTTTTTAATTTAATTACATTATACCATTTATTATTATCTTGTCAACAGACAACTTTTATTTTAGTTTATTATAATAAAAACACATTATTCTTTCTTAATATACTTACAAATAAAATAAAGGAATTTTGTTTATAATCAATTAATTGATTTTCGCAAAATTCCTTTGTTTCCGTTTGATATTATTTAATTGTTTTTAATCTTTAAAAAAATCTTCAACATATCGGAGTTGCTTTTCAACCGAAGCATAACCGGTGCTGCCTTCCGATATTCTTTTTTCAACGCATTTCGCAAGTGAAATTTCATCGAAAAGATCATCTTCAAACAGTTCGTCAAATTCTTTATATTCCTGAAGTGTAAGGGTTTCAAGAACTTTCTTTTCTTCAATACATTTGCCTACAATAGTGCCGACCGTTTTATAAGCAGTTCTGAAAGGAACGCCTTTTTTTGTAAGGTAATCTGCAAGGTCGGTGGCGTTAATAAAGCCTTCACCCGCCGCTTTATACATATTTTCCGCTTTGACATTCATTGTTTCTACCATAGGCGCAAATATGTCAAGGCATTTCTTCACTGTGTCAATGCTGTCGAAAAGTGCTTCTTTATCTTCCTGCATATCTTTGTTGTAAGCAAGCGGAAGACTTTTCAGTACCGTAAGCATAGCGAAAAGGTCGCCGTACACTCTGCCGGTTTTGCCCCTTACAAGTTCAGCCATATCGGAATTTTTCTTCTGCGGCATAATACTTGAACCGGTTGTAAACGAATCGTCAAGTTCGACAAATTTGAATTCCCAAGAACTCCACAGTATTATTTCTTCCGAAAATCTTGAAAGATGCATCATTATAAGAGAAATTGCGCTCATTAACTCAACGCAGAAATCTCTGTCGGAAACACCGTCAATGCTGTTAAGCGTTATGCCGTCAAAACCGAGAAGTCCTGCTTCATATTCACGGTCGGTGTTATAAGTCGTACCCGAAAGTGCGCACGAGCCGAGAGGAGAATAATTCATCCTTTTTACCGTATCGCAAATTCTGTCATAGTCCCTTATAAACATCATTTCATAAGCAAGAAGATGATGTGCAAATGTTATGGGTTGAGCACGCTGAAGATGCGTATAACCGGGCATTATTGTTTTTTGATTGTCTTTCGCTTTTTCATATACGGATTTTATAAGGCTTTTGAGAAGTTTTTTAATTTCTTCCGCCTCATCTCTTATGTAAAGGCGAACGTCAACGGCAACCTGATCATTTCTGCTTCTTGCGGTGTGAAGACGTTTTCCGACATCGCCTTTGCGTTTTGTGAGTTCCGCTTCGACAAACATATGAATATCTTCCGCCGCCATATCAATCGGGAGCGCACCGCTTTTTATATCTTCGAGAATTGAAATAAGACCGTCGGATATTTCTTCGCAGTCCTCATTTGAAATTATTCCCTGTTTTGCAAGCATATTTGCATGTGCAAGCGAGCCTTTTATATCCTGTTCATACATTCTGCAATCAAAATGTACGGAAGAATTAAAATCATCCGCTTTTTCATTTAACGCTTTTGAAAATCTGCCTGCCCACATTTTATCCATAACATTTCACCTTTTAAGATTTTTACATTTTATTCTTTATTTTAATACTGTATGCGGCGGACCGAAAAAGTCCGCCGCAGTTATTATACATTATTTGTTTTTATTTGTAAATTAAAGATTATTTTTTGCTTTCATTTTTGCCATAACCTTTGTGGGAAGACCGTAAAGGTTAATGAAGCCCTGTGAATCTTTCTGGTCGTAAACGTCATCTTCGTCAAACGTTGCAATTTCCGAATCATAAAGTGAATAGGGAGATTTTACGCCGGCATTTATGATGTTGCCTTTGTAAAGTTTAAGTTTAACGTCGCCCGTAACAGTCTTCTGTGTTTCTTTAACGAATGCAAGAATAGCCTGTGTAAGAGGTGTAAACCACTGAGCGTTATAAACCATTTCACCGAGTTTCTGTGCAACGAGTGATTTGTAATGTGCGGTTTCTTTATCAAGACAGATTGTTTCAAGAATTTCGTGTGCTTTGTAAAGAATTTCACCGCCGGGAGTTTCATATACGCCACGGCATTTCATACCGACAAGTCTGTTTTCAACAATGTCAAGAAGTCCTATGCCGTTTGCGCCGCCGAGCTCGTTGAGTTTTTCAACAAGTTCAACCGCACCGAGTTCCTTACCGTCAATAGCGGTGGGAACGCCTTTTTCAAAATGAAGTGTAATATATGTGGGTGTGTCGGGAGCCTGTTCGGGAGAAACGCCCATTTCAAGGAAACCGGGTTTGTTGTAAAGCGGTTCGTTCCACGGATCTTCAAGGTCAAGACCTTCGTGTGAAAGATGCCAGAGATTTTTATCTTTTGAATAGTTTGTTTCTCTGTTTATTTTAAGCGGAACGTTATGTGCTTCGGCGTAATCTATTTCTTCTTCACGGGATTTTATTTCCCATTCTCTCCACGGAGCAATTATGGGCATATCGGGAGCAAACGCCTTTATTGCAAGTTCAAAACGAACCTGGTCGTTACCTTTACCTGTACAACCGTGACAAATTGCATCTGCACCTTCTGCGATTGCTATTTCGGCAATTCTTTTGCCTATTGACGGCCTTGCAAATGCAGTGCCGAGAAGATAGCTTTCATACTTTGCACCTGCCTGAACACAGGGGAAAACGTAATCTTCAATAAATTCTTTTGTAAGGTCTTCAACATAAAGTTTTGAAGCGCCTGTTTTAAGAGCCTTTTCTTCAAGACCTTCAAGTTCGCTTGCCTGACCTACGTTACCGGAAACCGCAATAATTTCGCAGTTATTATAATTTTCTTTAAGCCACGGAATGATTATTGAAGTATCAAGTCCGCCGGAATATGCGAGAACAACTTTTTTTATATTTTTCTTATCCATAACAAATTCGCTCCTGTGAAAAAATATTCATATTATATGCAGTATTATACACTGTTTATGCAAAAAGTCAAGCATTTTTGCAAATTATTTTCAATTTTACCCGATTTTTTTCGATAATATACAACTGCCAACCGGCAACTGACAACTAACAACTAACAACTAACAACCGGCAACTGGCAACCGGCAACCGGCAACTAAAAAGACCGTGCCGAAGCACAGTCTTTAAAATACACAATCAGAGAATATAAATTATAATATCACGTCTGCCCCACTGTACACACTGGGATTCCGAATTCATATAAAGGTCAACTGTCCAGTCAACGTCATATATAAATCCGCCCGTGTCTGCCGCTATGCAGTAACCGTAAACGTATCTGCCGTCAGCAGAAACAATATACATTTCGGTGCCGTAGGGAATTTCATTCGGGTCTACCGCAATATAGCCGGTACGAGCCGCTTTGCCGGTGGAAGTTATGCCGCCGCCGGAATATGCGGTTGCTTTTGCGTTTATTACGGATTTGTAGTTTTGAGGAAGCCCGTTACCGCCTATTTTAACATACGACGGAACGGCGAGTTGACTTATAGAGCCGCTTGTCGGAAGCGTTGCGGGTGTAGGGTTTATTTTTGTTCCGATATTAAGAACCTTATTAACCGGCTTTGTTGTTTTTTCCGAAACAACTTCACTTCTTGAAAGTTTGCCGTCAACATAATAATCGTTATAAACAGTAACTTTTTTACCGTTCTTGCCTTCGGTAACTACTTTTGACTGATTTTTATAAAGTTTTTCAGTATAAGTGTAGTCAATTTTAAAAGGAATGGTTTCCTTTATTTTGCGTTTCTTAACCTCAACTCTGTGAACGGTAATTTTAATACCGTTTTTCAACTCCGTATCTGCTTCCGGTGAAACAAAATCTTCACCCTCAAGGGTAACGCCGAGACATTCAAGTGCTTCGCCTACATTACCCGCAGAAACTTTTTTCTTTGTTTTTTTGCCGTCACATTTAAGAACAACGCTGTAAATGTCATAAACTTCAATGACCATACCGTTTTCAAGCGGTTCGCTGTCGGAATAATTTACGCGGTGACCTTTTTCAACTTTAACACCCGATTTTTCAAGTGCATCACCGACAGTACCCGAGCAGTAAAAAGATTTTCTGCTTCCGTTACAGTTTTTTACGGTAACTTTAACGCCTCTTTCAATGGTAATCTGCGCCGTACCGTTTTCAGCGCAAAATTCAGAGGATTTGATTGTATCGCCTCTGTTTTCATTGAGGATAATGCCGACATCTTCAAGCACATCCTCGGCGTTTGTTCTTACGGAAATAACTTCCGTAACTTTTAATCCGTCTGTAATGCAAACATTGTACTGAACAGGCGGTGTGGCGAATGCTGTGGCTGAAATAAAGATTACCGCTGCGAGTGCTATAAGAAAAACCCGTTTAACGGTAACAGGCACTGCTGTTTCGCCCATTATTTTGAGTGTCATGGTATATCTCCTTGAACAAGCAGCGTTTGCGGCACCCGCCGATATTTCAAATGCTGCCGTTTAATAGGTCTTTTTATTCGGAATAAAGCATCGAAATTGCCGGATTCGGTACAATATTCAAAACAAAAACACCTTGTTATCCTATGGCATACCGTATTATACCCAAAGTTTTTGTAATGTCAAATAAAAAAATAACAACTTTTTATTGAATTTGCACAAACGTTTTGAACAATAAATAAATCAAAAACTATATATAGTGTTTTATCTACACATTCTTGCAACATTTTATTATTTATTTTTGTAGAATTTGCAGAAATTACAAACTGTAACTTTTTCGCCGTTTTTTACCTGTTTTCTTTGCATTTTGTAATAATTTCATTGACAGTTCTGTGTTTTGGTATACAATATTAGTATGTTACATCATTCGGAGGCTCTTATGAACATTGAAATTCCGGTATATATAAATCAAATACTTGAAAGATTTCATAAAAACGCATTTGAAGCGTACTGCGTAGGCGGCTGCATACGTGACAGCATTATGGGTAAAACACCTTATGACTGGGATATTACAACATCTGCATTGCCCGAACAAACAAAAAAACTGTTTTCCGACATCAAAACAGTCGACACAGGTATAAAACACGGAACGGTATCCCTTGTTATTGACAAAAAATGTGTTGAAGTTACAACATACAGAACAGACGGCAAATACAAAGATAACAGGCATCCCGAAAACGTGACATTCACAAAAAGTCTTGAAGAGGACCTTGCAAGGCGTGACTTTACAATGAATGCAATAGCCTATGACGGTAAAAACATAACCGATGTTTTCGACGGAACAAAGGATATATATAATGGTATAATAAAGACCGTCGGAGAACCTGCGCAAAGATTTAAAGAAGACGGGCTTCGCATAATGCGTGCATTGCGTTTTTCATCTGTCCTCGGTTTTGAAATTGAAGAAAATACAAAACAAGCAATACACGAAAACCGTGAACTTCTTTTGAATATTTCAAAAGAACGGCTTGCAAGCGAACTTACAAAAATGCTTGTCGGTAACAATATATTCGCTGTACTCACAGAATATTCGGATGTGCTTTCCGTTTTCATCCCCGAAATTGCACCTGCAGTAGGTTTCAGGCAATACGGCAAAAAGCACGCATACGATGTCTGGGAACATATATGTCACACGGTAGACACAATTCCGCCTGACAGAATTCTGAGGCTTACAATGCTTCTTCACGACCTCGGCAAAGTACCGACCCACGCATTAAACGAAAACGGCGACAGTACATTTAAAAACCATGCCGCGGCAGGCGGTGAAATTGCAAAAGAAATACTTACAAGACTTAAATTTGACAAAAAAACAATAAACAAAGTATCTTTTCTCGTTTCAAATCACGACTTCGAGCCGCCCGAAACAAAACTTTTGTTGAAAAAAAAGATGAAAACACTTTCTGCCGATGACATCAGAACTTTACTGACAATAAAAAAAAGCGACCGTGGTGCGTTAAGTGAAGAATACCGTGATATAAAAAGAGAGAGCGAGCAGGTCCTTTTGTGGCTTGATGAAATTGAAAATAATAACGAATGTGTTAAACTCGGCGATCTTGCAATCAGCGGGAAAGAACTCACAAAAAAAGGTCTTTCGGGCGAAGAAGTCGGTTTAACCCTCGACAGACTTCTTGATGCAGTTGTTGAAGGCAAAGTCAAAAACGAAAAAAACGATTTGTTGACATATATATTATAATAGTATAAAATATTTTTGATAAATTTTCCCAAAAAGGGTGATAATATGAGAAAAACGTATCCTCTTAATTTCGGGTGGAAATATTCGCCTGAATTCAGAAAAGAAATGATCAGAAAAAACTTTGATGATTCCTCATTTGAAACAGTGGATATTCCTCACACCAACCTTGAACTTCCGCTGAACTATTTCGATGAAAAATCATATCAGTTTGTAAGTTGTTACAGAAAAGCATTTTCGCTTGACGGCGGAAAAAACAAAGGCAAACGTTATCTTCTTCACTTTGAGGGTGCGTCGGTCTATTCAAAGGTATATTTAAACGGAACTTTTATAGGTGAATACAAAGGTTCGTATAACAGATTTTCTTTTGACATAACTCAAAAAGTTAAAGCAAAAGACAATATTCTTGCAGTCGAACTCGATTCAAGCGAAAGAGAAGAAATTCCGCCTTTCGGAAATGTTGTTGACTACCTCGTTTACGGCGGCATATACAGAGAAGTCTGGATTGAAGAAGTAAACGAAACATATATAGATAATATTTTTGTACGTCCCGTCAATGTTCTTAAAGAAAAGAAAGTAATGGATATTGATGTTACGTTTTCCGACAGTACCGAGGGAAAACTTTACTTTGAACTAAAAGATTCCGAAAACAACGTTATTGCGGAACACAAATGCAAATTCAAAGGAAAAGTAATAAACGTAAAATGGGCGGTTAAAAACGTTAAACTGTGGGATACCGAAAACCCGAATCTTTATACAGTAACCGTAAAATATAATGACTGTGACGAAACTTCAACACGTTTCGGTTTCCGTGAAGCGCATTTTGCCCGTGACGGCTTCTACCTCAACGGCAAAAAAATAAAAATCCGCGGACTTAACCGTCACCAAAGTTATCCGTATGTCGGTTACGCTATGCCCGAAAACGTTCAGAAGGCTGACGCAGACCTCCTCAAATACACACTCGGAGTAAATCTTGTAAGAACTTCTCATTACCCTGACAGCATCCATTTCCTTGACAGATGCGATGAAATAGGTCTTCTCGTATTTACTGAAATGCCGAGTTGGCAGTATCTCGGCACAGGCGAGTGGCGCTGGCACGTTAAAGAAAATGTAAGAAGAATGGTGCTTCGTGACAGAAACCATCCATGTATTGTTCTTTGGGGTGTCCGTGTTAACGAGGGCGTTGACTGCGACGAACTCTACTATGAAACAAACTCCATAGCGCACGAACTTGACAATACACGTCAAACGGGCGGCGTAAGAAACATTCCGAGAAGTCATCTTTTGGAAGATGTTTTCACATATAACGATTTTTCACATTCGGGCGGTGCGGTAAGTCTTCTTCCCGCAATCATTCCCGCAGGATTGAAAGCACCTTATCTCGTTACAGAGCACAACGGTCACATGTTCCCGACAAAATCTTTTGACCGTGAATCTCTTCGTACAGAACACGCTTTACGCCACACAAGAGTCCTTAACAAAGCGTACGGCGATTCACGCATAAGCGGTGCTATCGGCTGGTGTATGGCTGACTATAACACGCATAAGGATTTCGGAAGCGGCGACAAAATATGTTATCACGGCGTTACCGATATGTTCCGTGTACCGAAACTCGGTGCGGCGATTTACCGTTCACAGCAGGAAAAAACTCCGTTCCTTGAAGTCACTTCTTCAATGGATATAGGCGAACATCCGGGCGGAATAATCGGAAAAGTTTACGTTTTTACAAACTGCGATTACGTCAAACTTTACAAATCCGGAAAATACACAAGCACAATATATCCCGATTCGTCAAAATTTAAAAATCTCCCCCATCCCCCGATGGTTGCAAATGACTTTATAGGCGATGCTCTTACCGAAATCGAACACGTTGACCCGAAAGCGGCTCCCCTTCTTCACGATGTTCTCGTAGCGGCATCCGTTGACCAGATAAAAATGCCGCCGCAGAACTGGCTCAAAGCAGGTGCGGCAATAGTTCTCGGCAGACTTTCATTCGGCGATATGTTCGACATAGTAACAAAATACATTGCCGGCTGGGGCGATGAACAGGTGTCATACACTTTTGAAGGATATAAAGACGGAAAACTCGTTGCAACAGTTGTTAAAAGCGCAGTTACCGAACTTCACCTTGAAGTCAAAGCAGACAGCAGCGTTCTTCACGAGGGCGACACATACGACGCAACAAGAATCGAACTCGTTGCAAAAGACCAGAACGGCAACCGTGCGCCTTTCTGCGACAGCGCAGTAAAAGTAAGCATTAAAGGGCCTGCCGAAATAATAGGTCCGAAAGAGTTCCCGCTTATAGGCGGTGACCGTGCTTTCTGGGTAAGAACAAAAGGCGAAAAGGGCAAAGTAACGGTTACGGTTGATGCAAACTCAATCGGCAAAACAAAACTTGACTTAACTGTTGAATAATCGTATAATCAATAACAAATTTTTCTGAAAAGGAGTAAAGAAAATGGAAAAAAAGCCTTATTACATTACAACGGCAATCGCTTACACCTCACGCAAACCGCACATCGGCAACTCTTACGAAATAGTTCTTTCCGATGCACTTGCGAGGTTTAAACGAATGCAGGGCTTTGACGTTTTCTTCCAGACAGGTACTGACGAACACGGTCAGAAAATCGAAGAATACGCTTCTGCGGCAGGTGTTACACCCAAAGAATACGTTGACAAAGTCGCAGGCGAAATAAAAGCAATTTGTGACGTTCTTAACACAACTTACGATAAATTCATTCGTACCACCGACAAAGACCATGAGGAATGTGTAAAGAAAATATTCAAAAAACTTTATGACAACGGTGACATTTACAAAAGTGAATACGAAGGCTGGTACTGTGTTCCGTGCGAAAGTTTCTTCACGGAAACTCAACTTAAAGACGGCAAATGCCCCGACTGCGGAAGAGACGTCAGAAAAGAAAAAGAAGAATCATATTTCTTCAAAATGAGCAAATATCAGAAACAACTTGAAAAATATATTGAAGATAATCCGAACTTCATTTATCCAGAAAGCCGTAAAAAAGAAATGCTCAACAACTTCATTAAACCCGGTCTTCAGGATTTGTGCGTTTCAAGAAGTTCTTTCAAATGGGGTATTCCCGTTCCGTTTGATGACAAGCACGTTATTTACGTCTGGATTGACGCACTTTCAAACTACATTACATCGCTCGGCTATCTTACCGAAAATGATGAAATGTACAAAAAATACTGGCCGGCAGACGTTCACATTATCGGCAAAGATATTTTAAGATTCCACACAATTTACTGGCCCATTATGCTTATGGCACTTGGTGAGCCGCTTCCGAAACAGGTTTTCGGTCATCCGTGGCTTCTTTCGGGTAATGACAAAATGAGCAAATCAAAAGGCAACGTTATTTATGCCGATGCTCTTTGCGAACGTTTCGGCGTTGATGCGGTAAGATATTATCTTCTTTCCGAAATGCCTCACGCACAGGACGGCTCAATATCTTACGAAACAATAATCGAGCGTTATAATTCCGACCTTGCAAACACACTCGGCAACCTTGTAAACCGCACGATTGCAATGAACAACAAATATTTCGGCGGTGAAATACAGGCTCCGACCGATGCCGAACCGCTTGATGACGAACTTAAAGAACTTGCAAAATCGACACTCGGCGAAGTAACAACCTTTATGGACACTTACAGAGTTGCAGACGCTCTTGACAGAATATTCGAACTTGCAAAACGCTGCAACAAATATATTGATGAAACTATGCCGTGGGCACTTGCAAAAGATGAGGAGAAAAAAGCCCGTCTGGGTACCGTTCTTTACAATCTTCTTGAAAGCATACGTTTTATTGCCGTTCTTCTCAAACCGTTCACGCCCGACACAAGCGACAAAATTATGTCGCAACTTAACTGCGATATAAACACATTCGACTCTCTTTCTCAATTCGGCGCACTCAAAGCGGGTGACAAAGTCGGCGAAGCAGTTCCCCTTTTCTCACGCCTTGACGTTGAAAAAACACTTAAAGAAATCGAGGATTCACTTCCCGATACAGAAGAAGTCAAAGAGGAAAAGAAAGAAATCGAAGGACTTGCACAAATAGAGTATGACGATTTCGCTAAAGTCGAACTCCGTGTTGCCGAAGTTATTGACTGCAAACCGATAAAACGTGCAAAAAAACTTCTTGAACTCACGCTTAACGACGGAACAGATACACCGAGAACAATAGCATCGGGCATTGCACAGTGGTACAAACCCGAAGACCTTATAGGCAAAAAACTTATAATAGTCGCTAACCTCAAACCGAGAATGCTTTGCGGAGTTGAAAGCCGCGGAATGCTTATTGCAGGCGATGTAAGCGAAGACGACGTTAAAGTTGCATTTGTTGAGGGAATGCCTGCGGGAACACAACTTCACTGATATGAAAAACATTTTTGATACACACGCACATTACAATGACGGCGCATTTGATATTGACCGTAAAACTTTGCTCGACTCCCTTTCGGAGTCGGGCATTTGCGGTGTTATAAACTGCGGAACGGATATTCCCACGTCGGAATATTCGCTTCGCCTTTGTGAAGAATATGACTTTTTTTACGCCGCATGCGGAATACATCCTGAAGATATTGACAAAGCGTATGACGGGTATCTTGACGATTTGAAAAAACTTTGCCTGAACAATAAATGTGTTGCTGTCGGTGAAATAGGTCTTGATTATCATTTTCGTGATGACAATAAGGAAGAACAGAAAAAGATTTTTGAGGAACAGACTGTTCTTGCAAATGAACTCTCTTTGCCCGTTATTGTTCACTCACGTGACGCATTTGCGGATACCCTCGAAATACTTAAAAAACACAAGCCGAAAGGCGTAATGCACTGTTTTTCGGGAAGCGCCCAAAGCGCAGAAGAAATTCTAAAACTCGGTATGTATATCGGTCTCGGAGGAGCGGTAACTTTTAAAAATGCAAGAAAACCGCTTGAAGTCGCAGAACACGTTCCGCTTGACAGAATACTTTCGGAAACGGACTGTCCGTATATGGCGCCCGTTCCGTTCAGGGGAAAAAGAAACGATTCAACTCTCATCCCATACTCCGCAAAGGTTATTGCGGATGTTAAAAAAATTACGCCCGAAGAAGTGCTTGAAGCAACAAAAAATAACGCCGAGCGTTTATTCCTCAAATAATAATATTTAACGGGGCTGTCTGCATCTGAGTGCGACAGCCCCGTTTTGTTAAATATTTCAGAATTATCAGTTATTTACATTTAACTGATGTTGTTTTGCTCCATGCACCATAGTAATTTGTGCCGTTGCAGGTAACATAGGCTCTTACACGGATGTAGTATGTTTTGCCTTTTTTACCTGTTATTGAAACACTGCCTTTATCTTTTCCCTTAACTGTTTTCTTTGTTACGCTGCTTGCAAAGGTTTTACTTGTGCTGAACTGAACCTGATAGCCTGTTCCTGCGGCTACCGATTTCCACTTTGCGGTCACGGCGTGTTTTGTATTTGTTGTAGGTGTTAATAAAGATACCGTTGCAGGGGTTGTGGGAGCGGTAATATCAGTCCAGTTTGAATAATATGTTTTTCCGTTATATTTTTTATATGAACGGACTCTGAAAGAATAAACTGTTCCCGCTTTTAATTCTTTGATTGTTGCTTTATTTGAAGTAACCGTTGCAACTGTTTTATATGATGAACCGGATTTTCGCTGAACCTGATAACCTGTTACACTTGACGATTTATTCCACAAAAGTGTAATACTGCTTGTTGAACGGGAAGATACTTTAAGATTATTTACACACGGAACGCTTGCCGTAAAGTTTAAAGAAAAGTCATAGGTATAACCGGTATAGTCAGAGGCATTGGATGACGGATAAGAAACTTTAAGGTAATAATACCCGGCTTTAGGAATTGTGAATTTACAGGAGTAAGTATAATATCCGTAGGCGGAATTATATGAGTCGGTTTCATTATTTACCGAATATATTCTTAATCTGTCAATCGTGGCAATTGGTGATTCTAAAGCTTCCTCATATATTAGTGAAAAGCCCAATCGACTGTAATAAACATATCCACCTTTTTCCGAAACATACCTTCCAGGGCCATCATTACTACCATAAAAATATCTCTGATACTCTGTTTTCAAATCAAATTCAATAATACCCGGCAGAGGAACATAGAATTTGAAAATATCTCCGTAGCCATCGCCCTCATTGGGCATGCAGGAGTCGGTGTAAGTCGTGTCTATGGTGATTTCCTGCGTATGGTTTATCCAGCCGTCGGCAAATGCCGGTATACACGAACCGGAAATTACGGCAACACATATAAGCGTTAATAAAAAACTCTTGAATATTCTTTTCATAAAAGTCTCTCCTTTTGTCTAAAATCATTTTACAAAGTTTATTTTAACCTGTTTTAGGTTAAAAGTCAATACTCTACATAATTATTATTTACCATAAAACAGGTTAAACAAATAATTTCGGAGTGACTGTAATGTATGAGAGAATAAGAAATTTAAGAGAAGATAATGACTTAAATCAAACTCAGGTGGCTGAATATTTGTGTATGTCTCAGACAGGCTATTCAAAATATGAAACGGGTGAAAACGACCTGCCTACGAAAGTTTTAATTATGCTGTCAAGATTTTACAATACAAGCATTGATTATCTGCTTGGTGAAACCGATGAAATTAAACCGTACAAAAAAACAACAAAACATCAAAGTTAAAGCAATATAAAATCATAATAACAAAAAACGGGGCTGTTTCTTAGTGCGACAGCCCCGTTAAATACTATATGTTAAGATTTTCTTTAAATATCTTTTCCCCTATTTCTTCCCCTGCCGTGTCGCTGTCAACTATTACAAGAAAGTCATATCCGTCATAATTCAATCTTATTTTGTTGCAAAACCATTCGGGAGCACCGTAATTTATTACAACAATTCTGCATTTTTTATGTATTCCGCATAATTCCGAAAACATTCTTAAATTATCAATATGTTCAAAAATCTCATCATCTTTTGAGTACAACGGCAAAGTTACGACAATCTCATCTTCTTTCCACGAAAGAAGTTTGAAAAGAACAGAGTACAGAATAAAAATTATTCCGAATATTGACATTATTAACGCAAAAATTTCCGAAAACATAAAATCAACTCCTTATATACATATTATGCTTTTTATATAAAACGGTGCTACTTGCTTTTTTCATTGCGGTATGATAATATCTATTTCAATAATATTGAAATGAGGTTTTTATTTTGGAACATTTAAGCGCCGCCATATTTCAGGTTTTGTCAATGATAATGGCTTTTTTAACTTCAATAGGCACAATTACAATGCCGTCAACACAAGAGCCTATCACCGCTTCCGACGGAACACCGCTTCTTTCATTCGTTGCATTTGGTGACAGTCAGGTTTCAAACTACAATCTCGCACGTGAGCCGTATATTATTGAAATGGCTGAAGATATAAGAAATTCAAGTCTTTCACTCGACGCTTTTGTACTTGCGGGCGACATTGCGGAAAACGGATGCCAATCCGAATACGACAGAGTGTATGAAGACATTTCGGGGCTTGATGTAGGCACATATATTATTGCGGCAGGCAACCACGACATAAGACTGCGTGAATATGACAACTGTTCCGAAAGAGTACTCGACTTTATGAACAACCTTAATAATAATGATGAAAGCAAAAAACAGACTTCTCTTTATTATTCAATGGAAATAAACGGTTTCAAGTTTATTGTTGTCGCTTCCGAAAAATCAAATTTTGAAGATGCGTATATCAGCAGCACTCAGCTTACATGGCTCAATCAGGAACTTAAAAGCGCCGGCGGAAAACCTGTTTTCGTTATTACTCATTATCCGCTTAAAGATACTCACGGTCTTCCCGACACCTGGAGCAACGCACTTTGGGAATCGGGCAGTATAGGCGACAGTTCCGACAAAGTAAAAGAAATACTTAACAGATATGAAAATGTTTTCTTTATTACCGGACATCTTCATACAGGCTTCGGTCAGTACACATACGAAAAAATAGAAAACTTCGACTCAATAAATCTTCCCTCTGTCGGAATCGAAAATAAAGACGGCGACTACAATGAACAGGGCTGCGGCTTCCTCGTTGAAGTATATGAAAATTCCGTAATTTTCCGTGCAAGAAACTTCGCAAAAGGCGAATATCTTCCCGATTATGACCTTGTATTCAATTATTGATAAGTAGGTTTTATAAAAATATATTATAAAAACAACTTGACTAATTTAAAAACTTTTGCTATACTCGTATAGCATTCGGGGGCGTAGCTCAGCTGGGAGAGCGCTTGACTGGCAGTCAAGAGGTCAACGGTTCGATCCCGTCCGTCTCCACCACAGTCTTACTGAATAGTAAGACTGTTTTTTTATTTGAATTTATTAAAAATGAATAGGGATCGAACCGCAGTCCATGTGCGACGGTTTGCCGCAGGCAGAGGAGCACGGACTTACAATGCGACGGTTTGCGTAGCAAACGAACTCACGCGGAGCGTGATCCCGTCCGTCTCCACCAAAAATCCAAGTCGTGAGACTTGGATTTTTTATTTGTGTCCACAGGACACAACATCATTTTGCGATTTTAATCGCAAACTTCATTGCAAGTTTACTTGAACTTCATTATCGGACACAAAACGAAGTTGCCTTACGGTAAGTGAAGCACTATGTAATGAAGTACTGCGTAATGAGGTTAGGCTGGCGAGAGTCGAACCCGTTACGGTTCCGCTCGCAATCTTTTCCCGTCTGCATTGCGGTAATTTTCGGCAGGCGACAGCCTGCCTGCAAATTCCTGCTTCGCATACGAAAAAATCTTACGGCAGGAACTGCGAAGCACCTTACAAATAGAAAATTTTTTGAAGTGCAAAGCCGAAAATCGCAGATATACTGTCGTATTTCAAGATTT
>JAZLLP010000037.1:0-32465 GCA_045598225.1 Acutalibacteraceae bacterium | reverse complement strand
CAACAATGCTTTAAGTATTGCAAAGATGTGTGAGCTTGCAAAGGTTTCCCGTTCCGGCTACTACGAATGGATAGCAGCAGAGCCCTACCGTCAAAAACGTGAGGATTCCGACAAAGCCGACTTTGATCTTATTCTTGAAGCGTATAAGTACAGAGGTTATGCCAAAGGTGCAAGAAGTATCTATATGCGGCTTTTGCACACAGATGTGGTAATGAACCTGAAAAAGATACGCCGTCTTATGCACAAATACGGTCTGAAATGCCCGTACAGAGGACCGAATCCGTACCGTCAGATGGCAAAGGCATTAAAGACAAATACAGTTTTCCCCAACGAAGTTGACCGAAAATTTCTTGCCGGCGGTGTGAGAAAAGTGTTACTTACCGACATAACCTACATCTTTTATGACACGGGAGTTTGTTACCTTTCGACGATACTTGATGCATTTACAAGAGAAATCCTTGCTTACGAACTCAGCACCAATTTGCAGGTGGAATTTGTTCTTAAAACGATCGAAAAGTTGGTTGCCGAACACGGATGCACGCTTGACGATACAACGATCGTACACAGTGATCAGGGTTGTCATTATACAAGCAAAGCATTCATTAAAGCATTACAAGACAATCACTTTGTGCAGTCTATGTCACGCAAAGGCAACTGTTGGGATAACGCCCCACAAGAAAGCTTTTTCGGACACATGAAGGACGAGATCAAATACGAAATCGCCATGATGAAAACATTTGCCGAAGTTAAAGCAAAGATTGATGATTGGATTGATTACTACAACAACGACAGATACCAATGGGATTTGGTGAAACTTTCACCGAAGGAATACTACGGATATGTCACCACCGGGATCTATCCATTGGCAAAAACTTGATTTTTCGCATACGCAGGGGCTCTGCCCCCACACCCCCGAGGTTTAACGCTTTTGTTTCCGGGAGACAGAAAAAGAGACAGTGCACACTCGGTACTCTGTCTCCCGCAAACCCGATTCGGCGCTCAGGTCGCTCCTCAGCGTTGCCATATCCTCCGTATCGGTAAAGCGAGACCATTATACCACATATATTTTATTTTTCTTAACACTAAAATCAAAATTGTACTTGACTTGGGGTACACAGCAAGTTGCTAGTTGTAGGTTGTTGATAATATATAGTAATGAATAGATTAGCCGAACAACTCGGAAAGGTGATGTGCTTATAAGAAAAAACAATAAATTAAGGACTGCCCCCTTTTGGAACAGTCCTGAGTCATGGTGTTTTTTTGCAGATTGCGTCAGATTTTCGTGCTTACGAGGCCGAAGCGTACGAGGATACGAAAGTCAGCCGAACAACTCGGAAAGATGTTTGATATACGAAACGCACAAAGCATATAACAAAAAATCGGTACCGATATTTACATACCGATACCGTATATTTTTTCGTAGATTGCGTCAGATTTTCGTGCTTACGAGGCCGAAGCGTACGAGGGTACGCGAGTTAGCCGAGTAACACGGAAAGATGGCGTGATATGCGAAAAAAGAAAATTATTTGAGTTCGACTTTAGCGCCTGCTTCTTCAAGTTTTGCTTTTGCAGCTTCAGCGTCATCTTTAGATGCAGCTTCTTTAAGTGTTGCGGGAGCGCCGTCAACTTTAGCTTTTGCTTCTGCAAGGCCGAGACCTGTGATTTCACGAACTGCTTTGATAACAGCGATTTTGTTTGCACCGATTTCGGTAAGAACAACATCGAATTCTGTTTTTTCTTCAGCAGCGGCAGCAGCGCCACCGTCAGCGGGTGCAGCAACTGCAACAGCAGCAGCAGCGGATACACCAAATTCATCTTCAACAGCCTTTACGAGTTCAGAGAGCTCAAGAACTGTGAGAGTTTTTAATTCTTCAACAATAGCAGTGATTTTTTCAGATGCCATTTTAATTTCCTCCTGTCATTGCCCTTTTTGGGGCTGATAAATTATTATTTAAAAAGTTAATGTGTACAGCAATTATTCGGCAGCTGCTTCGCCGTTTTTGTCTGCGATAGCCTGAACAGCGCGTGCAAATGCTGCGATAGGAGCATTGAATACGCTGCAAACAGTAGCAAGAAGAACTTCTCTTGAGGGAAGTTTTGCAAGGCTTTCAACCTTTTCAACTGTTATAACTTCATTGTCAATGAAACCTGATTTAACTTTGAAGTTGGGATGAGTTGTTGCAAATTTGCAAAGGATTCTTGCGGCTGCAACATAGTCTTCCTTACAAGTAGCGAGAGCGGTTGTGCCCTCGAGGCAAGAAGTAAGACCTTCAAGGTCAGTACCTTTAACAGCAAGGTCGATCATAGTGTTTTTGGAAACAGTATATTCAACACCTGCTTCACGAAGTTCTTTACGAAGAGCCGTGTCGTCGATAACGTTAATGCCCTTATAGTCAACAATAACGCCGGCGCAAGCACCTGTAAGTCTTTCGGAAATTGCAGCAACTTCTGCTTTTTTTGCTTCTAAAACTTTTACGCTTGGCAAATAAATTCACCTCCGTCAATATAATGACAAAAAATGCCTTTCCGCAAACCGGGAAAGGCATTAAAGTACATAAATAATGTAAATAACGCATTCCTCGGCAGGCGGTTAAAACCGTTAGACAAATAAATGTACCTGCTGTCTTAAGAACAGCATAAAGAATATTAACACACTTTTTTCAGTATGTCAAGTATTTTTTTATTCAGCAGCCTGAGTTGCACCGACAAGTTTTGCAGCGTTTACGCGGATGCCGGGGCCCATTGTTGTGGCTACTACGCAGGAACGGATGTAAGTACCCTTTGTTGCAGCGGGTTTTGCTTTAATAACCGCATCAAGAAGAGTCATAGCGTTCTCTGTAAGTTTTTCACCGCCGAAAGATGCTTTGCCTATGGGGCAGTGAATGATGTTTGTTTTGTCAAGACGGTACTCGATTTTACCTGCTTTTGCTTCGGCAACAGCCTTTGCAGCATCAGGAGTAACAGTACCTGCCTTGGGTGAAGGCATAAGACCTCTCGGACCGAGGACTTTACCTAAACGACCTACAAGACCCATCATATCGGGTGTTGCGATACAAACGTCGAAATCCATAAATCCGCCCTGAACTTTTTCAAGAAGGTCCTGGTCGCCTACGAAGTCAGCGCCTGCATCCTGAGCCGCTTTAGCAGCGTCACCCTTTGCGAAAACAGCAACACGTACGTTTTTACCTGTGCCGTTCGGAAGAACAACAGCGCCTCTGACCTGCTGGTCGGCATGACGTGAGTCAACGCCGAGACGTATATGCATTTCAACGGTTTCATCAAATTTTGCGCTTGCTGTTTTTGCAGCAAGTTCGAGTGCTTCGTTAACCTCGTAAAGTTTTGCTCTGTCAACGAGTTTTGCACTCTCTACATATTTTTTACCATGTTTCATAGTCTTTTTTTCCTCCCTATAGAGTGGTTAAATCGGATTTACCTCCCACCCGGGAGCATTAATCAACAACAGTGATGCCCATGCTGCGAGCCGTACCTGCAACCATAGAAGCGGCGGCTTCGATTGAACCTGCATTGAGGTCGGGCATTTTCTGTTCTGCGATTTTTCTTACTTGCTCTCCGGTAATTGTTGCAACCTTGTTTTTATTCGGAACACCAGATGCTTTCTCGATTCCGCAGGCTTTTTTAATAAGAACAGCCGCGGGCGGAGTCTTTGTAACGAAAGTAAATGAACGGTCTGCGTAAACTGTGATAACAACAGGGATAATAAGACCCATATCGTTTTTTGTGCGTTCATTGAATTCTTTTGTAAACGCCATAATGTTTACGCCGTGCTGTCCCAATGCGGGACCGACCGGGGGTGCCGGGGTTGCTTTACCGGCAGGAATCTGTAATTTAATAAGACCTACAACCTTTTGAGCCATGTTTTGCACCTCCAAAATTCGTGGTATGGCGGAACAAGCGCTCGCCCTGCTCCTCCCACACGCGGCATAAGCCGCATATAACAACCGTAATAACGGAAGTTACCTGTTTAAGCAGTTATTCAACTGCGTTTTCGACCTGGTCAAGTTCAAACTCAACCGGAGTCTCTCTGCCGAACATGGAAATTGCAACGCGTACAACGTTCTTTTCCGTGTCAAGCATTTCGACAACACCCGAAAATCCTTCGAAAGGACCGTCGGTAACGGTAACAAGGTCGCCAACTGCGTAGGTAACCTCGATACTTTTCTTTTCAATGCCCAATTTGAGAACTTCTGCTTCGGTAAGCGGAACAGGTTTGCTCTCAGGACCTACAAAGCCTGTGCATCCGCGCGTATAACGGATAGCGTGCCATGTTTCATTGGGTACCATCGGCTGGTTGTCATCATCATATTCAACCGCAAGTTTAACAACGACATAACCGGGGAAAAGTTTTCTTTCTGTTTCTACGGTTTTATCCTCTTTAACTTCAACTACCTTTTCCATGGGAATGGTAACACCGAGGATTTTGTCCTGCATTTTACGGTTTTCAACAATTTTACCGATATTTTCGGCTACAATGTTTTCATAGCCTGAATAGGTATGAACTACATACCATCTTGCGTCGTCAGCCATTATAACACCTCCGAATTGCTGATTTTAAAATCAGTCATTGGCATCAGTTGACTCTTCAGCGGCATCTGCTTCTGTTGTTTCGGCATCTTCCGCTTCATCTGTTGACTCATCGCCGACGGTGATTTCATCAGCCGCCTGTTCGCTCGGTGCTTCGGTTGTTTCTTCAACCTTTTCAGCCGCTTTGTTTACTGCGGTAACAGCGCCCGAAATAGCGTAGTCAATAATCCAGATACCTGCGCCTACAACTATGATAGATGCAAGTACAACGCCTGTGCTTTTAAGAATCATCTGGCGACCCGGCCAGACAATTTTTTTCGTCTCGCCCTTGAGGTCTTTGAACCAGCGTGCAATGGCTTTGCCTATGTTCTTGGGATTGAACTTTGAAGGTTTCTTTTCCTTCGCGGCTTTTGCCTTTGCTGCTTTTTTGTCGGTAACCTCAGCCTGGACTTTTTTGTTTTCGTCAGCCATAAGTTACCTCCTTACTTTGTTTCTCTGTGGAGAGTATGTTTCTTGCAGAATCTGCAATATTTTTTCATCTCCAACCTGTCGGGGTTGTTTTTCTTTTCCTTCATAGTATTGTAATTACGCTGTTTACATTCTGTGCAGGAAAGTGTAATTTTAACTCTCACGAACGGCACCTCCAAATTATTATGATTAGCCTCCCTCTTTTTCGGTAAGAAGGTCTTTTACGCTTAAATGAGCGCACAAAAAAAGAACCCCCCACTTCAAGAGGTACGGTTACTATACCACAATGAAACGGGGTTGTCAAGTGTTTTTTATTTAAAGTTTTCAGGTGTCAGGTGTCGGGTGTCGGGTGTCGGGTGTCAGGTGTCGGCTGTCGGGTGTCAGGTGTCGGCTGTCGGTTAATGGCTATAAATTAAACAACACTAAAAACAAGTTTCCCCGAATTTCAGGAAAACTTGTTTCTTGTAATACTTTAAATCTTAATTTAACCGTCAACCGGCAACTAGCAACTGGCAACTAGCAACTGGCAACTGGCAACTGGCAACTGGCAACCGTCAACTGCCAACTGGCAACTGACAACTGACAACTATCAACCGGCAACTGATATTATGAAAGAGAAAGAATCTTCAATATCCAGAATATTGTTTCAAACAAAACAAAGCACATATTGAATCCTCCTTAAAACCAAATAGGCATACTGCCCTGTAATTAATTACATTATATACGAAGTTATTTCAAATGTCAATCACAATAATATCTGTTTTTACATCATTTTTTCACGGATTTGTGAAAGTCTGTCAAGAGCCTCGTTGAGAGTATCGTCTTTTTTCGCAAAGTGAACTCTTACTATATTGTTTACGTCCTCTTTAAAGAAAGATGAACCCGGAACACACGCAACGCCGACTTTTTCAGCCATTTCAACGCAGAAGTCAACATCTTTCTGACCTTTTTTGAGGAACGGACTTATATCCGCAAGAACAAAATAAGCACCCTGAGGGTCGGTAAACGGAATACCGATATTTTTAAGACCGTCTGTAAACAGTTTTTTCATATGAGCATAATGGTCGCCGAACTCCTTATAATAAGTGTCGGGCATTTTAAGACCGACAACAGCCGCTTCCATAAGAGGAGATGCCGCACCTACGGTGTTAAAATCGTGATACTGTTTAATTCTGTCCATAAGGTGCTTCGGAGCGATTGCATAACCGAGACGCCAGCCGGTTACCGAATATGTTTTTGAAAGGCTCGAACAGGAAACGGTTCTTTCCCACATTCCCGGAAGACTGTTCATATATGTATGAACGTGACCCTCATATATAATATGTTCGTAAACTTCATCCATTATTGCATAGGCATCATATTTTATGCAGAGGTCTGCAATAATTTTAAGTTCATCTTTTGTAAAAACTTTACCGCTCGGATTTGACGGGTTGCATACAAGTATCGCCTTTGCGCCCTGCTTAAAAGCATCTTCAAGCACGTTTGCGTCAAAATTGAACTCCGGCGGAACAAGCGGAACGAATATCGCTTCGCAGTCAGCCATTATCGCCTGTGCACGGTAGTTTTCAAAATAAGGTGAAAACATTATTATTTTGTCGCCCGGATTTGTAAGAGCGAATATTGTGTCAACCATTGCTTCGGTCGAACCGATTGTGACAACCATTTCCGTATTGGGGTCAAGAGTTCTTCCCATAAATTTGCCGCATTTTTCGGCAAGTGCTTCACGGAAATTCGGAGCACCCATTGTAATAGGATACTGGTGAGGTCCGATTGCACTTATTTCGGCAAGCCTGTCGGTAATTGCTTTGGGCGGGTCGAAATCGGGAAATCCCTGTGCAAGATTTATTGCACCGCAAGAAAGCGATATTCTTGTCATACGTCTGATTACCGAATCCGTAAACAATTTATTTTTTCTGTTTAATTCCTGCATCGATAGGTTACTCCTTTTATATGGATTGAAAAGTTTTTTACATTTTTATTTTTGAAACTGCTTTTTCAAGTTTTTCGGTATCGGAAACTTTGAAAATCATTGACGCAGTACCGTCTTTTGATGCAAATACCGAATACATATACTCGACATCGATATTTTCTTTCGCTATTACTTCGAGTACTTCATTAAGTCCCCCTATTCTGTCGGGAACTTCAACCTGAACAACGGGTGTGACGGAAAGTATGAAATCATTTTCCGAAAGCACCTGCGCTGCCTTCTGCGGATCTTCGGCAATAATACGTACTATACCGTAATCGGCGGTCTCGGCAATATTTATTGCCCGCAGATTAACGCCGTCAGAGGAAAGCAATCTTGTTATTTCGGCAAGTTCGCCCGCTTTATTTTCAAGAAAAAGTGAAATCTGTTTTACTGCCATAACAAAACCTCCACAGTTAAATTTTACGTTTATCTATAACACGTACCGCTTTTCCTTCGCTTCGCTCAATGCTCTTGGGCGCAACAAGTCTTACCTTTGCGTATATTCCGAGCATTGTTTTGAGTGCGGCAACCGCATTCTTTTCCATTTCCGTTATTTTTGCAAGCGAATCGGAGAAATTCTCACTTGTCATTTCAACAAGAACTTCAAGAGTATCGCTGTTATTTACCCTGTCAACAACAATGAGATAATTTGAAGTGTAACCCTGTTCAATAAGTACAGTTTCAATTTGTGACGGGAATACGTTAACGCCCTTGACAATAAGCATATCGTCACTTCTGCCCATAGGCTTGCACATTTTTATGTGAGTTCTGCCGCACGGACATTTTTCACGGGTAAGAACGCATATATCTCTTGTTCTGTACCTGATAAGCGGAAATGCTTTTTTAGTTATTGCCGTAAAAACAAGTTCGCCTTTACTCCCTTCAGGAAGCACTTCAAGTGTTTCGGGGTCAACTATTTCCGCTATGAAATGGTCTTCATTTATGTGCATACCGTTTTGCGCACTGCATTCGTATGCAACACCGGGGCCGCTTATTTCGGTAAGACCGTATATATCATACGCTTTTAAACCGAGTTTATTCTCAATATCACGGCGCATTTCTTCGCTCCATGCTTCTGCGCCGAATATTCCCGCTTTGAGATGAATTTTATCTTTAAGACCTTTCTCATTTACGCACTCACCGAGATACTGGGCGTATGACGGTGTACAGCACAAAAATGTTGTTCCGAGATCTTCCATAAACTGAAGTTGCCTTTCGGTGTTGCCCGATGACATAGGTACCGTAAGGCAGCCTACTTTGTGACTTCCGCCGTGAAGTCCGGCACCTCCGGTAAACAGACCGTAACCGTATGCAACCTGAAGAATATCATCTTTTGTTCCGCCTGCCGCCATTATTGCCCTTGCACAGCAGTCTTCCCATAAATCAAGGTCGCCCTGTGTGTAAAACGCAACAACCCTTTTACCCGTTGTTCCGGATGTCGAGTGAAGCCTTACACATTCGCTTTTTTCAACGCCTAAAAGTCCGTAAGGATAAGCATCTCTCAAATCAGCCTTTGTAAGAAAAGGCAATTTGTACAAATCGTCACGACCTTTTATGTCGTCAGGCGTTACGCCTTTTTCTTCCATCTTTTTTCTGTAATACGGTACGTTTTCCCAAACGTGCTTCACCTGTTCGACAAGGCGTTCATCCTGCCACGCCTTTATCTGTTCTTCACAAGCACATTCTATTTCTTTCTGATAATAACTGTCCATAATATCACATCTCAAAACTTAAAACATTGAAAATAAAAACCGAATCGCCGGCAATTACATTCTTCCGAGCAAAAACGCTTTTTTATTTACTTCAAGGAATTTTTCCGGCACGCTTTTTTCAATAGCAGACATCCATTCATCCTCGGTAAAATCAAAATATTTTGAAACTTTACCCATAAGAACGAGATTCACCGCTTTTGACGTGCCCGCTTCTTCGGCAAGAGTGAGCGCATCGCACGAATCGAGTTCAATGCCGAGCGCACGTATTTTTTCTTCAAGATTTTCGGGATATTCAACTGCACCCGTAATAACGGGCATCGGGTTTACTTTGCGGTTGTTTGTTACTATAACGCCGCCGTCTTTGAGATATTCCGTCCACCTTGCGGCTTCAAGCAATTCAAAAGATACAATCATATCCGCTTCGCCCTTGTCAATAACGGGAGAATACACCTTTTCGCCCCAGCGAACGTATGTAACAACGCTGCCTCCTCGCTGGCTCATTCCGTGAACTTCGCTGACTTTAACGTCATAATTTTTTTCAAGAAGAAGTCTGCCTAAAAGTTTACTTGCGAGAAGCGTTCCCTGACCGCCTACGCCGACTATCATAACACTTTTCGTATTCACTTACAGCACCTTCCTTTCAGGCAATGCGCCTTTTTTGCAAAGTTGCGAGCATACGCCGCATCCCGTGCAGAGAGTATTATCTATTTTTACTTTGCCGTCCGAAATGCTTATTGCGGGACAGCCTATCTGCATACATGCTTTACAACCTATACATTTGTCTTCATCTGCCTTAATCGGGCCCGGATGCTTAACGTATTTGAGAAGCGCACACGGTCTGCGTGAAATAATGACAGACGGTTCGTCAATCGAAAGTTCCTCTTTGACGGCTTCATCGCACGCTTTAAGGTCATAGGGGTCTACAACACGGACACGTTTAATGCCCACGGCTCTGCAAAGCGCTTCAAGGTCAATTTTCGTGCAGGGGTCACCTTTGAGATTGAAGCCGGTTGTCGGATTCTGCTGATGTCCTGTCATACCCGTTATGGAATTGTCAAGAATTATAACCGTTGATGCAGATTCGTTGTATGCAATATTTATAAGACCTGTAACACCGGAGTGCATAAACGTTGAATCACCTATAACGGCAACCGTTTTCCCTTTAAGACTTTCATCGGCACATTTGTTAAAACCGTGAAGTCCGGAAACGGAAGCACCCATACAGATTGTTGAGTCAACTGCACCGAGAGGAGCAGCTGCACCGAGCGTGTAACAGCCTATATCACCGAGAACGGTGACTTTATTTTTCTTCAAAGTGAAGAAAAGACCTCTGTGAGGACAGCCTGCACACATTACAGGCGGTCTCGGGGGAATGTTTTCATCAAGTTTTTTGCCTTTGTTTACGTGTTCGCCGAGTTTTTCGGCAATAATGTTTGTGCTGAATTCACCTATACATCCGAATATTGATTTACCTTCGGCATTGACACCTATATTGCGGCAATGAGTTTCAATAATACCGTCAAGTTCTTCAACTACAATCACCTTTGAGACGGATAATGCAAATTCTTTTATTTTTTTAACGGGAAGCGGGTTTACCATACCGAGTTTCAGAACGGGATATTTATCGCCGCACGCTTCCTTGACATACTGGTAACTTGTGCTTGACGTGATTATGCCGAGTGATTTGTCAAAACCGTCTTCAACACGGTTTATATCTGAAGTTTCGGCGAACTCCGTAAGAAGTTTTGTACGTTCTTCTACAAACGGATGTTTTTTCTGCGCATTGGCGGGAGTCATAATATACTTTTCGCCGTTCTTTACATACGGTTTCCGGTTTACCTGCACTCTGTCGCTCAATTTGACAACGCTCTGCGAATGTGCAACTCTCGTACACATTTTTATCATAACGGCGGTGTCGAATTTTTCGGATATTTCATAAGCGAGTTTGGCAAACTCAAGCGATTCGGAAGCATCCGACGGTTCAAGCATCGGAAGTTTAGCCGCTATTGCGTAATGACGGGAATCCTGTTCGTTCTGCGAAGAGTGCATACCTGCGTCATCCGCAACGCCGATTATCATACCGCCGTTTACACCCGTATATGAAATTGTGAAAAGCGGATCGGCGGCTACGTTAAGTCCTACGTGCTTCATACCGCAGAAACTTCTTTTACCTGCAAGACTTGCACCGAAAGCGGATTCCATTGCAACTTTTTCGTTAGGTGCCCACTCCGCATATATTTCTTCAAACTTTGCCGCCTCTTCCGTTATTTCCGTACTCGGAGTTCCGGGATAACTCGATACAAATTCACATCCGGCTTCATAAAGACCTCTGGCAACAGCCTGATTGCCGAGCATAAGTACTTTCATAAATTTAACCTCTTTTTAATCTTTAACTTCATCACCGATTGCATCACGGGCATTGACAACGACTTTTTTGTCATAGCACGAGAAAATGTCTTCAATAATCGGTTTTTCGGGGGCTTTTGTAAGAAGACTTACAACGGGAACAATAACAAGACCGGCTATCATACAGAATGCGCCTGCGTTGATGGGTGACTGAAGAATTTCAGGGAAGTACGGACGGAAAAAGATGTTTGCAATCATAACCGCACTTGAAAAGATGAAGTTTACCCAGCAAGCGACTTTCGTTGTTCTTTTCCGGTATAAGCCGTACAGGAACGGTCCGAGAAATGCGCCTGCAAGTGCGCCCCATGAAATACCCATAAGCTGAGCAATAAACGTAACGCCGTTTTTAACCTGAACAATGGCAAGTACAACGGAAATACCGATAAAAAGAACTATAAGTGCTCTCATAATGAGAAGTTGATTCTTTTCCGTCATTTTTTTCTTTTTTACATCTGCCAAAAAGTCAAGTGTAAGTGTTGAACTCGAAACAAGAACAAGCGATGAAAGCGTTGACATTGAAGCGGAAAGAACAAGAACTACGACAACCGCTATAAGAACTGTCGGAAGACCTTCGAGCATTGTCGGAACTATTGAGTCAAAGCCGTCTTTTGCAATATCGACTTTATCGGAGAAAAGTCTGCCGAAGCCGCCGAGGAAGTAACATCCGCCGGCAATTACTACTGCGAATAATGTGGAAATAATAGTGCCTTTGCTTATATCTTTTTCGCTCTTTATTGCATAGAATTTCTGTACCATCTGCGGAAGTCCCCATGTGCCGAGACTCGTAAGAATCATAACGCCGAAAAGATTTTTCGGGTCAGGTCCGAAGAACGAAGCGAAAACGCCGGGCGTTGAAGACACTTCGGGGTCGGAAACTTTTGCAAGTCCGTCAAGCGCCGCCATAAAGCCGCCCTGACCTTTAAGTACCGCAAAAATAACTGCGCTTATACCCACGAGCATAATTATACCCTGAATGAAATCGTTAATTGCGGTTGCCATATAGCCGCCTGCAATAACGTAAATACCGGTAAGAATCGCCATAATAATAACGCATACGCTGTAATCAATGTTGAACGCCATTGCGAAAAGTCTGCTCAAACCGTTGTAAAGAGATGCGGTGTAAGGAATAAGGAAAATAAATATTATTGCAGCGGATACTATTTTAAGAGAACGGCTTTTAAAACGTTTTTCAAAAAATTTCGGCATGGTGTTGGCATCAAGATGCTGTGTCATAATACGTGTTCTTCTTCCGAGAACAACCCACGCAAGAAGCGAGCCGAGAAGAGCGTTTGCAATTCCCGTCCACGTTGCCGCTATGCCGTATTTCCAGCCGAACTGACCTGCATAGCCGACAAACACAACAGCCGAAAAGTATGATGTTCCGTATGCAAATGCCGTGAGCCACGGTCCTACGCTTCTGCCGCCGAGAACAAAGCCCGAAACATCGGTTGCGTGCTTGCGGCAGTAAAAACCGACAAAAAGCATTACTCCGAAAAATATAAAAAGAAATGATAATTTTATAAACATATCCATAATAACTGCCTCACTTATCAACCGGTTATCTGTGCTTCAACAAGTCTGCCGTGACAGTATTTCTGTCTTAAAACCGGTTTTTCGATTTTGCCCGTGGGATTACGGGGAACTTTATCGAATATCACTTTACGGGGACGTTTGTAACGGGGAAGTTCTTTGCAGAATTCGTTGATTTCTTCTTCCGTACACTTCATACCGTCTTTTATTTCTATAATGGCGGCGGCAATTTCACCGAGACGTGCATCGGGTATACCTATAACCGCAACATCTTTTATTTTGTCGTTTCTTCTGAGGAAATCTTCTATCTGTACGGGATAGAGATTTTCACCGCCCGTAATAATAACGTCTTTCTTACGGTCAACAAGGAAAATAAATCCGTCCTCGTCAATTTTCGCCATATCGCCCGTATAGAGCCACCCGTCGTGAAGAATTTCATTTGTTGCTTCTTCATTTTTATAGTAGCAAAGCATCACGCCGGGACCTTTGACTGCAAGTTCACCGACTTCGCCCTGTGCGACTTCGTTGCCCTTTTCGTCAATAACTTTTGTTTCCCAAAGGTAACCCGCTTTGCCGATTGCGCCGACTTTATGTATATTTTCCGTTCCGAGATGAACGCAGCCGGGGCCTATTGATTCACTCAGACCGTAGTTGGTGTCATATTTATGATTGGGGAAGAATTTCATCCAGCGTTTAATAAGGCTCGGCGGAACAGGCTGTGCGCCTATGTGCATAAGTCTCCACTGGTCTAAAAGGTAATGGTTCAGATCTATTCTGCCCGATTCGATAGCGTCAAGCATATCCTGCGCCCACGGAACAAGAAGCCATACTATTGTACATTTTTCTTCCGTTACGGTGCGTAAAATCCATTCCGGCTTTATACCCTTTAATATAACTGCCTTTGAGCCGCTTATAAGCGAGCCGAACCAGTGCATTTTTGCGCCGGTATGGTAAAGCGGCGGAATGCAGAGAAATACGTCATCGTGCGTTTGACCGTGGTGTTGCTGTTCTGTCATACACGAACACAAAAGTGCTTTGTGACGGTGAAGAATCGCTTTCGGAAATCCCGTTGTGCCGGATGAAAAATAGATAGCCGCAAGGTCATCCTCTTCAAGTAATACGGGCGGTGCGGATGATGAGCAAAAGCCCATAAGATTTAAAAGGTTTTCCGTGTAATCGGGATTATTTTTTCCTACAAAGAACATTGTTTTCACAATAGGTATATCGTTTGCGATAACGTCCATACGGCTGATGAACTCCGGTCCGAATACGAGAATTTCAATGTCGGCAAGTTCAACACAGTATTTTATTTCATCGCTTGCGTAACGGTAATTAAGCGGTACTGCTATGCAACCGGCTTTAAGCACGCCGAAATATACGGGAAGCCATTCAATGCAGTTCATCATAAGTATGCCGACTTTTGTGCCCCTTGCCGTGTTACGGCTCAGAAGAAGATTTGCAACCCTGTTTGCCTTGCGGTCAAAATCTTTCCATGTTATCGCACGTCTGTACGGAACGTCTGCACCGCCGTTTTCAATAAGGCTCATTTCACGCCATGTAACTGCGCTGTCACGCTCTTCCGACGGATTTATTTCAACAAGCGCCGTTTCGGAACCGTAAAGTCTTGCGTTTCTCTCCAAAAAATCTGTAATAACCATATTTTTTCCTCCCTTGCAGCGGGATCATAAAAAAACGCCCGCTGCGTTTTATTAACGCAGAGGACGAGAAATTCCCGTGGTACCACCTCTATTTACCGCATATATTGCGGCCTCATGGCGCACTAACATGCACCGTACGCTGTAATGGGCGTACCCATCTCCGCCTACTTGTTAAACGTTCGGGGAGCCGCTCGGAAAGGTATTCAACTTTTCTTTCCCTCCTGCCTTGCACCGACCGGCAGTTCTCTGAAGGGCACGAAAAAAAGTTTACTTGTTTTCGTCATCGCTTTTAATAACTTGATTTTATCATTCTTTTGAAATTTGTCAAGCGTTTTCGGAAATCGCAAAATATATTTTTCTATAATTACAAAAATCGCTGTGTAAATATCGCTCAAAATGTATAAAATGCACATTTGAAATTGTACGGTAAAAAAATTCAAAAAATCTATTGATATAAACTATTTTAAGATATATAATATTAAAAATGGGATAATATGGATTGGGAGGGATAATTTTGAGCGGTAATTATTCAGTCACCGTGTCAAAAGTTGCACGTGATAACTCACTTGAAACAGTTTATATGCCCGATAAAGCGGACAGTGATATTGTTATCCGTTCGCAGGATGTCAACCGTCCCGGGCTTATGTTCGCAGGATATGACGATTATTTTGACAAAGAACGTGTTGAATTTATAGGACTTGCGGAAATGGGTTATCTCGGCACTCTTGACGAAGAAACACTTAACAACCGATTGCACAGTTTTTTCAGTCTTCATCCGTCGTGCGTTATTCTTACGAGAAATCTTGATGTTTCCGAAAAATTCCTTGAAATCGCAAAAGAATATGAAGTTCCGCTTCTCAGAACATCCGAACCCACATCTCTTATTATGGCAACTCTTATTTCCTACCTCGGAATTGAACTTGCCGAGCGAATCACAAGGCACGGCGTTCTTGTCGAGGTGTACGGCGAAGGTATTCTCATTCTCGGTGACAGCGGCGTAGGTAAAAGTGAAACAGCGGTCGAACTCATAAAACGAGGTCACAGACTTATTGCCGATGATGCAGTCGAAATAAGAAGAGTTTCCACTAAAACTCTTGTAGGTTCTGCACCCGATAATATCCGTCACTTCATTGAACTGCGCGGCGTCGGCATTGTAAACGCACGTAATATTTTCGGTATGGGTGCCGTTAAACTCACCGAAAAGATTGATATGGTCATTCAACTTGAACAGTGGGATCCCCAAAAGGCTTACGACAGACTCGGAATTGATGACGAATACACAAACATTCTCGGCATAAAAGTTCCCGCAACAGTCGTTCCCGTAAAACCCGGCAGAAACCTTGCGATTATCATTGAAATTGCCGCCATGAACAACCGTCAGAAAAAAATGGGTTACAATGCCGCAAGGGAACTTATGCAACAACTCGGCATGGAAGAACCGGAAACGGAAGAAAAAGAACTTGAAATTTGGCATTAGGCAGTTGTTAGTTGTCAGTTGTTAGTTGCCAGTTGCTAGTTGCTAGTTGTCAGTTGTTAGTTGTCAGTTGTTAGTTGACAAGTTCAATTTTTACGAATTAAAGCGTGACATGGCGCCGTCAATATCGCCGTTTACAATATATGTAAGTGCATCACACGCATTTTCCATTGCTTCACGCATAAACGGAATATCGTTTTTCGGGAAATTTGAAAGTACCCAATCCGCAAGGTCGTATTCGGGATGTGGTCTTTCGCCTACGCCGAGTTTAATTCTCGGAAAGTTTTCCGACGAAAGGTGAGCGATTATGCTTTTTATGCCGTTATGACTTCCCGCCGAGCCTTTTCTGCGTATTCTGAGTTTACCGGGTTCGAGGGAAATATCGTCAAAAATAATTATTATGTTTTCAGGCGGAATTTTGTAGAAATCGGCACACTCTTTAACCGCAATACCCGAATTGTTCATCATGGTCTGCGGTTTCATTACAAGAACTTTGTGAGTACCTATACAGGTATCACCTATAAGAGCATGAAATTTCAGTTTTTTTACTTTAAAATTCAGTTTATCTTCAAGAAGCGATACGCAAAGAAAACCTGCATTGTGACGTGTTGTTTCATACTTTGCGCCGGGATTTCCCAAACCTACAATAAGGTATTCGTAAGTTGAGGAAGTGTTTTGTTTTAATTTTTGGAACATTATTTATTCTCCGTTTGGTGCTGTCTTTTATAAGGTTTTTTAACGTTTACCCAGTTTTCTTTATTCGTCTGCCTTTCACGGGCAAGTGCAAGTGCGTTGTCGGGAACGTCTTCGGTTATTGTTGAGCCTGCGGCGGTAAATGCGTTTTCACCGATTGTAACAGGTGCTATGAGATTTGTGTTGCAGCCGATAAACGCACCGTCTTTAACGGTTGTTCTCGATTTGTTTCTGCCGTCATAGTTTACTGTAACGCATCCGCAGCCGAAGTTTACGTCTTTACCGACATCGCTGTCACCGACGTAAAGAAGGTGAGGCAGTTTACTGCCCTCGTCAACCGATGAATTTTTAACTTCAACGAAATTGCCTATATGAACTTTGTCGGCGATTTTTGAATCAGGTCTTATGTGAACAAAAGGACCTGCTGTAACATAAGAGCCGATTTGCGATTTAAAACTCTGTACGTTGTTGAGCGTGGTGTCGTTTCCCACAACCGTATTGCTGATGTAAGAATTCGGACCTATAACGCAGTTTTCACCTATTGATGTTTCGCCTTCAAGAACCGTGTTGGGCATAATGAGAGTGCCTTTGCCGATTTTTACGTTTTTTTCAATAAGAACACCGTCGGGGCAGGGAATGAAAACACCGTCTTTAAGAAGCGAGTTTATTATTTCAAGACGTTCACAGTTTGTGATATTCAACATAAAAATTACTCCGTTTCAGTATGGCAGGTTTTACGGATTTCTCCTTCAGCCTGTACAAATAATCATTTTACCATATTATACGTTTTTTTCAAGGTTTATTATACAACAAACCAAAATATTATGATATTTTTTTGATTACGGATATTTTTTTGCAGAATATATAATCAGACAAAGCCATCTTTTATTCAATTAAATCTCGGTCTTTGACGGATGAAAAACACCCTCATAAATACTTCGCCGGTATTATCCGGTCATTTCCAGAAAGCGTTACAAGTGTTACTATAGCGTAACACGGATTATTAACCGGTAAAAGAAAAGCACGAAACCCCGAACTGCGGATTTCGTGCTGAATTCTTTAATATCACTTATTCTTTTATGAATGATATAAGTGTTTTTATAAGTTCGTTTATATCAATGGGTTTTGCAAGATGTGCATTCATTCCCGAATCAAAAGCCTTCTTTTTGTCTTCGGCGAATGCGTTTGCGGTCATAGCGATTATGGGAACGGTTTTTGTGAAAATATGTTTATATTCTCTGATTTGTTTTGTTGCTTTATATCCGTCCATAATCGGCATTTGAATATCCATAAGAATAAAATCATACAGCGTGCCGTCTTTTATTGCGTTTATACATTTTTCAACGCCTATTGTGCCGTCTTCCGCCTGGTCAACAATAATACCGAGTTCCTCAAGAATTTCACATGCAATTTCACGGTTTAATTCGTTATCTTCAACAAGAAGAACACGTTTTCCGTTAAGTTTTTCAATATTCAGTTCATTGTTGTTTTCAGAATTCTGATTTTCATCGTTTGCTATTCTGAAGTCAAAGTGTACGGTAACTTTTGTGCCTTTTCCGAGTTCGCTGTCAATTTTAATTGTGCCTTTCATGAGTTCAACAAGTTCTTTTGTAATTGACATACCGAGACCGGTGCCCTGAATACCTGTAATTGTTGAGGTCGATTCCCTTGTGAATGCTTCAAAAATATGTTTGAGGAAATCATCCGACATACCTATGCCGTTATCTTCAATAATAAAGTCAAAAGATGCATACCCGTCACGTGCGCTGTCGGTTTCAATAATTGTGTATGATACTGTTCCGCCGGCGTTTGTATATTTTACGGCGTTATTGGCAATATTCATCAAAACTCTGTTTACACGAAGTTCATCGGCGTAAACGTAATTGTGAGTTATTTTTGAAAAATCGGTTGTGAAAGTAAGTTCTTTACCTTTAACGCTTTGTTTTACTATTTCCGAAAGGGAATTTGCGGCATCTGTTATGTAGACTTTATCTTCATCTATTGTAACTTTACCGGATTCGATTCTTGCCATGTCAAGAACGTCATTGATTATGCTCAGAAGGTGATGACTGCTGAGATTAACTTTTTCAAGACAGTCAGCGAGTTTTTCTTTGTCATCAATATGTTTGATAGCCATATTGTTAAATCCGATAATGGCGTTCATAGGTGTACGTATATCGTGGCTCATATTGAATAAAAACGTGGATTTTGCTCTGTTTGCGGATTCAGCCTCAATACGTGCATCTTCAAGAATTTCTTCCTGTTCAACCTGCGCTCTTGTAAGTTCATCCATATTGTGAACGCCTATAAGGAAGTTTTTGTCAACGTTCCAGTCACCTGTATGAATAACTTTCAACTGGTAGTAAGTAATTGTGTTATCTTTAACAATACGGTAGTTGTGGAAGAAAGCATCCTCTTTTTTGAATTCCTTGTCAATGTTTTCGGGGGACAAAGCATCAATAAACTGTTGTCTGTCTTCAACAATAATGTTTGAAGCAACACTTTCAACGTATTTGTAATAGTTCATACGGTGTTCGAGCGAGGGGTTACGCTGCTTGTAAGCATTTGTCATACGAACGGTTTCAATAGTATCTGTTTCTGCTTCAACATGGAAAACCGCTTCGTAGTCATCTGCAAGACCGTTTATGAATTCGTCACGCTGTTTGTTGGCAAGTTCTTTGCGGTACGATTCGTCAACAACCGAAAAACCGAGAGCAACTGCCTGAGGCTTCGCGGCTTCGGAACCAACCTTAACGAATTTCATTTCGGAATATTCATTGTTATTGTTAAGGTACGTTGTAATAAACGTTTTCTGCGTTCTGAGTTTTTGTCTGATATTTTCTATTGTACCTGCATTAAGCATTTCAGCTTTGCTTTCTTCGGCAACAGCGTTGTTAACGAAAACTTTGAACGCTTCGGAATAAGGAATGTTTTTCGTGAAAGCGTCGCCGAGGAACTCTTTTGTCTGGTCGTTCATGGTGTACGGTGTAAGACCGTCGGTGTTAAGGTCTATGTAGTAAACCGATGAATACTCGGAAGCAAGAATATCAATAATTTCAAAGTTCTTTTCTTTTTCCTGCTGTTCGAGCATACTTTCACGAATTTCTTCGTCTTTGTCGGCAAAACCGAGTGCAACTGCCTGCGGGTTTTCATCATCGCCAACCTTAACGAATTTCATTTCGCAATAATGCATTTCACCGTTAATATCGGAACGGTATGTGGTGATGAACGTCTTTTTTTCATTTAATTCAATGAGAATGTTGTAGATTGAGCCCGCTTTGAGCATCATTTCTTTATCTTCTTCATAAACGAGCGTGTTAACATAAAGCTTGTATGCCTCGGAATATTTAATGCCGGAACGGAAAATTTGACCGAATTCGGATTCGGTTTCTTCGTTCATGGTGTACGGGTCAAGTTCATCTGTCGTAAGATCTATGTAATAAACAGATGTGTATTCCGAAGCGAGTATTTCAATGATATCGGTGTTTCTTTTTCTTGATGTTTCCTGCTCAATGCGATTTCTGAGTTCGTCATCTTTATCGGCAAAACCGAGTGCAACCGCCTGCGGGGTGCCGTCTTCGGTACCCACTTTAACGAATTTCATTTCGCAGTAACGCGGATGATCATTGTTTTCAGAACGGTATGTGGTTATGAATGTTTTTTTGTGGCGCAGTTCTTTCATTATGTTTCCGACAGAACCTGCCCTCAACATCATCTGCTTGTCTTCCGGAATAATAAGCGTGTCAACATACATACGGAAAGCATCGGAATAAGTCATGTTTTTGAAAAGAACGCCGAACTGGTTTTCGGTTTCTTCATTCATGGTGTACGGTGTAAGTTCGTCGGTAGTAAGGTCAATGTAATAAACCGATGTGTATTCCGAAGCGAGTATTTCTATGATTTCGTTATTGCGGTTGATTATTGCCTGTTGCTCTAATTTTGCACGTATTTCTTCATGTTTGTCGGCAAAACCGAGTGCTACTTCATTCGGTTTTCCGATAGCATCTCCCACCTTAACAAATTTCATTTCGCAGTAATGCGGGTCGCCGTTATTATCGGAACGGTATGTGGTAATAAACGTCTTTTTGTTTATGAGTTCGGTTGCTATGTTCTTTATCGAACCGGCAGTGAGCATACCTGTTTTATCATCTTCGTAAACAAGTGTGTCAACATAAAGTTTAAATGCATCACTGTACTTAATTCCCGAACGGAAAATGTGACCGAATTCTGTTTCGGTTTCTTCGTTCATGGTGTACGGGTCGAGTTCATCGGTCGTAAGGTCAATGTAATAAACAGACGAATACTCGGAAGCAAGAATCTCGATAATTTCGGTATTTCTTTTGCTTTCGATTTCTGCTTTGAGTTTCGCACGTATTTCTTCATCTTTGTCGGCAATACCGAGAACAATAGCCGTTGCGATTTCATCATCGTTTACTTTAACGATTTTCATTTCGTTATATTTATAATCGGTTTCTGTTCCGACACGGAAAGTGCATGTGTAAATTTTCTGCGTTTTCAGCAGACTGCGTATATATTCAACGGAAGACAGTTTTTCGAGTTCATTATAATCGCTGTTGTCAACCTGTGCTTTTAAAAGTTTTTTGAATGCTTCGCTGAAACCGGCAGAGTGATCTATATCATCAACAAATGCATTTTCCGTATCATAATGAATTTTTGAAACGGTAATGTCACCTGTTTCAAAATCAACATGGTAAACGGATGTATATTCATTTGAGAGAGTCTGAATTATTTCCTGATTTCGTTCTATTGTTTTCTCGTGGCGTATATCATCGTTTTTATCGGAAAAACCGAGAGCAACGGCAACGGGTGCATCTGCAATATCGCCAACCTTAACAAATTTCATTTCGCAGTAATGCGGGTCGCCGTGGTTGTCGGAGCGGTATGTTGTGATGAATGTTTTTTTGGTTTTGAGTTCTTCCATTATGTTTTTTACGGAACCCGCATCAAGCATAATTTTTTTGTCTTCCTCAAAAACAAGGGTATTTACGTAGAGTTTAAAAGCGTCGCTGTACTTGATACCGGAACGGAAAATCTGACCGAATTCGGATTCGGTCTCGGCGTTCATGGTGTACGGGTCGAGTTCATCGGTAAGAAGGTCGATGTAATAAACTGATGAATACTCCGATGCAAGAATATTGATGATTTCCATATTTCTTTCCTGTTCGTGAATAATTGCTTCACGACGGCTTGCATCATTTGCGTCATCAAGTTTTGATACAATTTCAAGAGCGTATATTTTGCCTGATATTTCAATAGGTTTACTGGTTATATGATAAACGTCGTTACCGAGTTTTTCATATTTGTCACCCGTAATATTTTCCCTGCATGTTTTAAGAGTTGTGCAGTTTACGCATGGCTTATTTCTGTTCCATACGCAGTAACACGTTGAAACAGGCTTGAATTCTTTATTTTCATCAAAATCAAATACTTCCTGCGTTTCAGGATCTACAATTCGTGTGATGTCAAAAACATCACGTAAAGTTTTGAGAAGAATTTTAGTTTCTTTTAAAGTCATGGCAGTCTCCTGTTAAATATAATTGTCAGTCAGTTAAACCGGATTATATTTCAAAATGGCAAATATACCGATAATCGATGCTAATTATAAACCGATAATCGATGCTAATTATAATTTAATATACTATTATTTGTCAAGGGTTTTATGAATTACGGTATTCATTTTTATAATGTTCTTATGTGCTCAAGTGAAATAATTGATATATAACAACAATTTTGTTGATTTATTTAAGATAATAATGTATAATATCAAGTCAGACAACAAATTAACATGATTCAACGAACGGAGGGGCGACATGACAAAGACTTTAAAAACAATTATTTGTACATTTTTTGTTGTTTTTATTACCGTAACATTGTCATTTTTGCTTCCGTTTGTTTCGCACTTTACTCCCGAATTACTTGACAAACTTCAAATTGAACATGCCGATGCCGATGTTTCCGGTTTTGACATTGAAGGCGGTGAAAAGGTATATCTCACGGGCGAATGGGAGTTTTACCTCAATAAATATATTGTTACCGGCAAAGAAAGCAGCTATCCGCTTGTTCCCGATTTGTACATTAGTGTGCCGTCATCGTGGACAACCTGTAAAATAAACGGCGAAAATCTTCTTAACGGCGGTTACGCTTCATACAGAGCGTTTATTACGGGGGCACCGGAAACCCGGTCGGTTATTATTACCGTTCCGAATATGCCGGGAAATTACAGCGTATTTATAGACGGTGTACTTGTTTCTTCAAACTGCCGTGATTCTAACGGGGAAATAACAAGCGATGAAGGGTATCTTTACAGTAAACCTGTGCTTCTGAATTATTCAAAAAACGGCTCGTATGAAATTGTTATTGAAGTTACCTGTGAATATTCGGCAGGTGTAACAACACTTCCGGTGCTTTCAACTTATGATGCGAGCCAGTCCGGTATTATGTCGCAACTTTCCGTGCGCTATATGTTTATAGGCGTTGTAATATTCTTTACGATTGCGGCAGTTGTTTTCACGGTGCTTATGAAAGGTGAAATAAACCTCTTCTGGCTTATTGTACTTTGCATATCTTTCGCTCTGAGAATGTTGATTTCAAATGAAGGTTATTTCGTTTCTCATAAATTATTTATGAATTTGAATTATGAAATAATGACGTCGGTGGTTTTTGCATCAACGTATATAATTAAACTTGCAACATTCCTTCATTTACAGAAAAGGCTCCGTCTTAAAGTTCCGCAATATATTACCGTTGGCTTCGGTATTATATTCTTGATTTGCGCTCTTGTGCCTGTTTATTCGTATGAGTCTATTTATGATGTTAATATATTCAATATGCTTCAGGCGGTACCGTACATTCTTGACGTTTACGTTATTTTTAAACTGAGTGAAGCCGTAATAAACAAAATTCGGTTTGCCAAGACGTATCTTTTCGGTTACTGCATTACAACTTCGGCACTTATTATTGACAATTTTTATTTCAACGGTTTTATTGCGGCGAACGTGTCGTACATTATGCCCCTTTCGTTTGTAATTTACATTGCAATAATTATGCTGATTCACATTTCCGACTGCGTTTCCGACAGAGCCCGTGCCACCGAAGCGGCAAATCTTTCGACTGAAATTGCAGAACTTAATAATACGCTTATGCTCAGCCAGATTCAGCCGCACTTCCTTTATAATGCACTTAACACAATAAAGTATCTTATCAGAAAAGACCCGCGTACTGCGGAAACGGCTGTTGTTAAGTTTTCGGGCTATCTCAGGGCGAATATGGACTCACTTACTCAGCGTGACCCGATTCCCATAGAAAAGGAAATTGAGCACGTTAAAAATTATACCGAAATAGAAAAATTGCGTTTCGGGCAAAGGCTTGAGGTTTTGTATGACATAAGGTGCAGTGATTTCAAAGTACCGCCTCTTACCGTTCAGCCGATAGTGGAAAATGCCATTAAACACGGTGTAAATCAAAAACCCGAGGGCGGTACGGTAAAAATCGAAACATACAGAGATGAAAAATCTTACTACATAAAAATTTCCGATGACGGCGTAGGGTTTGACATAAACATTCCGTTTGATGACGGTAAAAGCCACGTCGGAATGTCAAATATCAAAGAAAGACTCAAAACATTGCTTGATGCCGAAGTTTTCATTAAAAGCGTAATCGGCGAAGGTTCTGAAATATTAATTGAAATTCCCGTGAAGGAGGATGTTTTAAATGAAAATAATGGCGGTCGATGATGAAATTTTTGCACTTGAAGACTTTGAAATTACATGCCGTGATATAGGCATAGAGGATGAGATTGTGAAATTTTACAATCCTCTCGACGCATTAAGTTATGCTGCGTCAAACAAAGTTGACATTGCTTTTCTTGACATTGAAATGCCTATAATCAAAGGCATTGACCTCGCAAAAAGAATAAAAGAGGTTTCCCCGAACGTAAGAATAATTTTTGCAACAGGCTACAGTGAATATGCGCTTGACGCGTTTTCGGTTGACGCTGTTGACTATGTTTTAAAACCGTATGAGCCGGAAACAATTAAAAAGGCTTATGACAAAGCGCTTCTTGTAAAAGATACCGTTTGTCAGGACCACATTTTTATTAAAACATTCGGCTATTTTGACATTTTTGTTGACGGCAAACCCGTTGTTTTCACAAGTGCAAAATCAAAAGAATTTCTTGCTTTGCTTGTTGACAGAAACGGCGGTGTTGTAAATACCGAACAGGCAATAAGTATTCTTTGGCCCGGCAGAGGTTATACGGATACCGTTCAGTCACTTTTCAGAAAAGTGCTGAAATCTTTGCGGGTTGCTCTTGAAGATGCGGGTATTCCGGAAATATTTGTCGATAACCGCAATCAGAGATGTATTGACAAAACAAAATTCGTGTGCGACTATTATGAAGTTCTTGACAAAAAAACTCTTACACCCGAATTTCACGGCAAATATATGGAGCAGTATGACTGGGCGAGAGAGACGGAACAACAAATAAAGTCGCTTTTGGAAAAATAAAGGAGTAACACAATTATGGATTTTATTGTTAATTTTGACTGGGCTGTTTTTCAGTTCTTTGAGAAACTGTGGAATCCCGTTCTTGATGTTACGGTTTCTCTTATTACATACCTCGGCAATGCGGGAATAGTGTGGGTAATTCTCGGTCTTTGTCTTCTTATTCCGAAAAAATCAAGAAAAATCGGTGTTTACGTTCTTTGCGGCATTGCAATAACCGCACTTATCAATGACGTTTGCCTTAAAGAGGTTATTCAGCGTCCCCGTCCGTTTAATTTTGACGGGTGGCCCGAGGTGTTCAATTACCCGAACATTGTAGCAAAACCGTCAAGTTGGTCATTCCCGTCGGGTCATACGTCATCCGCTTTCGGTGCCGCATTCCCGCTTTTACTGAAAACAAAGAAAAAATACGGCGTTCCCGCAATGATTCTTGCCTTGCTTATAGGACTGTCAAGAATTTACGTTCATGTTCATTATCCCACAGATGTTCTTGCCGGAATAGCGGTCGGAATAATCGGCGGACTTATTGCCGTTATTATTCTCGATAAACTTGTTTTTGCTAAAATCATTCCTGCAATAAAAAAACATTAAATACTTATTAACGTGGTGTTGAAAATGATAAAAGCCGCTGTGTTTGACCTTGACCATACGTTGTTCGACAGGTATGCGACAATTAAAAAAGTTATTCCCGAGTTGCGTAAAAAAGTTAATACGCCCGAAAATATTACAGATGAATATTTTTGTGAACAGTTATGCTTTGCGGACAGACAGTTCGTTCATCACGGCTGGGAGGAAATACACGCTTATTTAATAAAGCGCGGCATAGTTCCCGAAACGGTTGATTATGAAGATTACAAGGAAGCGGTGCTTTCGTGTTTTAAAGGAACGGCTGTACCGTTCGGTTTTTCAATAAACGTTCTTTCCGAAATACGCAAACTCGGCGTAAAGACAGGGCTTATTACAAACGGCAGGCATGAAGTTCAGGCAAGCAAACTTAAACTTTTAGGTCTTGAAAACAGTTTTGACGATATAGTAATAAGCGGTGATTACGGTTTTTCAAAACCGGACGAACGAATATTCCGTGCGGCGGCAAAAAATCTCGGAGTTGAAATGTCCGAGATGATGTACGTAGGCGACCATCCGAAATTTGATGTTGACGGCTCACGCAAGGCGGGTTGTACGCCCGTTTGGGTAAAGACTACGGGAACGTGGATATTTCCCGAAATAGAAAAACCCGAATTGCAGGTTGAAACGGTAAAAGAAATTCCTGCAATATTAGAAAGGCTTAACGGATAATTATGAAGGGTACCGAATTTTTGCCCGTTACAAAAGAAGATGTTGAAAAACGAGGTTGGGCACAGCCCGACTTTGTTTACGTTTGCGGCGATGCCTACGTTGACCATCCGTCATTCGGGGCATCGCTTATTTGCCGTGTGCTTGAAAACGAAGGATTTAACGTTGCTTTTCTTGCACAACCGAGTTTTAATTCAACAAAGGATTTTAAACGTTTCGGTGAGCCGAGGCTCGGCTTTCTTGTGTCGGCAGGCAATATAGATTCTATGGTGGCACATTACACCGTTGCAAAAAAGAAAAGAAATTACGATTATTATTCACCCGGCGGAAAAACAGGTCTTCGTCCCGACAGAGCAACAATCGTTTACACAAAACTTATAAAAGAAGCGTATCCCGATATACCCGTTATTTTAGGCGGTCTTGAAGCGTCGTTGCGCCGTTTCGGGCATTACGATTACTGGTCGGACAGCGTTATGAAAAGCGTGCTTGTTGAAAGCGGCGCCGATATACTGACTTACGGAATGGGCGAAAACATTATAAGGCGCATAGCGGAACTTCTTGATAAAGGCGTTCCCGTAAACAAAATCCGTGATGTCAGAGGATGTGTGTGGCTCGGTGAAAAAGGTGACAAAGTTCACTTTGACATCGGCGGTGAATGGAGTTTTGATGAAATAAAAAACGACAAACGCAGATACGCCGAGACATTTTCTTTGCAGTATAAAAATCAGGACAGTATATACGGCAAAGCGCTTGTTGAATATTACGGCGAAAAAATGCTTGTGCAGAATCCGCCTGCGTTTGCGCTTGAACGTGAAGAACTCGACAAAGTGTACGGTTTACCGTTTATGAGAGATTTTCACCCGATGTATAAAAAACAGGGCGGCGTTCCCGCTATTGAGGAAGTTAAGTTTTCAATAACTCATAACAGAGGATGTTTCGGCGGATGTAATTTTTGTGCGCTTGCTTTTCATCAGGGCAGAACGGTGCGTTCAAGAAGCATTGAAAGTGTTGTGGAAGAAGCAAAACTGCTTACGGAAATGCCCGATTTTAAAGGGTATATAAACGATATCGGCGGTCCTACGGCGAATTTCAGAAAACCCGCCTGCGAAAAACAGATAAAACACGGTGTTTGTCCCGACAGAAAATGTCTTGCGCCCGAGCCGTGCAAAAATCTTGTTGCCGACCACAGCGAATATATTGAACTTCTTGAAGCGGTTGAAAAAATACCGAAAATAAAAAAAGTTTTCATCCGTTCGGGAATCCGTTACGATTACCTTATGGCGGATAAATCATCTTCGGGAAACGAATTTTTCAAAAAACTTGTAAAAGACCACGTCAGCGGACAACTTAAAGTTGCACCCGAACACTGTTCGGGCGACGTATTGCGTCTTATGGGTAAACCCGATTTCAAAGTTTATGAACGGTTTAAAGATAAATACTCCGAACTTAATAAGAATTTCAAAATGAATCAGTATCTTGTTCCGTACCTTATGTCAAGTCATCCGGGCAGCAGGCTTTCCGATGCTGTCAAACTTGCCGAATATATAAAGCGGTGGGGCTATAATCCCGAACAGGTGCAGGATTATTACCCGACACCCGGCACGGCTTCAACGGTAATGTTTTACACGGGACTTGACCCGTTTACCATGAAAGAGGTGTTTGTGCCGAAATCCGCAGAAGAAAAACGGATGCAAAGAGCACTTCTTCAATGTGCAGACCCGAAAAACGCAGAACTTGTAAGAAAAGCACTTCACTTATGTCACAGGGAAGACCTTATAGGTTTTGACAAAAAGTGTCTTGTTGCGCCGTCATATAAAGAGCGTGTGGAAAAAGCGAAAAAGCCAAACAGTCAAAAAACAGAAAAGAATTTTAAAAACGGTAAAAAACACCGCAAATGATGATTTGATTTTTTCAGTAAACAAACAGAAAAAAGGTGATAATATGATAATTGATGAACTTACGGGCTTTTCAAATTTTTACGGAAGCAATGAAGAACTTGTTCTTGCAGGCGGCGGAAACACGTCGGCAAAAGACGGAAACGTAATGTATATAAAGGGCTCCGGCACATCGCTTTCAACAATTACCGCAGACGGTTTCGTTAAAACGGACAGAACGAAACTTGCGGAAATTTTTACAAAAGTTTATCCCGATAACGATAAAGAAAGGGAAGCGGAATCTCTTAAAGATTTGTTTTCGGCAAGACTTCCCGGCGAAGAAAAAAGACCGAGCGTTGAAACAACGCTTCACAGTCTTTTCGAATACAGATTTGTTCTTCATCTTCATCCTGCGCTCGTAAACGGACTTACCTGCGCTTCCGATGGCGAAAAATGTGCAAAAGAACTTTTCGGCAATAACGTTTTGTGGATAGAGCCGTGCAAACCCGGTTACATTCTTGCAAAAATATGCTTTGATGCTATGAAAGAGTATAAAGAGGTTTACGGCAAAGCGTGTGATATTGTTCTGCTTGCTAATCACGGTGTATTTGTTGCCGCCGACACGGTTGACGGACTTGATGAAAAACTTTCGTACGTGCTTGAAACAATAGGTAAAGCGAATGAATATATGCCCGATTTCGATACGGGTGAATTTTATCCGGATGAAGCGAATGACGCTTTTGAAAAAATTGAAATTGCATATTCACAATACGGCGACGATTATATAATAAATTACGAGCCGAGCGTTCAGAGTATTGAGTTCTGTAAATCCGAAGAAGATGCAAAGCCTCTTTTGAAACCGTTTACACCCGATCATACCGTTTACTGCAAAGCGTATCCCGTTTATGCCGAAAAGCCTGAGGAAATACCTGCTCTTGTTGAAAAATACAAGGCTGAAAACGGATTCCTGCCGAAAATAATTCTTGTGAAAAAATGCGGATTTTTTGCAGTTGACAATTCTGTTAAAGGCGCACAGACTGCGGCGATGCTCTTTAACGATGCTATGAAAATTGCCGTATATTCAAAAAGTTTCGGCGGCGCAAGACACATGAGTGATGAACTTACAGACTTTATTGTGAACTGGGAAGCCGAAAGTTACAGAAGCAAACAGAATTCCTGATATACCTTTTATACAAAAATGAGATATTCTTTTTGGAAGTTTCACCGAAAAGAATATCTTTTTATTTATAATTATTGGAATTTTGATGTCTTTGTGATATACTGTTTTTTGCAAATAAACGGTTTCTTTGCCGTTCACGGGAGGTTTCTTCTTTATGGGAAACAAAGAACTTTTTTGCGAGAAAAACGGTAAACTCCATTACGGACATACCATACTAACGGGTTTCGGTTTTCTTGCATCATCTATTGCGTGGGCGATATACGACCCATATATTACAAAAATACTTAACAGACTTCTTACAAACAGCAGTATGATTACCTCGTGGAGTGCAAAACTTAACGAAGCATTTCCCGCACTTGCGAAATTTGCCGAAGCAAACGGTAATGACGTAAGCGTTGCCGGCGGAATTACGCTTGTTCCGCTGTTTATCGGTATTATTATGACGTTTGATAATATCTTCGGCGTAATTTTTCAGCCGACTTTCGGCAAACTTTCCGATAATACACATTCACGTTTCGGCAAACGCCGTCCCTATGTAATTTACGGCGCACCCGTTTCGGCTCTTTTGTTTGCGATTATTCCCATTATTGCAGTAAAAGTCGGCTCACTTCCGCTTACAATGCTGTTCATTATTCTTTTTGTTTTTGTTATGTCGCTGTGGCGTGCTCCTGTTGTTGCGCTTATGCCCGACCTTACACCGAGTAACCTTCGTTCCGAAGGTAACGCCGTAATTAACCTTATGGGCGGTGTCGGCGGTGCAATAGGTCTTTTTGCGGGAACAATAGTAACCGTAATTTACTGTGCCGTTACAGGCGCAGATTCATCATCCGCAACTTTTGACGAACAGGTAACATTCCCTTATGTATTCCTTCTCGGCGCAGTTGTTATGGTAATAGGAATGCTTGTTATTCTGTTCTTTGTAAAAGAGCCCGATTCAAGAATTCAGGTCAAAGCAGAACTTAATCAGGCGGCTGACGAAGCGGCAAGAAGAAAAGCAGAAAAAGAAGCCGCAAAGGCTGAAAAAGAAGCAAGAAAAGCGGAAAAACTTTCCTCCGGCGAAAGAAAGAGCCTTATATTTATGCTTGTCGGTCTGTTCTTCCTTTTCTGCGGCACAAACGCCGTTTCAACATTCTTTGCTCTTTTCGCTGAGGAAATACTCGGCAAAACAACGGCACAGGCAACCATTATGACTACCGCTTTTGCGGTTGCCTCTGGTGCGGCTGCTATCCCCGCAGGCTGGCTCGGTAAAAAAATCGGCAGAAAGAAAACAATTCTCGGCGGTCTTGCAATATTTGTCATTGCTTTTGCCGCTTACCTCGTAACTGCCAAAGCAGGCATAGATTCTCTCAGCGGCGTTCTTATATGGGTTGCTCTTATTGTCGGCGGTGCGGCAAATATGTTCATTACGGTAAATACTCTTCCGCTTGTTCTTGAAATAGGCGGTATTGATAAAGTAGGTACTTTCACAGGTTATTACTATACGGCAACATTCTCGGCACAGATTGCAACTCCCATTATTTACGGTATTGTCCGTATGCTTACGGGTACATATATGTCGCTGTTCTATTATTGCCCCGTTGCTTTCATTCTTTCCGCACTTTGCATACTTGTGGTAAAACACGGCGAAGCAATATCAGACGATGTTGTCGAAAAAATAAGAATGGAGAACGAAGACTGATTTATAATATTAAATCGGAAAAAGTCAATAATACAACGAAAATCCCTGCGGCATTTTTGACCGCAGGGAAATTTGTATTTTAAATGTTATTTTAATCAATCGAGATTTCTTTCGAGATTTACAAGGAAATCCTGAATGTTTGTTACAATTCCCGTTACCGAAAGCGAGCCGCGGTCGTGGAGTTTGTTTACCGCAAATTCGGAAATATCAACGCTGTATATATATACGGGGCGGATTTTGCCGTTAACAACACAGTATGACGGTGTCATATTTCCTGTTGCTATGGTGTGGAGTTGAGTTGCCATGGCAATTACGGTAGTTGCTTTTTTAGTGTGTTCACGCATAAGGTTTTGCGAATCGTAAACGTTGTGAGTAACTTCCGGTAAAGGTCCGTCATCACGGATTGAGCCTGCAAGCACATAAGGAATATGTTTTTTTGTGAGTGCGTGCATAATGCCCGTGTCGAGTTCGTAATGCTCTAAAAATTTTTCAATAGAACCGCATTTGCGTACAAGATTTATTGTGTGCAGATGATTGTAATGACCGTTTTTCATAAGTTTTTTAGTGTAAATATCCTGACCGAGACCTGTATGGAAAAGTGCTGCTTCAAGGTCGTGCGTTGCAAGAGCATTGCCTGCAAAAAGTGCGTGGCAGTAACCTTTTTCAATAAGATTTGCCATTGCGTTGCGGCTGTCATTATCAAATGCACACGCAGGACCCAATACCCATACAATGTGACCGTTATCACGGTCGTTTTTCAGAATTTCATAAAGTTTGTCATATTCTTTTGAAAATGACGTTTCACGGGAATGCCCTGTGCGGAATGCGAATACGCTGTCATTTTCATTTGTTTCTTTCGGTTCAACAAAGCAGTCGGCATTTACAAAAACACCTGTCGTGCCGTCATCACATCTGCCGGTGACAACTTCGTCACCTTCTGAAACACGGCGAGGCTCAACAACATACGGTTCTCCGTCTTTAATTACAATTACGGAATCCATACGGCTTTCTTTAAGCATTTTCCATTCACCGTTTATTTTGACATATTCGGGAAAAATTGTTGTGGCATAAAAGTTTTCGGGTAAAAATCCGTTGCCAGCCTTTTCGGTTACTGCGTCAGGTGCGGAAATGAAAGGTTCTTTGTTGAAATCAGGCTCAACGTATTCCGGGAATATCATCTGCTTCATTCCTTTCGGTATTATATATTTGAATTATAACTGTTTTATAATAATAATTCAATATGAAAAACAGAATTGCTTTCAATCAAATAATAATCAGATATTAAAAAATAACCCCGACCGAAATCAACGGTCGGGATTTTGTTTGTGTGCTCGGCACGCATATTTACTTGGCGGTGAAAGTCCGCTACAGGCTTGGCAGTAGGAACTGTTAGACGAAGACAAGGGCGTCCTTCGTGAGGAGGAGTCTGAAAGAAGTCGGATGTAAGGGCTGAAAAGTGCCGTTA
>JAZLLP010000036.1:0-101513 GCA_045598225.1 Acutalibacteraceae bacterium | reverse complement strand
CCCGTTGCCACTGGCTGAAAAAGTCTGGCAGGATTTGTGGGCAGTATCAGATGCTACGCCAGAGAATTGCCTTTATACTTTCGTTGAGATATTTATCTTCAAATACCTTAGCGATCTTGGTGTGCTCAAAGGTATGTACTCGTTTTATGACCTTTTGAGCAAGTATTCAGGAAATAATGAAAATGAAGTTCTTGAATTCTATGCCTCAACAATTCGTGTGAAGATAAAAGAGCTCTTCCCTGGCAATCCCAAAGACAAGACTACTATCATCAATGGCACTATCTTTGTTTCCAAAGATGATAAGGCGGTGTCCGGATATGCGACTGTATTCCATAAGATTCTGAAGCGTTTCAATGATTTTGGTACGCTTGAGAATATCGACTATGATTTCAAGAGCAAGCTCTTTGAAACATTCCTGAAAGAATCCATCAGCAAGAAAAACTGGGGCCAATATTTTACTCCTCTGAAGGTCGTTCGTGCTATTGTCAATATGGCAGACATTGAACCCGGCATGAGTATCTGTGACCCTGCGTGTGGTGTTGGCAAATTCCTGCTCGAGCCCATTTTGCATAGTCTGGATCGGCTGTATGCTGTAAGTGCAGACAAGGCAGGGAATGAAAAGCTGTTGCCTCAAATCACCCTTTTCGGATTCGACAAAGGCTTTGACAAGGATGAGCAGAAGACAATTATTCTTGCCAAAGCAAATATGCTGATTTATATGTCCGGTATGATCAAAGAGCATCCCGGGCTGACAACACAGTTTGCAGAACTGTTTAACAACACTTTTACGCTGCAAACGAATTCCATTCTCGGTACTTTAGCGAAACCGATTACTGAGGAATATGACTTGATCCTCACGAATCCTCCGTATGTCATGAGCGGCAGCAGCAATTTGAAGGAAGAAATCGCCAAGGACGACGCTCTGAAAAAACACTTCTCCATAAGCGCCATGGGTATTGAAGGCTTGTTTATGGAGTGGATCATCCGCGCCTTGAAACCCGGGAAAAAGGCATTTATCGTCGTCCCGGACGGTATTATGAATCGCAGCAACGATAAAAAACTGCGTGACTTCATTCTTGAGCAATGCAATATTGACGCCGTAATTTCCTTGCCGCTGAATACATTCTTTACCACCAACAAGAAAACTTATATCCTTGCGTTGACAAAGAAAGTTGCTGTGAATGTTGGTGGAATTGCTACGTTGCCGAAGCAGACAACACCTGTTTTCACTTATCTGTGCTCTGAAATCGGCGAAACTCGTGACATCAACCGATTTGATATTGAACAGAACGATTTGGAAACCGCGTCTGATTTGTTCAATATGTTCAAAGGGGCAAAGGCTAAATTTAAAACGAATGATAAGCGTTGCAAGATCGTCGATATTGATGCTTTTTATAATGGAACTCATTGGTCTGTTGACAGGTGGTGGACAGAAAATGAAAAAATATCATTAGGAATAAAAGATGAGGAATCTGCAATAACAGTAGATGCTTTTGCCTCCATGCTGGGTGACATATCCAATGCTATTTTAGAGTGCCAGGATTTGATTTCCGGCTTTACAACAGTTGAAAAAAAAAAGACACGAAGCGTCAAACTAACAGATGAAACTTGTTTTCATTTTCTGAGCGGCGAATATTTAGGAAAAACAAAAAGTGAATTAATGAAATTGCCTTCAGGAGATATTCCCGTTTATACTGCAAATAAAGAGCCAATATTGTTTATCTCAAAAGTATCTAAGCATCCTATTAATGCTTCAACAGAGAGACCAGTCATATCTTTTGCTAATGATGGTGATGGTTCTGCCGGTAGAAATTTCATTTTTCATACTACGCCTTTCTATATTAATGCAAGCCGGACAGCCATAACGGTAACTAATCCCCACATCCTTCCGGAATATTTGCTAAGCCAAATATTTGATATGAAAGAAAAATATGGGTTTAACTACGGATTTAAAGCAAACAAAAACAATTTGAATGTTGTTACTATTAATGTTCCAATTGATAGTCAAACAGAAGAATTTGATGAAGAAGCACAAGCCAGCATCGCGGACTCCATGGAGGGGATGCGCCAGATAAGAGAGAATCTTTTTGAAAAACGTGCAAATATTGATGGTGTTAAGGTAATTCTGGAAGACGAGAACTATAAGTATAGCTTTTTCCAATTGACAAGCATTCTTAATCCAATAAAGGGACTTTCAAAATATACAAAAAAATACGGAAATCTCCATGAGGGTCCATATCCTGTATATTCCGCATCAAGCAAAAGTGCATTAACTCATATAGACACGTATGACTACGATGGCAAATATATGACATGGTCTACAAACGGTTTTGCTGGAACAATCTTAGTTTTAGACGGAAAGTTTTCTATTAACGGGGATCGAGGTGTGCTTATTCCCAAAGAAGGGCGAACAGACATTGACCTTGATTACATGAAATTCACATTAGAGCCTCTTTTCCGTGATTTGGCAAAAGGGCGAAAAGGCGATAACGGTGAAGATGAGTTTACAAAACTCTATCCGTCTATGCTTGATGATATCATGGTTCCTGTTCCGGTTGATGATCAAGGAAACATCAGTCTCGATGCGCAGAAAGAAATCGCTGCCAAGTATTTAGCTATCGAGCAGTGCAAGAATGAAGTCATTTCGAAGCTGGATACACTTATTCAGCAGAAAATCGAATTATAAGGAAGGGGAGGGTTTTTATATGCCATTACATGCAGATCAACTCAGTAGGATGACAATATCTGGTTTTAAGTCCATTAAGTCGTGCGATATTTCGTTCGGCAAAATCAATGTACTGATTGGTAGCAATGGTGCCGGTAAATCAAACTATATATCTGCTTTTTCTTTACTTCAGAATATCTTGTCCAAGAATTTGCAGGTTTTCGTTGCCCAAAGTGGCATTAACGCCTTGCTTTACAACGGAAGAAAAGTAACCGAAGAAATTGCTTTTGAGGTGTATTTTGGGCTCAACTCATATGGGTTTAATCTAATTCCAACAGATGACAACAGATTGATCTTTCGCAAAGAATACTTCGGATATAGTCCATGGGGAAACGAGAGCAATGTTTCACGTGGTCATAGTGAATCAATGTGGAATACCGGTGCTCATAATCAGATTGATCAATATGTTATTCCCATACTTGAAAAGCAAAACTGGCGGGTGTATCACTTCCACGATACAGGACGAAACGCAAAGGTAAAGCAAGAACACAATATATCAAATAACAAGGTGCTAATGTATGATGCTGCTAACCTTGCTGCGTTTCTTTATCGCTTAAAAGAAAACTTTAAGAATAACTATGATGAAATCGTAAGTACGATTCAGTTGATTGCTCCGTATTTCTCAGATTTTGTTCTGGAACCTCAAGAAGGAAATGAAGAGCAGATAGTATTGAAGTGGCAGCAAAAAGGCTGCGAGGACATTTTTAATGCCTCCCAGCTATCGGACGGTACTTTGCGCTTTATTTGTCTTGCGACACTTCTGCTCCAACCGCACGAATTGCAGCCTGCAACAATAATCGTCGATGAACCTGAGCTTGGACTTCATCCTTATGCTATTACCATATTTGCCGAAATGGTCAAGCAGCTATCTGATGAAAAGCAAATCATTATTTCGACACAATCTGTCGAGTTGCTTAATGAATTTGAAGTTGATGATGTGATTGTTGTTGATCGCGGCGAAAATGGCTCCGAGTTTAAGCGCCTAGATGCAGAAGAACTTGAAATATGGCTTGATGAGGATTATGCGCTTGGCGATCTCTGGAAGAAAAACATTTTGGGAGGTAGGCTCTCAAAATGAAAAATGTGTATATTTACTGTGAAGGTCAAACAGAAGAGTCGTTCATCAATGAAATACTGGCCCCCTATTTTATGAATCAGAATATCTGGGTGTGTCCTATTATTTGCTCAACGAAGCGAACGGCGACAAAAAAGTACAAGGGCGGAGTGAGTGATTACACAAAAATCAAAAAAGAACTCACTTTGATATGTAAGCAGCATCATAACGAATACGTTACCACCATGTTCGATTATTATGCGATGCCTGATAACACTCCCGGCATTGACAATACTGAATCAGATATAAATGTTCGTATCAATCAAATCGAGCAGGCTATTGATGCGGATATTGGGCAGCAAAACTGTAAATTCCATTTTATGTTGCATGAATTTGAAGGGATACTTTTCTCTAACCCGGATTCATTTGCATTGATTGCAGACCAAAACATTGTAAATGACATACAAGAAATACGTGATAAATATCCTACTCCAGAACACATAAACAATTCCCTCGAAACCGCCCCGTCGAAAAGGATTGAAGCACTAATTCCCAACTATGCAAAGATTAAAAATGGAACATTGCTTTCAAAGAATATGGGACTTGACGTCATATTGAGCGAGTGTCCTCATTTCAAGGAGTGGATTCAATCCATTGTAGCTCTTCGAGAATGAGGAAAATTAGCAAAGGTCACTTGGCAACATATTGGCAACAAAAATTTGGATAGCCCAAGTTTTTGGGATAATACAGATAATACAAATCCTACAAGCCAAATCTCATAAACAAAATTGTTTAGATCAAGAAATCAAAGAGCGAGTGGGAATAATTGAAATACCCTAAAAGTGTTGATATATCAAGGTTTTTCAAAACCCCGACCCCGGAATGACCACCAAATTTTCATAATAAATTATTTATCCCTGTCAGTGTTATGCTGACGGGGATTTCTTTGCATCTGTTACGGTTATCTACCGAATAAAAAGTCTTTGCCGTGAATGTCATAATCGGTTTTTTTAAAGTTCTTGACTTGATATTCACGATAGTCTATACTTTCTATAATGATTACATTTGAAGAAGTTTTTTTGCTTATACTGACTAAAATAGGGGCGTTCTTTATGGCAATTGTATCTTTTTTCAATACTCTTTTTGCAGGATATATTAAGCACTATCCCGATAACAGAATATTCCTTAACGAGTATTATACCGAAAATAAAAATGACAGACAGAAATATGACCTTGTGTTCCCTAAAAATGCCAAGGGCAGCCTCGGACTTGTTCTCTGCATTCACGGCGGCGGCTGGGTTGAAGGGAGTAAAGACGCATATACGGGAAGTCTTTTTCAGGTCAGCGAGGAAAAAGGCGTTGCCGCAGCCTGCATGAACTACCGATATGTTTCCGAAAATGTAAGCTATGACGATGTTCTTGATGATATTACTTCTGCGCTTGCGACAATCAAGGCAAAGGGCAATGAATACGGCGTTAATTTTGACAAGGTACTTTTAACGGGGATTTCGGCAGGCGGTCATCTTTCTTTGCTTTACGCATATACGAAGAAAGATGTTGCTCCGATTAAGCCCGTCTGTGTAGTTGAACTTTGCGGACCAACTGATTTGGAAAATCCGTTTTTCTATTCTGTAAAAAACCGCGTCGGCGCATCAGTCGGTGTTGAATATTTCCGTAATATTATAAGCAACGGCATCGCCTTTGATATTGACCTTGAAAATTTTGATGCAGCACGAAATGCAATGATGAAATACTCTCCGATAAATTATGTTGATGAAAACACAGTACCGACTGTTTTAGGTCAGGGTGAAATAGATGATATTGTTCCTTATCAGAATTCACTCGACCTCGACGCGAAACTTACTGAGTTTAATGTTGAGCATACATTTATTTCTTTCCCGAATTCAAATCACGAATGTGAGGATAAAGCGTCAATGTCCAGAATTATGAAATTATTCTTTGAATATATTGACACTTACCTTAAGGAGGAACAGTTATGAAAAAAATCAGAATAGGCGTTATGGGTGCTTACCGCGGCACAAGTATGATAAACTACTGTGAAAACGCGGACAACGCGCAGGTTGTTGCAATCTGTGATAAATGGGTTGAAGGCCTTGAAAAACAGAAAGAAATGCTTAATGATCCGAACATTACCTACTACACGGATTTTGAGGATTTTATAAAGCACGATATGGACGCTGTTGTTCTTGCCAATTACGCTAATGAACACGCTCCTTTTGCGATAAAAGCCATGAAAGCGGGAAAGCACGTTTTTTCTGAGGTTCTTCCGTGTCAGACAATGAAGGAAGCTGTTGAGCTTATTGAGACGGTTGAAGAAACAGGTAAGGTTTATGCTTACGGTGAAAACTATTGCTATATGCCTGCGCCTTATGAAATGCGCCGCCTTTACAGAGAGGGGAAAATAGGCGAATTTGAATACGGCGAGGGCGAATATATTCACAACTGCGAATCGATATGGCCGAGTATTACATACGGTGAGGAAGACCATTGGCGAAACAATATGTATTCAACATTTTACTGCACTCACTCAATGGGACCACTGATTCACATTACGGGTTTAAGACCTGTTTCTGTCATCGGATTTGAGGGGATAAAGAACGAAAGAAAACTCCGTATGGGTTCAAAGGGAGGCTCGTTCGGAATTGAAATGGTAACTCTCGAAAACGGCGGTATAATAAAAAGCATTCACGGCGGACTTTATAAAAATTCTATTTGGTACACCGTATACGGTTCACACGGCAGAATGGAATCTGCACGCGAGGACACAGGAGAATATATTGACAAGATTTATGTGAATGCTGATGATTTCTCGGGCGACTATACTCATCACGATATTGAAAGTTACAAGCCTGCAGAGAACGATAAAGACAGCGCCGCTTTCGGTCACGGCGGTTCGGACTATTATTCAATGTACAACTTTGTCTGTAAAATTCTCGGAGATAAAGATGCGGATATCATTGATGTTTACGAAGCGATGGATATGTTTCTGCCCGGAATGTTTGCTTACCGTTCAATTCTTAAGAACGGAATTTCTATGGATATTCCAAATCTTCGAAACAAGGAAGAACGTGAGAAATGGCGCAACGATACAGCCTGCACTGACCCGAAGGTCGCGGGAGATTCGCTTCTGCCGACAAATAAACTCGGCACTCCCGAAATAGGCAAAGAAGTTTATGCGAAAATGTATAAACTCTGGAGAAAAGATTTTGAATCCGATGACGGCTATACAAATCTTGCGATGACACAGGGCAGTAAAAAAGAAAAATAAAACGGATTCATAATTTGCGACAGACTGTAATGAAATATCAAGATTTTTCAATACTGCGATTTTATAATTTACATAGCATAAAATTTTGAAAAACTTTGTAAGATTTCTTCATCTTCGAAGTCATATAGGTGAAAGGAGGAGATAGCGTGACGGAGTTTGAAGATGTTTAATGTACCCGATTTCTTATGTGTCAGGACACTTTATTGTGTTGGGCTTCAAGACAATCTCATACTCAATGCAAAGAGATTTTATGCTGATTGTTTTTCTTTCTGTCCTGATTTATTGCGGACTGCTGCTCGCTCATAATATTTATAAGATTTGCAAAGAGTCAAGAGCAAATAAAAATGCCGAACATTTTGATAGAGTGAAATGAACAGGCTGAATATTCAAAATTTCATATGAAATAGAAAACAATAAAATTCAGACTGATTCACCGTAGAAAAGTGAATCAGTCTTTTTGACTTTTCTTTTAATTCATTTCTATAAACAAAATTTGTCAAACCGTTTTTGAATTGAGATAATTTTTACCCATTACCTCTGCACGCGGAAAAAACAGCATCAAAAGTTTCTCCGGGGATTTTGACAAAGTACCATCCCAATGAATCGTAACCGACATAACCGCCCTCAATAAGGCGAAGACGAATAACCGTTCCGTCTTTATTTGTAACGATAATATGTGCCTGTTCTTTCGTATCGTAAATCGTTTCGTTTGAAATTTCGGGGGTCCATGTGTTAACAAGAACACCGTTGTCAAGCAGGTTAAGAAAATCTTCCCAAATGCCGGTATCAATGCATGCATCTTGAATGTTACCGTTTCCGTTATCCCAATCTTCGTGGCTTTGCCATTGAATTTTTTCTATCTGATTGCGAATGTTAAGCCTTGTTTCAAACAGGTCTTTACCGTTTGTCAGCGTAATTCCGTTTAATCTTTCCAAAAATTCAATCCACAGCATCTTTTCTCCGTTTTCATCTTCTACCTCATTGCGTATACAAATGCGGAAATCTGTATCATAGCCTGTTACTTCGTATACATTTCCGGCGACAGAAGATGCAAATTCCTCGGAATATTCATTCTGAGAAGACCATTCGTTAATTGTACCCGTGGCATAACCGAGGTGTTTCCCTGTAAGACTGTCAATTTTAAGTGCATCGTCACCGTAATAACTTTCTGCCTGAGTATAAATACCTCCGTTGAAAACGACAAGCGTAAGCATATCAAATTCAACCCCGTCAGTAGTTTCGGGCAGTTCATAAGGCGGAATGTATGTGCCGGTATCACCGGTTGCTTTTTGTTTTGTTTCGTTTTGGGATGAATAGCCTGAGTTTACTCCGTTATTTTTTACTGTATTGATGTTTCTTAAATGATTGTTTAAACCGAAAACTCCCGCAACTACAATGCACAGGCAAGCCGCCATTGCTACCCATTTTATACTGTTGTTCTTTTTCTTTGTACTTTTATAAGTATCTGCTTCGTTAATAATATCGGAATCAATGTGTTCCATAACATCCAATGCATTTTCTTTTTTCATAGTGTGTAACCCTCCTTAATCAAATATTCCCGAAGATCATTGCGGGTTCGGAAGAGTGATGATTTAACTTTACTTTGGGTTATGGCGCATTTTTTACTTATATCTGAAACAGAATCTAAATAGAAGTATCTGCGCACGAATATTACACGTTTTTCCTGCGATATTGTGTGAAGAAAGTCGCTGATTGCTTTCCCGAGTTCTTCTTCTGCGATTTTGTTTTCAATATCGTCTGACGAAGGGAGGCACATTTCCATTTCTTCACTCAGTTCCGTAATGAATGCGTCACGCTTCAAACTCACACGTTTGCGACAGCGGTCAATGGAAATATGTCGGGTAATTCGGGCGAGAAACGCATATAGGTATGTTCTCGGCTCATTCGGCGGAATCAGATTCCACGCCTGCAGATATGTGTCATTCTCGCATTCCTCGGATGTTTGAAAATCCGAAGTAATACCCATTGACAACGTGCGAAGCCGTGAACCGTATTTCTCGGATGAAAACTTAATTGCGCTTTCATCACGCTCTAAATAAAGTTGAACTATTTTGTCGTCTTCCAAAAGCATTGACCTCCTTTCACAGATTGTTTTGTAAGGCCTTCACTCTATATAGCGTATTTTTGATTGAGTTGGTTGCACATATTCATAAAATTTTTTAGAAACGGCAGCCCTGATAAAGGCTGCCGTTGAGTAATGATTTTCAGTTAATAATTACTGTTTCTCCTGCTTTAATTTCGTAAGTTTTTCCGTTTTCATAGAACCATAAAGTCATCGCAGACGGGTTGTAAACGGTTTTTCCGTCTATACTTACCTGCAATCTGTTATATGCGTCTGTGTAATCGTAAATTTCAATATTTGTTGCGTACCATATATCATCTTTTCCGGAAACGTATTCTGCGAATTTTTCAATTACATCCCAGTTATTGTTTCTGTCAAATTCATAACTGTGTCCCCAGACGTAAAACATATCGCAAATATTCCAATGTGCTTTTTCATTTACGAATTTTTCTGCAAGCGTCATTAACTGCGGGTCGTTGTGGTGACATGTTGCAGGCAGTTCAAGCCATTTTTCGGGAAAATGAAAACCGTGTGTTGCTACTGTTGTTCTTGAATAAACAATTCCGCAAAGTTTTAAAACTTCAAGTGTTTCTTCGGTATAACAACCGAACGGGTACGCCATACCTCTTGCGATTGTACCGAAGTGTTTTTCTATATTTTCTCTGTCTTTTGTTATTTCTTTTATTGTTTCGGTGCTTTTAAGTGTGGCAATCCACGGGTGTGTATGGGTATGTACCGCAACTTCGTGACCTGAGTTTTTGTAAAGTTTTTCCGCTTCTTCCCATGTAAGTTTTCCTTCGCCGTTTCTTTCGGATGCATCATTAAGGAAAAGTCCCGTGTTTACGTTAAAAGTACCTTTTAAGCCGTATTTGTTGAATATTTCAATAAGCCTTATATCCTGCGTGTTTCCGTCGTCGTAACTGAAAGTCAGTACTTTCTGTTTTCCGTCTTTTAATCTCATTTGCATATTATCAACACCTTTTGATTTTATTTAATATTATTGTTATTTGACAAAAAATCAATAGCGGTTATTTAATTTTCTTTATTATGTTTAGTTTATCATATTCTCCCAAAATAATAAGTTTGCAGTCAGCGGATATTTCGGTATCGGGAGAAGGCATCATATTTATTTTTTCGCTTTTAATTACACCGAGAATGTTGATGTTATATTTTGCACGAATATTAAGTTCACGCACGGTTTTTCCAATCCACGGTTTCGGCGGTGCAACTTCGATTATTCCGTATTCGTCTGAAAGTTCAATAAATTCAATAAAACCGGGGGAGGAAAGTGAGCGTGCCGTTTTTTCGGCAACTTCATATTCCGGAATAATAACACGGTCTGCACCGATTTTTTCAAGTATTTCACGGTGTGTTTCGTTCTGTGCTTTACAAATTACCGTTTTTACACCAAGTGATTTAACATTCATTGTAATCAGTACAGAGGAAGCGAGGTCAGAGCCGACTGCAATAACGGCACAGTCACATTGACCTATGTCAAGATGTTTAAGATCACTTTTGTTTTTTGCGTCAACAACAACAGCCCGTGTTACTTTATCGGCAATGTCATCTACCAATTCTTCATTGATGTCAAGTGCCAGAACATCCTGTTTATTTTCGTAAAGACTTTCTGCAATTTTTGAGCCGAAACGGCCTAATCCTATAACAGCGTAAGATTTCATTTTTTATCTCCTATCCTATCATCAAGTCGGTATTTGCATATCTGAAATGTTCTTTTGAATTTTTACTTTGGAAAAACCCGAGGCTTATTGTAAGAATTCCCACTCTTCCGAAATACATATAAATTATTATCAGCAATTTTGCAGGCAGGCTCAAAAGCGGTGTCGCTCCTGCCGTTAATCCCACGGTTGCCAGCGCCGATATTGCTTCATATAATGCGTTTGTAAATGAAACGGGTGATGTGACACATATAAAAAATGCACCGAAAAAAGAAAGGAAAACCATTATTCCGAATATTGTAAGAGCATTGAGAGCGTATCGTTGAGGAATACAGCGGTGGAAAATGTTCGTGTTTTCGTGTCCTTTAAAATGTGACATTAAAAACAAAAGAATAACAACAAATGTAACTGTTTTCAGTCCGCCTGCGGTAGAACCGGAACTTCCGCCGATAAGCATAAGAAACATTGAAACTGCTTTTCCGGCATCCGTCATACACTCTTGATCAATTCCGGCAAATCCTGCTGTACGTACCGTAACAGATTGAAAAAAACCTGCTTTGATTTTTTCAAAAACCGTCATTTCGCCCAATGTCAGCGGATTGTTCCATTCGGTAACACAAATAAAGAAAGTTCCCGAAATGAGCAGAACCGATGTTGTGATTATTACAAGTTTTGTATAAACACTCCATTTTTTCGGAGATTTAATATGAAAAATTTCATCCCACACAATAAACCCGAGACCGCCGAACACTATAAGAAATGAAAGAATAAAAACAACAGCGGTATCGGTACCGTAGATTTGAACACTTGCACCTGCGCTTTTAAAACCGAGAATATCAAATCCCGCATTACAGAATGCGGAAACGGAGTGGAATATGCCGAGACGTAACGCTTTTAAAATACCGTACTCTTCGGAAAAACGTAAAGTCAGAGCCAAAGCGCCTAATCCTTCTGCGCTGAGACTGAAAGCAAGCATTTTTTTCTGAATTCGTACCGCTTCACTCTGGTCGTCTGCACCGACAGCCATTGCAATAACCGCACGTTCATTCATACTTATCCGTTTTTTGAAAGCAAAAAAAGTAATTGAGGCTATACTCATAAATCCGAGACCGCCTGTTTCAATAAGACACAAAAGAACAACTTGTCCGAAACCGCTCCATTGACTCCATGTGTCCGCCAGCACAAGTCCCGTAACACAGGTTGAAGATGTTGCGGTAAATAACGCCGTAATAAAACCGCAGGAATTACCGCTTCTTGAAGAAACAGGTAAACAAAGAAGGAGTGTCCCGAAAAGAATAATACCTAAAAATGCAAAAACAATTACAAGGTATAAATTCATGGGCTTGCGTCCCGATGATTTTTTCTTTTTATTTTCTTTTGAAAACGACATAACCTGTTTTCCTCCTTATATACGCCGTAATTATAACACTTACATTATTTTAATACAAGAAAAATGAAAATAATATTTACAAACTTTTTTTGCTAACATTTTAAAAATTAACATTTTTTTATTGTGAAAATATTGATTTTCTCATAAAATGGTATATAATAATTTGCGTAAAAATATGATAAAAAAGGAAGACCATTATGGAAAACACTCAAAGACTCGTCGGCACAGTTTCAAGGGGCATTCGTTGTCCCATAATCCGTGAAGGTGACGACCTCGGCGCACTTGTAACAAAAAGTGTTCTTGAGGCTGCCGAAAGTGAAGGCTTTTCACTTCGTGACAGAGACGTTATCTCCATTACCGAATCTATTGTAGCGAGAGCGCAGGGTAACTATGCTTCGGTTGATGACATAGCCACTGACGTTAAAGCGAAATTCGGCGGAAATACTGTCGGTGTTATTTTCCCCATTCTTTCCCGTAACCGTTTTGCCATCTGCCTTCGCGGTATTGCAAGAGGATGCAAAAAAGTTGTACTTATGCTCAGTTATCCGTCTGATGAAGTCGGCAACGAACTTGTAAGCCTTGACAAACTTGATGCGGCAGGTGTAAATCCTTATTCGGATGTTCTTTCACTTGAAAAATACCGTGAACTTTTCGGTGTAAACAAACACGAATTTACCGGTGTTGATTATGTTGAGTATTACGGAAATCTTATTAAAGAAGAAGGTGCTGAAGCAGAAATTGTTTTTGCAAATCAGCCCAAAGCAATACTTGATTATACCGATTGCGTTCTTAACTGCGATATTCATACAAGAGCAAGAACAAAACGTATTCTCAAAAGTGCGGGCGCAAAAATTGTTCTCGGACTTGATGACATTCTTAATGCACCCGTAAACGGAAGCGGCTGCAATGAAAAATTCGGTCTTTTAGGTTCAAATAAATCAACGGAAAACAAAATCAAACTTTTCCCGAGAGATTGCAAACCGCTTGTTCTCGACATTCAAAAACGTGTTCTCGAAGCAACCGGAAAGCATGTTGAAGTAATGGTTTACGGTGACGGTGCGTTCAAAGACCCGCAGGGAAAAATTTGGGAACTTGCAGACCCGTGTGTTTCTCCCGCATATACTGACGGACTTGTCGGTACGCCTAACGAACTTAAACTTAAATATCTTGCAGATAACGACTTTAAAGACCTTTCGGGCGAAGAACTTAAAAAAGCAATATCCGAAAGCATTCGTGCAAAACAGGGCAACCTTGTAGGTAATATGGCTTCGCAGGGAACAACGCCCCGTCAACTTACAGACCTTATAGGCTCTTTGTGTGACCTTACAAGCGGTTCCGGCGACAAAGGCACACCGGTTGTTCTTGTTCAGGGTTATTTTGACAATTACACTAACTGATAGTTTTTATACAGTTTTATGCAAGGGTGTAAAAAACACTTGGTTTTTTACACCCCTTTATCTTTTTTACATCACCGTGTATTGTTTTTATTTTTTATTTGTTGTATAATATTATGAGTTTTTTGCGGAGTGTGTTTATATGTTCAGAAATATGCGAAGAATAAAACAGCAACTTTCAAAGGATGAATGTGAAAGTATTCTTTTAAACGCTTCATCCGGCGTTCTTGCTTTATGCGGTGATGACGGATATCCTTATGCTGTTCCGCTGAGTTTTGTATATGACAACGGAGCATTGTATTTTCACTGTGCAAAATCCGGTCATAAAATCGATGCAATAAAAAATTGCGATAAAGCATCGTTTTGTGTTACGGCGGAAGATAATATTTCACCCGAAAATTATACCACATTCTTTAAAAGCGTAATTGTTTTCGGCAAAATCGGTATTGTGACAGACGTTGACGGTATTCGTTATGCGATTGAAAAACTTGCTTTAAAGTATAATCCCGATGATACTTATGAAAACCGTCAAAATGCGGTGAATAAAGATTTTCGCAATCTTTGCATACTTCGTCTTAATGTTGAGCATATTACCGGTAAACAGGCGATTGAACTTGTAAAAAAGGCGGTTGATTAAATTGAACAGCAAACTGTTTTCTTTTATAAAAAAATGTCCCACTCCGTTTCACGCTGTGCAAACGCTTGAAAACGAATTGAATGAAAAAGGGTTTATTAAACTTTGCGAAAGTGAAAATACGCCCGTTGAAAAGGGAAAATCATATTATATTACACGCAATATGTCATCAATAATAGCGTTTAAAATACCGTCAGATGATTACAGCGGATTTATGATAAGTGCTTCTCATTGTGACAGTCCGTGCTTTTCCATTAAAGAAAATGCCGAAGTAAAGAACGGCACTTATGTCCGCCTTTCAACCGAGAAATACGGCGGAATGCTTCTTTCAACGTGGCTTGACAGACCTTTGAGTATTGCCGGCAGAATTATATGTGAAACCGAAAACGGAGCAGAAACATGCCTTGTTGATTTTGAAGAATGTTCGGCGGTTATTCCGAATGTTGCCATTCACATGAACAGAAGCGCTAATGAAAACGCTTCATATAATATGGCTGTTGATATGATTCCTTTGTTTTGTGATTCTCAAAGCGATGTTGATTTTAATTCAATGTTATCGGAAAAAGCAGGCGTTGAAAAAGAGAAAATACTTTCTTCTGAATTGTTTTTATATAATAATCAGGACGGTGTAGAGTGGAATGATTATATTTCTGCACCCCGACTTGACGATTTACAATGCGTTTTCGCCTGCAAGGAAGCGTTCCTGCAATCCGAAAACAGTAATTGTGTAACGGTACTTGCGGTATTCGATAATGAAGAAGTCGGGAGCAGTACAAAACAAGGGGCGGACTCAACGTTTTTATATGATACTTTAAAACGAATTAACGAATCATTCGGTAAATCCGATACCGATTATAACTGTTCATTAGCTGACAGTTTTATGCTTTCGTGTGACAATGCACACGCCGTACATCCGAATCATCCGGAACTGTCGGATTCAAATCACAGTGTATATATGAATAAAGGCGTTGTAATAAAGTATAACGCAAACCGTAAATATACTTCCGACGGATTATCTTCCGCTGTTTTCAAAAAAATAGCGAAAGAAGCGGGCGTGCCTGTTCAGATATATTGCAACCGTGCCGATATTGCGGGCGGTTCAACTCTCGGCAATATTTCAAATACACACGTTTCTTTAAATACCGTTGACATCGGGCTTCCGCAACTTGCCATGCATTCAGCATTTGAAACTGCCGGCAGGGAAGATACAAAATATATGATTAAAGCAGTTTCTTCATTTTACGGAAAAAGAATTATCTCGGAAAAAAACGGCAGTATTATTATTGAGTAAAATTTCAGGGCGGTGTTTTCTATTGAATATTATTATAGCAGGTGACGGAAAAGTAGGTGCAACGCTTACAAAGCAACTTTCAAACGAGGGGCATGAAGTCACAATTATAGATTCAAATCTGGATGTACTTGAACACACGGCGCAAAGATTTGACATAATGACGGTAAGCGGAAACTGCACTCTGCTTCCCGTACTTGTACAGGCGGGTGTTGAAAAAGCGGATTTACTTATTGCCGCAACAAGTAAAGATGAAATCAATCTTCTTTGTGCGCTTACTGCTCATAACTCAAATCCGAAATTACATACAATAGCGAGAATAAGAGACCCGCAGTTCAGAGAGCAGATATATAAAATGCGTGATGTTCTCGGTATTTCTTTGATGGTAAATCCCGAATATTCCGCAGCAAAAGAAATTGAACGGCTTCTTAAATATCCCGCATTTCTTAAACGTGATACGTTTGCAAAGGGCAGAATTGAAATTGTTGAACTTAAAATCGGTCACGACAGCATACTTAAAGATGTTACTCTTATAAATCTTTATTCTATTGTAAAGTGTTCTGTCCTTGTTTGCACGGTAATAAGAAACGGTAAAGTTTTTATTCCCGGCGGCGATTTTGTTCTTCGTGAAAACGATAAAATATATGTAACCGCTCCGTCGCAGGAACTGACACTGCTTCTTAAAAACCTCGGAATCATTACAAAGAAAATAAAAAACATTATGATAGCGGGCGGCGGCAAAGTAAGCGTTTACCTTGCAAAACTTCTCGAAAAATCAAATATATCCGTAACAATAGTGGAACAGGATGAAAAACGCTGTGAATATCTTGCGGGTGTTCTCAATAAAGCGGATATTATTCACGGCGATGCGAGCAATCAGCAGGTACTTCTTGAAGAAGGGCTTGAAGATTGCGATGCGCTTATTTCGCTCACGGGTATTGATGAACTTAATATGGTTATTTCGCTTTACGGCAACAGTTGCGGTGTTGAAAAAATAATAACAAAACTCGGAAGAGTTGATGATAATGCAGTTATTGATTCGCTTCCGATTGGCAGTACAATTTCACCGAAAAGAATTTGTTGCAGTCAGATAGAGCGTTATGTCAGAGCGATGGAAAATCAGGTCGGTGCGGCAATAACGGTACACCTTTTTGCCGACGGTAACGCAGAGGCTATGGAATTCCGTGTTGATGAAAGCACGAAGTATTGTGATATACCGCTTAAAAAACTTAAACTTAAAAAGCATATTCTTCTTGCCTCAATCAGTAAAAGCGGTCAGATAATAATACCTAACGGCGATTCTTTCTTCTCGGCAGGCGATACAATAGTAATAGTTTCCGACGGTGATGTTGCCGTTAATAAACTTAATGATATTTTTGATGAGTGATTCGGAGTAATATTTTATGAATTTTAAAATGATCGGGCAGTTGTTTTCAAGAATAACCGCAATAGAAGCGTTATTTATGATACCTGCACTGATAATCAGTATTGTGTGCAATGCTGAAAATGCGGTAATGGGTTTTGGTATTACAATAATTATTATTGCCGTAATTAGTTTTGTATTGCATATTGCAACAAAAAACGGAAAAAAAGGTTTTTATGCCCGTGAAGGACTTTTGACAGTCGGTTTGAGTTGGATAATAATCAGTTTCTTGGGCTGTCTGCCTTTTTGGATTTCAGGTGAAATACCGTCATTTATTGATGCGTTGTTTGAAACGGTATCGGGTTTTACTACAACAGGTGCGTCAATACTTTCCGATGTTGAAGCGCTTTCAAAAGGTATGCTATACTGGCGCAGTTTCAGTCATTGGCTCGGCGGAATGGGTGTTCTTGTTTTTATACTTGCGCTTATTCCCGCAGGCGGCAGAAACGAGGGTTACACACTTCACATTCTTCGTGCGGAAAGTCCCGGACCGAGCGTTACGAAACTTGTACCTCGTATGAAAGATACGGCAAAAATACTTTATTTCCTTTATATCGGGTTAACGGTTATTAATTTTATTTTTCTTATTGCCGGTAAAATGCCTGTATTTGATGCAGTGTGCATTACTTTCGGAACGGCAGGTACAGGCGGCTTTGCCGTAAAAAATGACGGTATGGCAGGGTACAGTCCGTATTTGCAGTATGTTACTGCAGTATTTATGTTTTTGTTCGGTATAAATTTCAGCCTTTATTATCTCGGATTAAAAAAACGCTGGAAAGATATTTTGAAAAATGAAGAACTGCGTATGTATTTCGGCGTTTTTGCCGTAACAGTTGCTTTGATTACTTTTAACATTGCGGGAATGTACGGTACTCTTGAAGAAGCATTCCGTCATTCGTTTTTCCAGACATCAAGTTTAATTACAAGTACAGGCTATTCAACGACGGATTTTGATTTGTGGCCGAGTTTTTCAAAAGGCTTATTGATTTTTCTTATGCTCATAGGTGCTTGCGCCGGCAGTACAGGCGGCGGTCTTAAAATGGGAAGAGCGTTGCTTATTATCAAAACTTTAAAACGAAATATTAAAAAGACTATTCTTCCGAATAAAGTTGAAGTTGTTTCCGTGGACGGTCACAGAGTTGATGAAAGCACTCTCGGAAACGTAAATTCTTATCTTGCGGCATATTTACTTATAATGCTTTTCAGTTTCCTTATTGTTTCGATAGACGGATTTTCAATTACAACAAATATAGCCTCTGTAATTTCCTGCTTTAATAATATGGGACCGGGGCTTGACCAAACGGGTCCTGCAAGAAATTTCGGTGATTACGGTGTTATTTCAAAACTTGTTTTGATTTTTGATATGCTTGCAGGCAGACTTGAAATATATCCTGTGCTTGCGGTATTTTCACGCAGTGCGTGGACAAGAAGAAAATATTAATACAAAAAATAAATTAAAAAAATTTCGGGAAAGATTTTATCTTACCCGAAATTTTTTGTGTGATTATTATTTTTTTACGATATACGGTGCGGTTATTATACCGCATTTTTTTATGTTGTACTGAAGTGCATAGCAGAAACCGTCTTTACGCCATGCTCCCGGACCGTGCCAGTTGTCGGCAAAGTCGTATGAATGTAATGCGCCGAATGTGTTGAATCTGTTGCCGTATGCCGTAATTTCAACATTGTGTTCACCGTTTTCAATGTCGTTAAAGTAAACCGTGTAAGGTGAAATTGCTATTGTGCCTTTTCTTACACCGTCAACGTCAACCGTGCAAACAGGCTGTTCAAAATGCGGTATACAAATTCCGTTTCCTTTTTCGAGATACTGTTTGATTTTGTAAGTAACGTTTCCGCCGTAGAAGGGAAGTCCCTGTGAAGTCCAGTCACCGAAATAAAGTTCTTTTACGGGTTCTGTTATAGTAAAGTCTTCACCGTAAAGTTTTACACCGAAGTCACCGAGCAGGAAGCACGCTTCCACAGTTGAAATTTCACCGAAACTTCTTGTTAAAAGAATTTCATTTGTACCTTTTTCGAGTTTACCGAGTTTAATTACGTCAATAGAATCGTCAACATATTTGCCGGTTGAAGTCATATTTACGTCTTTGCCGTTAAATTTAACAGAGCATTTTTCAATATCTTCAAGCGCAAGTGAAACGCAGTCAACTTCAACGTCTGATTTTACCGTATATTTAAGTTCAAGCGTATCGTTTTCTTTTGCGACATCGGTAAATACCCAGGGTTGTGCACCGTGACTTATGGCGGCATCGTAATTGAGTTCTTTTTTCAGTTTGTCGCATATTTTGAGTATTTCGTCTTTTTCACGCCATTCGCCGTGGTTTAGTCTGTATTCCGGTTCGTCAAGTATGCATACATTAGGTTCTGAAAGCGTTATTTCGGCTTTTTGTGAGGTAACACCTGTAATTACCGGTTTGATGAAATCTTCTTTTTCTGCGTCTGTTTTACCTTCGTAAAGCCTTAACAAAACGCTGTCGTGACAGTAAAGTTCAAGGTCAATATATGTTTTTCCGTTTTTATATTCGGCGTATAATTTTTTGTGTGTGCCGTTAAAAGTGTTATAAAGAACAGGTGAGTATTCGCCTTTAAGAGTAAGTGTGTAGGAACAGTTTTCGCATCTGTAATGACTGTCGGAGTTGTAAACGTTTGTAAAGAAAAGCCAGCGGCTGTCATTATCTTCACGAAGTTGGTAAATAATGTTGTCTGCTCTTTCGCCGTTATTTTTGCGAAGGTCTATTTCACGTTCATTTGTGAGTGCGTTTAATATATCCGTCTGCGCCCATTTTACATTTTCACATTCTTTCGCAAAATTGTCTGCGGCGCAATCGGGTTCTGCATTGACGTATTTCGGTGTGTCACCTGCAAAAATAACTTTACCGCCGTTGTTTTTAAATTCTTTGAGAAACTCGAGTGTTGAACTTCTCACAGTAAGGCAGTAGGGGACAATTATTGTGTCATATTTCATTTTACCGACACAAACGCCGTTTTTCTGTTCGGGAAGATTTGCTTCGCAGATGTAATCAAAATCAACAAGACCGAAAAGCATCCAGTTAATAAATTCTTCAAAATGACGGTCCATTTCATTTCTTTCTGCGGCGGTCTGTTCACGGGGACCGAATTTAAGCCAATATGATTCAATAGGATGGATAACGCCGACTTTAACAACGGGTTTACCTCTTGTCATAGCGGTATTAACTCTTGCAAAATGGTCTTCCATATATTTGTATTCTTTGTACCACGGTGACTGATGACCGATTGAAGCAGGGTAGTCACGTTTTGCTTCACCGTGCATTGATACCCAGTAAAGGTGAGGAACTCTTACGCTGACACCGAGAGCCGCCTGCCAGTCACCCTGCATTTTGTGTCCGCTGAATTTGAAATTCCAGCCGGTAACACCGTAAAGTTCGCTTAATACGCCTTCTTTTCCGTATTGGTGCGTTGCACTTTGAGCCTGTTTTGCGGTTGTGAATTCACGTCTGTCACAAAGCATATCAATTCCCGGAAGACCGAAACCTCTGTAAGAGCGCATACAGTCACCGACTGCGGCGTTCTGTGATTCGAGTGTGGGTTCTTCCATCATGTGACCCGTAAGTGCAATTCCGTTTTTTTCACACCATCCGCCTATGTTATCGGCAAATGCTTTTGCGAAACGCTCGGCAATGTGGTCGTGATAAAGATACCTTGCTTTTGAAATTTTACCGTCGGGAAGTTCCCAGAATATTTCGGGAAGCGTGTCAAAAAAGTCTTTGCCGTACTGTTCTTTATAAGTTTTGTTAAAGTCACGGGTATATGGAATTGTTGCATTTAAAGTGCTGTCTGCTTTGCCGAACATTCTTTTTCTGCAAACCTGAGGTTCGTCTGTAAAAATTGCAGGTACGGTTTCGCCAAAATCTTCACCGACGTATTCTTTGAATTTTTCATGCGTAATGTTAATAAATTCGTTTATCGCTTCGGGTGAAAGCGTGTCAACATACGCCTGCATATTGTGCCACGGACTGTCGCCGTTAAGTTTCAGTACGGCGTACCACGGATTTTTTGCATCTTCATCAATATCTATTTTTTTATAACTTGAAATACAGCCGTTTTCGTCAATTTCAACGTCATATTTTGCAAGAATACTGTCGGTAATACCGCTGTCGGTGTTTCCGGTTTTATCTTTAGTAAGAATTATGTATTTTTGACGGTTTTCTTTGTTTTTTGTAACATATCCGCCTGCAAAACCCGACGGCCATTTGTCTTCATCATAAAGCCATGCGAGCATTTCTTCTTTTTTTGCTTTTTCAACGCAGTTTTTAATAAGGCGCATAAATTCATCTGAAAGATATTTTGTAGACATTCCGACACGGACGTGCATGTGAAATCCGCCGAAACCCATTTCTTTCATATAATCTATTTCTTTATTCAATAAATCGCTGTTCAAATCGCAGTTCCATGCCCAGAAAGGTGTGGCTCTGTATTCGCTTGTCGGATTTTTAAATAATTCTTCGGAAAACGGTTTACTGTTTTTCTTGTAAAGCATAATATTCCTCCCTGACATTATCTTTTTATAAATTATACATTGATTGGTAATATATTTCAATAATTAAGTTAAATAAAATTGTTGACTTTAACGGAGTAAAGTGCTAAATTATATACATAGTGTTAGGAGATGATTTATATGAACAGTATCAATAATGACGCAATAGATAATCTTCTTGAAGGAATACTTACATTGAAAACACCCGATGAATTAAGGGCGTTTCTCGATGATGTCTGTACAATCAGGGAATTGCAGGATATAGCACAGCGTTTTGATGTTGCACGCAGACTTTCCGACGGTGCGAATTATAACAAAGTTTCGGCTGAAACGGGTGCAAGTTCCGCAACAATAAGCAGGGTAAACCGCTGTCTTTTATACGGCAACAACGGTTATAAAACTGCCATTGAAAGAATGAAAAAATAATTCTGCAGGTGATATTTATGAGAAAATCAGAATTAAACAGAGAAACTGCCGAAACAAAAATATTGGTTTCTCTCAATATTGACGGTACGGGAAAGTTTGAAATAAGCACGGGTTGTGCATTTTTTGACCACATGCTTGAACAACTTTCAAAACATTCAAAATTTGATATTATTGTTAATTGTAAAGGTGATACCGAGGTTGATTATCATCACACAGTTGAAGATGTAGGTATAATTCTCGGTAAAGCATTTTCGGAGGCGCTCGGGGATAAACGCGGAATAAAAAGATACGGCGATGTAATTCTGCCTATGGATGAAAGTCTTGTTTTATGCGCCGCTGATGTGTCCGGCAGGTCTTACCTTTCTTTTGATGTTGATTTTCCGACGCAAAAAATCGGTGATTTTGATACGGAACTTGTTGAAGAGTTTTTTATGGGCTTTACCCGCAATTCCGATATTACACTTCATTTAAAAAAAATATCCGGAACAAATTCACATCACATAGCCGAATGTGTTTTCAAAGCATTCGCCCGAACTCTTCGTGAAGCGACATCTGTTGATGCTTCATTTGAAAATGAAATACCGTCAACAAAAGGTGTACTTTAATTAAAACGTTTTTTCGGAGAAGTATTATGACTCAAAAAAAACTGATTTTAAAAGCAGAAAACTATTCTGCCGATTATATTCTTTCAAAAGCACTCGACATTGCCGAAGTGCTTTTAAAAAACGGCGGTGAATCACACCGTATAGAAGATACGGTTAACAGAATATGTTCTGCATACGGCGCATCTCAAACAGACGTTTTTGCATTGCCGTCTGTAATAAATGCAAGTGTGAGAATGCCCGACGGAACACACTCTTCGCAAGTCAGACGTGTGTATTTTTCATCAAATAATATGTTTATGCTTGATAAAGCGAATGATCTTTCTCATTCCGTGTGTAACGGAACTGTACCGATTGAAGATGTTGAAAGACTGATTTCGGATATGGAATCGTCTAAACCGTTTCCCAAATATCTTATTTTTCTCGGTTCGATTCTCGGTGCGGGCGGGTTTGCAATTTTTTTCGGCGGTGATTTTTCAGACGCTCTTGTAGCGTCACTTGCCGGAATAGTAATTTCCTTACTCAATTTAAAAAAGTTTCGGTTTATAAATCAAATTGTGCATACGCTTGTTCTTTCGTTTTTCGGAGCGGTAACAGCGCAGATACTTTTGAATTTAGGCGTTGGGCATAATCCCGATATGGTTATGATAGGTACCATTATGCTTCTTATTCCCGGTTTGTCTTTCGGTAATGCAATAAGAGACCTTATTTTAGGTGATACAATTTCGGGAATAATTCAATTGGTTCAGGCTGTTCTTATAGCGGTTACGGTTGCATTCGGCTTTGCGCTTTCAATGGTTATTTTCGGAGGTGGCGCATTATGGTGATTATTAAAATTATCGGTGCAATAGTAGCATCTTTCGGCTTTTGCATTCTTTTCAGGCTTAATGTTCGCCACATGCCTTTTGCTGCATTATGTGCGGTTGTTTCTTGTGTACTTTATTATGTTTTTAATAAATACATTGTAAATCCGTTTCTTGTAAATATGTTTGCTTCGTTTGCTGTTGCGCTTCTTTCTGAAATTTTCGCAAGAATCTGCAAAGCGCCGTCTACCGTTTTTTTACTTCCCGGTTGCATAAGCCTTGTTCCGGGCGGAACGCTTTATTATTCAATGAATAATCTTATAAACGGGTTTTATTCCGAAGCATCGACAAAACTTATACTCACGCTTGAAATCGGTCTGGGAATAAGTGCGGGTATTGTTCTCGCATCTCTTGTTACACGATTATTTATTTTTTTAAGTATTAAATCTTCAAAAAAATCAAACGAAAAAGGTGAAACTTATGGAACAAAATAAAATATGTATGATAGCACACAGAGGTTACAGCGGAGCGTACCACGAAAATACCGAACAGGCATTTTTAAAAGCAGTTGAAAACGGATCTAAGGGTGCGGAAACCGATGTAAGGGTAACAAAAGACGGCGTATTGGTTCTTCACCATAACAGCGAAGCGGTTTTTGTTGACGGAACCGAACTTGTTGTCAGCAACGCTACTTTTGAAGAACTTGTTTCAAAACCTTTAAAAAACAAAAGAACTGATGATACCGTTTACATCTGCACTTTGAAACGATACCTTGAAATTATGCGTGATAACGATATGGTTTGTTTCATTGAGTTGAAAGGTGAATTTACAGATGAACAGATTCACGAAGTTTATGATATGATTGATGAAGTTTACGATTTGAAAAAATGTATTATTCAGTCATTTGATTTTAATAATCTTCTGCGTTCACGTGAATATGTGCCGGAACTGCCTATAATGCTTACATACGGAACAGGCGAAGTCAAAGACGGTTTTGAAAGATGTTTTGACGGCAATTTTTCAATAGACCTTGATTATCATCTTGTATCGCAGGAAATTATAGATGCTTTTCATTCAAGAGGTTTGCAGGTTGCCTTGTGGACAGTAAATGATGAAAAGGATTTTGAATACTGTAAAACTCTTGATGTTGATTATATAGAATCTGATTATTTCGGAAAATAAAATACATACAAATGATAATGTAGAAAGAGGACTCAGTCGAGTCCTCTTTCTACATTAGTTTCTTATTTAATTAGTGACTGCATAAACTCCCAGGATTCTTCAGTCGCTTTAAAAGCGTCACCGTCAACCCAGTCGCAGTCCTGCTCATACATTATGTAGGGTATTTCAAGTTCACACGCAATGTCATAACATTCTTTTAAATTAACAATACCTTTGCCGAGCGAAACGAAGTGTCTTTCTTTGTTTTCGTCAATTATGTAATCTTTAAAATGAAGAACTTTAATTCTGCCTTTCATTTTTTTGAGAATATCGACGGGGTTTTTGTCGGCGTAGTGAATCCACGCAACATCGGGAATAAAATTGAAAAGTTCGGGGTCGGTTTCTTCAAGAAGAAGGTCCATCATACTGCAATTCATATCGTCAAGTTTGTTAAACTCAAATGAATGGTTGTGGTAATTGAAAGTCATTCCTTTTTCTTTGAGTTTTGCACCGACTTCATCAGCCTGTTTAATAAATTCACGAACTCTTGTTCTGTTACCTCTGCTTTCACCGGGGGCCGAGCCTATTCCCATAGCGTCACATTCAATGGTTTTGTGTTCGTCAATCATAGTGTCAAGGTCTGTAAGCATTCTTTCAAAGCCTTTATGAGTAATGCATACTTTCATATTGTGCTTTTTAAGAATTTCAGCCTGAACTTCGGCGGGAATATCACCGATTCCGGAAATCTGAACATCGGTAACACCCATTTTTTCAAGGCGTTCAAGTGTTTTGTCAAAATCTTCGGCATTCTGAATGAAATCACGAAGGGTATAAAGTTGAATACCCATTACAGGTTTAGTCATGTAAATTACCTCTTTTTTATTATTTTACTTTGCTGATTCAATTTTAAGGTTTTCCTCGTGGCGTTGTTTTCTCATTATTTCAAGTTCTTTATACATCTGTTCTTTTTTGTCGCCTTCAATGTCATACATAAATTTAAGAACAAGTGCTCTTATTACATTTGAAAGAGCGTATGTGAAAACAAGAAGGGCAAGAAGCCACAAGCAAGTTTTCAGATAAGTCGGCTGAGCCTGCATTGTAGCAACAAGATCGCCCTCTGCAGATGCTTCATAACCTATCCATGCAAGAATAAAGGGAATGGAAAGGTCTTTGATATAGATAAAAACAGAGTTAATCCATCCGGGAACAACGCCCTGAATTGCTTCAAGTCTTTCACCGGTCTGCCATTCAAGGTAATCGCAGTATTCAACTGTAAAGTGGCTTTCCGAAAGTTCCTGAATACCTACGCCTATACCGAAAGCAAAATAGAAAATGTAGAAGAAAATACTGTTCCAGCCTTTGAAGAAATAAATACCGAACAGTGATTCGCCGAAACATATAAAGAAAACGAGTGCAGCGGCGATTGTTGAATATATTCCGCAGAATTTGAGAAGTTTTGTAGGCTCGTATTTTTTAGAAAGTTTAGTAGTAATAATGTTACCTACAACCGTACCGATTGCGGTAGGCAGTGTAAGCAAAAGGTTTTTTGAAGAACCGACTGTAATTGCGGCAAGGTAAGTTGACCATTTGCCGAGTGCCATTAAAACACTTGCCCAGTTGTAAATCTGATATGCCACATAGTTTTTATATTTAAACAGTGTGAAAAGTGATTTTGAAATTGAAACTTTTTCTTTTTTCGGAAGTTCGATTCTTTCTTTGCAGAAAATACCGACAAGAAGATTACCTATCATGGTAACGAGAGCCGCTACGAATGCAAGACGCATATACATTGCATTTTTGTCGTCGCTGAACAAGCCGTAAATGAAAGTTCCGCCGTACGCCGCACCGTAACCGACGTAATATGCAAGTCGCCAGATTGTTGCGATTGTTTTCTTTTCCTTAAAGTTGGGCGAAATAACCTGAACAACGTTCTGACCGAGGTTGTTAAACGCATTGAACACAGTCTGAAGTGCAGTAATGGCATAGCGGAAGTAAATCATCTGAGCGTCCGTCCAGCCCTTGGGTACATAATAAAATGAAACCGTAAGAATGAAAATGGGAATAAGGCAAATTAAATACCACTGACGGTATCTGCCGAAACGGCTTTTCCATTTTTGAACGATTATTCCGGCAAGCAAGGGCATTATAATGCCGAGAATTGTTGTGATGGTAGTCTGCACGGCACTGACTTCGGCAATTCTTTCACTTGAAAAACCTGCCGGCCCGAAATAAAGTTCGTGAAGGAAGGCTGCGGCAAGTGTGCCGGTAAGCGTTGTACCGAACATACCGCCTATTCGTGCGGCGCATATACTGATGTATTCGATCATAGTAACATTCTTCTGGTTTTCAAGAGGAATGTTCGGATCAATGTTTTTTCCGAGGTTTTTAAATTTACCCATGGAATCATCTCCGTATTTTTTATTTTGACATTAAAAGTTTACAATTTTTATTTCAATATGTCAACAATATTATGAAAAAGATACATATATATTTTATTTTCACTTGAAATATACGTATATCATATTGTATAATCATTTAGAAATTTTTTAACGGAGGTATTTTTATGGGTAAAATAATCGGCATAGGCGGAGGTTTTGACGGTGTTGATGCAGTAACACTTGCTAAATATGTTATGGAACTTTCAGGCAAAGAAAATCCGAGGTTTTTGCATATTCCGACAACAGGGTATGATTTTGCAAGCGGCGGAACAATCGGTTTTTACAGCAAAATGGGTTGTTACACCGACGTTCTTTATCTCACTCACGCTTATATGACCGAAGAAATAATAGCGGAAAAAATCCGCAAAGCCGACATAATCAACGTTCCGGGCGGTAACCTTAAATTTGTTGCCGAAAAATGGCGCGAAACAAATGCCGACAAATATCTTAAAGAAGCGTTTGAGCAGGGTAAAGTTCTTTTCGGTTCTTCTTCCGGAAGTATGTGCTGGTTTAAAGAAGGTTACGATGATTGCGGACCGGAAGACAAATTTATGTTTATAGATGCGCTCGGATTACTTCCGTACTGCAACTGCCCGCATTATGAATCCCGTTCGTGGCAGTCATTTAACGATGTTGTTTCCACAAGAAAAATTTCATCTATTGCCTGCGAAAACGAAGCTGCAATTTGCTATATTGACGGCAAGTGGTCGGTTATGGTTTCATCAGCCCGTCCGGATGCGAGAGTTTGGTTTTTTGATGCCGAAGACAATTATAAGCGTTACGATCTTCGTCAGCATCCCGAAATACTTGAAAGACTTTAAGCGGAGTGTAAAATATGGATAAATATTCTCGTTTTAAATATCAGCCGTGTATTCCGCTCGGAAAAGACGGCAAATGTATAACCGCATCCGAAGAAAACATTAAAGTTTCAAAAAATGCGGCGTGCGAAGGTATGGTGCTTCTTAAAAATACCGACAATGCGCTTCCTTTGAAAAAAGGTGAAAAAATAGCACTTTTCGGTAAAGCGACTATTGAATACATAAAAGGCGGCGGCGGAAGCGGTGACATTTATTGCCCTTACATCCGCAATATTTACGAGGGCTTTTCGGAAAAACAAAAAGAGGGGAAAGTGGAAATATATAAACCTCTTGTCGATTTTTATAAAGAGTATGTTAAAATTGAAGGCAAAAAAATACCTACTCAGGCTCAAATCAATAAAATTTGGGACAAGGTAAACGCAATGCCTTTCTGTCAGGAACGTGACGATATAACGTACGACACGTTTTACAGTATGCACGTTACAGAAGCGCTTGTTCCTGACGAACTTATAAAAAGTGCGTCACAAAATGCCGACACAGCCGTTATTACTTTAAGCCGTTTTTCCGCTGAGGGAACAGACAGGCGTGCGGTAGGCGGTGACTATTATCTTTCCGACCTTGAAAAAGCCCTTATAGATAAATGCTCGGGGTTGTTTAAAAAAGTAATAATCGTTATCAATTCGGGTGCGGTTGTTGACTGTGAATTTTTCGCAGAAAATGACAGAATACAAGGTGTTCTGTTTGCGTGGCAGGCAGGAATGGAAGGCGGCAAAGCGATTGCCGACATTCTTTGCGGCGATGTAACTCCGTCGGGCAAATTACCCGACACAATTACAAAATCTTATGACGTTTATCCGAGTAAAGACGACTTTTCGGAATGTTTTGAACATCTTGATTATTCCGAAGATATATATGTCGGTTACAGATATTTTGAAACAATTCCCGGTGCGAAAGATTATATCCGTTATCCTTTCGGTTTCGGACTTTCATACACTTCGTTTTCTTTTGACGGAGTTGTGTGCGGAGAAAATAACGGCAGAATTACAGTTGCTTTAAATGTTAAAAATACCGGCGCATTTGCAGGGAAAGAAGTTGTTCAGGTTTATTTTTCAGCCCCGCAGGGTAAACTCGGAAAACCTGCAAAACAACTTGTCGCATTCAAGAAAACAAAACTTCTTTTACCCGGCGAAGAAGAAACGCTTGCTTTAAGTTTTAAAGTTTCCGATATGGCAAGTTTTGATGACCTCGGTAAAATATCAAAATCTGCTTATGTTCTTGAAAAAGGAACATATAAATTCTTTGTCGGCAATTCATCACAGTCATTAAATAAGACTGATTTTGAACTTGAAGTTAAAGAAGATACCGTTACCGAAAAACTCACTCAGTTTTGCAGACCGTTTGAACTTAAAAAACGTCTTCTTGCTGACGGAACGTATGAATCTTTACCGACGGGTGAAGCAGAATATTTCTACGGTGAACCCGAAATATCGAAATACGAACATAAAGACAGTTCTGTTCAGTTTGATAAAGTCGGTGAAGAAATATCACTTGATGATTTTGTTGATGAGTTCACAATAGATGAACTTGCCGATTTTGTAGGCGGTCACGCTCCGACAGGCGTAGCAAATACCGGTTGTTTCGGCGGACTTAAACGTCTCGGTGTTCCCGCCGTTCCCACGGCAGACGGTCCTGCGGGATTAAGACTTGACGAAAGTACGGGAATAAGCACAACGGCGTTTCCGTGTGCAACGCTTCTTGCCGCAACATGGAATCGGGATTTGATATTTGAAGTCGGTGCCGCCGCAGCAGCGGAAATTCGTGAAAACAATCTCGGCGTGTGGCTTGCTCCTGCTTTAAACATCCACAGAAATCCTTTGTGCGGCAGAAATTTCGAGTATTTTTCCGAAGACCCGATACTTGCAGGAAAATGTGCCGCATCGGAAATAAGCGGTATTCAGTCTCAAAAAGTTGCGGTTTCAATGAAGCATTTTGCCTGCAATAACAAAGAAGCGAACAGATTCGGCTGTGATTCACGCATTTCGGAAAGAGCGTTAAGAGAAATCTATCTTAAATGTTTTGAAATTGCGGTGCGTGAAGGCGACCCGTGGACTGTTATGTCCTCTTACAACCTCATTAACGGATTGCATACATCCGAAAGTTGGGAACTTCTTACCGGCATTCTCCGTAAAGAGTGGGGATTTAAAGGAATGGTTACTACCGACTGGGGTGTAAAAAACGATCCTGTTAAAGAAGTTAAAGCGGGTAACGATATGAAAATGCACATGGGTTATCCCGAAGAATTGAAAGAATCTCTGTTAAAAGGCGAACTTTCAAATGAACATCTTAAAGTGTGCGTAAAAAGAATTCTTGAAATGTTTATGAAATTATCTGTTGACACAGATTGAATTTTAAGTTATAAATATAGTATTAACATTTTTGTCGAATGAAAGGAAGATGATAAAAAATGGCACAGTGTCCTAATTGCGGCAGAAAACTGCACTTAAAGGACTGGCGACCCGAATGTCCGGGGTGCGGTGTCAACCTTAATTATTTCAAGTCAAATGAAAAATTACTTGAAGAATCCGAAAAGGTTGAAATAGCACACGCTAAATCCCAGCCTAAAGTTGACAGAGCCAAAGCCGCAACTATCGGAACAAATATCGGCAGAATACGTATGGCACTTTTCCTTATACCGATTGCCGCATTGTTTCTTCCGCTTTTCAGTATCACTGTAGGCGGTAACAAAACAAATTATAATGCGTTGGGTATTTACAATGTGTTCAATGCGATTGATACAGGTAAAATCACCGATATTATATCGCCTGTCGTAATTGGCGCGGTATTACTTGTTATTCCCGCTGTATGCTGCATAGTTTTCACTGTATTGCAGGTGACTGCAGGTACTAAAAGGGGTCTCAGAAAGAATGTTATTCTTTCTTCAATATCTCTTGTACTTGTAATTGCTTCTCTTGTATGTATGTTCGTATTTACAAAATCACCTGCGACTGATTATTCCGAAATAATTCTTAATGAAGCGCAAAATGCCGCTTCAAACAAAGGTCAGTCCGAAGTTGACAGCGCACTTCTTAAAATTCAGGCGCTTTATAACGAAAACAGCGTTGATACCGAAATACTCAAAAGAGCATTGAAAAACGGCAAGGCTGTTTTGAAATCAAAAGTTGACCGCGGATATACCGATGAAGAAGTAACCGCATTAAAAGAAGCAGTTTCAAATGCAAAAACTGTTCTTGAAAATAAAGAAGCAACCGTTTCCGAAGTAAGAGATGCCGCTTCTGCCGTAAATAATGCCGTTAATACATATTCAAAACTCAGAAAGATTCTTGATGAAAGCAATACCGACATAGTTCTTTCCGAAAATCACGAACTTTCCGATGAACTTTATAACCAACTTTGCAAAATAACTGACGAAACCGTAATATATCTTCAGGTTGCAGTTGACAGCGCAAAAAAAATAAACAACGATAACGGTTTGTATTCCGAAAAAAGTTTTGAGAATTTACAGTCTGTTATTGAAGAAGCACAGGGTTATATTGATACACTCAACAAAGGTGAACTTATTGTTGATCCTATTGATGATGACGCTTCCGGTGAAAAAACAGATAAAGAAATAGCCGATGAGACAGGCGAGAAAATTGCTTCTGTATTCAGTAACCTTAACGGCAGAGTTTCCGGTCTTGTTGACGTAAGCGTTATTAACCCCTACATTGAAAAGTTAAATAATGACCTTGAGTCCGGCAATTTCGAGAGTGATGTCAAAGCATCCGTCGGTATCGGTATGTTCTTATTTATGTTACTTTTCGTTATTCAACTTGTTTATAATATTGTAATATTCAAAAAAGGCTTTGAAGTTAAATATACCACTTGTCTTATAGGCGGTATTCCGAGTGATGAATATTTTGCTCTTGTAGAACAGGGCTTCACAAAAGATCAGATTCACAGAAAGATGCTTGTTGCTCTTGCCGAACTTCAGGATGAGGCCGAAAAGAATATAAGAGAGGAGGAGACTGTATAATGGCTGATATTGATAAAAATACCGCTATACAAATTGCGGAAAACGGTACAACCGAAGAAGTTGTTGACTCTTTAAAAACTATGGTAAAGGTTGACAGACGAGTTGTTTCTACCAAGGAAACCATTGGTTATATGCTCTTTGACGGCAGCCAGGGATTTAACATTGACAGTCAGAAAGAACTTTTTGTTGACAGTATTTTAAAAATCGGTTTTGATAAACAGACAATTTATCAGGCTATTGCAGGTGTATGGGACATTGTCGATGACCTTATCATTGGCGGTATTGTTGAAAAAACCCGTACCCGTTGGGGTAAATTTGTTCCTTATCTTTTCCTTTCCAGTCTTCCCTATGCAATTATTGTCGGTCTTTACTGGCTTCTTCCTATTATTTTCAAAGCAAATATTGATGACTTTGATTACATTCCGAAATTCATTGCTTATGTTGTTTTTGAAATGCTTATAGAAATGGTAACCAACTTCAGAACTGTTGCAACATCCGGTTACCTATCGACAATTACGCCGTTCCCGTCAGACAGACGAAGACTTCTTGCGGTTACAAAATATCTCAACCTTTTCTATGCAGGTCTTCCGAACACTCTTGTTGAGTTTATGCTTGACTTTATTACTAACGGCATCCTCAAAGCAAAAGAGGGCAAAACAGAGGCTGATATGATTAAAACAGCCCTTGTAACACTTGGTCCGCTTACTGCAGTAGTTTCCGGTCTTGTTACACTTTGGTATTCAACTATTGCTAAAGAACGTGTTCATCAGAGTATTGACACACCCTCAATTAAACAGAGTCTTAAACTTGTTTTTGCGAACAAACCCGTTCTTATGTATATGATTTCCAATGCTCTCGGTTCATTCGGCACAGGTATTTCGACAAACAACTACTATCGCTGGGTTCTCTTTATGACAACCTTCGAAACATTTGCCGGCATTCCTTCGGTTGCATTCCAGCCTTTCGGTTATGCAAAATACAACAAGGTTTCCGAAAGACGTTCTACAAAGTCAATTTATATGATAAGCCAGACTATTCCGAAGGCAGCATATATTCCCGTATTTATGTTCGGTATGTTTATTAAGAATAAAAATGGCGACCGTCTGTTTACTCAGCGTTGGTCAATGCTTCCGATTACTGCAGTCTGGGAGTGCATCTATGCTGCCTGCTCAGGTTTCAGAAGCATTTCGGGTGATGAAATCAGAAACGAATGTAACGACTACATTGAGTGGAAATGCGGTTACAGAAATGAGGCGACTCTCTCTGTTGCAAGTACCATCCTCTGCAAAATACCGAGCCGCTTGAATGCAATTCTTCAGCCTAAGATTAAACAGTGGATCGGTTATGACCTTACCGCATACACGGAGGTCAGACCGCAACCTGAACGTGCACAGAAATGGATATTCGCTATGGCAACACTCATTCCCGCTTTCCTTGCAATTGTCAGCATTTTACCTATGCTCGGCTACAACATTGACAAGGATACCCGTGACAGAATGTATATGGAACTTAACGAAACACGTGTTAAACACGCTGCCGAACTCAATGCACAGAATGATGACTGATTGAATTTCATCAATTAAATAACATATAAACGGATTTTAAGTAAGATTTTTGTTCTGCTTAAAATCCGTTTTTCAGTATTAAGAAAATCATTTCTTCATATATTTTTATGAGGTGAAATGATTTGAAAAGAATATTTACAATGATAATCGCATGTTTAATGTTTGCGTATTCAATTCCGGCGGTTTTTGCCGGAAACGATTTTACGTCTGTTTCCGCTTATAACGAGAATGTAATTCAAACAGAAAAAAATGTTGATTTGCCCGTTAAAATTAAAGCAAAATCGGCAATACTTATGGAAGTTTCTTCGGGAAGCGTTTTATTGGAGTATAACGCCGACAAAAAAATGTATCCGGCTTCGGTAACAAAAATAATGACGATGCTTCTTGTTACAGAAGCAATATCAGCAGGAAAAATATCACTTACCGATACGGTAACGTGTTCAAAAAATGCCGCTTCAAAAGGCGGTTCACAGATATGGCTTGAAGAAGGGGAAACAATGACCGTTGACGAACTTCTTAAAGCCACCGTTATCGGAAGCGCAAACGATGCCGCAACGCTTTTGGGTGAATATGTTGCAGGAAGTGAAGAAGCGTTTGTTTCTTTAATGAATACCCGTGCAAAAGAACTTAAAATGAACAATACTAATTTTGAAAATGCGACAGGTCTTGACGATACTTCAAAAACTCACCTGACAACCGCACGTGATATAGGGATAATGTCCTGTGAACTTCTTAAACACGATATTATAAGGAATTATTCTACCGTGTGGATGGATTCATTGAGAGACGGTAAAACAGAACTTGTAAATACTAATAAACTTGTTCGTTTTTATAACGGAACAACAGGTCTTAAAACGGGTACAACCGAAAAGGCGGGGTGTTGCATTTCTGCTTCTGCCGAGCGTGACGGTTTTCATATTGTTGCTGTTGTAATGGGCGCAGAAAACAGTAACGACCGTTTTGAAACCGCTAAATCAATGCTGACGTGGGGTTTTTCAAATTATATAACTGTTACTCCCGCTGTTGATGAAAATCTGATTACCGACATTAAAGTTTTAAACGGTGAATCGGAATCTGTTAAACCGAAAATTCCCGCAATCAATAAGATACTTATAAAAAAAGGCGATGAAGAAAAAATCACGCAGGAAGTTGAACTTCCCGTTGACGTTGAAGCGCCTGTCCTTGAAGGACAAAAACTCGGTACTTTATCGTTTTCACTTAACGGTAAAATAATATCATCTTATGATTTAAACGCTCAAAGTGCTGTTGACAGACTTTCGGTTTTTACATCTTTAAAAAGAATAACACTGTTTCTGTTAACGGGTGAAAGAGCATAAAATTATATAAGAACACTTCTTTTGTCATTTCCTTGACAATTATTCCTCTATTTGTTAAAATGAGTCAAGATAAAAAGGGAAGTGTTTGTTATGTTTTACACCTCAACAAGAGATAATAATGTTAAAGTAACTTCATCAAAAGCCATTACCGACGGTATTTCACCTGACGGAGGTCTTTATATTCCGTGTGAAATACCTAACGTTTCACTTGATGAAATAAAGTCTCTTTGCGACGTCGATTATAAAGAACGTGCAAAAAGAATACTCGGTCTGTATTTAACGGACTTTACAAAAGAGGAACTTGATTCGTGCGTGGAAGGTGCATACAAAGACGGTAAGTTTTCATCCGAATTTACTGCACCCGTTGTGAAATTGCATGATAATATTGATATTCTTGAACTTTTCAAAGGACCGACTTGTGCGTTTAAAGATATGGCTCTTCAGATTTTGCCTTATCTTCTCACCGTTTCGGCAGGTAAAAATCTTGATAATAAAGAAATAGTAATACTTGTTGCTACATCGGGTGACACGGGTAAAGCCGCACTTGAAGGCTTTAAAGATGTAAAGGGTACTAAAATTCTTGTGTTTTACCCGAATGACGGCGTAAGCCCCATGCAAAAACTTCAAATGACTACCCAGGACGGTAACAATGTCGGTGTATGCGCTATATACGGTAATTTTGACGATGCACAGACAGGTGTTAAATCAATATTTACAAATAAAGAAATACTTGATAAGTTCAAAGAAAACAATCTTGTATTTTCATCAGCCAACTCAATTAACTGGGGCAGACTTGCTCCGCAGATTGTTTACTATTTTTCCGCTTATTGCGATATGGTAAACAACGGTTCCGTTGAATTCGGCAAAAAAATAAATATCGTTGTTCCGACAGGCAATTTCGGCAATATTCTTGCGGCTTATTTTGCAAAAGAAATGGGACTTCCCGTTAATAAACTTATCTGTGCTTCCAACGCCAACAACGTTCTTACAGACTTTATCGAAACAGGCGTTTATGACAGAAACAGAAGTTTTTATACAACGGTTTCTCCGTCTATGGATATACTTATTTCAAGCAACCTCGAAAGACTTCTTTACCTTCTTTGCGGCAGAAATTCCGATACTGTCAATGAGTGGTTTTCCGCATTGAAAGAAAACGGAAAATATAAAGTCAGCGACGATGTTAAGGAAAAAATCCAAAGCATTTTTTCCGCCGGTTGCTGTGATGATGAAAATACGAAAAAAACAATAGGCGAAACATACAAAAATCATTCATATCTTGCCGACACGCATACAGCCGTTGCAATAAATGTCTGCGATTCTTACATTGCTTCAACAGGCGACAAAACTCCCGTTGTTATTGCTTCTACCGCTTCGCCGTTTAAATTCTCAAAAGCGGTTCTTGAATCCGTTGACTGTTCCGGCAAAGAATATTCGGATGAGTTTGAAACCGTAAACGCTCTCGAAGAATTAACAGGACTTAAAGCACCTGAACAACTTTCATCTCTTAAAGGTAAAACCGTCAGATTTGACAAAGTTGCCGGCAAAGATGAAATGGCGCAGGTAGTATTTGATATGTTGGGTATATAAATATGTCGCTTTATACAATCGGAGACCTTCATTTATCATTTTCGGTTGATAAACCCATGGACATTTTTCACGGCTGGCAGGATTATGCCGAAAGGCTTGAAAAAAACTGGAATAACATTGTTACCGATGATGATACGGTTGTTATTCCGGGTGATATTTCCTGGGCAATGAGTCTTGAAGAAGCAAAGTCAGATTTTGAGTTTATCGAAAAACTTAAAGGAAAAAAAATTATTTTAAAGGGCAATCACGATTACTGGTGGAATACAATGTCCAAAATGAATATGTTCATTGAAGAAAACGGTTTTTCATCTGTAAAAATTCTTTTTAATAATGCGTATGAAGTTGACGGGTATGCCGTTGCCGGTACACGCGGGTGGTTTTGCGACGATTCCGATAACCCCGACAAAAAAATTATTATGCGTGAAGCCGGAAGACTTGAATTGTCACTTAAATGCGCTGAAAAATTAAGTGATAATGTTATTGTGTTTCTTCATTATCCGCCTGTTTCTTCAACAATGAAATGTGATGAAATATTATCGGTGCTCAAATCACATAACATCAAACGTTGCTTTTTCGGTCATCTTCACGGATTTGTTCCACCCGAAAATGCCCATTTGTTTTATGACGGAATTGAGTTTTCACTTGTTTCAGCCGATAAACTTTTGTTTTGCCCCAAGCGTATATATGATTGATAAACCCGATTTCAACGGTTTTATCTTTAAAAATATATAAAAATATGGAAAAATATTAAAAAAACAGTAGAAATTACAAAATATATGTGATATAATTTTTCAGTTAAAAATTGTTTCGCATTCAGAAAGGATGTATTCAAATGAGTTTAAAGTCTTGCGAAAAAGTTGAAACCAATGTTTATGCTCTTGAAATCGCTCTTGAGGGCGAAGCATTCAAAGCGGCTGTTTCAAAGGCTTATGCCAAGAATAAGGGTAAATACAATGTTCCCGGATTCCGTAAAGGCAAAGCACCCAAACACGTTATCGAAAATTATTACGGAAAAGAAGTTTTCTGGTATGATGCTGTTGACGCAGAATATCCGGAACTTTTCGACGCTGCTGTTAAAGAGGCGGGCATAGTTCCCGTTGCAGCACCTTTTGACGATGAACTTTCCGAAATCAACGCTGACGGTTTTACAGTTAAACTTAAAGTAACCGTTAAACCCGAAGCAGAGGTTAAAAAGTATAAAGGCATTTCCGCCGAAAAAGAAAAAGTTACGGTTAAAAAAGCGGAAGTTAAAGAAGAAATTAACCGTGCTCTTGAAAAAGATGCAAGAACAGTTGCGGTTGAAGGCAGAAAAGTTAAAAAAGGCGACATTGCAACAATCGATTTTGAAGGATTCCTTGACGGCGAAGCATTTGAAGGCGGCAAAGGTGAAGAATATGACCTTGAAATCGGCTCAGGTTCTTTTATTCCCGGCTTTGAAGATCAGATTATCGGTCATAACGTTGATGATGAATTTGACGTTAACGTTACATTCCCCGAAGAATACGGCGCAGAAGACCTCGCAGGCAAAGCCGTTGTATTCAAAGTAAAAATACATAAAATTTCCGAAAAAATTCTTCCCGAATATGATGATGAGTATGCTAAAGATAAAGACTTTGATACTATCGCAGATTATGAGAAGAGCGTTGAAGAAGAAATCAAAACAAGAAAACAGGCAGCGGCAGACCGTGAGTTTGAAAATGCCGTTATGGATGCTCTTGTTGAAAACACGGTTGTTGAAATTCCGGAAGTTATGATTGAAAAAGAAATTGACAATGAACTTAACGAATTTAATTACCGTCTTCAGATGCAGGGTATGAGCCTTGATATGTATATGCAGTACACAGGTATGGATGTTAAAGCGTTCCGCGATTCTTATAAAGACGGCGCTGAAAAATCCGTTAAACTCCGCCTTGCTCTTGAAAAGATTATTGAACTTGAAAAAATTGAAATATCCGAAGAAGATATTGAAACAGAACTCAAGACATACGCCGATTCTTACGGTATGGAACTTGAAAAAGTTAAAAGCCTTGTTTCTGCTGATGATGTTAAAGCGGATCTCGGTTGCAGAAAAGCAATGGATCTTGTAAAATCTTCTGCGGTTGAAGCAAAGAAAAAAGCAGCAAAGAAAGATGATTCAGAAGAAAAAGCAGATGATGCAAAGACTTCTGCAAAAAAGGCTCCTGCTAAAAAGAAAGCAGATGATGCTGATACCGAAAAGAAGCCTGCTGCAAAAAAGGCTCCCGCAAAGAAAAAAACTTCCGAACCTAAGGCTGAATAATTTATCTGTATCGCCGCCGCAGTTTGTTTTCTGAGGCGGCGTAATTCTAAAATTAAACTTTTAAAGATTAAAACAGGATTTTTTTCCAATAATCTTTTTAAAATACCGTTTTACAGGAGGTTTTATTATGGCACTTGTTCCTTATGTTATTGAACAAACAAACAGAGGCGAACGCTCTTATGATATTTTTTCACGACTTCTTGATGACAGAATAATAGTTCTTTCTGATGAAGTAAATGATGCAACCGCAAGCATTATTGTTGCTCAACTTCTTTATCTTGAAGGTCAGGACCCCGAAAAAGATATCAGTTTTTATATTAACAGTCCCGGCGGAAGCGTCAGCGCAGGTCTTGCAATATATGATACAATGCAGTATATCAAATGCGATGTTTCCACAATTTGTATGGGTATGGCGGCATCTATGGGTGCATTTTTACTTTCTTCCGGCGCAAAAGGAAAAAGATACGTTCTTCCCAATGCCGAGGTTATGATTCATCAGCCTTCGGGCGGCGCACAGGGGCAGGCAACCGAAATTCTTATTGCCGCTGACCATATTCAGAAAACAAAAGACAGACTTAACAGAATTCTTGCGGAAAACACGGGCAAACCCATTGAGGAAGTTGCGCTTGATACCGACCGTGACAACTGGCTTTCCGCTGAAGATGCGGTTGCGTACGGTCTTGTTGATAAGATAATTGAAAAGAGATAATATCGGAGGTGCTTTTTTTGGCACGAGATGATGAAAGAGATAAAACAGTCCGCTGTTCATTTTGCGGCAAGTCGCAGGATGACGTTGAAAAACTGATTGCAGGTCCGGGAGTATATATTTGTGACGAATGTGTTGATTTGTGTGTTGACATAGTTGAAGGCTCACAGACACAGCAAAAAAAGATAACTAAAAAACCCGGCAAAAAACTTCCGAAACCCGAAGAAATAAAAGCACAACTTGACGAATATGTTATAGGTCAGGAAGAAGCGAAAAAAGTTTTAAGCGTTGCTGTTTATAATCATTATAAAAGAATTTACGTTCAGTCGCCCGATAATATTGAAATCGGAAAGAGCAACGTGCTTTTACTCGGACCTACCGGTGTGGGTAAAACGCTTCTTGCTTCAACGCTTGCAAAAATTCTTGACGTTCCGTTTGCTATTGCCGACGCTACCACATTGACCGAAGCAGGCTATGTCGGTGACGATGTTGAAAATATTCTTTTAAGACTTATTCAGGCGTCTGATTACGATTTGGAACGTGCGGAACGCGGAATTATCTATATTGATGAAATAGATAAAATAGCAAGAAAATCGGAAAACACTTCAATTACCCGTGACGTCAGCGGCGAAGGTGTTCAGCAGGCACTTCTTAAAATAATAGAAGGAACGGTTGCAAGTGTTCCTCCGCAGGGCGGCAGAAAGCACCCGCAGCAGGAGTTAATACAGATTGATACAACAAAAATCCTGTTCATTTGCGGCGGTGCATTTGCTGATATTGAAAAACTTGTTGAAGACAGAATGGGTAAAAGTATGCTCGGTTTCGGTGCGCAGATTCATTCAAAAACCGAACTCAAATCAATGGACCTTATGTCACAGGTAATTCCTCAGGACCTTGTTAAATTCGGTCTTATTCCCGAACTTGTCGGAAGAGTGCCGGTTATCACAAGTCTTCACAGTCTTGATGTTGACGCATTGGTAAACATTATTAGCGAGCCTAAAAACGCCCTTTTAAAGCAATATGTAAGCCTCTTTAAAATGGATAATATTACACTTGAATTCAGTCCCGAGGCAATAAAACGTGTTGCCGAACTTACCATTGAAAAAGAAACGGGTGCAAGGGGACTTCGTTCCATTTTTGAAAAAGTGCTTATTCCGATTATGTATTCGGCACCGTCTGACCCGACTATTGAAACTGTAAAAGTTACGGCAGACGTTGTAGACGGAAAAAGCGAACCCGTAATTTTAAAAAGGCCAAAAGGAGATAAGCAGGCCGTATAAGCCTGCTTTTCATTATTATTTATTATGGAAAAAGAATTGAAAATTTCGGCACTTCCCGTTCTTGCAATGAGAGGTGTTGTAATATTTCCGAATATGACATTGAATTTTGATGTCGGAAGAACAAAATCCGCAAATGCGCTTAAAGCCGCACTTAACGGTGACAGACAGATTTTTCTTGTTGCGCAAAAAGATGCTTCGGTAGATGATCCGGAGTTTTCCGATTTAAACGCAATAGGTGTTGTAGCGGAAGTAAAGCAACTTATAAGATTACCCAATACAGACAATTTAAGAGTAGTTGTCGAAGGTAAATACAGAGCAAGCGTAACAGAAGTTCTTCGTGTAAAACCCATGCTTAAAGCGGTTGTAACCGAAAGACCGCAAAAGTCTGTAAAAAAACGTGATGAGGTATTTTGCGAGGCTCTCGTAAGAACGCTTAAAGATTTATTTGACGATTATTGTGATGTTGCGCCCCGTTTGTCACCTGACGTACCTATGACCGTGTATTCGGAAAATGACATTTCGGTTATATCCGATTACATCAGCGGAAACATTGTTCTTGATTTTGACGAAAAAATAAAACTGTTATCGGAACTTGACCCGATAAAAAGAACTCAGTTTCTTTGTAAAACACTTTCAAAAGAAACCGAGTTAATGGCTCTTGAAATGGATATACGTTCGCAGGTACAGGAACGTATGGATAAAAGCCAGCGTGAATACTATCTTCGTGAAGAAATTAAAACTATTTCGGCAGAACTTAATGAAGACGATTCTCCCATAGCGGAAGCCGAAAGGTATAAAGATAAAATTTCATTACTTCCCATTGATAAAAAATCAAAAAAGAAACTTTTTGATGAATGTGACAGATTGATGAAATCGTCGCAGGGAAGTCCCGAAGCAACTGTTTCAAGAACTTACCTTGACCGTGTAATTGCGCTTCCGTGGGGAGTATATTCAAAAGAAAGTCTTGATATTGAAAAAGCACGCAGAATTCTTGACAAAGACCATTACGGTCTTAATGAAGTTAAAGACAGAGTACTTGAACTTATTGCAGTCAGAAAACTTTCTCCGAATGTCAATTCACAGATTCTTTGTCTTGTCGGTCCTCCCGGCGTAGGTAAAACGTCTGTTGCAAAATCACTTGCCAAAGCAATGAACAGAAAATACGTAAGAATATCACTCGGCGGTGTGCATGATGAAGCGGAAATAAGAGGACATCGCAAAACGTATATCGGTTCAATGCCCGGCAGAATTATTACTGCACTTGAACAGGCAGAAACTGCAAATCCGCTTATTCTTCTTGATGAAATTGATAAACTCGGAAGCGATTATAAAGGCGACCCGTCGTCAGCACTTCTTGAAGTTCTTGACGGCGAACAGAATTATACTTTTTGCGACCATTATATAGACGTTCCTTTTGATTTGAGTAAGGTTTTATTTATTACAACCGCAAATGACGCATCATCAATTCCCGCACCGTTATTTGACAGAATGGATATTATTGAACTTTACAGTTATACTGCCGAAGAAAAGTTCAGTATTGCGAAAAAACATCTTGTTCCGAAACAGTTAAAGAATTTTGGTATGAATAGCAAGATGGTAAAAATAACTGATGACGCAATACGTCTTATTATAGGCAGTTACACAAAAGAAGCGGGCGTGAGAACGCTTGAAAGAAATATTTCAAAAATTCTCAGGAAATGCGCAGTTAAATTTGCAGACGGTTTTGACGGTAAAGTGACAGTAACTTCCGATAATCTTTTCGAATTTCTCGGTGCGGCAAAATTTAAACCTGATGATTTTAATTTTGAAGATATGGTCGGTGCCGCAAACGGTCTTGCGTGGACGAGTGTCGGCGGAGAAATGATGCAGATTGAAGTTGCCGTACTTGACGGAACAGGAAAACTCGAATTAACAGGTTCTCTCGGTGATGTTATGAAAGAATCCGCAAAAGCGGCATTTTCATATATAAGAAGTAAAGCCGAAACTTTAGGTATCGAAACAGAATTTTACAAGAATAAAGATATTCATATTCATGTTCCGGAGGGTGCTGTTCCGAAAGACGGACCTTCAGCCGGAGTGACAATGACAACTGCGCTTGTTTCTGCGCTTACGGGAAGACGTGTACATTCCGATGTAGCAATGACGGGTGAAATTACTTTACGGGGCAGAGTTCTTCCTATCGGCGGACTTCGTGAAAAGTCAATGGCGGCATACAAAAACGGAATGAAAACCGTTATTATTCCCGAAGATAATAAGCCGGATATTGAAAAAGTCGATGATGTTGTTAAAAAGTCTGTTGATTTTATTCCGGTTAAAAGACTTGATGAAGTTCTTTCACTTGCACTTGATTCTGATAATGTTTCCGAGAACAAAAAATCAAATAATATGTTGAATACTCAGACAGGCGGTAAGAAAAATTCTTCATCCGTTTATTCGTGAGGTGTAATTATGAATTATAATTCCGTTGAATTTGAAGCCGCTTTCGGTACACTTTCTCAAATACCGCAGTCAACTGTTCCCGAAATTGCATTTGCAGGGCGTTCAAACGTCGGTAAGTCTTCAATGCTCAATAAACTGTTTAACAGAAAAAATCTTGCGCATGTATCATCTGTTCCGGGAAAAACAATAACGATAAATTTTTTCAAAACAGACGATATAAGAATTGTTGATTTACCGGGTTACGGTTATGCAAAAGTAGCCAAAGGTGAAAAACGCCGCTGGGCTGAAATGATGGAAGGGTATTTTAAATCCGAAAGAAATTTAAAACTTGTTGTTCAACTTGTTGATATGCGTCATACACCGAGTGAAGACGATTTTATGATGCTTAATTTTCTTAAAGAAATGGAAATACCGTTTATCGTAGCCGCAACAAAGTGCGATAAACTGAATAAAACCGATTTTTCACATCGTTCTTCCGAACTCAAACAGGAACTTTCGGAATTCGGTGAAGATTTAGTCATTATACCTTTTTCCTCGGAAAAGGGCACGGGACTTGCTGAACTTAAATCACAAATTGAAAAATATGCTTGATAACATAATATAATTTTTGTTAAAAGGATGGTTTCGGTATGAAAAAAGTTTTAAAGAAAATCGGAAAAACAGTAGGCTGTATTTTCGCAGGCGTATTTATTTTTCTTGCTGTCTGCTGCGTTGTAACGCTTTGCTGGAGTGCCGTACAAATGTCGAAAGGCAGTATAACCGATTCTTTGCCGACAGTTCCCGATGACTTTAAACCGAGCGTAAGATTTGTTGTTTACACCGATACCCATAATGAAAACGAAAATGTCGATGACCTGTTTGAGACGGTATATAAACTTTATGATAATGATAAAGATTATAAGGGTGTAGATGCCGTTATAGGTCTCGGTGACTTTACAAGCATAGGTACAGAGCCTGATTATGAAGCCTATGTTGAAACGGTAAAAAAATATGAAAGAAAAGAAACAAAAATAATAAATATTCTCGGTAATCACGAGATGAAAAATAAATCCGCAACCAAACTTTTTAAAAAATATTTCGGGTATGAGCCTAATACCGTTACCGAAATCAACGGATTTACCTTTTTGTGCTTTTCCGGCAGTGAACATATAACTGAATGGACTTTCCCTGTAAAAGACCTTAAATGGGCGGCAGACGAACTTGAAAAGGCGGAAAGTAAAGCAGACGGGAAACCGATATTTGTATTTCAACATCCTCATAACTTCGGTACCGTTTACGGCAGTACAATATGGTGTTCGCCGCAAACAAATGCTATATGGGCAGGTCACAGTAATGTGGTAAACTTTTCCGGTCATTCACATTTTCCTGCGGATGATCCGAGAAGTATAAACCAGACAACATATACATCAGTCGGTGTGGGTGCTATGGCAAGGTTTGAACTTGACAACAGATATATTGTCGGTCAGCATCCTGACGGTTATGATATGGCGGCTGAGTTTTGCTGTGTTGAAGCGGATAACGGCGGAAGTGTAAGAATCAGGGAATACGACCTTAATTCCGATACATACTTTAACGAGTATTATATTGAAAATGTAAATGATGAAAGCACTTTTGCTTACACTTATAAAAATCTCAAAGCACATGACAGTACACCTGTTTTTGACGAAAAAACGCTGTTAAAAACTCATATAAACGATAACGGCGAATGGGTTATCTCTTTCAATGAAGCAACCGATAATTATATTGTTCACGATTACAGAATAAAAATCACGGATGAAAACGGGAAAAAAGTTTTGAATAAAACTTATGTTGATGATTATTATGTTGTTGACGGTGACGATACTGCCGATTTTCGAATACCTGCCGAAACTCTTGAAGAGGGGAAGACTTACACCGCTTACATAAAGGCTGTTAACGCATATCATATGAAATCGGAAGAAATTACTCTTGAATTTATTGCTGAGAAATAAAGATTATAAAAAACCGGGAGTCACTCGCTGAAGTGATTCCCGATTGGTTTTTATTTCTTTTCTATATTATAAAAATACAAAAATTCAACAAATAATAATTATTTGGATTTTTTCATTGTATTAAAACAGTTGAATTATTATTCATTTTAATTATAATAAATATGTAGTAACTCTCAAATGAAATGAGTGATTGTATGTCTTTACCTTTTAATATCAAATTTTGTAATGAAGAAAATTCTCCTTCAATTACAATAAAAAATAAAAAACAATTCAACAACGCTGAAATTTTCAGTGTTATTGCAAAATTTGATGAAAATGTTCCCGAAAAACCGTTTTGGTTTTCTTTTATGACAGACAATAAAAATGCTTTTTCGGTTTTTGCTCCGCTTCACCGCGCCGACAGATGTCTTTACCCGACATGGCGCACCAACTTGAAAATATATACTACATCTGTTGTCGGTTTTCCTCTTATTCAGTTCATAGACAGTTTAGGTAATAATATCTGTACAGTTGCTTTAACTGATTTTATAAATCCTGTTACTCTTTCAGGCGGTGTTGACGAAAGAAGCGGTAATCTGGAAATTAAAGCGGAGTTTTTTGATAAATATACAAAACCGGAAAAGGTCTACGAAACAAACCTTTATTATGATACAGAAAATATTCCGTATTATGAAGCATTAAATAAGTTTAACGATTACCGTGCTTCAATCGGTTATGTTTCCGCTTATGTTCCCGAAAGTGCTTTCAGACGTACTTATTCTACCTGGTATGCTTTTCAGCGTGATATTGATGAAAACTGTGTTTTTGAACAGTGTGTTTCAGCAAAAAAATACGGAATGAACACCGTTATTGTTGATGACGGTTGGCAAACAAGTGAAAAGGTAAATCCTTATAAAACAGCAGGGGACTGGCTTCCCTGTCCAGAAAAGTTTCCCGATATGGCTGAATTTGTAAAAAAACTTCATAATGAGGGAATGAAAGTAATTTTATGGATTGCCACGCCTTTTATCGGTTGTGAATGTAAAGATTTTAAATATTTTGAAGGAAAACTTCTCGGCAAAAATAACAGAGAAGGTACTGTGTTTGTTTCGGATCCTCGTTTTTCACAAGTCAGAAAATGGTATGTTTCACTTCTTTGTGACAGAATGAAAAAGTGGAATCTTGACGGTTTTAAAATAGATTTTATTGACCGCTTTGAACTTACGGATGAATCTTCGTGTGAATATGAAAAGATGGATATTCCCGTACTCGGTGATGCGGTAACTGCTTTACTCTGTGAAATTTCCGAATCATTAAAACAAATCAATCCCGAGGTAATGCTTGAATACCGTCAGTCTTACATCGGACCAAATATGTTAAAAAGCGGTAATATGTTCAGGGTTGATGATTGCGCTTACGGTGCACTTTATAACCGCATAAACGGAATTGACTTGCGACTTTGTACAAAAGGTGCTGCAGTACATTCGGATATGCTTATGTGGGATTATAACGCAAGTCCCGAAGCCGCCGCAGACCAACTTTCATCACTTCTTTTCATTGTTCCTCAAATATCAATGAAATTTGAAAAATTATGTGAAACTCATAAAAAAGTGCTTAAATTCTATCTTGATTTTATTGATGAAAAGCGTGACATTTTACAGCATGGTAAACTTATTCCGCTTCACCCCGAAGCAAATTATTCGGTAGTTTCCGCTCAAAAAAACGGCGAAGCGGTTGTTGCGCTTTATTCTGCCGATTCTTTTGAAATTCCCGACAATATAAGTAATTTTACTGTTGTAAATGCTTCGGGAAATAAAAATGTGTTTTTAAAAGTTCCGAAACACATCATCGGTAAAAATTATACAATATTTAATTGTATGGGCGATACAGTTTTATCTTCTTCGGTAAAAAATGAGGTTGATTATTATACTGTTCCTCAAAACGGTATGATTTCTCTTTACTGAATTAAAAAATTTGAAATACGGACTGTCGTAAAATCAATTACAACAGTCCGTATTTTTCAGTCTTCATCAAGTTTGAGAATTGCCATAAATGCTTCCTGCGGAACTTCGACAGTACCGAATGAACGCATTCTTTTTTTGCCTTCTTTCTGCTTTTCAAGAAGTTTTTTCTTTCTTGTTATGTCACCGCCGTAGCATTTTGCAAGAACGTCTTTACGCATCGCTTTAACCGTTTCACGGGCAATAACTTTTCCGCCGATTGCAATTTGTATCGGTATTTCAAACATCTGTCTCGGGATGTTATCTTTAAGTTTTTCCGCTATTTTTCTTGCTCTGCCGTATGCTTTATCGGAATGAACAATGAATGAGAGTGCGTCAATTCCGTCACCGTTAAGAAGAACATCAAGTTTAACGAGATTGGAACGCTTGTAATCCGAAATTTCATAATCAAGAGAAGCATATCCCCGTGTTCTTGATTTTAATGCATCAAAGAAATCATAAATAATTTCATTTAAAGGCAGGTCATATTTAATTTCAACACGGTCTTCGGAAATGTAAGTCATATCTTTAAATGAACCGCGTCTTTCCTGACAAAGGTCCATAATCGCACCGACATATTCGGGCGGAGAGAAGATGTGTGCATCGGCAACAGGCTCTTCACAATAGTCAATAAGTGCAGGGTCGGGATAATGTGTGGGGTTGTCAATTTCAATAATTTCGCCGTTTGTCATGTGTATTTTATAAATAACGCTCGGAACTGTTGTAACAAGGTCAAGGTCATATTCTCTTTCAAGACGTTCCTGTATAATTTCGAGGTGTAAAAGTCCCAAAAATCCGCATCTGAAACCGAATCCGAGAGCGCCGGATGTTTCGGGTTCATAAGAAAGTGAAGCGTCGTTAAGTTGAAGTTTTTCGAGTGCTTCGTGTAAGTTTTCGTAATCGGCACCGTCGGCAGGGTAGATGCCGCAAAAAACCATGGGTGTGACTTTTCTGTATCCCGGAAGCGCTTCTTTTGCCGGTCTGTCGGCAAGCGTGACCGTATCACCGACACGGGCGTCGCTTACTGTTTTGATTGAGGCGGTTATGTAGCCGACTTCACCCGAACAAAGTTTTGGTTGCGGTTCAAGAGATGTTGCTCTCATATATCCGGTTTCAACAACTGTAAATTCAGCACCGGTTGCCATCATTTTTAAAGTGTCACCGGGTTTAATTGTGCCGTCAACAATTCTTACATATACAATAACACCTTTGTAATTGTCGTAAACAGAATCGAAAATAAGTGCACGTAACGGCGCTTCGTCATCACCGTCGGGTGCCGGAATGTATTCTACTATTTTTTCAAGAACCTGTTCTACATTCTGTCCCGTTTTTGCCGATACACGAGGTGCATCATCACACGGAAGACCGATTATTTCTTCAACATCTGCGCATACTCTGTCGGGGTCGGCAGACGGTAAATCAATTTTATTTATTACCGGTACAAGTTCAAGATTATGGTCAAGTGCAAGATAAGTGTTTGCAAGTGTCTGCGCTTCAATTCCCTGTGATGCGTCAACAATGAGTATAGCACCTTCACAGGCGGCAAGTGAACGTGAAACCTCATAGTTAAAGTCAACGTGACCGGGAGTGTCAATAAGGTTCAGTTCATACTGTTTACCGTCTTTTGCTTTATAATCAAGTTTAACGGCGTGAGCCTTAATTGTAATTCCTCTTTCACGCTCAAGTTCCATATCGTCAAGAAGTTGTTCGGACATATCTCTTTTGGCGACGGAATCTGTAAGTTCAAGCAGACGGTCAGCAAGAGTTGATTTGCCGTGGTCTATGTGAGCGATTATGGAAAAATTTCTTATATTTTCTTTTTTTACAAGGGACATATCGTTATATCCTTTCGGGTTAGTTTTTATTGAAACCGAGCCCCATAACTTCAGCGGCTTCGGTAATAACCGTAAAAGCATTCGGGTCTGTGTTTTTTATTATTTTATTGATTTTTGCAACTTCGTTCGGTCTTACTACCGTCATAAGAACGTTTTTGTTCTTTCCCGTATATGCGCCCTCGGCAGGCAGAAGAGTAATACCGTGATTTATTTCATTAAATATATTTCTTGTAACTTCGTCTTTCAGTTCGGTAATAATAAGCATCATTCGGCTTCTTGAAGCACCGAAAACAATGTAATCAATTCCTCTTGAAGAAATAATGAAAACTATTAAAGAATACAGAACGCTTTCAATGTTGCCGTAAACAAAATAGGCGGCAAGAATAATTACGGTATCACAAAACAGTACCGTTGTTCCCATTGAAAGTTGCGGCAGTTTAAGTTTAATAAGTTTGGCTATTATATCAGTACCGCCGGTTGTTCCGCCTCGTAGAAAAACAAGACCGAGACCGACGCCCGTTAAAAGACCGCCGAAAACAGCGGCAAGTAACTTGTTATCGGCATTATAAGGAATAATATATTTTCCGAATAAATCAATTAAAATCGAACTTAAAACCGTTGCCGATAATGTTTTTACAAGCATATCAATCCCGAAATGCCTGAAAGAAAAAATCAGCAGGGGAATATTGATTAAAATTATAGACGTTCCTATGGGGAATCCGGTAATGTAATTTATCATTGTCGCTATTCCGGTAACGCCGCCTGTCGAAAAGTTGTTCGGCGCAATAAAACAGTCTACCGAAAAAGCATATACAGCCGAACCGGCAATAATAAAAAGTAAATCGGTAAAATATACTTTAATGTCAGATTTGTTGATTTTCGCGGTTTTTCCTTTCAATATAAGCGCCTCCGGTGCTTTTATTAAATATGTAGGATAACCGTTCTTTATCACCGCATAAGTATAAGTAGCCGTAAAGAGTTTCAAGTGCGGTAGCATATCTGTAATCAGCGTCTGTCTGATTTTTCGGAGAGTGTGAACTGTGTGCGTTCCTGCCTCGCTTGAAAATGCTTAATTCATCTTCTGTAAGTAAAGGCAGAATTATTTTAGACATTTCTGCCTGAAATGCGGCATTGACGTATTCAATGGATTCTTTATGAAGTTTTCCCGTAGGCTTGTTGGCGTTCAAAGTGAGCATTTCTCTTACATAAAGGCTGTATACCGCATCACCTAAAAAAGCGAGCGTAAGAGGACTGTACATTTTAACGTCTTTTTTTTCGAGTTTTTTGTCGGAAAACAGTAAATCGGTAATTATATCAGGGGACATAATCAAACTCCAAATCATAAATACTTACAGTATCACCTTCGGTAATTCCTTTATCAATAAGCGCTTTAATTATTCCGCTTGTTTGAAGAACATTCTGGAAATACTGAAGTGATTCGTAATCGTTCAGGTCGGTTTTTGAAAGAATTTTTGCAAGCCACTCCGCTTCAATAAAGTAAATATCATCTTCAACTCTGACAGTAAAGTCACGTTTTGAAGATTTGAATATCTGCTCGGGCGTAATTTCTTCGCTTTCATATATTTTTACGGGCGGAAGTTTTGCAAGTTGTGCGGCAACTGCATTTATAAGTTCTTTTGTGCCTTCTGCAATAGGTGCGATTATTTCGTAATACTCGTAACCTTTGTCGCATATATATTTTTTGAAAGATTCTCTTTGTTCGTCTGTTGCAAGGTCAATTTTATTACCTGCAACAATTTGCGGATATGAAGCGAGTTCTTCATTATATTTTTTCAGTTCACTGTTTATCGCTTCAAAATCTTCAACGGGATTTCTTCCTTCGCTTCCGGCAACATCTACAACGTGAACAAGCAGTCTGCATCTTTCAATATGCCTTAAAAATTCGTGACCTAAACCTATACCTTCGCTTGCACCTTCTATTATTCCCGGAATGTCTGCAATAACAAAACTGCTTTCGGGACCCATTCTTACAACCCCGGGTACGGGAATAAGCGTTGTAAAATGATAATCGGCAATAATGGGCTTTGCTTCGCTTACAACAGAAATAAGCGATGATTTTCCGACATTCGGGAAACCGATAAGTCCTACATCGGCAAGAAGTTTTAATTCAAGAGTAACTTCCCAGTCTTCACCGGGTGTACCGTCTTTCGCAAAACGGGGGACTTGCCTTGTCGGGGTGGCAAAATGAACGTTGCCCCAACCTCCGTTACCGCCTTTTGCGGCAACAAATTCTTCAATTTTACTCATATCCGCCATTACGGCATTTGATGTTACTTCTCTTATAACCGTTCCGCGAGGAACTCTTATAATAAGGTCTTCGCCACGTTTTCCGTTACAGTGAGCACCTCTGCCGTTTTCACCGTTTGGTGCTTTGTATTTTCTTTTGTATCGAAAATCGGAAAGGGTAGAGAGGTTGTCATCAACTTTAAAAATAATGTTTCCGCCTCTGCCGCCGTCACCGCCGTCGGGACCGCCTGCGGCAATATATTTTTCACGGTGAAAAGCGACTGCGCCGTTACCGCCGTTTCCTGCTGTAATTCTTATTTTTGCTTTATCTACAAACATATATTTCATCCTTTAAAAATACTGTTAATAATTATACAATAAAAATAATAAAATATAAATAGATTTTATTAAAAAATATATTAACAAAAATCAATCATTTTTGAATTTTTTCAATACTTTTCATAAAATGTCGAACAAAGTCCCTTTTTAGGTACAAGTTTTTCGAAAAAAGACGAACATTTGTATTGACAATCGAAAAATGTATGCTATAATGGACTCACAACAAACAAATGTTCTTTAAATGTTCGGAGGTATATATTATGTCAAATTTAACATTATTCAAAGCAATTATTGAAGTTCTTGCGGTTATAGCGGTTTGTTTCGGTTTTTATTATGAGGAGAAATTCATTAAATTTGAAAGAAAAGCATTTATTTTCATTAAATGTGTTTTTAAGGCTCTCTTTTATACCGTTAAAGAAAAAGTCTGCATCAATAAAAAAGGCGACGTTATTTCAATTACAACTTTGAACACAGATTGTAATGATAAACATAAATCTGAAAACGGTAATATAAGAATTGCTTAAAATCTATTGATTTATACTTACTTCACGGTTATAATTTCCGTGAAGTATTTTTTTCGGAGGATTTTATGAAAGAAATAATTCTTGATTTTAAATCGGCAAATAAAATGTTGCCCGAAAGACCTGAAAATTCAAATAAAGGAACATTCGGCAAAGTTCTTATTATATGCGGCAGCAGAAATATGTGCGGTTGCTGTATTCTTGCGGCACAGGGGGCTTTAAGAAGCGGAGCGGGGCTTGTTACACTTGCTTTTCCCGAAGACCTTTTTATTCCGATTCTTTCAAATGTTAAAGAAGCGGTTTTTATGCCTTTAAAAAGTAACGCTGACGGCTGTATTTGCGAAAATGAAATCGGAAAAATACTTAACGCCGCCGAAAAAAACGATGTTGTTGTTTACGGGTGCGGTGTAGGGGTAAGTCAAAGTACAAAATTATTAACGGAATCTTTAATTACACAATGTAAAAATCCGCTGATACTTGATGCGGATGCTTTAAACTGCATTTCAAAAAATACCGATATTCTTAAAAATAAGTCCTGCGATATTCTTATAACTCCGCATCCCGGTGAAATGTCAAGACTTATCAATAATACAGTTGAATATGTTGAAAAAAACAGAATCGAAGTAATAGTTGATTTTTGCAACGAATACAATATAACAGCACTTCTGAAAGGACATGAAACTCTTATTTATAAATCGAGAAGTTCTTTTATTTATAAAAATAAAAAAGGTAATTCAGGGCTTTCAAAAGGCGGCTCGGGTGATTTACTTTCGGGTATAATCGGCGGTCTTACCGCAACTTTAAACGGCGATTTATTATCTGCCGCCTCGTTAGGCGCGTTTATTCACGGAACGTGTTCCGAAATTCTTCGCCCCGAACTGACTGAATATTCAATGCTTCCTTCAGACTGTGCGTTTGCAATTCCGAATGTAATAAAGAAAATACTTTCCGAGGGTGAATGACATTAAACGTATTCTGTTCATTATTCCGTTGTTACTTATTTTGGTTGTTTTACCGTCTTGCGGTTCTTTGCCCGAAAAAATTCAACGGGTGAACAAGCCCGAAGTTGATTTTTCGTTTAAAAGAAACGTTCAATGTGAATACAATTCCGATATTACGGATGTTACCGTGAAAAACGGTGATAACGGTATCGAAATAGTATATACGCCGTTAAATGAAAAATCAGAAGAACAAATCGAAACATTGATTTTAAACGGTGTTTGCAGTTTGAAATTTAATGATATAGAATACAGCAGAGATATTTCATATTTCGGTGATGATTTTTTACCGCAAATCATTTCAACGTTTATAACGCAAACGGATTTTGAATTGTGCGAATATGAATTTAACGGCGAACTGAATGAGCATATTTTTTCTTCAACCGTCTGTAATAAATTTGTTGAACTTCACCTTACCAAAAACGTTAATAATGATGATTACATTTATTCGTTTAAAATAATTTGAGAGCATCCGTTTTCGGATGCTCTCTTTAAGTTTCGGGGTATATTATTTTGAAAGAAGTGAAGCAGCCGCTTCATCAAGGAAAATAATAACGTTGTCATGCTGTTGAAGAATTGAAGCGGGAACTTCGGGTGTAACAGGACCTTCAATGAAGTTTTTAACCGCTGTTGCTTTCTTTTCGCCGGTGGCAATGAGAATAATCTGCTGTGCTTTCATAATTTGTTTAATGCCCATTGTAAGAGCATAACGGGGCATATTGCCGTCATCAAAATAAATTTTGTTGGCGTTAATTGTGCTTTCGGTAAGTTCAACTTCAAAAGAACCGTCTGTAAATTCATTTGCAGGCTCGTTAAAGCCGATATGAGCGTTATTGCCTATTCCGAGAAGTTGAATGTCAATTCCGCCGCTTGCGATGATTTCATCATCATATTTTTTACATTCGGCAATTTTGTCCTGTGCGTTACCGTTAAGGAAATGAACGTTTTCTTCTTTTATGTCAAGACTGTTGAAAAGTTGTTCATGCATAAAAGTATAATAACTGTTTTTGTCATTTTTCGGAAGATTGCAGTATTCATCAAGGTTATAGGTTTTAACGTCTTTAAATGAAATACCGTCATCATTATAATTTTTAATAATGTTCTGATAGGTGGGGATAGGAGTTGCGCCGGTAGCAAGACCTAAAATGCAGTCAGGTTTTTCTTTGACTTTGTCGGTAAAAATTTTTGCTGCTTCCACACCGATTTCTTCGGCTGTTTTAAAAATTCTGATATCCATATAATCACCTGCATTTTATTATTTGTTATATATTATACCAAACAAAAATAATTTTTAAAGGTATTTTCTGCTTTTTTTTAATAAATATTGAAAAATATTTTTTTAATGTTATAATTGATATGTTGGAAAATGTGCATTGAGGTGGACTTTTTGGTAAAGAATATTGTTTTCGATATGGGCGGAGTTCTTATTGACTTTAATTCCGAACGAACTTTGAAAGAATTTTTTCCTGAAAAATATCATTCGGTTATTCGTGAAAATGTTTTTAACGGAAGCGTGTGGCGTAACATTGACAAAGGTGTTCTTACGTTTGATGAAGCGATACCGTTTGTTTTAAATGAGATTCCGAAAGAAACACATTCTCTTGTAACCGAAATGCTTACCGATTTTTACCCCTATATGCCTGTTTTTCCCGATATGTACGGTTTTATTGAAAGAATAAAAAAAGCGGGTTATAAAGTGTATCTGCTTTCAAACGCTTCACCGAGGGTTTTTGACAGGTATTTTGATATTCCTGCGCTTTCTTTGATGGACGGGCTTTTTATTTCCTGTCTGTACAAAATTCTGAAACCCGACTTGAAAATCTACGAAGCATTTTGTAATAAATTTTCTTTGAAACCGGAAGAATGCTTTTTTATTGATGACGTTCCGAAAAATATTGACGGAGCAAAAAATTACGGTATGAAAGGTTTTGTTTATAAAGCACCCGATTTAACCGCACTTGAAAACGCATTAAACGCCGAAGGCGTAATATTTTAACGGAGGATTATAATTTATGAAAAACAAACAAATCACAGCATCGGTACTTGCAATAATTCTTATTGCGGTAATTGTTTTTGCTGTTAATTCCTGCAAAAAGAAAGATGAAATTATTGAGGGATATTCCGCTGAGGTTTTTGATACATATATCGAAATTTATGACGGTGATGAACTTATTCAGAAAGAAGAGTATCCCGAAGATAAAAATGCCGAATTTGACATTGACTATGCAAAAGAACACATTGAATTTGTTGATGTTAACTTTGACGGAAATGAAGACTTATGTCTTGCAATTAACGCAAAAAAAACAGTTATAAGTTATTATTGCTGGTTGTATGATACAGAAAGCGGTAAATTTGTTTTCTCCGATGAACTTTCAAAATTAAAAACAATTTCATTGAATGAAGAAAAACATCAGATAATTTCCGTCGAAACCAAAAAGGGTAAAGATATATATGTATGTTATGAATGGGTTGACGGTAAACTTACAAAAGTAAAATCAATAGATGCCGATTCTCCCGATGTACCTGTTGAAATAATTGAAGCGGTCGAGAATAATTCGGTTGGCGTTAAAACCGATGATTCTACCGAGAATATTTCTGAAATGAATACATCTTCCGAAAAAACATCACAAACCTCAACAAAAAAGAATTCTGACTCAAAAAGTACGACGAAATCCGAAACAAAACAAGATACAACCACCCGGACACCGATAACAACTAAAAAGTCTGATAATAAAGAAACAACCAAAAAACCGCAACCGTCCGTACCGGAAACACAAGGCTCAAAAGAAACAGGCGTTGTTCTTGTAACCGACAGTATTAATGACGGCTGGTTTTAATTCGGAGGTTTAAAATGAACGGTAACAATGACAAAATGAATACTGAAATTCAGGAAAGCACCGAAAATATTAAAACAGCCGATAACGAAGGCTTTAAGTTTTTTAAAAACTGCTCATCATCTCTTAAAAGATTTTCGGTTTTGATTTTCGGAATAAACATATTTTTAATTATAGTAGCGGTTGTTATTTCTTTGGTTTTAATTGCATTAAAAATAGGTACGGAATTATTATCCGTGCTTGTAATTCCGATAATTTCCGCATCTTTAATACTTATTGTTTTATCAAGGTTTATTTCTGCTTTGATATACGGTTTTGCCGAAATAGTTGAAAAATATGAAAAATAAAAAATTGCCGCATTTACCGTGATTTCAGCGGTGAAGCGGCTTTTTTTCGGAGATGTTGTTATGGAATATATTGAAGATTTAGATAATTTAAGAACAGAAATAGAGTCAATAGATAAAGAGATGGCTTGTTTGTTTGAAAAAAGAATGCGTATATGTAAAAAAATAGCGTTATTAAAAAAACAAAATGACATTCCCGTTGAAAATCTTTCCCGTGAAAAACAACTTTTTGAAAAAAATGTTTTGCAAATTGAAGATGAAGAACTGAAAGATTATTATTATGATTTTTTTAAAAGCATAGTTAATTTATCAAAAACTTATCAAATGACATTTACAGATGAAGAATAATATGAAAGAATTATTTGTCAATACGCCATCCGGCGGTTACAACGTTGTTATAAAAAGAAATTCGTTAAATGAAATTCAAGACTTTTTCCGCTTTTCGGGTAAGGCGTTAATTGTAACTGATACAGGTGTTCCGGAAGAATATGTTGAAAAAGTAAAAAAATCATTTCCTAAATCTTCGGTATATACTTTTCCTGCCGGCGAAAAAAGTAAAACAAGTGAAACAGTATTTAAAATATCGGAATATGCTCACGCTAATCTATTTAACAGAAATGATGTTTTTGTTGCTGTCGGCGGGGGCGTTGTCGGTGATGTAACGGGTTTTGCCGCTTCAATATATATGCGCGGTGTTCGTTTTATAAATGTACCGACAACTCTTTTGTCGCAGGTTGATTCATCTGTCGGCGGAAAGACAGGTATTAACTTTTGCGGTGTGAAAAATCTTGTAGGAAGTTTTTATCAGCCGTCATTTGTTCTTATAGACCCCGATACATTAAAAACACTTGACAACCGTCAGTATAATAACGGTACAGCCGAAATAATTAAAATGTCAGTTACTTCTGATGCCGAACTATTCTGTATTCTTGAAAAAAATAATATAAAAGATATTGAAGAAGAGGTAATATTCCGTTCTCTTAAAATAAAATCAAATATAGTTGAACAGGATGAAAAAGATTATTCTTTGCGTCACGTTTTGAATTTCGGTCATACGCTTGCTCACGCCGCCGAATCGGCAGGTTGTTTCAGCGAATATTTACACGGCGAATGTGTTTCGCTCGGCATTTTACCAATGTGTTCAAAACAGATTCGTGAACGTGTAAAAACCGTTCTTCAAAAAAACGGATTGCCTGTAAGAATTGATATTTGTTTTGAAGATTTGAAAAAATATATTTTACTTGATAAAAAGATTGAAGGTAATTTGATTACTGAAATATTTGTTAATGAAATAGGCTCATTTAACTTTAAAAAAATTACTTCAGATGAACTGATTGAAAAGTATAAAGAGGTGTATTGATGAAAAACTCTTTCGGAAATAATGTTTGCTTAACACTTTTCGGTGAAAGTCACGGTCCTGCAGTAGGTGCCGTAATTGACGGACTTGCACCCGGAATAAGTGTAGATACCTCATTTATAAAAAAACAACTTGATTTAAGGCGTTCTTTTTCGGATATTTCAACTTCACGCTGTGAAAAAGATGAATTTATTATTGAAAGCGGTGTTTTTAACGGTAAAACCACCGGAACTCCGCTTTGTATATTGATTCCGAATAATGACGTAAATTCATCTGATTACGATGAAATTGCGAATAAAGCACGCCCCGGTCATGTTGATTATTCGGCGTTTTGTAAGTATAAAGGATATGAAGATTACCGCGGAGGCGGGCATTTCAGCGGTAGAATAACTTCTGCACTTGTTGCCGCAGGTGCTGTTCTTATTGATGCTTTGAACGTTAAAGGAATAAAAATCGGTACTCATATTAAAAAATGCGGTACTGTAAGTGACAGAGAATTTGAAGATTTTAATAAAGACATATCTGTTTTGTCCGATTCAATGTTTCCGGTGCTTTGTTCCGATGCTGCAGACAAAATGGTATCCGAAATTAAAAATTCACAAAATAACGGTGACAGTATCGGAGGAATTCTCGAAACTGTTATAACAGGTGTTCCTGCAGGCGTAGGTGAACCTTGGTTTGATTCGTTTGAAGGTGTTTTATCTCACGCTTTGTTTTCAATTCCCGCCGTTAAAGGTGTAGAGTTCGGATGCGGATTTTCCTGCTCCGAAATGACCGGAAGTGAAATGAATGATGAATTTATAATAGAGAACGGACAAATTGTTACAAAAACAAATAATAACGGGGGAATTAACGGCGGTATTTCAAACGGTATGCCCGTTATATTCAGAACTGCAATAAAACCTGCACCGTCAATTAGTAAAACACAGAAAACAGTTGATTTTATAAGTAAACAGGAAACTGAAATTAACATAAACGGAAGGCACGATTCGTGCATTGTACACCGTGCAAGAGTAGTGCAGGACAGTATTTGTGCACTTGTTTTATGTGATTTGCTTTCACAAAAATACGGTACTGATTGGCTTGGTGCAAAGTAATGGAGTACGGTTGTATAGGCGCTCGGTTACGCCACAGTTTTTCAGTTGAAATTCATAACAGAATTTCAGATTATAAATATGAATTAAAAGAAGTTTCCGAAAACGATTTGGAAAGTTTTTTCGGAAAACGTGATTTTAAAGCAATAAATGTTACGATTCCGTATAAAACAGAAATAATTAAATATCTTGATTTCATTTCCGATATTTCAAAAAAATGCGGTGCGGTTAATACCGTTGTAAACAACAAAGGGGTTTTATACGGCTATAATACCGATTATTTCGGTTTGAAAGCGTTGATTGAAAAAAACGGAGTTGATTTAAAAAATAAAAAAGTCGCTATACTCGGAAGCGGCGGAACGTCAAAAACCGCTTATGTGCTGTGTTTCGAATCGGGTGCTTCGGAAATATTCACTGTTTCAAGAACACCCGAAAACAGTCAGATTTCATATAATGATCTTTACACGAAACATAGTGATATTGACGTTATTATAAATACAACGCCTTGCGGAATGTATCCCGATATTTATAAATCCGCGGTAAATCTTGATGTATTTAACAGGTTGTCGGCAGTTATTGATGCGGTATATAATCCGCTTCGTTCTAAACTTGTAATTGATGCCGAAAAAAAGGGGATTACAGCCGAGGGCGGACTTTATATGCTTGTTTCACAGGCGGTATTTTCTTATGAAAAATTTTTCGGCAAATCAGCGGAAAAGAATTTAATCAATAACATTTATAATGATTTACTTAATGAAAAAGAAAATATCGTTTTTATCGGTATGCCCGGATGCGGAAAATCAACCGTCGGAGAAAAACTTTCCGTAATACTTAACAAAAACTTCTTTGATACCGATACAATTATTGAGAATGAAACAGGTTTGTCCGTTTCGGAAATATTTAAAAACTGCGGCGAGGACTTTTTCAGAAAAAAAGAAAACGAAATCGTCTTTAAATTGAGTTCTCAAACAGGCTCAGTTATTTCAACGGGCGGCGGTGTTGTTTTAAACGAAAAAAATATTGAAGTTTTAAAAGAAAACGGTATAATCATTTATCTTGACAGAAATATTTCGGATATTACCCCGACTTTGACGAGACCGCTTTCATTTGATTCTTCTTCTTTAAACGTAATTTATGAATCAAGAAAAGATTTATATAAAAAATATGCGGATATTAAAGTTTCTGATTTTTCTTCAGTAGAAGCGACTGTAAATGAGGTGAAACGAAAATTATATGAAAATACTTGTAATTAACGGGCCGAATATCAATATGCTCGGAATACGAGAACCCGAAATATACGGAACGGTGAGTTTTGACGCTCTTTTAAACAAAATAGCCGATTATTCCGAAAAACAAAGTATTGATATTGAATGTTTTCAGTCAAATCACGAAGGCGATATTGTAGATAAAATTCAGAACTCTTACGGCAATGCAGACGGAATTGTAATAAATCCCGCTGCTTATTCTCATACAAGCATAGCCATACTTGATGCATTGAAATGTATTTGTATTCCCGTTGTTGAAGTTCACATTTCCAATCCCGATGAACGTGAAGATTTCAGAAAAACAGATTATGTCAGTCTTGCCTGCGAAAAAGTTATTAAAGGTCACGGCATTAACGGTTACTTTGAAGCACTTGATTATTTACGGGGAAAAATAAATGAAAGTTAAATTTACACCGTCACACGCATCGGGTGAAATATGTGCTTTGCCGTCAAAAAGTTTTTTGCACCGTGCGTTGATATGCGCTTCGCTTGCCGACGGAGAAAGTATAATCAATAATATTGTTTTATCGGAAGACATTAAAGCAACCGTGAATTGCCTTGTTTCACTTGGTGCGGAAATTGATGTAGTCGATATCCGGGCGTATGTAAAAGGCGCAGGGAATAATAAACGTTTGTTATCTTCTGAACTTTTTTGCAATGAAAGCGGTAGTACGCTTCGTTTTCTTGTACCTGTTTCACTCTTGCTTTCAGAAAAATCTATATTTATATGCGGTAATTCGCTTTTAAAACGCCCTGTTTTTGATTTTGAGGATATTTTCAATAATAAAGATGTTGTTTTTAAAACTGCCGATAACGGCTGTTTTGTAAGCGGAAAACTCGAAAACGGAAAATACCTTGTTTCGGGTGACAGAAGCAGTCAGTTTGTTACAGGTCTTCTGCTGTCTTTACCGCTTGTACAAGGTGACAGCGAAATAATATTAACTTCCGATTTAAAAAGTAAAACTTATATTGATATTACACGTTCTGTTTGTGAACAGTTCGGTGTTTCATCTGTTAATAATGATTATAAATCGTTTTTCATTAAAGGCGGACAGCATTACACTCCTTGTGAGTATAATGTTGAATGTGATTATTCAAATGCCGCATATATTGACGCATATAACTGTTTCGGCGGGAATGTTAAAGTAAACGGATTATCCGACAGTTCTTTACAGGGGGATTATAAATATAAAAAATATTTTAATGTTTTAAAATCCGGTAATCATCTTATTGATGTTTCCGACTGTCCCGATTTATCACCTGTTTTGACGGTTGTTGCCGCAATAAATCATGGATGCACTTTGACAGGTACGTCATCTCTTAAATATAAAGAAAGTGACCGTGCAACCGCAATGAAAACGGAACTTTCAAAATTCGGAATACAGATAAATGTTTCGGATAACAGCATTGAAGTTTTGAAAAGCGAAATAAAAACACCTGAAGTTGACCTCCAATCTCATAATGACCACAGAGTTGTCATGGCTCTTTCGCTTCTTTGTTCTTATTACGGCGGTACAATTAACGGGTTTGAGGCAGTAAATAAAAGTTACCCGACTTATCTTGATGAAATAAAAAAACTCGGCATTAAAGCCGAAGAGGAATAATAATGAGTATGAATTTTAAAAGGAAACTTCCCATTCCGCTTGACATAAAAAAGATGTTTCCGTTAACCGATAAAATGACAGAACAAAAGCGGATGAATGATGAAGCGATAAAGAATATTCTTTCGGGAAAATCCGAAAAACTTCTTGTTATTGTCGGGCCTTGTTCTGCCGATAATAAAGATTCTGTTCTTGATTATATTTCACGTCTTTGTGTTTTGTATGAAAAAGTTTCGGAAAAAATTGTAATAGTTCCACGTCTTTACACAAATAAACCGCGAACGGCAGGGGACGGTTACAGAGGTATGCTTCACCAGCCTAACCCCGACGAAGCACCCGATATGTTAAACGGAATAATTTCAATTCGTGATATACATATGTCTTCTTTAAGAGATTACGGTTTTTCGTGTGCCGACGAACTTCTTTACCCCGACAGTTACAGATACGTCTCCGATATTTTATCTTACGTTGCAGTCGGTGCACGTTCCGTTGAAAATCAACAGCACCGTCTAACTTCAAGCGGACTTGATATTCCCGTCGGTATGAAAAACCCGTCAAGCGGCGATATATCAGTAATGCTTAATGCCGTTTCTGCCGCACAGCATAATCAGTTTTTTATTTACCGCAGTTGGGAGGTTGAAAGTGACGGAAACGAATACGCTCATTGTATTTTAAGAGGATATACCGATTTGAACGGTAATTATCATTCTAATTATTCTTATGATGATATATGCAGATTGTCGGAAGCATATTCTTCACTTGAATTAAAAAATCCCGCTGTAATCATTGACACAAATCACGCAAATTCTAAAAAAGACTGTTTTAAACAACCCGATATAGCAAAAGAAGTAATTTCGTTCAGAAATAAGAACAGCGATATAAAAAAATTCGTTAAAGGTCTTATGATTGAAAGTTATATTGAAGACGGCTCACAGAGTATCAGCGAAAACATTTACGGAAAGTCTATTACAGACCCTTGTCTCGGATGGGAAAAGACAGAACGCCTTATATATGAACTTGCGGACTTACTTTAAAAAAACACCTGTGAAAAAATTTCACAGGCGATTTTTTTAATTATTGAAGTCTATTACAATGTTGTTGTTATCAAGCGGACCGCCGGTCATAATTTCTTGCCCTGCATTTTTTAAATGGGTAAGCGTTCTTATAAGTCCGCCGTTTTTTATATGCAGTTTTGTTATTATTTTAAGCGGTAAAGCAACCGCCTGCGTAAAAACGGTGTAATATGCTGAACCTTTTTCGTGTTTTGTTAAAGAGCCGTCAAGAAGTGAATGAAATGCGGAAAAAATCATATCTTTAACTTTAATATCACCGATTTCTTTTGATGCATTTTTGTCAATCGCTTTGCCGAATGTAAAAAAGTTAAGAATTTTTGCGGCTTTTCTTACTGTCAGTTTGTCAAGTATTTTAAGACCGAATCGGGCAAGCGGCCAGATTTTATAACTTTTTTCATTTGACATACCGACAGATTCCATCAGTGCGGCAAATTCTGTTTTTTCGTTACGAACACCGGCGTCTATGACGTGTTCAAAAAGGTATGTTGCATGATTTTTTAAATAATCGTTGTAATAAATTTTGTTGTTATATGTGAATGATTCAAGATGATGTGTGTTTAAATACAGTTTTTCATCTTTAATTTCACAATATACAACAGGGGAAGGGTAACCGCTTATTGAAGCAACGTTTATTTCGTAAAATAAATTGCCGTTCGGTGAAATGTGTTCACGAATGTGTTGCATGTGAGAATGACCGGTGAACATTATATTTAAACCTATGTCGGCGAATTTGTTGCATTGTTCCTCTTTATAATCAACCGAACTTTTGCCGTTAATTACTCTGTCAAATTCGGTAAGAAAAAGATGGTGATGCTGCATTCCGAGTACAAGGTCGCCCCGTTTTTTTGCGAGTTCGGTCTGTTCTTTTATCCAGTTGAAATGTTCAAGGGAATAACCGGAACCGCCTTTGCCGTTCTGGTCATCATTTAAACAAAATACGGTTAAGCCGTCAACAGGTCTTATTACGTAAGAAGAATTGTTTAAATGTGTAAAGTATTCGGAAAATGAATCATCCGGACCGAAATCTTTATAAAAATCACGTAATTCATCCGGACTGAGCGTTGCCACATCATGAAAAACGTTTTTGCCATCGTACCTTCTCGGGTTATTGTCACAGCACCAGTCGTGAGTTGCCGTTATTACATAAACAGGTTTGAATTTTTTGAAATCGTAAATCAAATCACGAAATTCTTTATGAGAATAAAGTTCACCGTCATTTGAAACATCGCCGGCAATCAAAAGAAATTCGGCATCCGATTTTCTTATTTCATCGAGTGCCGATTTTACAATTCCTTTTGTTTCGGCAAGCATTTTCTGGTCGGAGCCTGCCCGTCTTTCATACGCTTCGCCTGTTATACCGAGTTTTTCGGAATAATAATGAGGGTCGGCAATAACTGCAAATTTACAATTTAATACATTCATTTTACCAAACTATATTAAAGGTGTTGCCTGTTCTTGTGTATGAAACTTTGTCAATTAAAGAAGTAATGCTGACTTTTTTCAAGCCTTTTTCAAATTCGTTTGCCATTTTACGGTTCGGGAATTCAAGTGTAATGTCCATTGTAATAAGAGGTGCAATGCCGATTTGGAAAACTTTAAATCCGGTAAGCCACCAGTGTTTTTCGGGACCTCTTGTAAATTCGTAATTTCCGCCGTTGTAGAAATCGAACTTCATTGAAATAAGTTCATAGTCTTTTGCACAGTCATATTGAGGAACTGTTCTGTCGCACGGTTTGTTGTAAAGACCAATTTCTCCGCCTGCGGTAATACCGTACTGACCTTTCCACAACTGAACCATCCAGTCTTTGTCATCGTATGTAAAGTAAATTCTTTCGGTTTCATAAATCATACCGACACGGGGAGCAACAGTATCATATATTACGTTAAATCCGAAAAGTCTTTGGAAAGAATCCATAGAGCCGTAATAAACACCCTGTTCTTCATCATATTCAAAGCCTGCGACGGTAAGAATTTTACCTGCAATAGTCGGGTCTGTTGTTGAGAACAGCATATCCTGAATTGATTTAACGCTGAGGTTGGAGAGGTCTTTTTTGGTTTCTGCTTCCGTTATTATTTCCGCAGCGGTTGTTGCGGGGGTTGTTGCTGTTGTCGGTTCTTTTTTCGGTGCGGATGTTGTGTTTTCTTTTACTGTTGTTTCGGGTGATGAAGATGTTGTTGCCGGGCTCTGCGAAACAGCAGGAGCAGCAGTGGTTGTCTGCTGTGCTGCAGTTGTATTATTTACGGGTGTAACAATTTCCGCACTTTCGGTAACTACTTCCTGAAGCGGAACATAAGTTGTAGTCTGAATTTCCTGAGAAACAGGCGCTTCGGTTGAAACGTCTTCAGTCTTTTTGCCGCAACAGGTAAGAGAAAATAACATAGCGGTTAAAAGTGTTACTGATGTTACGGTTTTTATATATTTATTCATAGAGTTTTTCACCTCTCACAGTATATTAAAATTACTATATCATACTTTAATAATTTTGTCATCATTTTTTTAAAAAATATGCGGATTGACATTAAATAAAAGCAAATATATAATATTTACAAAATATATAATCGGCAGTTGAAGTTTAATGGGTGGTTTTACACATTTACATGTTCATACGGAATACAGTCTGCTTGACGGAGCGTGTCGTATTAACGATGTTGTTAATACTGCAAAAGAACTCGGTCAGACAAGTCTTGCAATAACAGACCACGGCGTAATGTACGGTGCCGTCGGTTTTTATAAGGCGTGTAAAAAAGCGGGTATAAAACCGATAATCGGGTGTGAAGTTTATGTTGCCCCTCGGACAAGATTTGACAAAAATCACACGTTGGACAGTGAACGCTATCATTTAATTTTACTGTGTAAAAACGAAACCGGTTATAAAAATCTCATTAAAATTGTTTCTTCTTCATGGGTTGAAGGATTTTACACAAAACCCCGTGTTGACAGAGAACTGCTTGAAAAGTACAGTGACGGTCTTATTGCGCTTTCAGGCTGTCTTTTTGGTGAACTTTCAAAATCCATTCTTGCACGTGATATTGAAAAAGCGGAAGAAACAGCAAAATGGTATAACGATACTTTCGGTCGCGGAAATTATTTTATTGAAATTCAGAATCACGGAATGACCGAAGAACTTGAAGTTATTGAAAACGCTGTTAAAATTTCAAATAAATACGGAATACCGCTTGTTGCAACAAACGATGTTCATTATTGTAAAAAAGATGATGCAGATATTCAACGTGTGCTTATAGCGATTCAGACTAATACGACGCTGGGCGAAGAAAACGAACTTTCATTTCCGAGTGATGATTTTTATTTAAAAAGCGCAGATGAAATGTATGCGTTATTCCGTAATTTTCCCGAAGCACTCGAAAATACGCAAAAAATAGCGGATATGTGTAATTTCGATTTTGAATTCGGTGTTACAAAACTTCCGTTTATTGATATAAATGATAATGATCACGAACATTTTTTGAAACAATCGTGTTTAACGGGACTTGAAAAATACTTTAACGGCACCGTTCCCGAAGAATATATTTCAAGGCTTGAATATGAACTTTCGGTAATTCATCAAATGGGGTTTGATGATTATTTTCTGATTGTTTCCGATTTTATTGCTTTTGCAAAAAATAACGGTATTCCCGTAGGGCCGGGCAGAGGCTCTGCGGCGGGTAGTCTTGCGGCGTTTTCATTGGGTATTACGGGAATTGACCCTTTGAAAAACAAACTTCTTTTTGAGCGTTTTCTTAACCCCGAAAGAATCACAATGCCTGATATTGACATTGATTTTTGTTATGAACGCCGAGGTGAAGTAATAGATTATGTAACAAAAAAATACGGAGCGGACAAGGTTTCGCAAATTGTAACATTCGGAACGTTGCAGGCAAAAGCCGCCGTAAGGGATGTTGCGAGGGCGCTCGGTCTTCCGTACAGTACGGGTGATTTAATTGCAAAAAAAATAACCCGTGATTTTTCCGATATTAAATCGGCTTTAAATAAAAATGCAGAATTAAAATCTTTATATTCATCCGATGAAAACGTAAAAAAAGTAATAGATATTTCAATAAGAATTGAGGGAATGCCTCGCCACGCTTCAACACATGCCGCAGGTGTGGTTATTACCCGTGATGACGTATCATCTTATGTTCCGCTTGCAAAAAACGGCGACCAGCCCGTAACACAGTATACAATGACCGAAATTGAAGAACTCGGTCTTTTGAAAATTGATTTTTTGGGACTTCGCACTCTTACGGTTATAAGCGACTGTGAAAAATCGGTTAAATCGTTTGAGCCGGATTTTGACATTTCAAAAATTCCGCTTGATAATGAAAAAGTTTTCCGTGAAATGTGTTCCGGTAATACGTGCGGAATTTTTCAATGTGAATCGGCGGGAATGACAAATCTTATTGTAAATATGCAGCCCGAAAAGTTTTCGGACATTGCCGCCGCAATCGCACTTTACAGACCCGGTCCGATGTATTTCATTGACGATTATCTTGCAAACAGAAAAAATCCGTCGCTTATAAAATACAGAACACCGCTTCTTAAAGATATTCTTGATGAAACAAACGGATGTATGCTTTATCAGGAACAGGTTATGCAGGTTTTCAGAACGCTTGCGGGTTACAGTTACGGCAGGGCGGATGTTGTAAGACGTGCAATGAGTAAGAAAAAACACGACGTTATGGAAAATGAACGTGAAGTGTTTATAAACGGTCTTACCGATGAAAACGGGAATGTAATAATAGAAGGATGCGTAAGGCGTGGTATAGATGAAAAAACCGCTGATGAAGTATTTTCCGATATGACATCTTTTGCATCATACGGATTTAATAAAAGTCATACTGCCGCATACGGTTTGATTGCTTACAGAACGGCATTTTTAAAAGTTAATTATTCGAAAGAATATATGGCGGCTCTTCTGACAAGTGTAATCGGTGATGAAAATAAGACGGTTGAATATGTAAATGAATGTAAACGTCTCGGCATAAGCGTAAAATCGCCTCACGTGAATTGCGGATTCGAAGATTTTAAATGTGTTGAAAATGAAATTGTATTTTCACTTCTCGGCATAAAAAATATCGGAAGAGCGTTGATAAATAAAATAGTTTCCGAAAGAAACGAAAACGGACTGTTTTCTTCATATTGGGATTTTTGTAAACGTATATGCGGAACGGAACTGAACCGCCGTGCTCTTGAATCGCTTATAAAAGGCGGCGCACTTGATAATCTCGGTATGAACAGAAAAGAAATGCTTTCAAATATCGAAGCGTTTCTGGAAAGCTCTGCAAAGGAAAAAGAAATGTATGCAGGCGGTCAACTTGATTTATTCGGTATGATGGGCGAATGCGAAGTTTCCGTTCCGGAATATATAAAGTGTGAAGATTTTTCATTAAGTGAACGCCTTTATTTTGAGAAAGAGTCATCCGGACTGTATTTTTCCGGACATCCGCTTGACGGTTATAAAGAAGTTTCGGATTCTTTACATTGTAATAAAATCAGAGATTTAAACTCAATGTTTGAAAACTCAAACGAAAATGAACTTGACGGTCTTTATGTTAAATTGCTTGTTATTGTTTCAAAAATCAAGAAAAAAGTAACAAAGCGTGATGACATAATGGCGTTTTGTGAAATTGAAGACCTTTTCGGTTCTGTTGAGATGATTGTTTTTCCGAAAATTCTTGAAGACACAACACAGTTGCTTTTTGTCGGTTCCGTAATTTTTACAGAAGGCAGAATATCCGTAAAAGATGATGAACTGAAATTTATTCCCGACAAAATTTCAAAAGCACCCGACAGTGTTTTAAATGTTCCGGAACAAAACAGACAAAAGAAAAAGAAAATCGGGATTTTTATAAGAATCGACGGAAACGATTCCCGAAAAATGAATAAAGCGAAAAACTTAATTTCTATTTTTAACGGGAATATACCGGTGTATTTTTATGATGTTAATAATAAAAAATATGAATTTCTCGGTACCGAATATCTTACGGAACCTAACGAACCTATGATTGAAGAACTCAGACGTATTTTCGGAAATGAAAATATAGTTTTACAGATTTAATTAAAAATCTTCCTGAAAAAATAAATTATGACAAAAATACTGTTGTATCTTTAATTCAGTTGTGATATAATTCCAATGTATTTTTGAGTTTTTGGAGGTTTAATATGAAAACCATTGGTGTATTGACAAGTGGCGGTGACGCTCCCGGAATGAATGCCGCAATTCGTGCTGTTGTCAGAGCAGGCTGTGAATCCGGTATGAAAGTTATGGGTATTCGCAGAGGATATAAAGGCCTTGTTGAAGGTGATATGTATGAAATGAACCTTCGCTCCGTTTCTGACATTATTCATCGTGGCGGCACTATGCTTTATTCTGCAAGATGTCCCGAATTCAGTCAGTCCGAGGTACAGGACAAGGCTGTTGAAGTATGTAAAAGTTTCGGTCTTGAAGGCATTGTAACAATCGGCGGTGACGGTACTTTTATGGGTGCAAGGTCGCTTACTTTAAAAGGTATTCCCTGCATCGGTATTCCCGGCACAATCGATAATGATATTTCTTCCTGCGATTATACAGTAGGTTATGATACTGCACTTAACACAATTATGGATATGGTTGACCGTATTCGTGACACAACCGAATCACATGACAGATGTTCTGTTATTGAAGTTATGGGCAGAAACGCAGGTTATCTTGCTTTAAATGCAGGTCTTGCAGTTGGCGCTACCTGTATTCTTATTCCCGAAGTCGATTATGACATTGATTCTTACATAATCGAAAGAATGCGCCGCACACAAAAAACAGGTAAACAGCATTTTATTATTATTGTTGCCGAAGGCGTTAAAGGAATGGACCCGAATTCTCTTGCTCGTTACATTGAAGAAAAAACAGGCGTTGAAAGCCGTGCAACAGTTCTCGGCCACGTTCAGCGCGGCGGCTCTCCGTCAGTTCGTGACAGAGTTCTCGCAAGTCAGATGGGTTATCAGGCAGTTCAACTTCTTAAAAACGATATCGGTAACAGAGTAGTCGTTGTTTCCAAAGATAAAATTGTTGATTACGATATTATAGAGGCTCTCAATATGAAAAAGACGATTGATCTTGACCTTTATAAAATTGCAAACGAAATTTCAATTTAACAGAAAATTTTAACATTTTTTCGAGGTTCCGTAAAAGTACGGAGCCTCGTTTATTATTAACAAATAAACATCATTTTTCAAATCATAATTAAAACGAAACAAGGAAAATTATTATTGTAAACAGTTAATTTTTCTGTTTATAATTCCTGTTTCGGAGGTGAAAAATGAAAAAAAGTAAAATTGTATTTTCGTTTTTATCGATTTTACTGACGGCAGTATTTTTGCTGTTTGTGTTCGCACCGTCGGCAGTTGCCGATTTAAAAGGTGCTGACGCTTTTTCGGAAAATATTAAAGAGAATATTTCATCGTTATCAAACGTATTTTTTGATTCATTAAACAATAAAAATGACGGCTCTGTTAATAATGTTTCCGAAAACAGTAAAAATAATACCCGAAAATATGTTTATGCAGGCGGAACACCTATCGGAATAAAACTTTACTGTGACGGTGTTATTATTGTGGGTATGGATAATATAAAAACTTCGGACGGTGAAGTTAATCCTGCGAAAAAATCAGGTCTTCAAAAAGGTGATATAATAAAAAGCATAAACGGAAAAAACGTAAAATCCAATACAGATGTATCCGAGGAAATTGAAAAGAATAAAGGGAATAAAATTATATTTGAAATATACAGAAACGGTAAAATACAAAACATTGAATTTTCATCTGTTAAAGATAAAGACGGATTATTCAGGGCAGGTCTGTGGATTCGTGACAGTTCTGCCGGAATAGGTACGTTGAGTTTTATTACCGAAAACGGATGCTTTGCTTCTCTCGGTCACGGTGTCTGCGATGTTGATACAGGTGAGTTGCTTCCTTTATCTGACGGAGTTACTACAACTGCGGTAATAACCGGACTTTATAAAGGTTATGAAGGCTCGGCAGGTGAATTGTGCGGTGTTCTTGACAGGGATGAAACCGGTTTAATAAAATATAACATTGAAACCGGAATTTACGGCAAAATGAAAACCGAAGATTTTAATAGTTTGACAAAATTTCCCGTTGCATCCGATAACGAAATTAAAAAAGGCAAAGCACAAATAATTACAACTGTTTCAGAGGGTGAAACAGGGTATTATGATATTGAAATAACAGATATTGACTTTAAATCGGCAGAACACAAAAATATGGTTATAAAAATAACGGATGAAACACTTAAAGAAAAAACAGGCGGTATAATACAGGGAATGAGCGGCAGCCCCATAATACAAAACGGAATGATAGTAGGGGCGGTAACTCATGTTTTTTTAAATGACCCGACAGGCGGGTACGGAATATTTGTTTCTTCTATGCTTAAAGAAACCGAAAAAATAACCGAATAAATGAAAAAAGGAAGTTGTTTTGATTTTTTCAAGACAACTTCTGTTATATTTTATATTTAACTCTTATATTTTTATTGTTTTTTGTTGAAAATGATTTTTTCGTGTGTTATAATAATCAGCATAAATTTATGATAGGCGGTTTTTGTTATGGCATATTGTCCCAAATGCGGGTATAAACTTCGTTTAATTGACTGGCGTGCAGACTGTCCGAAATGCGGAGTCAATCTTCTTTATTATAACCACCAGGAAAGGCTGGCGGAAGACGCCGATAAGGCTGAAGAAGAACATATAAGAATGCAACCGAAAATAGACCGTGTTAAATTTTCATTTATCGGAACAAAACTTTCAATAGTACGCATTATTGCACTTCTTATTCCGATCGGAATGCTTTTTCTTCCTCTTGCTCATGTAAACGTTTCACTTCCTTACAGAACAATCAATTCCGACATATCAATACTTAATCTTGCTACCGATGTTATAGGTAATCTTAAATTTGATGTTTTGTTTGATATGATTAAGGAATCGTCATTAACAAGAGTTGCGTTTATTTTCTACATCCTTTCAATGCTTTTTGTATTTGTTGCAGCAGTATTCGCAGTTCTTAACATTCCGTTTGACGCAGTTTCATGCTCTCCGAAAGGCTTTAAAAGAAATGTTATTCTTTCAAGTTGCGGAATCGGTTTTATTGTTTTAAGTATTGTGTCATTCCTTATTTTCAATGCGCAACTTACTTCCAAATTCGGTGCAATGTATTCCGGCAATATCGGAATCGGTGCTTTCCTTGCTATTCTCGGGTTTATTATTATAATTGTTGTAAACATTTTCATTAAAAAACAGAATGTTCCGGTAAAATATAAAGACCTTTCCGAATACATTGAAAGAATCGAAAACAGAAAGGCGGAAATTGCCGCTCTTGAAGAAGAAAAATCAAAAGCCGCAAAAGTTAACGAATAAAAATTTTGACCACTCAATTTTGAGTGGTCATTTTTTTATAAGTATTTTTCAATATATTCGGTTACTTTCGCTTCATAATCTGCCGAGTTTTTAAAATAACTTTCAGCGTGTTGAGCACCGTCAACATATAAAATATCTTTATATTCCGAACTGCACGCTTCATAAAGTTCTCCGCCCATATAAGTCGGAACAAACCAGTCATCTTTACCGTGAATGAAAAGCATCGGTATTTTTGCTTTTTTAACTGCTTCAAGTGCGTTTGTGTCGTTAAAATCATATCCCGCAATTTTTTTGGTAAAGAAATTTGCGCCGTCAATTATCGGTTTGCGTAATTTACCGAGGGGTTTTATAACATCGTAAAACTCGTTTGTTGCCGAAGTATATCCGCAATCGGCAACTGTAAATTTAACATTTTCGGGAAGATTGGAATCACCGGTCATAAGCATAACCGTTGCGCTTCCCATTGAAACACCGTAAAGAAAAATTTTAATATCATTTCCGAATTTATCAAGCATAAAATTCAGCCATTTCATACAGTCAAGGCGTTCAAAATAGCCGAAGCCTATGTAATTTCCTTCGCTTTCACCTGAACTGCAATGGTCTACAAAGAAAATGTTAAGTCCGCTGTCATGGAAAAATTTTGCTATGTATCGTATTTCTCTTTTGCCGAAACATCTGTAACCGTGACTGCAAAAAACGAATTTATCGGTTTCTTTTTCGGCTTTAAGAAGATAACCTTTAAGTTGATTGCCGTTTTCTCCGGTTATTGTATATTCTTCAAATACCTGTTCATTCCACCATGCTTCTCTCGGGTCTGTTTCTGTATTGTTTTTTGCAGCCTGTTTATCCATAACATAGTTAATTGCTTTAAACATTTTGCCGTTTTTTTCTATTACTTCGTGATAAACAACGTAGGGAACTGCGGCGGCTGTAATAGCGGTTGCCGCAACCGCTTTTATTATTTTGCCCATAAATCTTCCTCCTTATAATTTGATTGTATATCCGTATTTAAAAATGTCAAGTGTATATTGCTTTTTTATAATATTTATTATATATTTTCTTTATAATTTGTTTTCGGAGTGTTTTTATGATAAATAATATTTTTGATAATGCCGAGTGGATATATCCCGAAGAATTTTCCGGAACTCATACTGTCAATATATTTCATAAAGCGAATGTTAAAACCGATATTGACTGTCCCGAGGAATTTATGAATTTTCATTACCTTGTTAAGAAAAAGTTCAACATTGAATTGAATGATGAGAAATACATTATACGGTTGACAGCCGATGATTATTTTCATCTTTACATTAACGGTAAATTTGCGGGGCAGGGACCGGCTCAGGGGTATTATTCCGATTATCATTGGAATGAATATGACATTACCGATTTTCTTCATTCGGGCGAAAACGAAATATATGTTCATGTATATTATCACGGACTTATTTGCCGTTCTTATGTAAGCGGTGACAGAAAAACGGGACTTATTGCTTCTTTGAAAAACGGAAATAATACTGTTCTTGTTACGGATGATTCCTGGCAATACGCAAAAATAAATACTTATACCGGTAATAATGCCATAGGATATGATACACTGTTTTCGGAATATTTCGATGCACGAAATGAAACAAGCGATTTAAAAAATGTGTCGGTAAAAGAAGCGGATTATACTTTTTCCGAAAACTGCGTTAAAAATCTTCAGATTTATGATAAAACACCCGTATCTGTAATTGATAAAGGAAATAACGGTAAAATCTATGATTTCGGAACAGAGATTACAGGAACGGTTTATTTTGAATCGTTCGGGAAATCGGGCGATAAAGTTCGTATTCTTTCAGGGGAAGAACTTGACGGTGAAACGGGAAATGTGCTTTATAATATGCGTTGTTCTTGTGTTTGTGATGAATATTTTATACTTAAAGACGGTCAGAATTTCTACAAGCAGTTTGATTACAGAGGTTTCAGATATATTCAGTTGATTCCCGACAACGGCGTTGTAATAAAAAATGTAAAAGCGGTTGTTCGTCATTATCCTTTTGATGATTCTTTTTGTGTTCTGAAAAGCGATTCGGAAATGCTTAACAGAATATGGGATATTTGTAAAAACGGTGTTAAATACGGCTCACAGGAAGTGTATGTTGACTGTCCTACCCGTGAAAAAGGGCAGTATTCGGGTGATTTAACCGTTACAAGTGACGCACACCTTGTTTTAACGGGCGACCCGTCACTTTTAAGAAAAGGTATGGACGATATTGCCGAATCATCGTTTATTTGTAAAGGTCTTATGGCGGTTGCTCCCTCGGGTGAAATGCAGGAAATTGCCGATTATTCTTTGCAGTATTCTATACTTGCACTTCGTTATTATGAATTTACAGGCGATAAAAAACAACTTCGTAAAGACCTTGAAATATGCGAATCCGTTTTAAAACATTTCGGAAAATTTTCACGGGAAGACGGGCTTCTTGACGGCGTAAACGATAAAACAAATCTTGTTGATTGGCCCCAAAATTTGCGTGACGGTTATGATTTTGACCTTTCTGAGCCTTTAAATCACGGCTGTCATAACGTAATAAACTCTTTTTACATCGGAGCGGTTATTCAAACAGAACAGATAAAAGATATTCTGGATATTCCGTATATAAAGATGTCCGATACTCTTATTAAATCTTTTGATAAAGCATTTCTCGATAAAGAAACGATGCTTTATACCGACAGCGAAACGTCAAAACATTCATCTGTTCATTCAAATATTATTCCGCTTTATTACGGTTTTTTAAATGAAAAATATGTTGAAAATATTTGTGATTTTCTTATTTCCGACGGTTTTAAATGCGGAGTATATATGGCGTATTTTATGCTAAAAGGACTTTGCAGATATAAAAAATACCGTGAAGTATATAATATGATAGTTTCCGAAAATGAACATTCATGGGGGAATATGGTTAAAGAGGGTGCTTCAACCTGTTTTGAGGCATGGGGTAAAGAACAAAAATGGAATACAAGTCTTTGTCACCCGTGGGCGTGCGCTCCCGTTTCGGTACTTGCAAAAGATGTTCTTCCGAATTGTCCTGATTTAGGTAAGATAATTTATAATAAATAATTACTTTAATTTATATTAAACGGATTTATACTAAACTGTTGATAAATAATGAAAACTATGTTAAAATGTTAACATAATTATCAGGAGGTATATTTATGAAAGTTGCTATTTACGGAGCAGGTTCACTCGGCACGGTTTTAGGTGCTTACATATCAAAAGCGGGAGTTGACGTTGATTTAATTACCCGTAATAAAGACCATGTCGATGCTATGAATGAGAACGGCGCACATATTATAGGTACTGTAGATATGACTGTTCCGGTTCACGCTCTTACACCGGATCAGATGACCGAAAAATACGATTTAATTATTCTTATGACAAAACAACTTGATAACGTAAATGTTCTTAAAGGTCTTACAAAGAATATGACAGATGATTGCATTGTTTGCACAATGCAGAACGGCCTTCCCGAACTCTCAGTTTCCGAAGTAGTAGGCGAGGACAGAACAATGGGTTGTTCAGTTGCGTGGGGCGCAACACTTCACGGTCACGGTGTTTCCGAACTTACAAGTGAACCCGACAGCATGACTTTCGGACTCGGCAGAATGAACGGTAAAAAAGACGAAAAACTTATGGAAGTCAAAGCAATTCTTGAAAAGATGTGCCCCGTTGATGTTGAAGACAATTTTATGGGCGTGCGCTGGTCAAAACTTCTTATAAACTCTGCTTTCAGCGGAATGTCAGCGGTTATAGGCGGTACGTTCGGTGATGCCGCAGAAAATAAAACATCAAGAGTTTGCTGTCAGAATATAATAAAAGAATGTATTGACGTTGCAAAAGCATCCGGAATAAAAATCGAACCAGTTCAGGGCAAAGATATTGTAAAACTTCTTGATTATAATGGTAACGGTCTTAAAAAGAAAATTTCATTCTTCCTTATTCCGATTTGCATAAAAAAACACAGACTTCTCAAAGCGAGTATGCTTCAGGACCTTGAAAAAGGCAGAAAATGTGAAATTGATGCTATTAACGGCGTTGTATGTGCTTACGGTAAAAAATACGGCGTTAAAACACCGTATAATGACAGAGTATGTGAAATTATTCACGGTATTGAAGACGGAAAATATACATACACTTTTGATAATGTTAAACTTTTCTCCGACCTTGCAAAATAAAATATTATTAAAAATGCCTTGCACCGAAATGATGCAAGGCGTTTTTTAATAAATTAAAATACTTATTAAAGTTCAATTTCTTCGTCAGAGAAGATATATATTTTTTTGTCTTCGTCAGGGTCTACAAGACCGTTGTAATCGTTATATGCTTTAACTATCTGATTGAAGTTTTTGATAATAACGCATTTAGCAATAACGGGACCCATAAGAAGCATAACAAAACCGATTGTAGAATAAGCAAGAACAAGTCCGCCGCCTTCGCTGAAGTCGAGGTCATAGCGTTCTGCATTATCTTTAAGTCTGTCAGCGAGTTTGCATTTCCATACAAGACCGTAAATGCCGAGTGTTACAAAGTTAAGAAGCCATGCAGGGAAATATTTTTTTGTTTTTTTGCCGTCGCCATCACAAAGAACATTTACTTCTTTGGAAACTTTTGTCCAGAAAACAAGTGAATAAATGCCGAGTGTAAGTATTGAGAAAACAATATAAGCGAATATACTTCTCTCAGGAATTTTTGATTTCATAAGTAAAACTCCTTTAAATTTAAGTTTTTTATATTATAAACTATCTTTTCGAAAAAATCAAGTGAATTACGGATTTATTGGCGATTCAATTTCATTTTTTGAATTAATTGATGCTTTTCTTTCTTTAAGTTGTCTTTCTACTTCGGCGCGGTGTTCTTTATCATCTTTTACAAAAGAGATAATTATGAGGTAAAGAACTGAGCCTACAACCGGTCCGAGCATAAACATAGGCCATTGCCATTTAATAAAACGTGCGTTTTGTTTTATGCCTTTTTCGGGAGCGTAACTGTCATAATTCAAAAGGCTGAGAAGTCTGCTTTCTACAAACGTTGTTGCCGCCGATGTCATTTTTGAAGTGAAGTTCTGCATTGAAAATGAAACGCCTTCGGTTCTTATGCCGGTTTTAAGTTCAACTTCGTCAATGGAGTCGCTTGTAAGTGTTCTGTGAGCAATATCCATAAGTGAACCGGGCAGGTTTACAAGTGAAATAAGTAAACTCATAATAATAAACTGCGGCCATGAATCATATCCGACAAAGTATACGATTATTCTTAAACCTATTGCCATTAACTGCGAAATTATCAAAAGTTTTTTCATTCCGCCGACCTTTATTGCAATTTTGTTTGCAAAAAATGTTGCGGCTGCACCGGGAATACCGGCAAGTATGCCGTATACGGTTTCAAGGACTTTTCCCGTATCTCTGCTAACAAAAGAAAGTGCATTTTCAAAGAAATATGCGTTCTGTATTTTAGGGCTTAAACCCTGAGAAAATCTTGCAAGTGAAATTAAAAGAAGTGTCGGGTTGTGTCTGAGAATTGTAATTGATTTCAGAATATTACCTTCGTCGGGTTTACCCGCCTCGACTTTTTCATCAATTTTGTAAGCCGTCATTGAAAGAAGCTGTCCGCCGAGACCGAAGAATAAACCGAATGCCATGAATATAATTTTGTCGTCAAACGGCAAAATACCTCTTAAAAACTGGTATGCACCTGCAAATGTTGAGCCTGCGCCCGCACCGATTGAAACCCACTGTGCAACTCTTGCTCTTTCGTTTGAATTAGGGGAGGATAAGGCAATCATACCCCAAAGTCCGACGTCCTGGAAAGAATAAAAAAAGTCCCAGATAAAGTAAAGAATAAGTATGTATATTATTTTTCCGCTTTCTTCAAAAGGAACATCTAAAAACATTAAAGCACCGAGCGCCCCTATAATCGGCGGAAAATACAGAAGAAAAGGTTTTAATTTTCTGTACGGTTTATGTTTTCTTCTGTCTATGTATGCGCCTACAAGCGGGTCATTGATTGCATCCCAGAAATAACTCAGCGTAAAAATGTTGCCTACACGTTTTTCATCAATGTGAAGAATGTTGATGCAAAAATATCTGAGCCAGTTACTGATGTAATTGTAATGAATATTCTGACCTGCAAGACCGGTTGCATAACTCAGTATTTTTCTGTTAGCAACGTCTTCTTCGCTTTTCACTTCATTTGAAAAAAGAAAGGACAACGGATTTTTCATATCTAAAACCTCCGTGTTTTGATATGTTAATTATATATTATCTTCTTTTTATTTACAATTCAAAATATATTGTAATATTATACATATTTTCATCAAATAATTTAGACAGTTATACTATGAAAACATTGACAAAATATATTTATTGATATATAATAACATCGTTAAATATAAAAGCGTTGACGAAGAGTTCGTTTACTTTTGAACACACAGAGAGGCAACGGTAGGTGTGAGTTGTCTGTTTTAAGTTTATGATGTCGCTTCCGAGCCGGAAAGAAGAAAGCCGAAAGGTTAGTAGAACTTTCCCGTAATCACCGCGTAAAGGTGCAAGGTTTTTAACCTGAGTGGCGCAAAGCGCAATTTGAGTGGTACCGCGGGTTTATTTACTCGTCTCAAAGTATGAACTTTGGGGCGTTTTTTTGTCCCGAAAAAAGGATAGTGAAAAATATGAAAAAAGAACTTGCTAAGCAATACGATCCGAAAAACGTTGAAGACCGTATTTACAAAACATGGCTTGACGGTAATTATTTTCACGCTAAACGTGAAGAGGGAAAACAAACTTATACAATAGTTATTCCGCCACCGAACATTACCGGTCAACTTCACATGGGTCATGCACTTGACAACACTTTGCAGGATATTCTCATTCGCTGGAAAAGAATGTCCGGCTTTGACACGCTTTGGCTTCCGGGAACGGATCATGCATCTATCGCAACAGAAGCTAAAATTGTTGAAGCCATGCGTAAAGAGGGAATATCCAAAGAGGATATCGGCAGAGATGCTTTTCTTGTCCGTGCATGGGACTGGAAAAAACAGTATGGCGGAAGAATTATCGAACAACTAAAAAAAATGGGCTCTTCCTGCGACTGGGAAAGAGAACGTTTTACACTTGATGAGGGTTGCAGTAAGGCTGTTCGTGAAGTTTTCGTAAGACTTTATGAAAAAGAACTTATTTACCGCGGTAACCGTATGGTAAACTGGTGTCCGCATTGTAATACTTCAATTTCAGATGCCGAAGTTGAATATGAAGAAAAAGAATCAAATTTCTGGCATCTTCTTTATACGGTTAAAGAAACAGGCGAAAAACTTGAACTTGCAACAACACGTCCCGAAACAATGCTTGGTGATACCGCCGTTGCAATAAACGGTGAAGACCCCCGTTATAAACATCTTCACGGTTGTCATGTTATTTTACCGCTTCTTAATAAAGAAATTCCGATTGTTTGTGACGAGCATGCCGATATGACTAAAGGTACGGGCGTTGTTAAAATTACTCCCGCACACGATCCTAACGACTTTGAAGTCGGTCAGCGTCATAATCTTCCTATTGTTCGTACTTTCACTTATGACGGTCATCTTACCGGTGCCGCCGATAAAGCGGAAGCCGATGAATTACGTGATTCGGGTAAAGCAACAAAAGATGAACCTGAAGTTCTTGATTGCGGCAAATACGCAGGCATGACAACGCTTGAAGCGAGAAAAGCAATTCTTGCAGACCTTGAAGCAGGCGGATATATTAAAGAAATAGAGCCTCTTAAACATGATGTCGGTACTTGCTACCGCTGTCACACAAGCATTGAGCCGATGGTTTCAAAACAGTGGTTTGTTAAAATGAAACCTCTTGCAGAACCTGCTATCGAATCGGTTGAAAAAGGCGAAGTAACTTTTGTTCCGGACAGATATACAAAAACATATATGAACTGGATGAAAGGTACCCGTGACTGGTGTATTTCCCGTCAACTCTGGTGGGGACACAGAATTCCCGCATGGTATTGTGATGACTGCGGTGAAACTATTGTTTCAAAAGAAGATATTAACGTTTGTCCGCATTGCGGCAGCAAAAATATCACGCAGGATTCCGATACGCTTGACACATGGTTCTCATCTGCTTTGTGGCCGTTCTCAACTCTCGGCTGGCCTGATGAAACAGAAGACCTCAAACATTATTATCCCACAAATACGCTTGTTACAGGTTATGATATAATTGGTTTTTGGGTTTCGAGAATGATATTCTCTGCACTCGAATATACAGACAAAGCACCTTTTGATACCGTTCTTATTCACGGTCTTGTCAGAGATGCTCAGGGCAGAAAAATGTCAAAATCTCTCGGTAACGGAATTGACCCGCTTGATATTATCGACAGATACGGTGCAGATGCTTTAAGATTTACTCTTGCAACAGGTAACAGCCCCGGAAACGATATGCGTTTCTCTGATGAAAAGGTTGAAGCATCAAGAAACTTTGCAAATAAACTCTGGAATGCGGCAAGATTTGTTCTTATGAATCTCGGTGAAGATGAACCCGCACCTTACATTCCCGAAACACTTGCACTCGAAGATAAGTGGGTACTCAGCCGTTTCAATACTCTTGTTAAAGAAGTAACCGATAACCTTGAAAAATTCGAACTCGGTATTGCAGTTCAGAAACTTTACGATTTTATCTGGGATATTCTCTGCGACTGGTTTATTGAACTTTGTAAAATTCGTCTTTCTTCCGATAATGAAGAACTTAAAAAGAATGCAAGAGCGGTACTTGTTTTCGTTCTTTCAAATACATTAAAACTTCTTCATCCGTTTATGCCGTTCATTACAGAGGAAATATGGCTTACACTTCCTCACGAAGGTGAGTCCATAATGATTTCCGAATGGCCGAAGTACACAGAAGAACTTAATTTCCCGGTTGAAGAAAACGGAATGGAAAAAATAATGTCTGCTGTCAGAGCGGTAAGAAACCGTCGTGCCGAAATGAACGTTCCGCCGTCAAAAAAAGCGAAACTTTTCATTGTTACAAAAGATGTTGACCTTTTCAAAACGGGAACGAATTTCTTTGCACGTCTTGCATATTCTTCCGAAACCGATGTTGCTTGCGATGATTCTTCATTTAACCTTGACGGAACTGTAAGCGTTGTAACAGAATACGCCAAAATTTTCATTCCCATGAATGAACTTGTTGATTTTGAGGCTGAAAAAGCACGTCTTAACAAAGAACTTGCCGCAGTTAAGAAAGACCTTGAATTTGTTGAGAATAAACTCAACAATGCAGGATTTATGGCTAAGGCACCCGAAAAGGTTGTTGAAGCACAACGTGAAGCACAGGCAAAATATACTGCAAAAATCAAAATGATAGAAGAGAGTCTTGAAAAATTAAAATGATATACGAAGAAGCACTTTCTTATATCCATTCACTTTTAAAATTCGGTATCCATCCGGGACTTGAACGGATGGATACCCTGTTAAAAGAACTCGGTGAACCGCACAATGAACTCAAATATGTTCACGTTGCGGGAACAAACGGAAAAGGTTCTGTTTCTACTGCAATTTCAAACATATTGACAGAAGCAGGTTATAAAACGGGGTTGTACACATCGCCTTATGTTTCCGATTTTCTTGAAAGAATACAGTATAACGGTAAACCGGTTGAAAAAAATATATTTGTACATGCCGTTCAAAAGGTTAAATCCGCGGTTGACAAACTTAATGAAAACGGAATTGTAATTACCGAATTTGAAGCACTTACGGCATCCGCATTTTTATGTTTTAAAGAACTTGAATGTGATATTGTTGTTCTTGAAGTCGGTTTAGGCGGAAGGCTTGATGCAACAAATGTAATTGATACGCCTGTCGTAAATGTTATTACTTCACTTTCGCTTGACCATACTGCCATTCTCGGTGATACACTAGAAAAAATCGCTTTTGAAAAATGCGGAACAATAAAAGAAAACGGTACGGTTGTTCTTTCCGCCAATCAGTATGATGAAGCGTATAAAACCGTTAAACAAATAGCACTCGAAAGAAAAAATACTCTTATTGTTCCCGATATTTCGGATGCTAAAGTAATAAAAGATTCTGTTTTCGGTACGAATTTTTCATATAAAAATCAAGAATTTTTCGTTTCAATGCCGGGAAAACATCAGATTATTAATATGATATCCGTTATAGAAGCATCACGAATACTTACCGAAAAAGGGTATAATATAAGTATAGATAATATAAAATCGGGAATAAAGAAAACGGTGCTTCCCGCAAGGTGTGAAGTAATTTCAAAAGAACCGCTTGTCATTCTTGACGGAGGGCATAACGAAGACGGCGCAAAAGCGTTCTACAATATGATTTCCGGTGAAATAACGGGTAATAAAAGATTATTTGTTATTGCCGGTATGCTTGCGGATAAAGATGTTGAAAATTCCTTAAAACCGCTTATTAAACTGTGTAAACGCTTCATAGCGGTAACGCCGAAAAATCCCCGAGCGATGGAAAGTGAAGAACTTTGCTCGATTGCCCGCAAATACTGTGAAGATGTAAAAAATATTCCCGATGTTTGCGATGCAATACGGTATATAAAAAATGAAATAGGCAATAATGATGTTTTATGTGTTGTAGGTTCACTTTACCTTGCAGGTGAAGCACGTCAAACACTTTTTGAACTGTTTAAAAATAAAGAATAAAAGGTAGGTTTTTATGGCTGAATTTGATGCTTTTGCAAGCGGTATAGCATACGGCGGTCTTCGTAATATGCTTGAAATAAAGATTCTTGTTTGCTATTTGCTTGATAAGGTAAAAGAGCCTATGTCAAGAGAGCAGATGTCCGAATGTCTTCAAAGTACCGGTCTTGTAAATTATTTTGATTTATCAACCGCAATAGATGAACTTCTTGAAAGTTCACTTATATATGAAACCGAATATCTCAATGAAAAATGTCTTTGTGTTTCTGATTCGGGCAGAAAAAATGCTGAAATACTCGAAACAAATCTTACAAACACCGCTCGTGAACGTTCGGTAAAATCTGCCTTGAAATTACTTTCAAGAGCGAGAGCGGAGCGTGAAACCAAAGTTGATATTGAAAAAAGTCAAACAGGTTTTAACGTAACGTTTTCAATAGAGTGTTTAGGTGAAAATTTAATGAAACTCACCTTATATGCCGCAGATATTCTTCAGGCAGAACAGTTAAAAGAAGCGTTTTTAAGTGATCCTGCAAAACTTTATACTTCTGTTATCGATATACTTACATCTGAAAATTAAATTTTTAAACTACTATTTAAAACACCGTGTATCTTAAAAGATGCACGGCGTTTTTTAATCTTTAACTTACTCAGTTTATAATAATTGTTAAATTGCTCATAGGGTAAGACATACACGGATGTATTATTCCGTATTTTGTATCAACTGCCCGTCTGTAATCTGTTCCGTTAGGTATAAACACATTGCCTTTAATAAGTTTTGCTCTGCAAAAACCGCATTCACCCGAGCGGCAAAGGGAAGGCGCTTCAATTCCGGCTCTTTCCAACGCTACAAGTAATGTTTCTTCCGAAATACAGGGAATTGTTCCGAGTGTTTGTCCGGATTTTATTACTTTACATAAGAAGGTTTTACCTTTTGCTTCAGCGGGGAAATCTTCAAGGCTTGACGGATTGTTAATTTGTCCGTTTAAACCGAAACGAAGATATTTTCTTTCAAACTTCATTAAGGAAAGATGCGGACTTACTTGGTTAAAAAGGGCAGGAGAGCCGTTTACAAAAACGCTGTATTTATGATTCGGTGCGTATTTTTCAATAATTGATTTTGTAATAAAACCGCGTTCGCATTTGTCAATTCTTTCATCACTGAAAACAAATACAGCATTGAAGTTTTCGCATTCTTTTGAAATTTCAATGAAATCGTCCATGAAAATTGCATCACTTTTTTTACGACATCCGTAAATCAGCGTCATATTTACATCGAGAATTCCGTCTGCTATTGATTTTGCCATTGAAAGGAATGCACCCGAACCGCGTTCATCCGCTATTGCAACAATATTGCGCTGGTCACGTATCGGTTGATAATAAAACGTTCCCGTAGGTGCAGAAGCGGTGATTTGTGTTCCTTTAACCCAGTTTTCAAAAATGTAAGCAGAGGCAAAACCGAACGGCTCCGGAACTTTTTTTACCGTTATTACATATTCGTCATCGGTTGACCGAACGGGGGATGAGCATATTGTAAAAGGTCTTGTAACAACAGCCTGTCCGACGTTTAAAGTTATGCTTATAAATTGTCCGGGGCGAAAATATGCGAGTTTTGCCGTTCCTTTTGATACGTCAGGTCCGAGAATATATGTTCTGACATCTTTTTCAATCTGAATAACTTCTTTTATGCGTAGATATTGCACAGACGGATGTAAAAAAGCGGCATTGGAGTTTACGGCATAGTTTCTGCCTTCAAACGAATCGGGTGATTCGGCTATAACGCTTTTTCTGTTTACGGGAATTGATGCAAAATTCCGCAAATCTTTAAAGCGTGAACGAATGATTATTTTATCTTTCATTTATTCACACTCCTTTGACTTTCAATATCATCTATTGTAGCATATGCGGTATTTCTGCCGGATGCAATAGAGGAACTGAAACCTGACAACTGAGTACCCCAACCGCCGCAAAAACGTAAGCCTTTTGTATCATTGTCGGTTTCTTCTGTCATTATACGGGCAATTATACTGTCCCATTCTTCCCCGAGGTATCCGTAAACAACACCTTGCGGTGTGTTTGTATATCTTGCGAAAGTTACCGGCGTGGCGACTTCGAGTTCTTCAATATTATTGTGGATGATTATTCCTGTATTCTTTTCAAAAATCGAAATGAATTTTGCGGCAATATAATCTTTTTCATCAAAATAATCTTCCGGCTCAACGTTTGCCCAGCAGTTATCCGTATATAAAGCGGTAATATTAAGAATTGTAGTTCCCTGCGGTGAAGATTGCGGGTCGGCAATGTTCGGACAGGTGACTGCAAGCATATTATTCTTGTCAATAGATTTCATTTTTTTGAACTGTTCGGCTGAATTTGCGGTATCGGAAATAAATGTATTGTAATCTCTTATTCCGAGTTCTTCGGGCGAACGGTTTAACCCGAGATATACGCAGACACTTCTTGCACCGAAAGTTCTTGCGTTTGTTCTTTTTACCGCACTTACGGGTACATCTTTCGATTTTATCATTTTTGTATATGCGGTAGTAGGGGAACAGTTGCAGATAATATGGTCGCATTCTATTATTTCGCCGCTTTTAAGAATAACGGCACAAGCGTGCGAATCCTTAAACAGTATTCTTGAAACGTGACTGTTATACCGTATTTCACCGCCGTTATCTTCAACACAGCCGGCAAGTGCCATACTTATTTCGTGACTTCTGTTTTTCGGAATTACAGCGCCTGATGTTAAATAAGAATATACCATTGATATATAATGAATAAAATTAAGACGCTCGGTATCAACACCTAAATATACCCAGTAAGCGTTTATTATATCTTTTGCTTTTTGAGGTATATCAAGTTTTTTTAATACTTCGTCAACGGAATACGGTGCAGTTCTAATAAAGTTTCCGTATTTCTTAATAATATTCTTTTTTTCTTTTCTTGAAATATTTCCGTCGAGTGATGCAATGTATCCGCTTGCCTCACAAATGTTTTTTGCAAGATTCATAAGTTTCTCGACAGAGCCTTTGCATCCGGGAACATATTTATTTAAAGCGTTAATATACTCATCAACGCCGAACGGCATAACAACGTCAAGCGGTTTTCCGTCGCTTCCCGTTGAAATAAGTCTATATGCGTTCGGAATATTTACCCATTGAATTTTATCGCTTATGTTCAAGTCATCAAAAATAACACGGACATCTCCGCTGTTTTTACCGAATGAACATAATTGATGAAGGGATACTTCAAATTCGAAGCGTCCCCTTACAAAACTTGTGGCAAATCCACCGGGTGAATTGTGCCTTTCAAGAAGTAATACTTTTTTTCCTTCTTTTGCGGCGCACGCTGCGGCGGTAAGTCCGCCGCAGCCTGCACCTATTACTATTATATCATAGTTACTCATATAAAGACCTTTATAACAGAATCAGCAATACATTTCGGGTTTGTCGATTGTAATTATTTTTTTGAATTCGCTTGTACCTCTGGAAGCGTTTAAAGCATCACCGGCAAGGCAGGCAACATAGCCGTCCCATGATGAAGGACCGGTGAGTTTTCCGTTTTCAATCGCTTTAATCCACTCACAGAATTCAATATCGTATGCTTCAATAAATCTTTCTTTCCAGTCTGTCATAATCGGCATTGATTCTGCGGGACTTACAGCATCCCAACTGCCGGGACGTGAACGGCGTACAACGGCATAGGGGTCGGGGAGTTTAACAGTACCTTTTTCACATACAACTTCACATTGAATGTCATAGCCGTAACCGTCTGCAACCTGAACTTCAACATCTATAAAACAGCCTTTTTTTGTTCTGAGAAGAACAACCTGCGGGTTGTCATAACCTTTTGTTGAATTTGCGGACTGACGAACTTTAACAACCTGACCGTCTTCATATTCATCATCAAGAAGCCAGCGGCAAATGTCAAGTTCGTGAATTGCAACGTTTGTTATACCGTTTTCCGTTTTAAAACCGGGACCCTGACTTACGTTTCTGTGACACGCTTTAATAATAAGCGGAGCACCGAGTTCGCCGGAAGAAATAATTCTTTTCATTTCGGCATATCCACGGTCATAGTGACGCATAAAGCCGACCTGAACAAGTCTTCTTCCTATTTCCTGTTCACGGGCGATTATTTCTTCGCATTCCGGTGCGGAAAGCGAAAGTGGTTTTTCACAGAAACACCATTTTTCATATTTTAATGTTTCCATAACATAATCGTGATGAGTAGGGTCAATAGAAGTAATAACTACTGCCTCTACTTCGGGGTCTGCAATCATTCCGTTGCAGTTATTACCGAATGATTTAATTCCGTATTTTGCGGCTGTTTCATCAGCGGAAGCGGCAACGTAATCGGAAACCGCAACAACCGTAACACCGGGAATATTATCCATAAGTCTGCGGCAATGGTCTTTTCCTATTGCACCGCAACCGACAATACCAACTTTAAGCATATTTTTCACCTTCGTAATTGATTTATTCTTTAATATAAAATTATATAGTTCCGTCCCATGTGGTAACTTCTGTTTTCTTCATTTCTTCTTCATCAAACCAGCGTGTTGTTACGCATTTGCTTTCGGTATAGAATCTGTAAGCGTCTTTACCGAGACAATGGAGATCACCGAAGAATGAATTTTTATGTCCTGCAAAGGGGAAGAAGCCTATCGGAACGGGAATACCTACGTTTACACCAACCATACCGCCGTCTGTGTGACGAACGAATTCACGTGCATAATATCCGTTCTGTGTAAAAATAACCGAACCGTTTGCGTAAGGATTAGCGTTCATAACTTCAAGACCTTCTTTAAAGTCTTTAACTCTCTTTATGCAAAGAACGGGAGCGAAAATTTCATCTCTGCCGATTGTCATTTCGGGAGTAACTTTATCAAATACGGTAGGTCCTACAAAATAACCGTTTTCAAATCCTGCATCAACTTTCGGATTTCTTCCGTCAAGAACAAGTTCGGCACCTTCGTTAATACCTTTTTCGATGTCAGCCATAACTTCATCGTAATGTTTTTTATATGTAATCGGTCCGAGTTTTGAAGATTTGTCATAAGCGCAGCCGACTTTAATGTTTTTTGCCTGTTTTACGAGTTCGGCAACGAATTTGTCTGCTATTGATTCTTCAACAACACAAACCGAAAGCGCCATACAACGTTGACCTGCACAACCGAATGCGGAGTTTATTACACCTGCAACCGTGCGTTCAATGGGTGTGTCGGCAAGAACGAGCGCATGGTTTTTTGCCTGACAAAGTGCCTGAACACGTTTTCCTGCTTTTGCGGCTCTTTCATATATGAGTTTTCCGACAGGCGTAGAACCGACAAATGTAATACCTTTGATGTCGGGATGATCAAGAAGTGTGTTAATTTCATTTCTTGAGCAGGTTATTACGTTTACAACACCGTCGGGCATACCTGCTTCTTTGTAAAGTTCCGCAATTCTTAACGCTGTTCTCGGGGTGAGTGATGCCGCTTTAAGAACAATCGTATTTCCGCATGCAACGCAAGTCGGTGTCATCCAACCGAAAGGAATCATTGCAGGGAAGTTTACGGGAACTATTCCTGCGAAAACTCCGAGAGGTTCACGGTATTTTACCGTGTCGTAACCTGTTGAAGCATCCATTATGCTTTCACCCATCATAAGTGAGGGGACCTGAGTTGCAAGTTCCGTACCTTCTTTTGCTTTAAGAACGTCGCCTTCGGCTTCCGACCATACTTTTCCGTTTTCTTCGGCAACAAGCATTGTGAGTTCATCCATGTGGTCAATAAGAAGTTGGCGGACTTTATATAAAATCTGCGAACGTTTTATTGCAGGTGTGGAACTCCAGCCCGGAAATGCCGCTTTAGCGGCTTCAACTGCTTCAAGAACTTCTTCGTTAGTGCAGCAGGGGGCATATCCGGTAATTTCACCGGTGCTCGGATTATGAAGATCATACCATTTATCAGTTTTAGATTCAACAAACTGACCGTTACAGAAATATTTTAATTTTTCAACAGCCATAATTTTTTCGCCTCTCGTATTATAATCCTGCCTTTTCGGCAATATATTTTCTTGCTTTTACAGCATATTCAAACGGATTTGCTATTGCGGGATCCTGTTCCGCTTCAACAAGAACGTATCCTTCATAATTATTTTCGGAAAGTACGTCAAAAATCGGTGCAAAATCAATAACTCCGTCACCGGGAACAGTAAACGTACCTTTTCTTACACCCTGAAGAAAACTCAAACCGTTTTCTTTAACTTCTTTAATAACGTCGGGGCGTATATCTTTAAGGTGAACGTGTTTAATGCGGTTGATATATTTTTTGAGAATATACATATAATCTTCGCCGCAGTAAGCAAGATGACCTGAATCGAAAAGAAGGTTAAAGTATTCGGGATCTGTATTTTCCATAAGTCTGTCAATTTCGGCGGCAGTCTGAACAACCGTGCCCATGTGATGATGAAAAGTAAGAGTAATTCCCATATCTTTTGCAACTTTGCCGAGTTTGTTGAGACCCGTGCAGAGTTTTTCCCATTCTTCATCGTTCATAACGTATTTGTCGTTGAATATTGAAAGGTCTGTACCCTGAATGGAGTGTCCCTGTTCGGAAACACCGACAACTTTTGCACCCATTTCTTTAAGGAAAGTAATATGTTTAATAAACTCTTTTTCGGTTTCTTCGTAAGGTTTTGTTGTAAGGAAGGTTGAAAACCAAGCGTTACAAATCTGCATACCGCGAAGATCAAGAGCTTTTTTGAGTACTTTCGGGTCTTTGGGGTATTTATTGCCGATTTCACAACCTGTGAAGCCTGCGAGTGCCATTTCGGAAATGCACTGTTCAAATGTGTTTTCTGCTCCGAGATCGGGCATATCGTCATTAGTCCAGGCGATAGGAGCAATGCCGAGTTTTACTTTGTTTTTGTCAAGCATCAGAATTTCCTCGCTTTTTTAAGATTTTCTTCTTTATTTTCATAAGCGGTGTTTACCGCTTTATTTGATGATGTAGAAGCAATTCCTACGTGCCACCATGCGCCGTAGCCGTCAGTCATGGTTTTCGGAAGAACTTTTATGTCAATAAGTGTTGAAACGGTTTGTTTTTTACTGTCTTCAAGAGCCGCTTTCAGTTCATCAAGATTTTTTACAGTGTATGTCTTAACACCGTAACCGGAAGCACATTTTGCGTAATCTATCTGTAACAACTCACCGAGAAGTTCACCGTTTTCATCTCTTTTTCTGAATTCGGTGGCAAGGTTTCCTATGCCGTTTGACATCTGTAAATTGTTAATACAGCCGAATCCGGAATTATCAAATATAAGAACGTTTATTTTTTTACCTTCCTGAACGGATGTTACAAGTTCACTGTGAAGCATAAGGTAACTTCCGTCACCGCAGAAAGCGTAAACTTCTTTGTCGGGGCAGGCGAGTTTAGAGCCGAGCGCACCTGCTATTTCATAACCCATGCAGGAATAACCGTATTCCATATTATAAGAATAAAGACTGTCGGTAGTCCACATTCTCTGCATACAGCCGGGGAGTGAACCTGCCGCAGCAACCGCAATGGCATCATCGTCTATTGTTTTTCTTATAAGCGCAAGAGCGGATGTCTGTGTAACAACGCCGCCTATATTTTTTATAAATTCGGGTATTGTTTTTTCATCTCTTGCTTTTATAAGCGGTTCAAAGTTATCGTCATAAAGGTATTCGGATAATTTTTTCATTTCATCAGACCATGCTTTTTTGGCTGATTTAATTTCTGTTGTGTATTCGGTTTTATATCCGTCAAGAAGTTTATCAAGTTCGTTTACGGCAAGTTTTGCGTCGGCAACAATTTTTGTTGCGCCCATTTTATAAGCGTCAAACCTGTCTGTGTTTATTGCAATAAATTTAACATCCGGCTTAAAAAGCGATTTTGAAGCCGTAGTAAAATCCGAAAAACGTGTACCTATTCCGATTACAACGTCTGCTTCTTTTGCAATAACGTTTGCGGAAAGGTTGCCGGTAACGCCAACGCCGCCTACGTTAAGTTCGTGCGATGAAAGAACGGCGGATTTACCGCTTTGTGTTTCCGAAAACGGAATGTTGTGATTTTCGCAGAAAGACTGTACAGCGTTTCCCGCTTCTGAATATCTTACGCCGCCGCCCGCAATAACAAGAGGTTTCTTGGAATTTTTAATAATTTCCGCAACATCTTCAAGTTCTTCGGGCGAGGGTACTATTCTTACGATTTTATGTACTTTCTTTTCAAAGAAGTAATCGGGGTAATCATAACTTTCGCCTTCAACATCCTGTGAAATTGCAATACAAACAGCACCCGTATTTGCGGTATCTGTAAGAACACGCATAGCGTTTGTCATAGCGGACATCAACTGTTCGGGTCTTGTTATTCTGTCCCAGTAGCGGCATACGGGTTTATATGCATCGTTTGTTGTAACCGAAAGTGAATAAGGCTGTTCAAACTGCTGTAAAACCGGGTCGGGCTGACGTGTTGAAAACGTGTCGGCAGGGAAAAGGAGAAGCGGAATATTGTTTACCGTTGCCGTAGCGGCGGCAGTAACCATATTTGCAGCCCCCGGACCTATTGAGGAAGAGCAGGCAATGATTTTTCTTCTGTTGTTTTGTTTTGCGAAAGAGGTTGCAGCGTGAGCCATTCCCTGTTCGTTTTTGCCCTGATATACTTTAAGAGAACCTCTGTTTTCATCAAGAGCCTGACCGAGTCCGCAAACAATTCCGTGACCGAATACCGTAAAAATTCCGTCAACGAATTTTGTTTCTTTTTTGTCAAAACTGACGTATTGGTTATCAAGAAACTTAACAAGAGCCTGACCCATTGTCATTTTAGGCATAAATATCACTCCTTAAAAGAGAATTTATTTTTCGTGTGTCAACCATTCATGTTCATCGGCATAAAAACGTGAAGTTTTGTACCAGGGGTCGCCGTCAAGGTGACGTACCATCCATACATAACACATTTCATATCCGGCAGCGACAACCTGCTGATGATCGTTACCGTCTGTTATATAAGCGGCAGAGCCTTCGGTGCTTTTATATACGTTATCGCCTACAAAACATGCGCCGAAACCTTGCGGTTTATCAAACTGATAGTAATAAACTTCGGGTTGCGGATGATGGTGAGGCGGATAACTCGACCATTTGCCGGGTTGATTGAAAACTTCACCGAGTACCATATTTGAATAAGGCGCATTGTCATAGTCAAAAACCGTTGAACAGATTCTGTGACCTGCGCCGCCCCATTGACCTTTACCGAATTCTTCATAAAGAACCGTTTCGGGTGTGTAAAAAACAGGTGTGAATATAATATCGTTTTCGGTTTGCTGAATGAGAATTTCGGATTCTTCATTTGCGGTAATCTCTACTTCTGTACATTTCGGAACGTGCAGGCAATACGGCGTTTTTTCAAACGGATTTTTCCGTTTCATAATCTCATTTTCGCCGTTCCATTTTATCTTGACATTGCCTTTTAAAATTAAAAATGCTGTTTCGCACGATTCGTCATAAACGGAATAATTCTCATTTGCGGAAAATTTTTTGACTTTTATCGTCATCATCATTTCGGGGTGCTTTTCCCCGATTTCGCAAATGAGTTTTTCATTTTTTTCATTGAATTGCGGTCTTTCAAACATTGTTCTCAGTCCTTTTTATGTTTTTACTTTGTCATCTGTAAGCGAGCCGCTTGCAGTTATCGGAATTTCTTCACCGAGATATGTCGGTAAAGGTTTAAATATGCACCAGATAAAATCTTTTGTTCTTGCAAGGGATTCACGGCAGTTGTTAAACGCTTCAACATCTTTAGAGTAAATAAGTTTATCCGCTTTAACGCCGTATGCTTCAATACCGAGTTTTCTTGCATCGTATATTGCACGGTATAAATGATATTCCTGCGTTACGATAATCATTTTTTTAACTTTAAAAACATCTCTTGCACGGTACATCGACTCATAAGTTGAGAATCCGGCGTGGTCCATAAAAATACAATCCGACGGAATATCATCTTCGATTGCGTAATTTTTCATAACGTTTACTTCGTCATACGTTTCTTTTCCGTGATCTCCAGACATAAGTATTCTGTCGGTTACGCCGGTTTCAAATACGGAAATACCGAAGTCAAGTCTTTCACCTAACATCGGTGAAGGGGAATCACCCCACACTCCCGCACCGAGAACCATTACGCAGTCATATTCACCGTCAAGTTCATCAATGTTGACTATATAATCTTTTGAATTGTTGTAAACGATAAGGTTTGATACGAGCCATACAGCACCGCATAAAATAATAAAAGTAAAACAAACAGAAAGTATTTTCTTAAATGTCCCCGAAAGTTTAAATTTAAATTTCAGTTTTTTATTCTTTTGTTTCATTTTATCCTCTCGCGACCATTTCGCCGTATTCTTCTTTTTCTTTCTTTATAAATTCTTTGACTGCATCAGCCGAGGGCATATCCTGTGAACAGGCGTGACTTGCAACAAGCATTGCAGCCGAAGCGCTTCCGAATTCAAGAGCGTCCCAGATATCCCATCCCTCAAATAATCCGTAAAGGAATGCAGATGCGTACCCATCGCCGCCGCCGAATGATTTTAAAAGTTTAACGGGGAAAGGTTTGATATTATAACTCTGACCGTCATTTGTGTAAGCAGTCGAGCCGTCTTTACCGTGTTTGATAATAACTATTTTTGCGCCTTTTGAATGCCAGTATGCGGCACTTGTTTTGTCTGTTCCGTCAAGACCTATAAGTTTTTCGGTAAGGTCAAATTCTTCACGGGAGCCTAAAATAATATCGGCTTTTGAGGCGACGGTTGAATAGTAAATTGCTATTTCATCATCATTCTTCCAGTTGTAAGCACGGTAATCTATGTCAAAAATAACGGGAATGTTGTTTTTCTTTGCAAGAAGAGTTGCTTTGAGAGCCGCTTCTCTTGACGGACTTTCGCAAAGTGCCGTACCGCTTATAAGAATTGCTCCGCCTTGTTTTATGTATTCTTCATCAATATCCGTAACATCAAGTTTAAGGTCGGCGGCATCATTTCTGTACATTAAAATAGAACTTTGTGTTTCCGAAAGTATTTCCGTAAACGTAAGACCGATTTTTTCGCCGTTTTTACATCTTGTTATGTGAGAGCAGTCAATTCCTTCGTTTATAAAGAAGTTTTCAACGAACGTGCCTAATTCATCATCGGAAACTTTTGCAAAAAATCCGCATTTTTTACCGAGTCTCGAAAGACCTACCGCAATGTTAGCAGGTGAGCCGCCGAGATATTTTTTAAAAGTTGTGCTTTGTGAAAGAGGGCAGTAGTAGTCAGTCGGGTTAAAATCAACCGCAACTCTGCCGAGAAGAATAAGGTCGTATTTTTTGTTTTTTTCAAATTCTATGTATTTCATAAATCAACACTCCTTGATTTTTCTAATATTACCAACAGAAAACGTACCGACGGCTTTGTTCATTTCTTTTGCGACGGAAATTATTTCCGATAATGTTATAAGTGACATAACATTACATCCTTTTATTACATATTAATGATATTTTACAACATAAGAAATTATAAATCAACAAATTCCATTAATCTGTTATATAAAAATAATTTCATTTTTTTTGTTTATTTTTACATAAAAAACATCGAAAGCAATTCAGTTTCCTGAACGGCTTTCGATGTTTGCGTAAAGTTATTGGCGTATTAACTTTGAAAATATAGTATCATTCCTTGTAAAGAAAATCAAGAATAAAAGTGCCGTAAAAATTTACAAAAATTTCCTCGTTTTTTTATGCAAAAGTGTTTTTTTGCGATTTGTTGATTTTAAATTAAAATTATGATACTATTATTAAAATAATTATCGAAAGCGTGATTTTATGGAATATCTGAAATATGTAATTTCTGATTTTGAACGAATAAATTCACCTGATTCATTTTGTGCAACAAGGAATTACAGTTTGTTTCCGCTTATACTGTTTTTTATGGTTTTTTCTGCCGGAATAATCAGTACCGTTGTATTTCTTACAAAAAGGCAGGCAAAAGTTACGGTTGATGTTGTTCTCAGAAAATCTCTTGCGAGTGTTTTATTCATTATTTCAGGTGCTTTTGCTTTTATTTTGAATTTACTCGTTTTTTATATTGAAGATCATACATATACCCGCTTTTTTTCATTAGTTTATATTATAATCGGTCTTTGTTTCGGTATGCTCGGAGATATATGGCTTGACTTAAAATATGTTTATAAACCGGGCGAAAAACGTTTTTTAAATGCCGGCTTTTTAAGTTTCCTTATCGGACATATTTTTTATTCTGTATTTTTATTTAATAATATTCGTTTAACTTTAACATCAGTTTTGGTATTCGTTGCAGGTTTTATTGTTATTGCTCTTTTCACGGCAACAACGGAAAAAATTTTAAAGGTAAAATACGGTGAATCAAAACTTATAACAGTAATTTATATGGGTGTTCTCGGCGGCACGCTTGCGCTTTCGGGTTATAACGCTTTTGAAACTCAACTGATATATGCAATAATTTTCTTTATCGGAATGATATTCTTTATCGCATCCGATGCTCTTTTAGCGGGAATATATTTCGGTAATGATGAAAAAACAAGGAAAAGCAGAGCGGGTATTGTTACTAATCACGCATTGTATTATACAGCGCAATACCTGATTGCTTTATCAATTTTCTTCTATGTGGAATAATATAATGAAAACTGAACTTTTATATTATTCGGACAGTCATCTTTTTGAATTTGATGCTACTGTTCTTTCGTGCGAAAAAGAAAAGAATTATTACAAGGTTGTTCTTGACAGGACAGCCTTTTTCCCCGAAGGCGGCGGGCAAAAAGCCGATGTCGGTTATATAGGAAATTCAAGTGTTTTTGATGTTCAAATTGAAAATGAGACTGTTTATCATTATTGCAAAAATGAACTGAAAAACGGTGAATTTTGCAAATGTAAATTAAATGAAGAACTGCGTTTTCAAAGAATGCAGAATCATTCGGGTGAACACATTGTTTCCGGCATTGTTCATTCTTCTTTCGGGTATAATAATGTCGGTTTTCACATGGATGAAAACAGCGTTACAATCGACTTTGACGGTGAACTTACCCGTGAAGAACTTGATTTTACAGAATTACAGGCAAATAAAGTTATTTATAAAAATATCCCGTTTAAATGCTGGTTTCCCGATGAAAATGAGTTATCGTCACTTGATTACAGAAGTAAACTTAATTTAAAAGAAAATGTTCGTCTTGTAAAAATAGGTGATGTCGATTTGTGTGCCTGCTGTGCACCTCACGTTTCAACAAGCGGTGAAATAGGAATTATTAAACTGCTTGATTTTTCAAGACACCGCGGCGGCGTTCGCATAACTATGAAAGCAGGCGAATGGGCACTTTACGATTATAAGAATAAGTATGAAAATGTGCGTGAAATATCCAATCTTTTTTCGGCTAAACAGGAAGATGCTTTTTCCGCCGTACAAAAATACTGTGATGACAATGAAAAACTTCACTGTGATTTTATTGAATTTAAAAATAACGTTGTAAAAAATGATTTGAAATCACTTGTTATAAATAACGGTGTTTCACTTAAAATATCATCATGTTACGACAATGAAATGTTAAGGGAGTACGTTAATTCCGCTTATGAAAGCGGTGCTCTGATAAGTGCCGCATTTTCGGGTGATGATGAAAACGGATATTCATATATAGTTTTAAGCCGTGCGGTCGATATGAAAGAATTTTCACAAAAAATGAACGGTGTTCTTTGCGGCAGAGGCGGCGGCAGAGACGGTATGATACAGGGTAAAGTATCTGCAACAGCAAAACAAATAACTGAATTTTTCAGTAATACAGGAGAATGAATGATATGCAATTTGATAAAAAACCGCCGAGAGGCTCAAAAAGCACTCCGGACCATATTTTTATAAGTTTTAACGGTGATCCGAAAACATCAATGAATGTTACGTGGAGAACTTCCGTTGACGTTACAGAAGGTTTTGCTCTTTGTCACGAGAAAGGCTCGGATAATATTTTACGCTTTGATGCTTCAACCGAGGTATTTGAAAGTGACATCGACATAAGTAATATGTTCTGGGCTAATATGACAGGTTTAAAACCCGATACGGAATACATATATACTGTCGGAAATGATGAATACAGAAGTGAAGAATATAACTTTAAGACCGCTCCCGAAAATGCTGAAAGTTTTAAATTTTTATGTGTTTCCGATCAGCAGAGAGGAGAGCCGTTTGAACTTCCCGATTATTCGGAATTTAATGAACTTCTTAAAGAGCAACTTGAACTTGACCCCGACATCAAATTTATACTTACTGGCGGCGACAATACCGATTGCGGTCAGCACGAAGTTCAATGGAACGCCGCTTTTGAAGGTCTGAAAGGTATTGTTGAACATATTCCTTTTATGATGACGCTCGGTAACCACGATAACAGAGGTTTTAAGGATTACAAAAACGGAATAGGAAGATATTATTCCGAACCTGCCGAATTCTTCGGCAAACAGTTCAAAGGTTCATATCCCTTCAACGGTCCGAAAGGATGGGAAACCGAAAACTACGCTTTTGATTATGCTAACGTTCATTTTAATGTTTTAGGAGTAAATGCACCCGAAGAAGTAAATGAATGGCTGATTGACGATTTGAAAAAAACTGATAAAACATGGAAATTCGGCAGTTATCATTTTCCTGTTTATTACACCGGCGCAAACCTTGCAAATGATGATGCATACCCGATGATGCGTGAGGGTATGGAAATGCTTGATGTTTTGTTTTCCGGTCACGAACATAACTTTTCGAGAAGTTTCCCCATAAAAAATGAAGAAATTTTCGACAAGCCGTCACAGGGAACAATACATTATGAACTCGGCAACAGCGATTTTAACCCGCCCGGAACAATGACGGTTAAAAAAGTGTGGCATGCCGCATATCACCCTATGGCTGAACATGCTGCGGCGTTTGCCATTGTTGAAGTATTCAGTGATAAAGCAATTTTTACAACAAGATTCAGCGACGGAAGAATTGTTGACCAATGTGTTATTGATAAAAAGAATGACGTAATTCTTCCTTATGCACTTGCACCTTATTACAGAAGACCGAGGATTTTCTTTAAAGGTATGGATATGGGTCTTGCTCAGCGTGAGCAGACTCCCGAATTAAAAGACGGAAAATGGTTTGCACCGCTTTGGATTTTGTTTGCTTCGGCAGGTGCTGAATGTATTAAAGAAGAAGGCAAAATAACACTCGGTATTTACGGCAGAAGAGGAACGTTCTTTGAAAATTCCGACATAGCATTGACCGACAAAGGTGAAGTTAAACTTTCCGCACCCGTTTACAGAGGCGAAAAAGGGCAGTTGTACATCCCCGTTGATGCGGTTGTACCTGTTTTCGGAATGAAATGGGCGTATGCCGAAAAGAACAACTTTATAACAATAGAACATGTCTCGGAAGATATTCCGTTTACGGAGCAACCATAAAATGAAAACTTTTGATATTATTTCACATTTAAATTTAACATCAACCGAATACTTTTCCGGTGAAAACAGTTATCTTCGCTTATATGAAAACCGTAATTTTTCCGATTACGAAAACATAGTCTCTTTACTGAAATCAAACGGTGCCGAAATTTTACTTGAAAACCGTATTGATGAAAACAGTTTTTGTTTTCTGTCTTTTAACGGAGAGAATGTTTCCTGCGGTTATTTTCCGTCAGAGAACGCTATACGCATTGTAAGTGAAACAGGTTATAATTTTCCCGATTTTTCATTTGACGGAAAAATAAAGAAAGAATATACGTCAGAATTATGGCAGTTTGAAGTTGACCACAAACTTATTGATTGCGGAATGTGCTACATAATGAGGTGTTACGACGGCTCGTTTATTCTTATTGACAGCGCACATACCTATTCAATTAACGACTGCGACAGAATACACGATTTTTTGCGTGAAAGAACGCCCAAGGGCGAAAAAATAAGGATTGCCGGTTGGTTATTTACGCACGGGCATGACGACCATATTGCACAGTTTATGAATTATCTTAAGTTTTGTATGAATGATACCGTTATTGACGGACTTTATTATAATCTTGTTGATGTTGACCACCGTGATTCTCATAACTGGGGCCCTGCAAACAGGGGGTATGTTACTTCTTTTCACAAACTCATAAAAGAACATCCCGAAATTCCGGTTTACAGACTTCATACGGGAATGAAGTTTTATATTAAAAACTATCTTATAAACGTTCTTTGTTCGCATGAAGATATTTTCCCCGAAAGCAATCTTGATTATAACGATTCTTCCGTTGTAACTAAATTTGAAACAGACGGAACTTCAATACTGTTTCCCGGTGATGCGGCAATTGAATCGAGTAAAATTCTTGAAAGGCGTTATCCTCATTTTCTTGAATCGGATATTATTCAATGTTCTCATCACGGTCATATCGGAACAAGTTCCGAATTTTACAGAATGGTAAAAGCAAAACTTGCTCTTGTTCCGAATACGCAAATAAAATACGATGAAGAATTTGTTAAAGTTGAAGCAACAAGGGTAATGGCTGAATTAGCCGAAAAACTTTATATAAGTTCAAACGGCACGGTTGAAGTTCCGCTTCCTTATAACCCCGAAACAATAAAAGTCTATCCGGATGAAACTTTTGAAAGTTTTGAAGGTGTATATAATTTATGGAGTTATGAATATACGCCCGAGTTTAAAGAAAAGTTATATAATGACTATCTGAGCCGCGGAGGTAAACCTCTCGATGAATACAAAAACGGATTTTGATTTTGAGTACAGTGTTATTCGTTCCGACAGAAAAACACTTGCGGTTGAAGTTAAACGTGACGGAACTGTTGTTGTACGTTCGCCTCGCTTTTTAAGCGAACGAAAAATTTCGGCATTTTTACTTCAACACAATGACTGGATTTTAAAAACTGTTGAAAAGCAACGTTCACGTCAGAATCTTGAATTTTTTGATGAAGAAAAAATACTTGAATTAAAGAAAACGGCAAAAGAAGTTTTACCTTTAAAAGTTGAATATTATTCCGCTTTAATGGGCGTTAAACCGACCGCCGTTCACATTACCTCGGCAAAAACACGTTACGGCTCGTGTTCGTCAAAAAACAGTATAAATTTTTCATTATATCTTATGACAAAAAGTGAAAGATGCATTGATTATGTTGTTGTTCACGAACTCGCTCATATAATTCATCATAATCACAGTAAGGAGTTTTATAAAGTTATTGAATCGGTTTTGCCCGATTACAAACAGCGTATAAAAGAATTAAAACAATAAATACCGGGGAGGGTTATTTATGTCAAATTTAATGAATTATGTTTCACCCGCACTTGACGGTCTTATTAAAAGAATCGGCAAAAAGGCTGTTTTGAGAAATCCCAAAGCAACGTTGTTTGACGGTAAGTTCGATTATCTCAAAGAACCCGTCAGTGAAAAATTCACCGTAGGTTTTGCAAAAAGTATAATGCTTCCCGATGACATTGAAATAAAAAAATACTATATTGCGGGATACGGTGAAAATAACCCTGCAAAAGGCGTTTTAGACCCTCAGTTTGCTCACGCTTTGTGGCTTGATGACAATTCCGGCAGAGGCGGAGTTTTGATGATTTCGCTTGATGTAGTCGGAATATTGAATAAAGACGTTAATAAAGCAAAATTAAGACTTAATGACTTTGTCAAAAAAACAGGATGCAGAAATATAAACATTTTCAGTACTCATAATCATGCCGGTATTGATACCATGGGTATCTGGGGACCGCTTCCTCTTACGGGTAAAAATCCCGATTTTATGGAAATAGTTTTTTCTGCAATAGTTGATGCCGCCGAAAAGGCTTATGATTCAAGAAAAGACGGTGACATTTACCTCGGTACGGTTGAAGTTCCCGATATGCAGGAAGATATACGAACACCCATTGTTTATTCTAAAACTCTTACCCGTTTCAGATTCGTTCCCGATAACGGCGACAATGAAATATGGTGGCTTAATTTTGCTTCACATTCCGAATCACTTCAGGGATGTAACCACCTTGTCAGCGCTGATTTTCCGGGTTATTTGCGTGAATGTGTAAAAGTGAAAACAGGTGCTGATGTAATTTACTGCGTAGGTGCCGTCGGCGGAATGATAAGTATGAACATTGATGATGAAAATACTTTGAGAAAAGAGCATCGTCTTATTGAATCAACAAGAAAAATCGGTTATAAATTAGGCGAATACGCTATTTCAATCAATAATGACGAAAAACTTAAACCGGTAATTAATTTCATTCGAAATGAGTTTTATGCCGAAGCGGATAATCCCGTGCTTGCAGTTGCTTGTGTAGCGCATATTATGGATGCCGACAAATACGGCGATACGTCATCTTCAAAAAACATATCTTTAAAATCCGAAGTTACATATTATGAAATCGGAAATAAAAAGATGTTGTTTATTCCCTGTGAAATGTTCCCGGAACTTGTTTTCGGCGGTGTTTTGAGTGCAGAAGAATCCGGAACGGGTAAAGGTCCGGAAGTAAATCCGCCGCTTCTTTGCGATATAACCGAAGATAAGAATATTCTTGTATTCGGTCTTGCAAATGATGAACTCGGCTATGTAATTCCGCCGAATGATTTTCTTCTTCATAAAGAAAGACCGTATCTTGATATACCGAGAGACAGGTTTGACAGAAGACATTATGAGGAAACAAATTCAATGGGACCGAAAACTGCCGCAACAATCGCAGAAGCAGTTAAAAAAACAATGAAAACTGTAAAAGAAACAAAAGAACTTAATAAATAATTTTAAAAAATAACTGAAATAAAATCAAACAGAACTTCAAAAAGGCTTGTTAACCGATTTTGAAGTTCTGTTTTTGTGTGCTCGGCACGCATATTTACTTGGCGGTGAAAGTCCGCTACAGGCTTGGCAGTAGGAACTGTTAGACGAAGACAAGGGCGTCCTTCGTGAGGAGGAGTCTGAAAGAAGTCGGATGTAAGGGCTGAAAAGTGCC
>JAZLLP010000035.1:0-16528 GCA_045598225.1 Acutalibacteraceae bacterium | reverse complement strand
TTTCTTACAGAGATTTTGTAATGAAAAGCGCTTTTTATATAACAGAATGTTTATTGAATTTTGCTTTTCTAAGCGTTTTTTCGCCCTCGGCATACCTTTGTATTGCCCACGGGACGAAGAAAACGCTTTCTGCATCTAAATTCGACAGCCCCATTATTTCGATACAACAAGCAAAGCGTCAAATTCTTTTCTTATCAGTTTTGCTCTCGGTCTTACAAGGTCAGCGGGATTATTGCGAAGTTCAAATCCGTCTTTGTTCTTTGTGTAAACAATACTTGAACCGCCGCCGTCAAGATTTATTGCTCTGTCTGCACCCTGCTCAATCATAAATTTCGCAAGGTCAACAAGCGTTGCGCCGTTTGAATACTCTGGTATTCTGCCGTCAACTTCAAGAAGAATAACGGTTCCGTCTTTTTTAAGACCTGCCGCAGTACGGGGGTGACGTACAAATGAAAACGGCTCAAGCGGTGCCCAGTCAAAATAATCGCCATCTTTCACTATCATTTCAAGACCTGCGGCGGCGTGGTCAAGTTCGCTGATGATATTTTCACTTTCGACTGTATCGGTAATGACAGGTGTTCCGTCTTTTTTTACGCCGATAAAAGGTCTTTTACTTCCGGGATTTGCCACAACCCTCGAATTTTTAACGCAAAGTCCCGACGGATGACAGTCCCCGAACATATCGAAAAAATCGGCATTCATTGCCGCAACTACGTTTACTCCGTTTTTGACGGCGGAATCTATCATTTCGGGTACTTTCGCCTTTACGTTGAAATTTTCATATCCGTCATCAGGCGTACCTGTGTAAAGAGATGCTTTTTTTGAATCTATTTCAAGCATAAAAACGTGAACGGGAGCATCATTTTTATCGGTGCATTTAAAATGCGAATATATAACACCGTCGGCAACCGTTTCTTTTTCCGTTTCTTTTACCGAGAACTTACTGTCATATTTTTCGAGTAAACCTTTTTCATCGGCAAAAACAGGGTTATATGTAAACTTATATTTTCGGTTAAATTTCTTATATCTTTTAATATTAAGACAAAGAGTATTGCCGCTTTCAAGCATTTTTTTCGGAACATAAAAAACGTGCGTCTTTCTGTCATACGGCTCCTCATCGTTGAAAAAATCTTTGATAACCGTACCTCGCACATTAAGCGATGCATCAATACCGCTTTTTTTCGTTTGAACGACAATTTTTATATTATCCCCTTTTTCAAGGTATTCGACAGATGTAATAAACATTTTGCCGCCTCATTTCCGTTTTTTCTTATTGTAGCACATAACATTTTATTTTTCCACCGTAAAATATTATGTACCGTTGAAAAGACTGATTTGTTTTGATATAATAAAAGCGACAATTACGAAAGCAGGTGAAATATGAACGTAAAAATATATGTTTCCGACGTTGCACCGCTTGAAAATGAAGAATACTTCAAAGAAATGTATAAAACAGTTTCCGAATCAAGGCAAAAGAAAATTGACAGATTGCGTTTTCAAAACGACAAACTCCTTTCGCTCGGTGTTCAACTTTTATTAAACAAAGCACTCGGCGAAATCGGAATAACAGATAAAAATCCCGAAATTCCACTCAATGAACACGGCAAACCGTATTTTGAAAACATTCCCGATATTCATTTTAATTTATCACATTCGGGAACAAAAGTTATGTGTGCCGTTTCGTCTTCGCCCGTAGGATGCGATGTTGAAAAAGTGCAAAAACCAAATCTTGCAATCGCAGAAAAATTCTTTTCAAAGGAAGAATATGAACTAATTTCAAAAAAAGAAACAGAAAATGAACAAGCCGATTTTTTCTATCGTATTTGGACTTTAAAAGAAAGTTTCATTAAATGCACGGGGCTCGGTCTTTCACTTCCGCTTAAAAATTTTTCGGTTATTCCCGAAACAGATAAAATACGTTTACAACAGAATGTTGACTTGTGTAAATATGACTTTTTCGAGCCGAATATAAATGACGGATATAAATACGCCTGTTGTGTAAAAAACGAAGATTTAGAAAAAACAGAGTTTTCGGTGAAAGAAATAGTTCTGTAAAAATAAAAACTTAATATAACAAAAAAAGAATGAATGACCGAAACGGAAATTCATTCTTTGTTTTTTTATTAAGTTAAAAAGCCGATATCAGAATATATTTTCAAGAAGTTTAATAAACAGTCCGCCCTGTACCGTTCTGTGACGGAAACCGACAACTTCCGAAGTAACCGTATCATACCAGTCAGTCATAGGAACTCTTGACGGAGTTGTGTTATACGCATTCCACATAGGCGTAATAAACTCTTCAAATTCTTCTTTGCACGGCGCAAGTGTTGCAGTCCACACAAGCCAGTCTGACTTTGTATATGTTTTGCGGTTGTCAAGCGGCATACCGTACGGATTTATACGCTTTTTATTTGAAGCAAATTCCGAATAAATTACACTCGGTGCAAAAAGTTTTGTTTTCCAGAGTTTATCCCACACTACGTTATATTTCATACTGAAAGTGTCGGGACGGTCAAACGCAAGACGGAAACTGCCGTCATCGTTTGCCGCACGCTCAGTCCAACTTAAAGCCATATCTTTTGCAGTTTTTAAATATTTTGCGGCTTCATCAGTCTTGCCCTGCATTTCAAGTATTTTTGAGAAACCGACTATACCCATTATCGCTTTAAGTGAAAGATTGCAGTTGTGAGCAAGGTGACCTGCAAAGTCGTCAGTACAAAGTTGGTCTTCGGGATCTTCACCGTATTCAATCATATATTTAACCCAGCCTGCAAGAACGTCCATTTTATCGTTGCAGAATTTTGTATTGCCGTCAACCATTGCGATATTTGCCATAAGAACAAGCATATTTCCGCACTCTTCAACAGGCATCTGGCGTTTAAAATATTCTTCGGGATTATCTTTTTGCTTCCAGCCGTAACGCTGTCCCGTAACAAGCGGATATGTACCTGCGTCATGCGGTGCAAAATCATATTCCCAATCATCAGTTGCGGCATATTTGAATATGGGGCGGAGCATACCTTTGAGAAGTTCCGTATTATAAAGAATAAAGAACGGAGCAGACGGATATGTAACGTCAACCGTAGCCGTACATCCGTTTGAGAAACATTCTTTTGATATGAACAGCACTTCACCGTCTTTATCAACGGCAATTTTGTGACCGCAGATTAACTGACGGTATGCAAGCGTGAGTAAGTCCGCATATTTTTCACCGCCTGCGCTTTCGCCGTCATCATACACTTTTTCCGAAATGTCACGGCACTTTTCAAGTATTTCAATCTGTTCAAAAAATGCTTCATCTATTGCTTCTTCTATTGAAATACCTTTTGTTTTCCAATATGCGTCAACTTCATCACCGAAATAGTTGAGGCATTTTATATCATCATACGCAAAAAGAACTGTCGCATCTTCACTTTCGGTAAGATTAGTTTCGGCGCAGACAAACGTCATACCGTCATCATTAAAACTTTCTGTTTTACTGCCCGACGGCGCACAAAGGTAAAAATATCCCCACTCTATTCTAAGGTCATCACCGCAGCGTGTAAGCATTTTCTGTTCGGATGAGCCGATTTTTACAATTTCAAGACCTTTTGAAGTTGTTTTTTTCTCAACGTCAACAGGTGAATCGCCTTTTTTATCAAGGCAGATTTCTTCCGAAACACAAAGTTTAATGCTAACATTATGTTTTTCACCGTCAGCCGATTCATAATGCGCCGTAAGATAAGAAACGGGGCGTGAAAGTCTGTAAAGGTCATTCGGGAAAAGTGATGAATAAAAACTTAAATTAAGAACTATCTTGTCATTTGCAAAAACGTAATCGCTGACGAGTGCGCTCATATCAAAGTATTCCTGTTTAATTTCGGGAATATCGTTTTTGCCCATAAAACGGAATTCTTCACCGTCAACAGTAACAGTACCCGTTACGGTGTTGTCGCTTCCCGTCCAATGCTTTGTTGTGCTTTCGTTAAGTTTGTCGGTAAACGACCAAACTGAAAAATACGGGTCTACCGTAATAAGCGGTATTGCAGGCGGTCTGAGTTTCATATTCATTACTCCTGTTCTTTTTATATATTTTTACACCGATAATTTTTCACACAAATCGGTTTGAGTAAATTCATCTTTTGTTACAACAAACGTTTTAATTTCAAACGGTGCAAGAGAAACTTTTTCTTTTTTGCCGAACAGACTGAATAAAAGCGTTACGTTTGATGTTGTGTCAAACGGATTGAAAAGTCTTACGGTAACACTTTTTCCGTCATTTGATTTTTTGCAAACGGGAATTTGCACTTCGTCACCCTCGACACTTAAAAGAGTTTTCGGTTTTTCTTTGTTTTCGGGCGTATAGAACGAGAGCGACATAGGTTGTTCGTTCATTATATCCGCTTTTCTCGGAATCTGTTCACGAATACAGTCATCCCCTGCAAAAAGAGTAAAATCAAACACTCTTTCGCCCTGCTCCATGTGAGGAGTGTACCTGTCCTGCGAAATAATTTCACGGTCACCTATCGGATGAGCGCAAAATGCCGCAGAACGAAGAAGCGTAAGGTGAAGTATATCTCCGTCTGCCGAAAAGCCGTACGTTCCGTCATTTATTACACCGAGTGTATTTTTCCCGTCATTGAAATAAACGTATTTCTGCGCAACGTTTTCTCTGCCGTTTTGCGGGAAAACCTGCTCGCCGTACGCAACCTGACCGTACAGTTTACCGTTTACTTCCGACGGCACGGAAAATTTGAGCATTTTTTGAGTTTCCGACCAGAAAACACGCATATTTATTTTCAGTTCATTTGAAAACTTTGAAAGCGTGTAGTGAACAACAATTCTTGAATTATTCCATTCAAGGAAAGATTCAACCGTAGTTCTTACATCGCCGCTTTCTATGCAGTGAACGGGCTCTATGTCTGCTTTTATTCCGCAGAATTTTTTACATTCCGATTTTTTCATCGGCTCAAAACAACCGATTTTTTCGGGGAATGAAGTAACCGTCATACCCCACGGGTCGCACGAGTCCGCTATTACTTCCGCCTCGCACGTATTTTTCAAAAACTCTTTGCCGTCAACACAGTAACTTGCAGGCATACCCGTTTTTTTGCTTATTTTTACAACGGTATGCGAATTTTTCATTATGAAAAATTCATCGATTTCCTCTGTAGCGGGAATGGGTTTTTGAGGTAATATTTTATATGCACAGTCAAAGCGGTTCATTTGCATGGGTTCGAGCTTTGCGTGAAATACAACCTTTTTACGCCAGTCGAGATTTAATGAACTGCGTTCTTTTTCGCATTGTGTGGGAAGTTCTTTACCGTCTTTAAAAATCTGCGGATATGAAAATTCATCTTTCCAGTTCTGATCCCAAAGCATCATTTCACATTCAAAATCGTCCTCAACCGTGTACGGATGCGGATTGAACACAAGAACGGGAATTTTATCGTCATCCGGCTTTTTCTGCCCGCCTGCCATAGCAAGAAACGCGCGCATTTTTACTCTTGAAAGTATTTCCTGCCCGTGAGAAATCTGCCTTAAAGCAGACTCCTCACCCGCCTGTATGCACGAACCGGGAAGAACGTCGTGAAACTCGCACGTCAATAAATCGTACTGCGCCTCATCAAATTCATTTTGAGGGTATTTAATAAACCCGTTTTCCGATGCGGCAGTCGCCATACGCTCTGTCATATAAAGCATATTTTCAAGTTTTCTGTGCTGTTGCTTTATTCTTACAATACTTGTATAGCAACCGGGTGCCCATAAATTAAGTTCATTATCGAATACAGGCAATTCTTCTTCGTGTTTTTTAACCTCACCGAAAAATTCTTCGGGTGTTGAATGTATAAGTTCAACGCCTTTTTCTTCGAGTTCGGTTTTCATTTTTTCAATCGTTTCAATGTCGGGTTTTGACGCACCGCCGCCGTGGTCGCCTACGCCCCACAGACAAACGGAAAAACCGTCTTCCGGTACATTTTCGAGAATACCTTCGATTTTATTTCTTATCTCGCCGTAATGAGAGCCGTAACTGTTCGTTCTGCGTGCGAGTATTTCAGAGCCGTCAAAACCTTTCCATTTGAAAGTATTGTCGGGAAGTGAAATAAACTCTTCAGACGGGCGCATAAACATATAACTGTCATATCCGCTTTTTTTGAGTATCTGAACAAGCCCCCGGTTATGCCCGAATGAATCAAAATTTATTGCAGTTGTCGGGCGAACGCCGAAATTTTCCTCAAAAAAAGACAGTCCGGAATTAATTTGCCTTACAAAACTTTCACCTGACGGCATATTACAGTCCGGCTGAAGATGCCAGCCGCCCATTATATGCCATTTGCCGAGTTTAACAAGTTCCTTTATATCTTCAAAAAGAGCAGGTTCGTATTCTTTAATCCATTTATACAAAAGTGCTTCGTTATGATTGAAAATAAAAGTATCAAATTCACGGCAGAACTTTACAGCCGTGCGAAAAGTGGAAACAGCCTCTGCGGCTCCCTCTTCCCATTCCCATTGCCAGACAGGGTCAAGATGAGCGTTACAGATAAGAAACAGTTTTTTCATTTATATCCTCGATTTATTCAGAAATTCAGCCGAAATTCTTTACGACTGTTGCAAACGTGTCTGCAATAGTCTTTTGTGAATTTGGTCCCATAGAGTTTGTTTCGTGATAATGATTTTTACCGAAACGGTCTTTTGTACCGTTGAGGTAAGGTTGTGTTTTGTTGAGAATAAAGTCATTCGGGGGAACTACATAACCCGTCATATCGTTCGTAACACCTATTGCGACCATACCTTCATCGTTTGCAATTTCGCAAAGCGGTTTCGGATTTATTTCAGGTCCTTTTCCCGTTGTGGAATGTTCGGCATCCATATAACCGCCGTAAACCGTATTTATGAAGTTTTCACCGGGAAGAGTAAGGAATTTCTGTGAGCCGAGTGAAAAATAAGTCATTTCCGTTTTCATTGCAACGCCGAGACTGCTTATTTTGTCGGGATATGCTTTGAAACTCATTGTACCTTTAATAGCAAGAAGTAAAAGAACGTTGTTGTCAACAGGCATATAAAACTCCTGTCTTAAAACTTTGACTTCGGGTTCAAGTTCTGTTTCGTCTTCTATTTTATAAGAATAGTCGGCAATAAGTCTTGCCTGGTATTTTACACGTTCAAGCGGAACTTCCGTTTCATACTCTGCACAGTCCATACCGCCTACGGCACCTATGCAGTAGAATACGTCTGCGCCTTTTTCTTCCGCTATATGTTCACGCATAAAGTAGGGGTATTCGCCTGAAAGAAGTCTGTTTGAACCGCCGAGTGAATTGGGATGTCCGCCGAAATTCATTATCCATGTTTCACGGCTTCCGTCAGCGGGAGCAAAACGAACTCTTGTGAGTATTTCGTGTTTATCGGCAAACAGCCTGCCTGTATAAAGTCCGTTCGGAATTTTGACTTTACCGCAGTAGAGTTTACCGGATTTTGCATTGGCGTATGCTTCTTCCGCAACCTGAACAGCCTTGTCGAAAAGCATATTCATATATTCGGGGTCTTTACCGTCAGCGGGAATGCTTAAAAACGGCTTGCCCCAATAACCTATTGTATCTAAACCGGAATGTGAATGAGTACAACTTAATGTAACCGCCTTAATGCCTTTCATTTTACCCGAAGCATAAATGCGGTCACGTATTATCTGAAGTTCGGTATTTGTAAGACCTACAATATCCGCCGAAAGCCAGATAATACCCTCTTCGCCGCCGCAACTGATATAAACGGCGTGAACATATACGGGTGAAAGAACGCCTTCCATAACGTGACCCGAGCCGTGCCCTGCTATGTAATATGTTTTGCCTTTTGTAAGGTCGGGCATAATTTCGGCTTTTGAAAAACCGAGTTTATAAGCATCGCCCCCAAATGAAACGGGTTTTGCTTCCGGGATGTCAGGTCTCGCCGTTTTTTTGCCGACTTTTTTTCCGTAAGATTTCGTTATACCTACTATTGCCTTTGAAACTATATCAAGTGGATCCATAAACATTCTCCTTCAATATAATATTGTCTTAATAATATAATATATCACGACAAATATCAAGAGTTTAGAGCACAAGAATTAAACACATTTTCAAAAATAGGATATATTTACAATTACGTTTCGACAATTTTATTTATTATACCGATTGAAAATATAAATTACCGTGTTGTATAATGTAATAGGCATATTATATATGTCAGATTATTATAATATACATTAAACCGAAAGGGGTTATTTTTATGGGTCTTATTAAAGCAGGCGTAGGTGCCGCAGGCGGCGTACTTGCCGATCAGTGGAAAGAGTTTTTCTACTGCGATTCTTTGACTAAAGACATTCTTGTTGTTAAAGGTCAGAAACGCACGGGCTCCCGTTCTTCAAATACAAAAGGAAGCGACAACATCATTTCAAACGGCTCGGGCATTGCAGTTGCCGACGGTCAGTGTATGATAATTGTCGAACAGGGCAAAATAGTTGAAGTCTGTGCCGAACCCGGTCAGTTCACATGGAATTCATCAACAGAACCCAGTATTTTTACGGGCGGTCTCGGTGATTCAATAAAAAGCACTTTCTCCGCAATAGGTAAACGTTTTACTTTCGGCGGCGACACAGGTAAAGACCAGCGTGTTTACTACTTCAACACAAAAGAAATAATTGACAACAAATTCGGAACTCCCAACCCGTTTATGTTCAACGTTGTCAATAAAAAAATCGGTATGGACAGAACCGTAAGCGTAAGATGTAACGGTATTTATTCATACAAAATCACAAATCCGCTTCTTTTCTATACAGAGGTTTGCGGTAACGTTGAAAGCGAATATACAAGAGATGAAATCGACAATCAACTTAAAACCGAATTCATAAGCGCACTTCAACCCGCATTTGCAAAACTTTCGGAACTCGAACTCCGTCCGAGCCAGATTCCCGCACATCAGCCGGAACTTGAAGATGCTATGAACAGTGTTCTTAATTCAAAATGGACAGAACGCAGAGGTATTTCCGTTGTTTCAATCGCACTTAACCCCATCACCCTCACCGAAGAGGATATGAAGAAGATTCAGCAGATGGAAGATGCCGCTGCATACGGTATGAATGCTGCTATGATGGGCGGCAGACTCGGTGAAGCACAGGCAAACGCAATGGAGGCAGCCGCACAGAACGAAGGCGGTGCTATGAACGGTTTTGTCGGAATGGGTATGGCTATGAACGCAGGCGGCGGAATTGCAGGTATTCAGGGACTTTACCAGCAGGGCGCACAGCAGCAACAGCAGGCGCAGGCATACGCACAGCAGAACACTCCGCAGGCTAACACATGGAAATGCGAATGCGGTACACAAAACACAGGCAAATTCTGTGTAAATTGCGGCAAACCGCAGGCACAGGGCTGGACATGTAAATGCGGAACTGTAAATCAGGGTAAATTCTGCATGAACTGCGGCTCACAGAAACCTGCAGGTGCACCCCTCTACAAATGCGACAAATGCGGCTGGACTCCCGAAGATCCGCACAATCCTCCAAAATTCTGTCCCGAATGCGGCGACATTTTCGACAGCAACGACGCACAGTAAAAATAAATTCAATTCCGCCGTCTGAATATTAAAAAAATACTGAAAAGCGGCGGAAAATAAATACAACACAAAAATGTGGGGTAAATAAAAATGAGTACATTATTAGATTTTAAATGCCCTGCCTGCGGCGGCGCAATACAGTTTGATTCTGCAACGCAGAAAATGAAATGCCCGTATTGCGACACCGAATTGGACATGGCTGATATGCAGTCAAAAGATGAAATTCTTGAGACACAATCACCCGATATTGACAATTCGGGTGCATCTGCTCCGGATGTTGAAGCAGATAACCTTAACTGGAACAATGACGCCGGAAACGAATGGTCAAACGGCGAAACCGATAATATGTCCGTGTTCGTATGTAAATCCTGCGGCGGCGAAATTGTCGGTGATGAAAATACTGCGGCAACATCTTGCCCGTTCTGCGGCAATCCGGTTGTAATGAGCGGCAGATTAAGCGGTATGCTCAAACCCGATTTTGTAATTCCTTTTAAACTTGATAAAAAGGCTGCAAAAGAACAGTATCAGAAACACATCAGCGGTAAATTCCTTTTGCCGAAACTTTTCAAGCAGGAAAACCATATTGATGAAATAAAAGGTGTTTACGTTCCGTTCTGGCTTTACGATTCTGACATCGCCGCTTCTGCAAATTTTGATGCCCATATCGTAAGAACATGGAGCGACAGTAAATACGAATACACCGAAACAAAGAATTACGATGTTTTCCGTGGCGGAAATATGAGTTTCAACAACATTCCCGTTGACGGCTCAACCGTTATGGACGATGCTTTGATGGAATCTATTGAACCGTTTGATTTTAAAGAAGCCGTTCCTTTCAGCAGTGCTTACCTTGCAGGTTACTTCGCAGACAAATATGATGTTGACAGTAAACAAAGCGAAGCAAGAGCAAACGACAGGCTCCGTCAAAGCGCAATGGATGTTTTAAAAGGCACCGCAGAGGGTTACACTTCGGTAAATGTTAACGATTCAAACAGCGGCGTGCAGATACTCAAAGGTACTGTTAAATATGCACTTTACCCCGTATGGCTTCTTACGTCTACATACAAAGGCAAAAAATACACGTTCGCAATGAACGGTCAGACCGGTAAATTTGTCGGTGACTTGCCCGTAGACACAGGTAAAAAGAATCTCACATTCGCAGGTATTTTTGCGGCAGTTACAACAGCGGTAACAATACTGTCGTACCTGTTCTTTGATTAAGGGGGTAATGATATGAAAAATAAAATAATATCGGTTATCTTTGCCCTCGCACTTTTATTTACGCTTACAGTACCCGCTTTTGCCGCCCAAAACATTGAAGATGTTTTTTCCGGAGATTTATTCTCGCTTGAACAAGGCAGTTATTATTTCATTGATGACGCAGACCTTGTTTATTCCGAAGAAAACGAGGCGGAAATTGAAAAGTATCTTTCGGAAATCAGTTCAAAGCATAATTTTGACGTGGTTATTGTTACCGTCAGCACGCTTGACGGAAAATCACCGATGGCATACGCCGATGATTACTTTGACTATAACGGATACGGTCAGGGTGAAAACAGAGACGGATGTCTTTTTCTTGTAAGTATGGAAGACCGTGACTGGTGGATTTCGACATCCGGTTACGGAATTGAAGCGCTTACAGACGCAGGCATCAGTTATATAGGCGGTGAACTTACCCCCTTCCTTTCAAGCGGCGATTATTATAATGCCTTTGTAAGATTCGGCTCACTTACAGACGAATTCATTTCACAGGCTGACAGCGGTTCACCGTTTGACATCGGAACGCTTCCGAAACCCGAAAAAAAGTTTGATATTAAATACCTTATTACAGGTCTTATTGCAGGTTTTATTATTGCTTTAATCGTTACAAACAGATTAAAAAGCAAACTTAAAACCGTTTCGCAAAAATCAGCCGCAACCGATTACCTTGTTCCCGGAAGTTTTGTTCTTACTCAAAAGTATGACACGTTCATTAACGAAAACGTAACCAGAGTAAAAATTGATAAAGAAAAATCATCCGGCGGTTCTTCAACACACACAAGTTCTTCCGGAAGCACCCACGGCGGCGGAGGCGGAAAGTTCTGATTGTTGTTGATTAGTCAAATTTAAAACTTTATAACTAAAAATAAAAAGACTTCAGGATTTTTTCATCCTGAGGTCTTTTACTTATGTATTTTAATATAATGTTACTTCCTGCAGTTCAAGATCTCCTCTGAATGAGGTAAACTTGATTTGAAGTTTAACAATATCGCTCGGAACAATTTTGTGCAGACGTTTGTAACCGACAACGCCGCCCTTATCAAGTTTTTTCAGTTTGCCGTCGCCTTTATCAAGGTAAAGTTCATATTCTTCAACGTGCTGACCGTTTGCAATGTGTTCCATCATGCAAACACAGTCAAACATATCTTTTTCGGGCATTGTTATTGTAAGCGTAGGCTCTTTGTCATCTTTTGCAGGGCGCCATGTTTTGTTTTCATCGGTATTGAAAAGGTTATTTACGTCATATTCCGGTGAAAGCGTACTTGAAGCGGAAATTGTCGCAATTCCCGACACTTTGTAGGCGTAGCGTTTTTTGAGGTCATAACCGAAAGCTTTCAATATCTGGTAATCCATTTCGGCAAATTTGCCGTTTTTCATAGGCGGAACGCCGAGCATAAGACAGCAGTTCGCACCGACCGACTGTAAATACAGTTTTTGTATTCTGTCTTTTGTTTTTGCGGTATATTCATCGTCTTTATGATAATACCACCTGTCACGCATGGAAACGCATACTTCACACGGATACCATATAAACTTTTCATCTTTTTTAATCGCTTTTCTCGAACCGATGTCAAGTTCGTATTTGTCATCTTTTTTGCGTGATTTTTTAGATGTATCTTTACTGCGTTCAAATGCACTTTCGATGCTGTACCTTTCGGGAACAACGCTCCATTCGTTTTCTCTTATAACGCCCCATTCGTTTCCGTACCAGCGAACATCGGGGCCTACAAATGAAATAACAGCGTCAGGCTGACATTCTCTTACAACGTCAAAATAGCCGTGCCAGTCATATTCCTGAATATGACCGTCTTTGTTAGGCTCGGCAACGCCGTCAAACCTTACATAAAATATATCGCCGTATTTTGTAAGAAGTTCACGGAGAAGACGTTTAAAATGTTCATTGTAAATGTCGCCGCTTCCGTACGTTTTTTCGTGGCGGTCAAGCGGAGAAATGGCAATACCGAATTTAAGCCCCTGTGCGCGGCATTCATCGGAAAGCATTTTTACAATGTCACGGTTCTCACGTTCCCAGTCCGTAGAATACTCAACCGTGTATTTCGTATGTTCGGAATACCAGAGGCAGAAACCGTCATGATGCTTAACATTAAGCACCATACCTTTAAAACCTGCGTCTTTAAAGAATTCAACCCATTCTTTAGCATCAAATTCGTCGGGCGAAAAGTTTTCGGGAGCAATGGTACCGTCAGTCCACTCACGGTTTACAACCGTAGCAAGACCGAAGTTAATAAAACCGTAAAACTCGGTTTTCTGCCAATCAAGTTGGCGTTTCGAGGGCTTTACCTCTGCTGCAATTTCATAGGGTTTCATCAGTAAAATCCTTTCGGGTTATTTTCCGCAATCGTTATTTGTTACAACTATGTCAACGCCTGTATCAAGTATATTTTTAATAACAACGTCGCCTATTTTAACGGGTGCTTTAATGCTTGTTGAGTTAATAACTTTCATACAGTCAAACATTTTTTCTTTCGGAACGGGCCCTGCCGACTTAACGGGAACAACAGGATGTGCGCCGCCCTCCACTTTAACTGTGGAAGTAAGACTTCTTACAGGATGAGTAACTTCGGAACGGGCATATGCGTCACCGCGTTTGCAGGTATTGCCTGTAACGGAAATAACTTCGCCGTTTTCCATTTCAACTTCTATTGAGCAACCCAAAGGACAGGATACACATACAAGATTTTTTTTCATAACGCTTTCCCCTCCTTATTCCTCAACAGCGACTGTAATAACGCTGTCTTTGTTCATATTTTTAAGCATATCTGCTGTAATTGTTACATTTTCCATTTCACCGGGAGCAAGTTTCGGTTTTTTCTTTGATGAAAGAACGTTACCGTCACAGGTAACAACAACCTTTGCGCCTTTGTAAACTTTGCCGACACGGAAATAGAGTTTAACAGGCTCTTCACCCTCAATGTTTACACGCTGAGGAACTATGTAGCGAACGCCGTTTATACCCTTTGTTTCAACAAATGTGCCGCCGTTTTTCTTACCGAAAATGTAATTTGCTGCGCCTTTACCGGCAATCTGACTTTCCTCGGTAACATAGTCAACAAGGTCATGCACCTGAAGAACGTTACCGCAGGCAAAAATGCCTTTGTGAAGCGTTTCTCTGTATTCATCAACAACAGGACCGTTTGTAACTCTGTCAAGTTCAATGCCTACATCTTTTGAAAGTTCGTTTTCGGGAATAAGACCGCAGGAAAGAAGAAGCGTGTCACATTCAATGTATTCTTCCGTTCCCGGAATGGGCTGAAGTTTTTCATCAACATTGGCAATGGTAACGCCTTCAAGTCTGTCTTTACCGTGAGTTTTTACAACAGTCCACGAAAGTTTAAGCGGAATACCGAAATCTTCAAGGCACTGAACAATGTTACGGGTAAGACCGCCCGAATAAGGCATAAGTTCACAAACCGCTTTAACTTCTGCGCCTTCAAGCGTCATACGGCGCGCCATAATAAGACCGATGTCGCCAGAGCCGAGAATAACAACCTTTTTACCCGGCATATAACCGTCAATGTTTACATATTTCTGTGCAGTACCGGCAGTCATAATACCGGAAGGTCTTGTACCTGCTATTGAGAGTGCACCACGGGGTCTTTCACGGCAACCCATTGCAAGAACAACGGCTATTGCCTGAATCTGTAAAAGACCTTCTTTGTTATTTACCGCAGTAACCGTATTGTCGTCGGAAATATTAAGTACCATTGTGTCGGTAAAAACGTCAATATCAGTCTGTTCAACCTGTGCTATAAATCTGCCTGCATATTCGGGACCGGAAAGTTCTTCACCGAAATAGTGAAGACCGAAACCCGTGTGTATGCACTGTTCAAGAATACCGCCGAGCGTTTCGGCTCTTTCAAGAATAACTATTTTTTCAACGCCCTCTTCTTTTGCTTTAAGGGCTGCAGCCATACCGGCAGGACCGCCGCCGACTACAACAAGATCATAATTCAACATACCGGCAATCCTCCTTATTTCGTTTTTTCAAACATTATTTTCGACTCGCCGCCGAATTTTGTTATTTCATTCATATCAGTACCGAGTTCACGGGCAAGAATTTCGACAACTTTGCTTCCGCAGAAACCGCCCTGACATCTGCCCATACCTGCTCTTGTTCTGCGCTTTACGCCGTCAACGTCACGTGCACCGGCAGGAGCCTTAATAGCGTCAATAATTTCGCCCTCGGTAATTGTTTCACAACGGCAAATTATTCTGCCGTATGCTTTATTCTTTTTAACAAGTTCCGCTCTCTGTTCGGCGTTCAGGTGACGGAAACGAACAGGCTCGGGACGAACGGGGTTAAAATCGGTTTTCTTTTCTGCGCCGCCCATAAGGTCAAGCATTATTCCCTCAACCATTTCGGCAATAGCGGGAGCAGATGAAAGACCGGGTGATTCAATACCCGCAACATTAACAAAGTTTTTATTTTTGCTGCTTGAGCCGATAATGAAATCATCTGTAACAGGGTGAGCACGGTTGCCGCTGAAAGATGTTATTGCATTTCTGATGTTTACAGCGGGAACGCTCTTAACCGATGCTTCATAAATTGAAGCAAGTCCGTCGGCAGTTGTTGCAACGTCGTCGCCGTCTTCAATATCTGTTGCAGACGGACCGACAATAAGGTTGCCGTCAACCGTAGGCGAAACGAGCACGCCTTTACCCATTTTAGACGGGCATTGGAAAATTGTATGAGAAACAAGTGTACCCTGTGACTTGTCAAGAAGATAATAGTCACCGTGACGGGGAATAATTTTAATGGAATCATCACCGATAAGTTCGGCAATTTCGCCCGAGTGAACACCTGCGGCGTTAATTACATATTTTGCTTCAATATTGCCGAGTGTGGTTGAAAGAACAAAACCGTCATCTTTCTGTTCAATGGCTTTTACTTCGCAATTTCTTATAAACTCGGCACCGTTTGTTACTGCATTTTCAACAGCCGCTATTGTAAGTTCATAAGGGCAGACTATTGATGCCGTGGGAGCGTTAAGTGCGCCTACCGCAGTATCTCCGATGTTCGGTTCAAGTGCTTTTAACTCATCACGACCGATAACACAAAGTCTTTCAACACCGTTTTGTTCGCCGCGCTTTTTAAGTTCTTCAAGCGTTTCCATTTCTTCTTCTGAAAAAGCAACTACAAGTGAACCGTTGTTTTTAAGCGGAACGTGAAGTTCTTCGCAGGTTTTATTCATAAGTTCAACGCCACGTACGTTGAGTTTTGCTTTAAGTGTACCCGGTTTTGCGTCAAAACCTGCGTGAACAATGGCACTGTTCGCTTTTGTTGAACCCATTGCCATGTCGTTACACCTTTCAAGAAGCGCTACTTTAACATTATACTTTGAAAGCGACCTTGTAATGAGTGCACCCGCAACGCCTGCGCCGATTACGGCAACATCAAATTTCATGGAATTTACATCTCCTTGAATATATCTGCAAATAATGCAGTTTAATGTACATATTTCAACAAAATAATTATATCACAGAATGAAGTCAAAAATCAAGTGAATAAAATGAATATTATATAGAACTTGACAGCTGAAGGCAATCGAGTAGGAGGCTACCCATTAGTTGAGTAGCCGACCTCTCACACCACCGTGCGTACCGTTCGGTACACGGCGGTTCAATCATAAACAGTGCATAGACTTGTATGCTTCGGATATGTCATAATATCCCCTGCGTGCAA
>JAZLLP010000034.1:0-42903 GCA_045598225.1 Acutalibacteraceae bacterium | reverse complement strand
CAACCGACAACTGACACCTGACAACTAACACCTGACACCTGACACCTGACACCTGACAACTGACAACTGACACCTGACACCTGACAACTAACAACTAACAACTAACAACTAACAACTAACCTTTTTAAACACTATCAATTTACTGAAAACGTAATTCAATATAACAACTATAACACTAATAATCACTTTTGCGAAAAATCCTTCTATGCCGAAAAGTGTCTGATTCATTCCGAGCATTATTACAAGCGGCAGTCCGAACCACTCTATAAAACCGGTTATCAGCCTTGATGTTATGAAAAGCGATAACTCTTTAAAAACTTTTTTCGGTGATTTTTCTCTGCTTTCAAACACCCATATTTTGTTTGTAACAAACGCAACCGCCACACCGGCAAACCATGCGATAATATTACTCAAAAACAAGAATATCAAAGCGTTTTTATTTTCGGAAAAAAGTTCTTTTGCTTTCTCGAAATCGCTGAATAAAAGTGATATTACGCCGTCTGTTGAAAAAGCACTTAAATCAACATTCCACAGTTTAACAAGAAGTGCATATACCGCCCAGTTTACAAGCGTTGTTACAATGCCGAAAACAATGTACAGAATAATTTCTTTGTAATGTATAAACAGTTCTTTTATTTTTGAAAAACTGAAAAGTTCATTAAAATTATTTATCAGAAGAAGTTTCTTTATTTTTTCCACATTCAAGAACCTCTTTTACAATGTAAACAGGTCTGTTTTTGACCTGAATGTATATTTTTGAAATGTATTCGCCTAAAATACCGAGAGCAAAAAGTTGCAATCCGCCGAGAAGAAGAATGAGAACAACGATTGTGGCGTATCCGGGAACGGCAATTTCAAAAAATAACTTCTGAATTACAACAACAACCGCATAAATCAATGCTATAAGAGCAGTTGTAATTCCGAGAAAAGTTGCAAGTTTCAACGGAAAAGTTGTAAAAGCGACAATACCGTCAAGTGCATATTTAAACAGTTTTAAAAATGACCATTTTGATTCGCCGTTAAGCCTTTCTTCGACTGTGTAGGGCATATAATAAGTTTCAAAACCCACCCATGAAAAAATGCCTTTTGAAAATCTGTGATACTCCGTGACAGAAAGAATCGACTCCACCACGTTTCGTCTGAATGTTCTGAAATCACTTGCGCCGTCAACAAATTCCGTTTCCGAAATTCTGTTTATTGTTTTATAAAAACATTTTTTAAATAAAGAAAGCGTTTTACTTTCTTTTCTGTTATGCTGATATGCGGCAACAGAATCATATTCCTCGTGTTCTTCAAGAAAATCAACCATTGAAAGTGCAATTTCCGGTCTTTGCTGAAGGTCTGCATCAATAATCGTGACATAATCACCGATTGTGTTTTTCAGTCCTGCGAGTATTGCCGACTCTTTGCCGAAATTACGTGAAAACCGAATTATACGTATATTATCGTCGCGGAATGTTTCGTAAAGTTTTTTCAGTTCGCCGTAAGTTTTGTCACGGCTTCCGTCGTCAATAAAAACCGTTTCAAATGAGTAAGCGGAATTTTTAAAAACTTTTTTTATTTCTGCGTACATCGGTAAAATGTTGTTTTCTTCATTATAACAGGGGACTACAAGAGAAATTTTCATTGTTTTATCTCCGGTAAAAACTGATTTTATATGTTTTTTCGTGCATTTTCGACTATTTCTTCCATTTCGTCGAAATGGTCTTCAATTTCTTTTACAAGTTTAAACTGCGTTTTTGCTCTGACAAGGTTGTGATCGGGGTAATCTATTTTGAAATAAACGTCACCGTTGAGGTAGTCACCCAAAAAGCGCATACCGCATTCAAGTGTAAGAAGTTTTGCGGAGAATGAAAGATATTTTATTTCATTGTGCGTGAGCGATGCACCTGCCGCACCGAGATACCCCTCAACGTACGCTTTGTAAAGTTCGAGATTTAATTTTACTTTTGATAAGTCTTTTTCATCTTCTGATGCGGTGTTTGCGCCGAAACGGATGCTGTCACCGAAATCGTAAAGTGAAAGACCGGGCATAACCGTGTCAAGGTCGACAATGCAGATGCCTTCTTTGGTTGTGTTGTCAAAAAGTATATTGTTAAGTTTTGTGTCGTTGTGAGTAACCCTTAACGGAATTTGATTTTTTTCAATAAGGTCAACAAGTACGCCGCAATCTTTTTCACGTGCGAGAACAAAATCTATTTCTTCCTTTACGTTATCTTTTCTGCCTGAAATGTTGTTGTCAAGAGCAGTTTTAAAATCGTTCAGTCTTGAAACGGTGTTGTGGAAATTCGGAATGGTATCATAGAGTGTGTTTATCGGATAATCGGCAAGAAGTTTCTGGAAGTTGCCGAATGATTTTGCGGCGTTTTTAAATTCATCCGCAGAGTTTATTTCGTTAAGAGTGTATGTGTCACCGACATAGTTATACATTCTCCAGTATCCGCCGTCCTGTGAAATGCAGTAATTTCTGCCGTCTTTTGTTTTGTAAACGGTGAGTGTTTCACGGTTTACGTCACCGCCGTATGCGGCAATTTTCTTTTTTAAAAACTCCGTAACACCTATTATGTTTTCCATAAGTTCGGCGGGTTTTTTAAAAACGTTTGTATTAATTCTTTGAAGAAGGTACAGGAGTTTTTCGCCGTTTTCGTCTTCATATTCTACTTTAAACGTATCGTTTATATGACCGTTGTTAACGGGTTCATAGCCTATGTATTTTCCGAAATCGGGAAATGATTTTATTATGTCAATAATTTTGGTGGGATTTGTAATACTCATAAAAAATGTCCTTTCGGGTTATTTTTTCAGTTTGAATTCTTTAAAGCAACTCGGATTATGAAATCCGGGCGGAAGCGAGGTTACGGGGAACATTGCTATGTAATGCGGAATATCACATTCATCACCGCATTTGTAAAAGTTTGCTCTTACACTTTCAAAAGTAACATCATCGGGATTTATTTTATAAAGAGATGAAATAAACTCTTTTGTCAACGAAACTTTTACTTCCCAGAAATCTCCGTTTTCATCCGCCGAGCGAAACGCTTTAACATCGGGGGTCAGTTCCGTCAATTCTTTTACATATTTTCTGTCGGGCTTCATAAAACCGAATTCCGAAAGATAAAATCCGTTTGAGTTTGTTTCTATATTGATATATTCTTCCCTGTTTTTTACAGGTGAAACAAAAAATTCAAGACAACTGTCGCACCATATTCTGCCGTCCCGCTCGTTGTATACCGCTTTCGGAGAAGATTCATAACATTTAAGTTCGGCGGTAAGAGCGTTGTTGTAAACGTACATTTTAGCAAAAACGTCGGGTCTGTACGGTGTGTCGCTTTCCCAATGAAAACTGCACAGTTTCATAAACGGTACGTTCTGCATCTGTGTTTCATTTTGTACGGTTTGAAGTATATAATTATCCATCAATATCTCCATTACACAGTTTATTGTAAATTATTATAATTTAATTGGTTAAATTAGTCAATAAATACTTTACATTCGGTTTAATTTATTGTAAAATATTAAAATGTAAATGTATATTTGCACCATTTTACGGTGCAAAATGAAAAGGAGTTTTTTTATGGAACCAAAATTCAAAAGACTGCTTCTTAAACTCAGCGGCGAGGTGCTTGCGGGTGAACAGAAGCACGGCTTTGATTTCAATGTTGTAAATAATATCTGCAATGCCGTAAAACAGGTTACCGACGCAGGCGTTCAGGTCGGCATTGTTGTAGGCGGCGGCAATTTCTGGCGTGGCAGGTCAAGCGGTGATATGGACAGAAGCAGAGCCGACAATATCGGAATGCTTGCAACGGTTATGAATTCGCTTGCTTTGCAGGAGGGCTTTTTGCAGGCGGGAGTTGATGCCCGTGTTATGTCCGCTATTGAAATGACCGGTGTTGCAGAGCCTTTTATGCGTGACAATGCCGTTCGTCACCTTGAAAAAGGCAGAGTGGTTATTTTTGCAGGCGGAACAGGCAATCCGTTCTTCTCAACGGATTCGGGTGCGGCTTTAAGAGCGGCGCAGATTAACGCCGATGTTCTTCTTAAAGCAACTAATGTTGACGGTGTTTATGACAAAGACCCCAACAAATTCAGCGATGCCGTTAAATTTGATGAAATTACACATAACGAACTTCTTGAAAAACATCTTGCAGTTATGGATACTGCCGCAGCGGCAATCTGTCAGGAAAACAATATCCCGATACTTGTTTTCAATCTTAACAATACCGATAATATTTTCAAAGCGGTCTGCGGCGAAAATACAGGCACAATAGTCAGATAAATAATCAAAAAAATTATATCTTCGGAGGTAAATTTATGGATACTGTATATGCAACAACAAGAGAAAAAATGGAGAAAACCGTTTCCTCACTCAAATATGAGTACAATTCAATCAGAGCCGGCAGAGCATCTGCCGCTGTTCTTGACAAAATTCAGGTTGACTATTACGGCGTTCCCACACCTATCAATCAGATGGCGGCTATTTCGGTTCCCGAAGCACGCATACTTGCAATTCAGCCGTGGGACGCATCTGCTCTTTCACTTATTGAAAAGGCAATTTACGCATCCGACCTCGGAATTACGCCTTCAAACGACGGCAGAGTAATCCGTCTTGTTTTCCCGCAACTTACCGAGGAACGCAGAAAACAAATCAGCAAAGACGTTGCCAAATATGCTGAGGAAGCAAAAGTTGCTGTTCGTCAGGTAAGACGTGATTCTATTGAAAAAATCAAAACAATGAAAAAGAATTCCGAAATAACCGAAGACGACCAGAAAGACGGCGAAGAGGAACTCCAGAAAATAACCGACGAATTTGTTAAAAAGATTGACGAAGTTGCGGCGGCAAAAACAGCGGAGATAATGGCAATCTGACATGTATACAAATATACCGCATTTTGACGTTTTGCCTCAGCATATCGGTTTTATTATGGACGGTAACGGCAGGTGGGCGCAAAACAGAGGACTTAAACGGAGTGAAGGGCACCGTGAGGGTGCAAAAACGTTTCGTAAAATAGGCGAATACTGTGCTGATGTCGGCATAAAATATATGACGTTTTATGCTTTTTCGACAGAAAACTGGAACAGGCCCAAAGATGAAGTCCGTGCACTTATGAAACTTTTTAAAGAGTATCTTAAAGAGTGCGATGACCGTATTGCCGAGAATGATATGAGGCAAATGAAACTTCGCTTTATAGGTGAACGTGATAATTTACCGTCTGACCTTTTAAAGTTGATTGAAAAATCAGAACGTGAATCCGAAAAATATAATAAAGTTACGGTTAATATTGCTTTGAACTACGGCGGCAGAGCGGAAATAACCCATGCCGTAAAGGAAATAGCAGAAAAAGTCAAAAACGGCGAAATGTCTTTGAATGATATTACCGAAGATACGGTTTCAAACAATATTTATACATCCGGTCAGCCTGATCCCGACCTTATAGTCAGACCGAGCGGTGAGTACAGACTGTCGAATTTTATGACGTGGCAGTCTGCATATTCCGAATTCTGGTTTTCCGATATTTTATGGCCTGATTTTTCGGAAGAAGATGTCAACAAAATGCTGTTTGACTATCAAAACCGTCATCGCAGATTCGGAGGAGTTTAATTTTATGAAACAAAGAGTAATAACAGGCGTTCTCGCCGCAATAGTATTTATCGGCGCACTTTTTCTTATGAATACGCTTGTTTTTCCCGTATTTATTTCTTTCCTTTCGGTAATTGCGGTTTGGGAAGTGGAAAAGGCAGTAGGTCTGAAAAATAAACCGATATATGCCGTTTCGCTCGCATTTTCGGCGGTTGTACCGTTTCTTACGCACTTCCACATCGGCATTCCGGTTGCGGCATTCGGCGGAGCGTATGTAGTTCTTATACTTATTTTAATGCTTCTTAAATTTGAACAGACTAAATTTGAAGAGGCTGTTACGGCAATTTTTGCATCAACTGCCGTTCCTTACAGTTTTTCTTTGATGATAGTTTTCCGTGACATAAGTAAAACATTCCCATCATATACAAAAACAGACGGTGTATACCTTATTCTGTTTGCATATTTTGTTGCGTGGATGACTGATATTTTTGCATATTTTATCGGCAGTAAATTCGGTAAACATAAACTTTGTCCGAAAATCAGTCCGAAAAAATCGGTTGAGGGTGCAATAGGCGGCATAGTCGGAGAAATTGTTCTTAACATTCTTCTCCTTTTTGTGTTCAAAAAATTCTTCTTTGAGGGCGAATCGGTGCTTTCTTACGTTACCGTTGCCGTTCTGAGTGTTGTACTTTCCGTAATAAGTATGTTCGGCGACCTTGCCGCATCTACAATCAAACGTAACTTCGGAATCAAGGATTTCGGTAAAATTCTTCCCGGTCACGGCGGAATTATGGACAGATTTGACAGCGTTCTTTTCGTAATGCCGGTTCTCTATTCGGCGTTATACATAATCAATAATTTTTAAGACAGAATAATTATGAAAACAATAAATTTATTGGGGTCGACAGGCTCCATAGGAGTACAAACACTTGACGTTGCAAGAGCCCGAGGGTATAAAATCGAGGCTCTTGCGGCTTATTCCGATGTAAATAAAATAGAAAATCAGATAAGAGAGTTTAAACCGTCTTATGCCGCTCTTGTTGATGAAAAAGCGGCAAAAGAACTTAAAATCAAAGTTGCCGACACAAATACAAAAGTACTTTCGGGTACAGACGGCGTATCATTCTGTGCGGCTGAAGCGAAAGGCGATACAGTTCTTAATTCAGTTGTCGGCATGGCAGGTCTTAAACCTACGCTTGATGCTATAAAAGCAAAAAAAACAATCGCACTTGCAAACAAGGAAACTCTTGTTGCAGGCGGCGAACTTGTAAAAAAGGCGGCTAAAGAAAACGGTGTTTCAATTTTGCCTGTTGACAGTGAACATTCGGCGATTTTTCAGTGTCTTCTCGGCGCACCGTCAAATAAAGCATTAAAAAGACTTATTCTTACGGCTTCCGGCGGACCGTTTTTCGGAAAATCGGCAGATGAACTGAAAAACGTAACACTTGCCGATGCTCTTAAACATCCGAGTTGGAGTATGGGGCAAAAAATAACCATTGACAGTGCTACAATGTTCAATAAAGGGCTTGAACTTATTGAAGCAGTACATCTTTTTGAAGTTTCGCCCGATATGGTAGATATAGTCGTTCACCGTGAAAGCATTGTTCATTCGCTTGTCGAGTATGACGACAACTCTGTTCTTGCTCAACTCGGCAATCCCGATATGAGATTACCTATACAGTTTGCACTGACTTATCCGGAACGGTTTGAATCACCGGAAAAACAACTTAATTTGTGGGAAATAGGAAAACTTACGTTTTATAAACCCGACTACGAAAGTTTTCCGTGTATAAATATATGCCGTGACGCAATAAACGAGGGCGGGCTTATGCCGTGTGCGGTCAACTGTGCGAATGAAGAAGCAAATCTTCTTTTCAGACAGGGTGAAATAGGCTTTACCGATATACCCGTACTTATTCGTGAAGCGTCATCAGCGTTAAATAATAAGGAAGATTTCACTTTACGGGATGTTTTCGATACAGATATTCTTATGAGAGAAAAGGTGCGTCAGGCACTTTGAGGTGTTAGTGTATGTTTTTATTAAATATAGGTTCCGCAATAGGTTCTGTCTGGAGTAATGTCTGGCCGTATCTTGTAGCGATTCTTCTTTTCGGTATGATAATTCTCATACACGAATTCGGTCATTTCTTCTTTGCAAAACTTTTTAAAGTAAAAGTAAATGAATTTGCGCTCGGTATGGGTCCCACTCTTTTTAAAAAGCAGAAAGGTGAAACAACTTATGCTTTGCGTCTTTTTCCGATTGGCGGTTTCGTCAGTATGGAGGGTGAAGATGAAGCGAGCGACAATGACCGTGCATTTAATAATAAACCTGCCTGGCAGCGTTTTATAATAGTTGCGGCAGGTGCAATACTCAATTTGATTTTAGGTGTTATCGTTGTGGGAATTACGCTTTCCGCAGAAGGTCTTGTAGGTTCAAGAACGGTTTGTCAGTTTATGGACGGTGCGGTAAGTTCGCAGTACGGCCTTGAAGAGGGCGACGAGATAGTAAAAATAAACGGTACTCACGTTTACTCGTTCCGCGGAATTTCGTTCAATATGGTGCGTGACAGCGACAATAAACTTGATTTGACAGTTATAAGAAACGGTGAAAAAATCGAACTTGAGGGCGTTGAGTTTAATCAGTTTGAATATGAGGGAAGAACTTTTATTCAGCAGGATTTTTATCTTCTCGGGTACGAGCCGACGGTAGGAAACGTCTGCAAAAATGCAGTTCTTGATTCCGCATCAATAATACAGATGGTGCGGCTCAGCCTTGTTGACCTTTGTACAGGTCATTACGGATTAAAAGATATGTCAGGTCCTGTCGGTACAATAACCGCAATAGCCGATTCAACCGCCGAGGGTGAAACTTTCGGTGAACAGATGCTTACGGCGTTTATTTTGTTATCCTTTATTACAATTAACGTCGGCGTAATGAATCTTCTTCCCATTCCGGCACTTGACGGCGGCAGGCTTTTCTTCATTCTTGTTGAAATGATAAGAAGAAAACCGATTGACCCGAAAAAAGAGGGTAAAATTCACACAGCAGGACTTGCAATTCTTCTTGCGTTTATGGCGGTTATTACGGTAAGCGATATTATTAAACAGTTTAAATAAAATCAGCAGAGGGTTTAAAATGAGCAGAGTTTCAAGACAGGTTAAAATAGGAAATAAAGTAATAGGCGGCGGCGCGCCCGTGCTTGTTCAGTCAATGCTTAATGCGCCTGCGGAGGATTTTGAAAAGAATTACGAACAATTACAGGCACTTGAAAATGCAGGTTGTGAAATAGTAAGAATGGCTGTGCCGACACAAGAGGCTGTTTCGGTACTTGCAAAACTTAAGGAAAAATCCGCAGTTCCGCTTGTTGCTGACATTCATTTTGATTATAAACTTGCACTTGAAAGCGTTAAAGCGGGCGTTGACAAAATAAGAATAAATCCCGGTAATATAGGCTCGTTTGAACGTGTTGAAAAAGTTGCCGATGCGTGCGCTTTAAACGGTATTCCCATAAGAATAGGCGTAAACTCCGGCTCGGTTGAAAAAGAACTTCTTTCAAAATACGGCGGAGCAACACCCGAAGCAATGGCTGAAAGTGCATTTAAACACGTTGAACTTCTTGAAAAATGCGGCTTTTACGATACTGTTATTTCAATAAAATCGTCTGATGTTACAAAAATGGTGAAAGCATATAACATTGTAGCAGAGCGGTGTGATTATCCGCTTCACCTCGGTGTTACGGAAGCGGGAACGGAAAGAAGCGCATTGATTAAATCTTCAATCGGTATAGGCTCGCTTCTTCTTAACGGAATAGGCGACACAATAAGAGTATCAATAACAGATACACCCGTAAAAGAAGTTTATGCAGGTTTTGATATACTTAAAGCGCTTGAAATGCGTGTTGAAACACCGCGTATAGTTTCGTGCCCGACGTGCGGCAGAACAAAAATTGACCTCGTTTCACTTGCGAACGAAGTGGAAAACGCCGTTAAAAATATACATAAACCGATAAAAATTGCCGTAATGGGATGTGTTGTAAACGGTCCCGGCGAAGCAAGGGAAGCAGATATAGGCGTAGCAGGCGGCGACGGCTGCGGAATTATTTTCAGTAAAGGCGAAATTCTTCGCAAAGTAAATGAAAAAGATATTGTCAGTGAATTATTAAAGGAAATAGATAAAATATGAATTATCCGTTTTTAGAAGTATTCGGCGAATACATAAATAATGCGTCATACAGAGAAATGCTGAAAAACGCCGAATTTTCAGATTTATATATAAATAAAGAAGAAATGTGTTTGAAAGCACTTCTTCACGTTGACGAATTTAAGAATATAATGTGTCTTAAAGCCGTAGCGAATTCAATTAAAGCATCGCTTTGTTTTAAAGCGGTGGAACTTGATTATGTGCTTCCGCCGCAGGCTCTTACGTCGGATTGTTTTCCCATGCTTTTAAAAGTGTTGAAAGTCAATGTATTACAGACAAACGGTTTTATTGATAAATGCGAATATACGTTTGACGGCGAAACACTCACGGTACGTCTTTTATCGGGCGGCTGTGATATATGTAAAAATGCGGCGGCAGACACTTTTCTTGAAAATTATATAAACGAACACTTCGGCAGAAAAATAAACGTTGTTTTCGAGGGTGAAAACAGCGATGTTGAAGAATTTCAGAAAAAGATTCTCGAAATTGACCGTGAAAACAAGCCTGTAGCGGCGGAACTCGGTGAAAACGAACATATTATTGAAGACGGTATTCCTCTTTATTTTGAAACCGCCAAACCGATAATGGGCGCAGATATAAAAGGCGTACCCGTTCCGATGAAAGAAATTTCACCGGAAGACGGAACGGTAGTTGTATGGGGCGACGTTTTCAAACTTGAAAGCAAAGAAACGAAAGACGGCAAACGTCTTATAATCACATTTAACATTACGGATTACACTTACTCATATACGGTAAAACTGTTCGACAATAAAGAAAACCTTGAATACGTAGCAGAAAAACTTGATGAGGGTGTTACGCTTCTTGTAAGAGGGTATATTGAAGATGACCCGTTCTTAAAAGACAGAGTTATAAGACCCCGTGCGATTTCTCTTATTCAGAAATTTGAGCCTGTTGATGAAGCGGAAGAAAAAAGAGTTGAACTTCATTTACATACGAATATGTCCGCAATGGACGCAATGAGCAGTGCAAAATCAATAGTTAAAAAGGCTATGAAATGGGGGCACAAAGCGCTTGCGGTTACAGACCACGGCTGTGTGCAGGCATTCCCGGAAGCGTGCAATACTGCAAGGGGTACAGGTTTTAAAATAATATACGGTTGCGAAGCGTACCTTGTAAATGACTACAACAGCGACGGTACATTAAAACAGCCGGAAGAATATGCTAAAGACAGATATTATCACTGCATAATTCTTGTTAAAGATAAAGTCGGTCTTAAACATCTTTATGAACTTGTTTCTGCTTCAAACCTTGACTATTTCTATAAAAAACCGCGTATGCCTAAAAGCCTTATTGCCGAAAAACGCGAAGGTCTTATAATAGGCAGTGCATGTTCCGAGGGTGAACTTTTCCAGAGTTTCATTGACAAAAAGTCGCCTGAAGAACGAAGAAAAATTGCAGAATTTTACGATTATCTTGAAATTCAGCCTGACGGTAACAATGAGTATATGATACTGTCCGATAAAGACGGTTACGCAGATATTCATTCTTATGAAGATATTCATAACATCAACCGTGCAATAATTGCGCTCGGTGACGAACTCGGTAAAATGACGGTAGCAACGGGCGACGTTCATTTTCTTAATAAAGGCGATGCAAAGTTCCGTGCCATATTGCAGGCGGGGCAGGGGTATTCCGATGCCGACAGACAGCCGCCGCTGTATTTGAAAACAACAAACGAAATGCTTGAAGATATGGCGTATCTCGGTGAAGAAACCGCCTATGAAGTTGTTGTAAAAAATACGAATATCATAGCCGATATGATTGAAGCGGACATTCTTCCTATTCCCGACGGTACTTTCGACCCGAAAATTCCGGGAGCAGATGAAGATCTTCCGAGATTTTGCTGGGAACGTGCTAAAGAGTGGTACGGTGATCCGCTTCCCGATGTAGTAAAAGAAAGGCTTGACAAGGAACTTAAATCAATAGTCGAGCACGGTTTTGCAGGTCTTTATATGATAGCAAGGCTTCTTGTAAAGAACTCGGAAGAGCACGGCTATTATGTCGGCTCCCGTGGTTCTGTCGGCTCATCTTTTGTAGCGATAATGGCGGGTATATCGGAAGTTAATCCGCTTCAGCCGCATTATCGCTGTCCGAATTGTAAATACAGCGAGTTTTTCCTTCATAATGAAGTCGGCTCGGGGTTTGACTTGCCGCCGAAAAACTGTCCCGAGTGCGGCACTCCGCTTATACGTGACGGCCACGAAATTCCGTTTGAAACATTCCTCGGTTTCTACGGCGATAAGTCACCCGATATTGACCTTAATTTCTCGGGTGAATATCAGTCAAACGCCCACAGATATACCGAAGAACTTTTCGGAAAATCTCACGTTTTCAAAGCGGGAACAATTTCGGGTGTTGCCGATAAAACCGCATACGGCTACGTTCGTAAATATCTTGAAGAACGCGGTCTTGTATATTCAAAAGCGGAAATGGACAGGCTGACAATCGGTTGTACGGGCGTTAAAAGAACCACAGGTCAGCATCCGGGCGGAATGGTTGTTGTTCCGGGCGAATATGACGTATGCGATTTCACACCTGTTCAGCATCCCGCCGATGATGATTCAAAAGGTATTATTACAACTCACTTTGATTTCAACTCAATGCACGATACTCTTTTGAAACTTGACGAACTCGGGCACGATGTTCCGTCAATATATAAACATCTTCGTGACCTTACCGGCATAGATGTTATGGATATTGACATAGCGGATGAAAAACTTTATTCTCTCTGCACTTCTCCCGAAGCACTCGGCGTTACGGTTGATGACATTATGTGTGAAACAGGTACGCTTTCAATACCCGAAATGGGCACAAGTTTTACAAGGGCAATGCTTATGGAGGCAAAACCGACAAAATTTGCCGATTTCATACAGATTGCCGGACTTTCACACGGTACTGATGTTTGGCTCGGTAATGCGCAGGATTTAATTCATAACGGCACCTGCACCATATCCGAAGTTGTCGGTACACGTGACAGTATAATGGTTTACCTTCTTCATAAAGGGCTTGAACCGAAAGATTCTTTTGATATAATGGAAACAGTCCGTAAGAAGAATAAACAGTTGAAACCCGAGCAGGAGGAACTTATGCGTCAGCATGACGTTCCCGAATGGTACATAGATTCATGCAGAAAAATACAGTATATGTTCCCCAAGGCGCACGCCGCCGCATATATGATTGCTTCTTTACGTCTTGCTTGGTTTAAAGTTTATAAACCATTGGCGTATTACTGTGCATACCTTACTGTTCGAGGCGGTGATGTTGATGCCGAATCAATGTCACAGGGCAGGGAAGCGGTAAGAACGCTTATTAAGATGATTCAGGCAAAAGGTAACGAGGCTTCTGCCGCCGAAAAAGATAAAGAAACAATAATGATGATTGTTCACGAGGCTATGGCAAGAGGAATTGAATTTTTACCGATTGACATATATAAATCAACTGCCTCATCTTATGAGCCGGAAGACGGCAAAATAAGAATGCCGTTCTCGGCACTTCCCGGAGTAGGCGAAAATGCCGCCGAGTCACTTGCAAACGCTTGTAAAAAGGTGAGAGATGAACACGACACTTTCTCGTCAATCGAAGATTTTGCGGCAAGGACGGGCGCAGGTTCATCAACGGTTGCAACGCTTAAAGCGTGCGGCGCATTCGGTGATTTACCCGACAGCGACCAGATATCTTTATTCGATTTTTAATAAGTTAAAATAATCCGTCAGGAGTGAATGATATGAACAAAAAAACAGCAAATATTCTCAAAGGCGCAGGCGTTGTTGCGGCAACAGGACTTGGCGTAAGTATGGTGCGTGCCGCAACCGTTTTCAAACCCGAAAAGGTTGAAGCAGCACAACTCGAACCCGAAAAAGTAGATGTTGACAGATTTATTAAACATCTTTCTGCGGCAATTCAGATTCCGACAATCTGCAACAGAGATGAAAGTGTTGTAGATTGGTCAAAATTTGATGAGTTCCACGCACTTCTTAAAGAATCTTATCCGCTTGTTCACGAAAAACTCGAATTACAGGTAATATCAAAAAAGAGCCTTTTATACCATTGGAAGAGTGAACATCCCGAAAAAGACCCCATTGCACTTCTCGGTCATCAGGACGTTGTTCCCGTTACAGAGGGAACTGAAGACGATTGGGAACATCCGGCATTTTCGGGCGAAGTTGCAGACGGATATATCTGGGGCAGAGGCGCTCTTGATATGAAAAACCACGTTATAGCGGTTCTTGAAGCGGTTGAAACACTTCTTGAAGAAGGTTATGTTCCGGAAAGAGACGTATACCTTTGCTTCGGTCATAATGAGGAAGTAATGGCGGAAGATGAAGACTGCGGCGCATGGTGTATGATGAAATGGTTTAAGGACCATAATATTCACCTTGACAGCGTTATTGATGAAGGCGGCGCAATTCTTCCGGTAAACATCAAAGGCGTTATAAATAAAAATCTTGCAGGTGTCGGTATTGCCGAAAAAGGTCATGTTGACTTTGAAATAGCGGTTGCCGGTAAAGGCGGACATTCCTCTGCCGCTCCCAACCACAACGCTCTCGGTGAACTTTCAAAGATTATTATTAAACTTGAAAATCATCAGTTCAAAGAGCAGTTTACACCTCAACTCTGGTCACTCTTTAATGAAATAGGTAAAAATACAACTTACCCGGTAAGAGTAGTTGCATCAAATTTACCTGTTCTTAAACCGCTTCTTCAGAAAATCTGCGTAAACATTCCGCAGAGTGCTTCCATGATGCGTACAACAACTGCCGTAACAATGGCACAGGCAAGTCCCGCTCCCAACGTTTTACCGCAGAGAGCCGCCTGCGTTGCAAACTTCAGAATTATGCCCGGCGAAACAGTTGAAGACGTTGAAAAACATATAAGAAAATATGCAGGTAAAAATGCGGAAATCAATCTTATAAGCGGTAAAAATCCGTCAAAGATTTCACCCACCGAATCAAGAGCGTTCAATGCAATAAAAGATATTTGCAAATCAATGAACAAAGACAATATCGTTGCACCTTACCTTGTTATGGGCGGCACAGATGCACGTGTTTATGAAGATGTTTGCGACAACATTTACAGATATTCTCCGTTCCTTGTTGAAACATCGCTTCTTATGACAACACACGGTACAAACGAACGTTGCCCGCTTACTTCCCTTGAAGACGGCGTTGCATTTTTCAAGAGATATATAAGAACGCTTACGGCTGACTGATTTATAAATAATCGGCTGATTTAAAAACTTTAAACTATGGGAGGTACTCAAATGAAAAAAACATTTAACCGTTCAATCGGTCTGATTCTATCTCTTGTTATTTTGTCGGCATCATTATTTACACCGGCATCTGCCGCAAGTTTTACAATGGATGAAAGTCAGTGGGATTCTTACTGGAGTTCCTACTGTGAAGACGGTTCGGCGGTATATCTTGCCCCCGGCAGTGATGAAAGTCAGATGAACATTGCATGGATGGGTGCAGAGAAATGTGATTTACCCGAAGTTCATATTAAAGCGCAAAGTGAAAGCGAATATTCCGTATTTACAGGTGTCAGCGTAGATACCGGTGCAGGCGAATATTCATATCACGTTACCGTTACGGGTCTTGAATTTGATACAACTTATGATTACTACTGTGTTGCAAACGGCGTGAAAACCGATGACGGAACATTCAAAACATCATCCGGCGGCGATTTTTCGGCATTATACGTTACTGATATTCATCTTACATACAACGAAAACGATGAAACCGAACTCAAAAATATTGCCTGCCACGTAAACGATGTTTTTGCATCCGCAATAGATAAAAACAACGATATTTCACTTGTTTTTTCAGGCGGCGACCAGGCTACAAAAGGCAGACTTGACGAATATAAAGCGGCATTTTCTTCACCGCTTGTAAAATCAGTTCCTTTTGCTTTAAGTTGCGGAAATCACGATTTTAAAGATGTTATATATCCTACCGTTGCAAATAACCCGAACGTATTTAACCAAAAAGCAATTTCACCCGATAAAAACGGCGGTGACTACTGGTTTGTAAAAGGTGACGTTCTTTTCCTTATGCTCAACACAAACTGGATATCGGCAGAGGACCACAGAACATTCCTTGAACTTGCGACAAAAGCAAATCCCGATGTTAAATGGCGTGTAGCGGTTATGCACCATGACCTTTACGGCGGACATATTGAACACAGAGAAGAAGAAAATAAACTTTTAAGACTTATGTTCCCGCCGCTTTTCGACGAGTTCAACGTTGACGTTGTTTTTATGGGACACAGTCACATTTATTCAAGAAGCCATGTAATTTATAACAATGAAGTTGTCGATTATTTGTATAACGAAACTTCCGTTACAGACCCCGAGGGAACTGTTTATATCACATCGGGCTCTGCATCAAGAAACCGTGGCGAAATAGGCGAGGGAAGCGACAAAGTCTGTGTTGACTGTACCGACAGCGAAGCGAATTTTTACAGCATAATAGATTTCACGGAAGACAGCATAACATATAATGTTTACATTTACGGTAATGACAGCGAGCCTTACGATACATTTACAATAAACAAAACAACGGCTGAAGGCGGTCATTCGGATGAAACTCATCTTGAATACGATTTTGTATACCTTATTTCACTTATCGCAAGCATAGGCAGAAATATCGGATATGTATTTGAAAAACTGTTTTCTATGATAGGTATTGAACTTTAAGATAATATAAGGACTTTGAGAAGCAGATTCTGCACATTCTCAAAGTCCTTTTTATAGTGTAAATTATAAAATTATTCGGTAAAGAAGTTTCTTGACAGCCACGCTTTCATTCTTTTACTGCTGTTGCAACAGACGAGGAAAAGGAATATTGCAAGAAGAGATACGGCAATAATAAGCGAAATGTAAAACGGTGTTCGTGTTGCGTTATAATATGACAGTTCAGCACCGACAACAAGAGAACAAAGTATCATATCGGCAACAAGGTGAACGGCCTGTTCGGTTGTTTCACGTTTTTTGTGTCTGTACCAGATAATATAAATGAGTGAAAAAAGCGAAATCGCACCGATTACGGGTAAAGCGCATTTGACGAACCATATATCTTTGTTTTCTATTGCAAAAAAGAAATATACATACGCCGCAACGGCAATACTGTCAAAAGCCCACATAAAATACGGTCTGAGTTTTTTTGTGTAAAACGGCAGTACAAGCAGTACCCATACAAGTGCGGTTGACGCACCTATATACAAAGACCAGTAATGACCTTTATCAAAAATAAAGTTTGCAAGCATACACACAATGTTCGGTATGAGCATTACCATTGAAATGATGTAAGCGGTGAAGCGCCGCCTTGATGACCGTGGAATAACAACCTTTTGTGAAAACGGAGTTTCGGTATTTACCGCATTTTCATTTTCACGGTGTATTACGGGCGTATCGCATAACGGACATTTTTCGGCATAACCCAAATCAACGCCGCAGTTTACACAGTAAGACATATACTACTCCTATTTGTTACTTTCTATTTTTACATTAAGACCCTGTTTAACAAGAAATGTGAAAAAATCACGCTGAATGTCACAATCTTTCTGAAAACTTGCAAATGTGAAAGTCAGATTGTCGTTTGTGGTTGCCAAGCCTATACGGGCAGGGTTTTTTAATCCCGGTCCGGGCATAAGAGTACATTTTTCAATATGTTTTGATAACTCTTCCGGTAAAGAGATATATCCGATATTGGAAAGAAGTGATGTTGTTGTTTCTTCACCGGTGAGTAAAAATGAAATTTTAATTCCGAAATCTTTGATGAAAAGGGGCGTATATTTAAGAAATTTGTTTCTTTCAAGTTTTGTGTTCGCCGTAATCATCATATTCATATCGTTCCTGTTGTTGGCAAGGCGTAACTGAAGTGCAGTCATTTTAAGGAGTTCGTCAAATGAATAGTCGCCTCTGTTCGGGTCGATTTTCACTCTCAGGCATATCGAAAAATTACGAAGAGTGTGAGCGCCGAAAGTTTTACGCAGGTTAATAGGGACCTGTATGCAAACTTCTTTTTGCTTTCTTCGTTCTTTTTTTTGTTTTTCAATGTGAATTTTGAGAAGTAAAGCGGCAATGTATTCTGTAACGGTTACACCTTTTTCGGCGGTAATTTTGTGGAGTTCCTTAAAAGAAACAGTTCCTGAAATAATATTTACCATGTGTGCCGGCAGTTTTGTTCCGTCAGGGTGGTAAACGTGCTTGTCAAGACGTTTGTATTTTGCTTTGGATGTTGCGTATTTTAAAAACGAATCTTCGGTTTCTTCAGCGGTTGCTTCTGTATTTTCAACATCAAGCACGAACTCGTTAAACGGAATGTTTTCACCGAGCAGTCGGTAATATTGCCCTATAAGCGAGAAAATAAAAATCGCACATCCGTAACCGTCAGATAAAACGTGGTAAAGGTCGATTGATATTCTGTTTGCACGGTAATAAATACGGAATAAAAAGCCGTCATTTTCGTGTTTATTTACCCTGTGACACGGATTGTTGATATCTTCCATAACAGGCGGAGCGTCAAGTTCGTTTTCAACAAGGTAATGCCAGAAAAGACCGTTTTTAAGTTTTACTTTAAGACAGGGAAATCTTTTAAGCGTTTGCTTCAAAGATTTTTCAAGAAGAACAGGGTCAACATTTCTGTCTATGACAACACTTATACGGAAAATATTTGACCATGTTTTACTGCTTTGCCCGGGAAATATTTTAGCGGCATTGTCAAGTTTGTACCAGTTTTTTTGTTTGTTATCTGTTTTCATATTTATGAAAAAATTATTTCATAAGACCGCCCGCAACGCACCAATCGTGGAACGCTTTAAGAGAGCGAAGCCTTGCAGATGAAAGTTCGTTGTTTCCTCTTGTGTAGGTGTTGAATGTGTCAATACCCTGAAGTCTTATAAGTTCTTTCGCAGAAGCGTTAAAGCCGCTGTCAATGGCGTTGTCAAGAAGAATAATTTCAAAATAACGCTGTTCGGCAAGTGTCATATCACCGGAAACAAAAGCATCGTGGAAACGTGCGAAAAATGCACCGCCGCAGGATGTGGGCGTTGCCATAACACCTCTTGCGCCTGCTTTGTAAGCGTCGAAAAGGAAAGGCATATTCGCCTGAATAATTGTAGAATCGTATTTGTTGTCGATTTTCTCGAGAATACCGGGAAGAGTGCTTGTTGTGTCTTTAATACCCCAGATAAGTCCGTCTTTTGCAAGTTCGCCGTATGCTTTACCGCTCATAAGGTGCGGTTTGATTCCCGGAAATTCATAAAGATAAACGGGGAGAGTAGTTGCTTTTGCAAGTTTTGTAACATAATCTACAAGTATTTCGTCATTGTTTCCGAGACCTTTTGTTGTGAAAACAAGTCCGTCAACACCTGTTGCTTCCATCATTTTAACTTCATCGCACTGGTGTTCCCAACTTCCGTTTTCAAGGTTTGCGGTTGCAACTACGGTTGTGTCGCCTTTGTGTTTAACAGTAAGTTTTGCAAGTTCAAGTCTTTCATCAAGTGTAAGACTGCCCATTTCGGAACTGCCGCAAACGGCGAAAAGGTGAGCGACACCCTGTGAAGCCTGCCACTCTGCATATTTTTCGTATGTAGAATAATCAATTGTTCTGTCTTCATTGAACGGTGTGAGCATCAATGAATAAATACCGTCTTTTGTTTCTCTTGTAAGTTTAGACATAATAATTCTCCCGCTTTTCTTATTTTGATAAATAAGGCTCTCGCAAACGCGAAAGCCTTATTGTGAATTTTTGATTACTGAACGTTCTTTTTGAGTGTTGCAAGTTCGTCTGCAAGAACAGGGGGAAGTTTGTCGCCGAATTTAGCATAAAATTCTTCAATACCTTTTGCGTCTTCTGCCCAGAGTTCTTTTTCAACTTTAAGAATGCTTTCAAGAGATTCTTTTGAAACTTCACCTTCAAGACCTTCAATGTTGATGTCATCGGCATAGGGAATGTAACCTATTTCAGTATCCTGTGCGCCGACCTTGTTTTCGCAACGGTCAAGAATCCAGTCAAGAACACGGAGGTTGTCACCGAAGCCGGGCCACATGAAGTTGCCTTCATCATCTTTACGGAACCAGTTAACGTTGAAAATTTTGGGAGCCTTGTCTTCATCGAGTGTTTTGCCGATGTCAATCCAATGCTGCCAATAGTCAGCCATGTTGTAACCGCAGAACGGAAGCATAGCCATGGGGTCACGGCGAACAACACCTACTGCACCTGCTGCGGCTGCTGTAGTTTCGGAAGCCATAATTGAGCCTACGAATACACCGTGATTCCAGTCACGTGACTGGTAAACAAGCGGAGCGAGTTTTGCACGTCTGCCGCCGAAAACAATAGCGGAAATCGGAACACCGTTCGGATTTTCAAATTCGGAACTGAGGCAGGGGCAGTTTACTGCGGGAGCGGTAAATCTTGAGTTCGGATGAGCGCCCTTGATTTCGTCAACTTTACCGTTCCAGGGTTTACCTGTCCATTCGGTACCGTTTTCGGGCGGATTTTTGTCAAGACCTTCCCACCATACTGTGTTAGTATCGTTATTAAGCGCAACGTTTGTGAAAATTGTGCCTTTTTTCGTGGTGGCAAGAGCGTTGGGGTTTGATTTTTCGTTTGTTCCGGGAGCAACGCCGAAGAAACCGTTTTCGGGGTTGATAGCGTAAAGTCTTCCGTCAGGACCTTTTCTGATCCATGAAATATCGTCACCGACAGTCCATACTTTGTAGCCTTTTTCTTTGTACAGTTCAGGCGGAATAAGCATGGCGAGGTTTGTTTTGCCGCATGCAGACGGGAAAGCAGCGCATATATATTTAACGTCTCCGTCGGGTTTTTCAATGCCGAGAATGAGCATGTGCTCTGCCTGCCAGCCTTCTTTCCAACCCTGGTAGGAAGCAATTCTCAAAGCAAAGCATTTTTTACCGAGAAGAACGTTTCCGCCGTAACCGGAGTTAACGGAAATAATGGTGTTATCCTGCGGGAACTGGCAGATATATCTCTTTTCTTCATCAATCTGACAACGGCAGTGAAGACCGCGAACCCAGTCATTGCTGTCGCCGAGAACATCCATAACGTTTTTGCCTACTCTTGTCATTATTACCATGTTAAGAACAACGTAAATAGAGTCTGTAAGTTCAATACCGGCTTTTGAGAAAGGTGAGCCGACAGGACCCATTGAATAGGGGATAACATACATTGTTCTGCCTTTGTAACTGTCACGGGCAATATCGTAAAGCATTTTGTATGCTTCCGAGGGTTCCATCCAGTTATTGGTGGGGCCTGCTTCCTCTTTTGTGGGAGCGCAGATGAATGTTCTGCCCTCAACACGTGCAACGTCGTTTACTGCTGTTCTGTGAAGATAGCAGTCGGGAAGAATATCCTGATTGAGTTTTGTGAGTTCACCTGTTGAGCAGGCGGTAGCCCTGAGTTCCTCAATCTGTTCTTTTGAGCCGTCAATCCAGACAATTTTGTCGGGTTTAACGAGTTCTGCTTTCTCGTCAATCCATGAAAGGATGCTTTTATTAGATGTTAAAGCTGACATCTTTAAATTACCTCCTATAAAAAAATCAAACAATTTCCTATTTTGTTTATTGTTGCTATTTTACAACTTATTATTAATTTTTTCAAGTGGTTTATTAAATATATTATAAATTAGTTTTCTTGAAAAGAATAAAAAACTGTGATATTATAAATACAACTTTTAAAAAGTGAAAGACGGTAAGTACGCTTTGTTATTTTTGAAAACGCTTGACAACAGTGTGTAAAATCTATAAAATTAAGTTTATGTCCGTTTGAAAGGAATAAAATTATGATAAGACCGAATAATCAGAGTTGTTATTTATATTTTAAAGAATGTACTAAAGATTTCGGCTCTTATAACGTTGCCGAAAGTTTCGGTAACCTTATAAGTAAACGTAAATTTCTTCACGATATTGACGCTATTGCCGGTTATCTTCATAAATGCGGCATAAGAAAAGATGACGTTGTAACAATGTTTCTTCCCAATGTTGTTCAGAGTTTTTCCGCATTTTACGCAATCAGTAAAATCGGAGCCGTAGCAAACATTGTTCATCCGCTGACACCGCCTGACATTCTTGAAGAAATGATAAGCGAAACGTCTTCAAAAGCGATTTTCGTTCTTGATATTCTTACGGAAAAGTATGAGAATGTTCTCAATAATACGGGTATTCCGGTGATTGTCTGCTCAAATTCCGATTACGTTCCGCAACTTTTAAGGCCGGCGTTTAAAATCTATGAAAAAACGAAGACCGCAAAAAACGAAAAACTGTCAAAAGCCATTGAATACCACACGGTAGTAAATCTCGGATTTACAGTAAGAGCGGTTGAAAACAACGGTGCAGATGATGTGGTTTACCTTCACGGCGGCGGTACAACCGGTAAAAGCAAAACAATAAGAATTTCGTCAAATAACCTTAATGCTCTTGCGTTCAAACTCAGTTTTCTTGACCAGCCGCACGAGCCCGGCGAGGAATATTCACTTATTGTTCTTCCGCTTTTTCATGCGTTCGGTCTCGGTGTTGCAATGCACTTTTCAATGTGCGCAGGGTTTACCTGTATAGGTATGCCGAAGTTCTCGGTTGACAAAGCAATAAAATACATTAAAAAATATAACGTTACTTATATTTTAGGCGTTCCGAATATGTTCCGCAAGATGCTTGACGATTCGTCTTTTGACGGACCGCATCTTAAAAAACTCCGTCTTTTGTGGGCGGGCGGTGATATGGTAAGTGAAAACTTCCTTAATACGTTTAACTCAAAACTTCAGAAATGGGGCAGTAAGGGTAAACTTCTCAGAGGATACGGACTTACCGAGGTAACTTCTGTTTGCACCGCAAATATAGCGACTGCGTATAAAGAAAATTCAATAGGCAGACCGCTTGCCGAAATTGATGTGCAGATTTGGGATGAAAAGCATAAAAAACTTCCTCCCAATACAATAGGCGAAATAGTTGTTTCCGGTGATACCGTTATGAACGGTTATTTCAACAGCGAGGACAGCGGCGTTTATACCGACCGCAAGGGGAGAAGATATGTTCTTTCCGGTGACCTCGGTTATCTTGATGAAGACGGTTACCTTTATTTTACAGGCAGAAAAAAACGTATGATTATTATTTCGGGATACAACGTATATCCGAATGACATTGAAACGAACGTTTTGAAACTTGATTATGTAAATGAGGCGTGTGCCGTTCAGGGTTACGTTGACGGAAAACCGATAGTAAAACTTTTCGTATCTCTTAACGAACCCACTTCAAATGAAGATGAAATTTCACGCTGTATAAAAGAGTATTGCGACAAAACGCTTGAAAGATTTTCACGTCCTACATTTGTTACGGTTATGGACAAATTACCCCGTACTCAAATGGGCAAAATCGACTTTATGAAACTTACCGATACTCCTCCCGCACCTCAGCCTACAAAAAAAGAACTGAGGGAGGAAAAGAAAGCACAGCGTGAATACGAAAAGGCTGAAAAAGCAGAAAAAAACGATGACGGCGAAACAACGGAGAATGATAAATAATGGAAAATCAGAATAAAAAAAGTCTGTCGTATAAAATACAGAAAAATCCGTTTCTTATAGGTGCGGGACTTATTATTGCCATAATAGTTCTGATTGCGGTTTTCTCGGTTTCTTCTGCGTTCAGAAAGAAAATTGATGAAAAAACCACACAGCCTGCTACCGAAGTTTCACAGACGGTAATTGAAACGGAACAACCCGAAGTTACAAAAGAAGATAAAACCGTAAATGTCGAAGGTCTTAAAACTTATGTTGACGATGTAAGGGAAACATCTTCCGATTATGAAGAAAACAGGGTAGCGTTAAATTTTAAGTTTAAAGACAAACCTGCTGTTCTTAAAGCATTCTCGGTAAATGCCGAGTCAATGATAGACGATTCCGTTTCTTTTGTGTTTTACATCGGCGGTGAAACGGTGTCGTGCCCCGGAGAATATTATTTAAGTAATGATAATGTAACCGTTTCATTTTATCTTTATGATATTGCCGACATTAAAAATGCGCTTTCTCTTACCGACGGACTGAATATCAATTATAATAATATCCTTACGAGTAAGCCGTTTAATATTGTTCTTACGGACATTAAAACGGGTGAAGCAAGAACTTTTGCAGGCACTCATTCAAAGAAATATGAGGAAACAAAAAAGGATAAAACAGTTCCCGTTTCAATGTATGTAAAAGGCATTGACAGGGTAGAGGTAACCGAAACAAAAGAGTTTATCTGGCTTGATATTTATTATTCAAACGAGTCAACTTATAAAAGTCTGAATTATAAATTTGAAAATAATTTTATCGGCTTTAAATTTGAATATGATAAAAAAATGTATGATACTCTTTTCAGCACAACCGAATATGACGATTTGAAAATGATTCGCTGTAAATTTGATTCGTATGCGCTTGAACAGGTAAAAGAGATGTCCGGAAACACCGACTATACAATAAACACGCTTTTCTCCGGCGGAATAACGGTTTTTGCATCGAATTACGACAAAACTACGGAATTGTTTTCAAAATAATAAAAAATCAGAATGAATTCCCGATTTAACGAACGGTAAAAAGGGAATTCATTCTTTTATTGTATATTGCTGTTTTAATTCTGCGAGCAGAAAAGTGTTCCGACCGACCACGCCGGTATTGACGGAAGCGTTGCTTCGTATTCGTTTTCGCTGATTTTTTCAGCACATATTTTTATTTCCGCAGAATACTGACTCATAAAAGTAAATTCGGTATTTTTCGGAGATTTAATTCTTATATGAAGTTTTCCGCTTTCACCGACTGTGCAGTTAATTATGCTAACTGCAATACAGTTGTTTTCACTGTCAACAACCGGGTAAATACACGCCTGAATATGTGTAAGCAACTCTGCGGCAAACGGGGATTTGCTTAAATATCTGCAAGTGTTGAGTAACTGATTTCTTTTTTCGGTGCTTTTCGTTCTTTCAAATAAATCAAAGCCAAATACCGCCCATTTTGCGCCTTTTTCCGTTGTGAATACGGCAGAGGCAATACCTTTTATAACAAATTCTCCCGAATTATTTGAATAATAATTTGAAATAATTTCAAGGTTTTCGCCTGTTATTTCATAATCGTACTGACGCCATATCTGCCCGCTCCAGGTACGTTTTTCCATACTGCGGTTTATTTCGTGTTCGGTGAATTGTTCACGCAGTTCCTGAACGTTGATTTTATTTGCGTTTATGTTTTTCAAATATCCTCTTTCTGAAAGTATCTGCACGGCTTTTCCGTCACATATTACGTTTTTTGAAAGAAGATATTCAATTTCCTTTTCGTTGAGCGTTTCGGCAATACGACCGTTTATAACGTAAACGGATGCTTCTTTCTTTGTAAAAGCAACCGGTATTCCGTTATATCTGAACGGTTCGGCAAAATAAATTTCTTCATGTGAGTAATCAAACGGCTTTTCGGATTTTGCAAGGTAAGCGGTTTTCGGGAAATAGGGGGTGAGTCCCGAGATTGTGCCGTTTTTTGATACTGTTGACAGTTTTTCCCAGTATGCTCTGTGTTCTGAAAAAGCACGAAGCATTTCACCGTGAAAACTCATAGGTTCATAGTCATTCATTAAAATTGCGTAACTCATTGCCGTGCTTCCGCTTGCGAGGTAGCAACTTGTTTCAAAACAAGTTCCCGCAATGCTTTTGCCGTAAACAACGTCAGGCAAACTCTCAATTTCGGGGCGTTTGTCTTCAACATAATCGGGGAGCATTAGATGCTGATATGCAATAAATGAAGATTTATCAATAAAATCTTTAGGCGAATAATCGTTGTATGAGCCGCCGCCACCGCGGTAGAAAGGTGCAAAACCCGTTGCCTTTTTCATGGCATCAAAAATAAAATCATACCCGTATCCCGTGTATCCGCCGTTTGCACACCCTTGCAGTCCCATTCTGCATTCGGGAAGTTCCCCGTGAATGACGAGTCCGAGTTGATAAGTGAAATCGGCAAGCGTGGAACGGAGAAATTCAATATGCTTTTTTCTTGTTTGTGTATCATTATTTATTGCTTCAACGAGTTCTTCACGGTTGAAACAGGTGCCGTATCTGATGTTGAACTGTGCAATACAGTCATTGCAAAAACAGCCGTGTTCAACGGGATTGTGATTGGTGGCACGCAAATCATCATCAACCCATACACAAAACGGTTTTATAACTTTCAGATAATGCCTTAAAGCGGAAAATGTATAGTTGCGAAAAACATCGTCATTCCAGCAAAAACAGTAGCCGGCTTCTTTTCCGCTTGCGTCAACCATGTGACGGACTTCGGATTCGGGCGATACAAGTCCCGTACAGTCCTGTGAACGCATATATTCACCGTGACCGATTGAATTACTGAGTTGAAGTGAAACACGAATACCGGCATCACGGAATTTTTTTACGTTTTCTTTAAGCGATTCTGCACTTCTTTTATGCTTTTCAAGTGGCGGAAAACCGTAATCCGTTGCAAACCATACCTCGTCGCAACATCCCGGATGTGCTTTAATTTCAGTTACAAGCGAATCTATAAAAACGGGGTCTTTCTGTGTGTGACTTCCGAGTCTTTGAGTGAGCATAGGTATTCTCCTACTATAAGATTTTATGAAATATAAATATGATTAAAAAACGATAACATGACCGCCTTTATAAATGCCGAAGCAGTCATATTCAAGCCACGACTCCGAATCTCTGTAAGAATCGGTATGTGCTCCCAACGGGTTTCCGAAATAACCGTTGTTTTTAAAAACGGGTTTGTGAGTAAATAAGTTAGCGGTAACAGAGAATCCGAGCCAGGGGATAATATCCGTTTTGTCGGCTACACGGTGGAACGGACATATTCTGCCTTTAACTTTTACGTAAGGCGAACCTATTGTAAGCAGATTAAGAATCAAATAATTATCATTGATTTCTTTATCGGCGGAAATCTGCTCTAAAATCATACCGCCGAGACTGTGCCCCGCAAGAACAAGCGGCGAACCGCAGGGGACGGTGTCAAAAATCGCTTTTTTAACTTCATCAAAGTAAATGTTTTTGAGATTCAGAAAACTTCTTAAACAAACGGGTATGCCGAGTACATCGTTTTTGTCCCAGGACTGGTCCGTGCCACGAAGTGCGACAAGATATATTTCCCGTGCTTTTGCATCGTTACTGTAAAGCAGTGCTTTATTAATTTCAAACGTTTCTTTTGTTGAAGTGAAGCGCATGGCATCGTTAAGTGTGGATAATGCGTTCGGATAATCGGGGAATGATGTTGACATAAAACTTACCTCCTTGTTATTCAATCGTTTTAAAGATTTGAAAGTGCTTCTGCATCCTGTGAAAGGTCGATTTTTTTGTAATTTTGTTTTGCGTCAAAAAGATATACTTTTTCTTTGCCTGATACTGTGAATATTTCTCTGCGGTCGCCGAGGAAGCATATTGCAGCGCCGTTGTCTATTGCAATGCTTGAAAGTGTGCGGGTGTTTGCAATATTTTCAAAATGTTTCCATTCGGGGCTGTCGAAGTGAGGACACATACAGTAAGGAATAAAGCCGAGCGGTTTAATATGTATGTTTATAATCTTTTTTTAACAATAATACGCTGACTACCAGTAAAAGCGGAAAAGCAATTCCGGCAATTACTCCGATCTGAAGATTATTTCCTGCGTTTTGCGAAACTGCGCCGACAAGCGACGGACCTATTGAACCGCCCAAATCTCCTGCAAGGGCAAGTAAAGCGAATAATGCAGTGCCGCCTTTCGGAAGAATCGCAGATGAAATACTGATTGAACCGGGCCACATAATACCGACGGAAAAACCGCACAACGTACAGCCGATAAGCCCTAAAACGGGAATTTCGGCAAGTCCCGCAAGAAGATAACAGCCGAAGCACAGTAACCCCGATGCAGTCATAAACACGGGAAGATTGATTTTTTCGCTGAATTTTCCGAATAATGCACGGCTGATGCCCATACAAACGGCAAAACCGCACGGACCTATTAAATCTCCGGTGGCTTTTGAAACGTGCAGGGCAGACTCCGCAAACGCCGATGCCCATTGCGCCATGGAAATTTCGGAAGCACCTGCACCGATCATCAGCAGAATAAACAGCCAGAAAACTTTTGTTTTCAGCAAGTCTTTCATTGTCATGCTTTCGCCCTCATCAACAAGTTTTTCAATAGGGCAAGTAGCAAAATTATAGACGTTATACAGAGGAACAAGCGACCAGAGTACAGCAAGTACCCTCCAGTTTTTAATACCGAATATGCTGAAAAACAGCGTAGAAAACAGTATTACGGCGGCAAAGCCCCAACAATAAAAAGAATGGAGTAAACTCATTGTTCCTTCTTTGTTTTCAAAGGGACAAGCCTCAATAATCGGACTGCATAAGACTTCAATCAATCCGCTTCCGATTGCATAAATTATTACGCATATAATAATTCCGCAATAAGCAGACGGAAGAATATCCGGAAGAAACGTCAGCCCCGCAATACCTGCGGCGGATGTAATTTGTGCTGTTATAATGCACGGGCGGTAACCGATTTTGTCTACTGCTTTTGCACAAACAAAGTCTACAATAAGTTGAGTAAAAAAGAACGTAGCGGATATGAGTGCTATCTGTGTCAGTGATAAATTATAAGTTTTTTGAAAAGTTATGTAAAGCAGCGGAATAAAATTAGCCGATATGGCTTGGGTTACAAATCCCATATATCCGGCAAGGAGTGTTTTCTTGTATTTACTGTTATTTTTCATATATTTTCTCGCTATATAATGATTTGTTAACATTGTATCACAGGGTGCTTTTACAGTCAACAATAGCGTGGCACGTTATACAAATTCGTAAATTATGAATAAACAAATCTCTTATAAAAGTTAAAAAGGCGCCGAACGGTTCGACACCTTTTTGTGAAAATAAATTCAGCAGGGGAAGTTATGCGGTTGTTTTATCGGTATAATATTGAGCCTGAGCATTCCAAAGCTCATAGTATTTTCCGTTTGTATCTTTCAGCAGGTCTTCGTGTGATCCGAACTGAATAATTTCGCCCTCATGGAAGACTGCAATTTTGTCACAGAAGCGGCAGGAGGACAGACGGTGCGAGATATAAATAGCCGTTTTATTCTCAACCATATCGTTAAAGCGAGAGTATATCTCATACTCCGCAATCGGGTCAAGCGAGGCTGTCGGTTCGTCAAGAATTACAAACGGTGCGTCCTTATACAATGCTCTCGCAATGGCGATTTTCTGTGCTTCGCCACCCGATATTTCTATACCGTTTTCGTCAAAGTCCTTATAAATAACGGATTTAAGTCCGTCGGTAAGTGATGATACTCTTTCTTTCATACCTGCTATGTTAAGACAGGAAAGAACCTTATCATCGTCATAATTCTGTGTGCAGGCAACATTTTCGCCGAGTGAAAACGAGAACAGGCGGAAGTCCTGAAAGACGACGGAAAACAGCGCAAGGTAATCTTCATAATCATATTTTGTAATATCAATTCCGTTGAGAGTGATATATCCCTCTGTCGGGTCATAAAGTCTGCACAGCAGTTTTATCATCGTGGTTTTGCCGCTGCCATTCATCCCGACAACCGCAACCTTTTCGCCAACCTTGAATTTAAATGAAAGATTCTTTATTGCGTAAATGTCTGAGTGCGGATATTTAAAACTGACATTATGAAATTCAATGTCATATATGTTGTCGCTGCGCTTTTCAGTGGGAATCGTACCGTAGTGCATCTCGGACGGCATATCGAGATATTCAAAGAAAAGTTCCAGACAATCGTTGTTGGCTCTCAGCCTTGTAACTGAATTTGAGATGATAAAACAACCTTCCATAATCCTTGCGATACTGAACTGATATTTAATAAAGCTGCCGATACCAAACGCACCGATATGAATTTTTAATGCTACATACAAATAGGTTAACCCTGTAATAATGAGATAAAGGATACTGTGAGCATTGAATCGTTTTCTATCATTATTGTACCACTCGTGACTGTATTTTTCCCAATCATCATAGAAACGATTGAAAGAATGAAAAATAAGATTTTTCTGCTTATAGATATGAACATCCTTTGCCGCCTTACTGTCATCAAGATATTCATCAAAATAATAATGAAGATGAATTTGCGACAAACTTCGTTTCTGTTGGCTTTTTACAATCTTGTGATAATATTTACCGTTGATTACATATTCAAGATAAGAAATAATGCCGATAAGAACAAAGAACAACAATGTGAATAACGGTGAGTCGATAATCTTTTCTCCGCCTGTTAAAACGGTGTCCGGATGCTTGAAAAACAGTGTTATTGAAATAGCAAAGGCAAGCAAAAATCTCCACATACCGCCGATAATGTTTATTAACTGTCCGGCGGTTTCTTCAAATCCACCTTTTTCGGCTCTGTCTGTAATCATCTGACGCTTCGCCCGTACGGAAGCATCTTCTGTGTTTCTGTAATCCATTTCAAAGCTTTTTGCATTGAGTAGTTTTTCTTCCCATTTTGGAGCGATAATGTGAAAGGTTCTTATTTTTCTCCACGAGTAGTCACGCAAAACACGAAGAACAACTTCTATCAAATAAAAAGAAAGCAATATAGTAAGAATTTTTATTCTTCTGTCACCGGTTAATTCATCAACAATGGCGGCAGTTATATAATTTGAAGAAAACCTTGCACCCTCAAAGCAGAAATTAAAAATGCAGGCGTGCAAGATAAAACGGGGCTGCACCTGGTTAATCAGATTGATTACTCTTTTGATTAAAGAAAAATCTTCTTTCAGTGTCCTTTTATTACCCTTCTCCATTGTCTTCTTCCCCCTCTCTGTAATATTTGCTTTGAATGTTGAACATTTCGGCATATTTTCCATTTTGATTCAACAGTTCATTGTGAGTTCCGATTTCAGCGATTCTACTGTTATCAAGCAGTACTATTCTGTCGCAGAATCTGGTTGATGAAAGTCGATGGGAAATATATATCGAGGTTTTATTTTGTGAAATCTCGCTGTATCGCAGATAAATCTCATTTTCCGCAATCGGGTCTAATGCAGCTGTGGGTTCATCCAAAACTAAAATCGGTGAATCCTTATACAGTGCTCTTGCAAGCAGTAACCTTTGCATTTCGCCGCCGGAGAGTTCAACAGCATCTTCGTTGACATTTTTAACAAGATAGGTGTTCTCTTTTTGCGGCAGGGATTTGATTTTCTCGTTTAAGCCTGCTTTTTCAACACAAACATCAAATTTCCGTTTATCGCTTTCCTGTTCAGGCGCCATTGAAACATTTTCAAGAACGGTACAGGGTAAAAATCTCGGTTCCTGAAAAACCGCAGAAATAACACCGTAGTATTCATTGCGGTTAAACTCCGTTATATCAACACCATTTAACAGAATCTGTCCGCTTGTGGGTTGATACAAACCGCAAATCAGTTTGACAAGGGTCGTTTTACCGGCTCCGTTCACACCCACAAGGGCAAGATTTTCACCCTTGCGAACAGTAAGGTTAATATGAGAAAGGGTTTCTGTATCACTGCCGGGGTATGTAAAGGAAACATCCCGAACTTCAATTTCATAGGGATAGTCATCGGGTAGAGGTCTGCCGCCGTTTTGTCTGAAATTGTTTTTTATATCAAGGAACTCACGAAGATTATCAATCTTCATATTCAGCGGAATAAAATTTCCGATTTCCTCTCCGATTATACTAATCCAATGCGTAAATTCCGTAACGGTGCAGGCAAATAATACAAGCTCGGTTTTTGATGTTTCTCCTTTAAGAAACTCATAAATAAGGTAGGCGAAAATGGCAATTTCTATTCCTACGCTGATAACAAGCCCTATCATATCCGAGCAAAAATAGTAAAAATACATTTTGTTCGTCCAGAATTTTCGCTCACCGATAAAATAGTCACTCATTTGAATTAAGTAATCACGAAGCTTAAAAATGCGGATATCTTTGCCTATGGCAAAATCACGGGATGTTTTGTTTACATAATTCAGTTTTCGGTCAATTCTTGCAATGGGATCTCTGGTTTTATCAATCAAGTGACTTTCAACGGCTGTTGAAATAAGCTTCAATGCTTCAAGTCCCGTAAGAATCAGGATAAGCCACGGATTGAGGTTAACGGTAACCGTCCCGTAAACAGCGATGAAAATAATGCACATCAGAAGATTCGTATATTTTTCCATAAAGCCGTAAACGCCGTCAAAACCAAGTGTGTTTTTCGCCTTTTGGTATTTATCTCGGCCTGCCGTACCTTCTATTATATCAAAATCCAGGTTCATTACTTTTTCGGCGAGTAACACATCGAAATGTCTTGTGATTCTCCCGAGTTTTATTCTCATAATCAGAGTAGTCTTATTACTAAGAAGACTTGCAGCAACTTGTATAACCAAAACAATACCGGTTGCTATCAGAATACTGCCGATACCCTTTTTGTTTTCAAGGCAGTAGGTCAGGGCAGTAATAAAACTTACCACATTCAATTCCATCACTACATTGAATACAGAAATCCCGATACTGACAGGAATTTGAGCCTTGTCCCATCCTAAAATAAGTCTGAACATGTATATCGTATTGTTTATGAAAGAATGTTGCGTTTTCTTATCCTTTTTCAATCCATTTCACCTCGCTTATGAGTATATCAAAAAAGCAGTCGTAAGTGACTGCTTTTGCGTGAATGGTATGAATTCATGCACGAACGGTTAAATTTCTTTATCAAAGCACCTCGGCGGGACACAGCCAGACCTCTTTGCTGTAAGGCACCAACTCATCTGCCATACAGATAATCAGTGCAGGCATAATGTTTTTATCAAGCTTTTTCAAAACCGATAAATTTTTATCGGGTGATGACGGGTTTTTGCTCTTTTTTATCTCGATAGGATAAATATTGTCGCCCTCAACAATCAAAAGGTCAACCTCTTTGCCGTCAACATCACGGTAATAATATAAATCGGGATACTTGCCTGTATTATAATAGCTTTTGAGTATTTCGGTCACGACATAAGTTTCAAAAAAAGCTCCGTCCATAGCACCGTTTTCAAGCGTTTCGGCATTAGGCCAGCGGCAAAGATACGCCGCAAGTCCGGTATCGCAAAAATAAATTTTAGGTGTTTTCACAAGCCGTTTTGAAATATTTGTTGAATACGGGTGCAAAATATAAATAATTCCCGAGCGTTCAAGTATGGATATCCACTCTTTAACAGTCGGGGCAGAAACGCCTATCGCATTCGCTATTTCACTGTATTTCAGTTCCTGCGCCGTTCTTGCCGCAATAAACACAAGAAAATCGTAAAACTCATTCAGCTTTCCGACCTGAGAAAGGTCTTTAATATCCTTTTCAAGATAAGTATTTACATAGTCGGAATAATATCTGTCCCGTGAAATGTCGGTGGTAATTACCTTGGGCATACCACCCTTGAAAATGCTGTCAAAGATGCCGTGAATATCTTTCTTTACCGAAGCGGAAAGTCTTTGCTTTATATTTTCAATATCCGCACGGAAAAGACCTTCATTTCTGCCTTCGGTTTCAACGGCAGACAACGATGACAGGTCAAAAACAGCCACTCTGCCGGCAAGCGATTCCGAAACATCCTTCATCATCTTGAATTTCTGAGAACCCGTAAGCCATACCGCACCGTTGACATCTTCGCCGTTCAGTGCTTTTTCGTCTGTAATTCTCTTTATTTCAAGTAATATTGACGGAACACGCTGAAATTCATCAATAAGAATAGGAAAACCGTAAGTTTCAAAAAAAAGTCCGGGGTCTTTTTCTGCAAGACGGCGTGCGTTCATATCATCAAGAGAAACATATTTTCTGTTTTTCTCTTTAATATGATTGAGCATGGTGGACTTGCCGACCTGACGCTGACCGCAAACCATAACAACAGGATAGTATCTTGAAGCGTTGATTATTTCCTGTTCCATTTGTCTTTTGATATACATATAATCACTCCGAGCAAAATAAAGTCTGACTTTATTTTACCCAATATTCTTCAAAAAGTCAATATAGAATAAAAAATTATCAGTGCGTTGAATGAACGGTAACCGGCAGCATAATTTCAGTGCCGAAAACGCCTTCTTCGTGCTCTCTTTTTAAATAACCGCCGTATTTTTTTACGATTCCGTCAATTCTCATAAGCCCGAAGCCGTGGTCTTCGCCCTTTGTTGTTTTATATGTTTTTCCGTGGCGTTTGGGCGTTCCGGTCATTGAATTGGTTACGGAAATATAAAACTGTTCTTTGAAAAGACCGATATAAACACGGATAAATCTGTCAGCTTCGTTTTCAATTTTCATGCAGGCTTCCATCGCATTGTCAAGCAGATTGCCTATAATGACGCAAAGCTCAACATCCGTTATATCCGTTTCAGGCACGCTTGCGGTTACATCTGTTCTGATACTCTTATTCTGCGCAAGAGCAAGCTTGCTGTTCAGAATAGCATCTACAGTCACATTGCCCGTCTTTACGACGGTATCCACGGTGTTCAAATCAATATTCAATTCTCCGAGATATTTTTCGAGTGCGTCGAGTTTCCCGGTTTTAAGATCGGACTGCATAACAGCAATGTGATTACGGTAATCGTGCCGCCATCCTCGCATTGTATTATAAATATTCTGAACCTCTTCGCAGTGCTTTTCAATCAGTTCCTGCTGATAGGATGCTATTCTTTTTTCAATGCTACGGTGAAAAAGCTTATCAAATAACGACATAATTATCTCCTGTAATAAGCGACAAAGGCTTTGTTGATATCCTCATACATCCTTCTTGAAACGGGAACGGATTTACCGTTATCGAGAATAACATCTGTTTTTGAAATCCGTTTGATGTGTTCAAGATTTACAACAAATGAACGGTGAGTGGAAATGAAATCATTTCCGATATTGCTTTTAAAAGACGAGAGCGACTGATTTACGGTTATTTCACCGTCGGCGCAAGTGATTTTCAGCGTATGCCCGACAGCCTCAATGCAGTAAATATCGGAAAGAAGCAACTTAACATTTTCGCCATTTGCGTTAATAAGAATCGCAGGCGAGGTTTTACCGAGATTATCGGCGGCACGGGACAATACTTCGGATATTTTTTCATAGCTTACTGGCTTCATAAGATAGTGAAGTGCCGCAACATCGTATCCGTCGGAAATGTATTTATCATAGCCTGTTACAAACACAATCTGCGTATCCTTGCTGTACTTGCGAACCTGTTTTGCAAGCCCAATGCCATCAATCTCCTTCATCTGAATATCAAGCAGAAGTATGTCATAGTTCTTGTTTTCCTCATATTCAAATAAAAAACTCTCCGCACTGCCGAAGCTTTTGAGCATAGCAACATTACCCGTTGAAGCTGTCCACTGCTCAACAAGCGAAGAAAGATATTCAATTTCAGCTGATTCATCGTCGCAGATTGCAATATTAATTTTCATATATTATTTCCTGATTTATTTTTTTATTATTCTATCATGATTCGGAATAATATTCAAGAATTTAGAAAATATGATGATAAAAACATTGGAAAACACTCACAATGCAGACGGGAAAAGGTTGCTAACTGAATACTTCAAAGCATCAGCAGATAAAACTGTCAGGCGGAACACAGATTTTATGTAAAATAAAAATTATAAATTATTCACCAAAATGAAAAAAAGTGTGCTATAATGAACAAAAACCGGAGGATGATAATAAGGTGTAAAAATGTAAATTCAATACCGATATCACTCTTGTGTTGAGATAGAAAAAATTAAACTATTGAGGTGCGTTATGACAAACGAAGAATTAAATAAACAGGCTCAGAGAGAATGTTGCAGCGCTGTAACGACTGCACATCACGGCGGAGAAAACGGCAAAACCTTCTGGAATGCAGAAGCCTTTCAGTTTATGTATGTCCCTTCATTTCAGTTTCAGCCTATATCAGGATGTAAAAGATACAGATTTTCCGCAAAGGATGAAAACGGAAATATCCATTCTTTTGACGCAGAAAAGCCTTCGGCTTTACTTACGGATATATGGAAAGAAATACCCGAAGGTGTTGTTGAACTGACAGTCAGAACAGTAAATGAGGATAACAGCGAAGGCTTTTTGGTCGGTGCGAGAACATTTTTCAAACTTGCGCCGTTCAACACGGATTTACCCAAGGCAAAAACCACTTATAAGGAATGCGCATCCCGTGCTTATGAGTATATTATGAACCTCGACTTTATCCGTTACTGGCTCGATAATGGTATGCCCGATCCGAACTATCTTTTAAATGGCTATCCGAGCAAAATGCACTCTTCAGTTATAAAAGCTATGCTCAAATTTGCAACATTTTGCCCCGAAAAGGCTGATGATGCGCTGAAAATTGCAAAGAACTGTGCAGACTATCTTTTTGAAATTACTCCGCACGATAACGGCCCGACGGACGGTGTTCCGCCTACATATAAGCTGGATTACTGCAATACTGAAAAAAATCGCTACGACGGTACACTTATCGGGGAACGAAGAAACACGATTATGATGCTTTATCCGTCTTATGTCGGCAATGCATATTTGCTTCTTGAAGAAAAAACAAAAGAGCAAAAATATTTTGATGCTGCAATAAAAATCGGTGAATTTTATCTTAAAACTGTTCAGCCGAGCGGCACTTGGAACCTTATAATAGACGGCAAAACAGGTGAAACAATCAGTCAGAATCCCTGCGACCCGCTCACTAACATTGTACCGTTTCTTATGAAACTTTACGAACGCACCGGCGAGGAAAAATGGAAGACACTTGCAGATAATGCAATTACATTTGTTGAGAAAAACACTCTTTTGACTTACAACTGGGAAGGCCAGTTTGAGGACAGCGGACTTTCTGTAAGCTATTCAAATCTTACTCATTACTGCCCTTCGTCATTAGCAAGGCACTATGCAAAGTATTATTCTGACGATGAAAACAAGATGAAAATTGCAGATGAACTTGTGAGATACATTGAGGATCAGTTCGTTGTATGGAACAGACCTGCTCCGTGGAATAAGGACAGTGCGGATACCTCTATGTGGCCGACTCCGTGTGCTCTTGAGCAGTACAACTGGTACGTGCCTATTGATGCAAGTGCCGCAAATATCATAAATACATTTGTCGCTATGTATAAGGCAGGCAGAGGCGAACTTTATCTTGCCAAAGCAAAGGCGCTTGCCGATACAATAACACGGGTTCAGCATGAGGACGGAATGATTCCGACTCATTGGATGGATGAAAAAACGCTTAACGGGGATAATTTCTGGATAAACTGCATGATAGCGACCGCAGATGCCGTTGAAACTATGTCCGAACTTGTTGAAAAAAATTAAATATATTATATTTATTGAATTTAAGTTTGCAATATGGTAAAATATATGTAACACAATTCGGAGGTGCAATATGGCGCTTGAAAACAAATTAGGATTAACAAGCTCCGCAGAACTTGCCCGTGAAGAAGAACGAATCAGCAAGAAAAAAGCACTTGAACTTTTTGAAAACGGTTTGCTTGATAATTTAGAAGCAGGTAAATTCTCCGCATTAAAAGAGATCCACAAATATCTTTTCGATGAAATATATGATTTTGCAGGAGTCGTACGCACAGTAAACCTTGCAAAAGGTAATTTCCGTTTTGCTCCGGTAATGTATCTTGAATCAGCCATTGAGAATATTGATAAAATGCCTCAGTCAACATTTGATGAGATTGTTGAAAAGTATGTCGAAATGAATATTGCCCACCCGTTCAGAGAGGGTAACGGCAGAAGTACCCGCATTTGGCTTGATTTGATTTTCAAGAACGAACTTCATAAAGTAGTTGATTGGAGCAAAGTTGATAAGGAAGATTATCTCCTTGCAATGGAACGAAGTCCCGTTAAAGATATTGAAATAAAGTATATTTTGAAAGCTGCTCTTACAGATGATATTGACAGCCGTGAAGTTTATATGAAAGGCATTGACCACAGTTATTATTACGAGGGCTATACAACATTCAAAACTGAAGAATTACAGTAAAATCGAATATATACAGCAAACCTCCCTGAAATTGGTAAAATCCAAAATCGGGGAGGTCATTTTATTGAAAAACCTTTTCAGAACTTTCCGAAAAACAGTTCGCCTGCGGGAACGGTTATGTAATATTTACTGTCGATTTCTTCTATCCTGAAATTGCCGTAAAGTGCGGAGAGTTTTCTGCCGTCTTTCAATTCAACCTGTACAGTCTTTTCGGCTTCTTTAAGTCCGTATTCGCCGTCTTCGACCGAGCGTACAATACCTGTATTATTGAAAACAGTTAAGAAATATTCGTCGTCTGAATTCTTATTTACAATATGATGAAGTCCACCTGTTACTTTGCAGGGGAGAAGTCTGTTCAGCAAATCGGGTACATCATCAACAGAACAGCATTTGTGCTTTTTTTCAAAATCTTCATCACCCGTGAGATTTACCGCATAGGTGTATCTGCTCTCATCATAGACATCTTCGTTTACAATATCAATCGCATCGGGGATAAGACTGTTCACAAGGCATCCGTTTTCATTGCCGAAAGTTTCCCCGAAAGCGAACAGCCTGCGAAGTCCTTTTCGCATAACATCGAGTTTACGCTTCAATTCACCGTCAAAACTAAATGAGAGATAATTATCGTCCGCATCAATATTATCAAGTGAAATAATTTCTTTCGGAATTACCGCCGCTATCGGCGTTATGGGTTTGCCGATATTTTTATTCTTCTCCGCAAAGTCAATAAAGTCTTTTTTTACCTGTCCGTAAGGCGTAAACTCAAAGTCATTCCAATCATAGAATGTGTTGCAAAGTCCCCATTCTTCCGAAATGAATTCCGCTCCCGACATATACGAACAGAAATACATTCTCTTTTGCAATGAGCGTGAACTTCCTCCGTTGCCGCCCGCGGTCTTGAAAGGGAAACTGTCGTTACTGATATTCCACTCGTTCAGTCCGTCTTTCTGATAATTACAGGCAGAAAACGGTTTTCCTCCCCACGGCTCATAATAGGTGCCGAAACTTTTGCCGTATGCCTTTGCCATTCCTCTCGCATACGCAATCTGAACCGAGGTGTGTGCTGTCTGCTGTCCGATTTCGGGCATTACTCTTTTTGCTCCGTTTTTAAATTCAAGGGAATATCCGAGTATTGCGCTGTCGCAGGGGAGCAGCATTCCGTCTGTGTATTTCTGCCTTTTTAAAAACAACGCTTTCATAGTGTTAAGATATTTACTCAAATCGGTTATGTGTCCGACCTCGGCAAACTCTTTTACGCTCATAGCCTCCGTAAAAATATGAGGAAACGGAAAATCACGTTTGAGGGTGGCGGTGATGTTTTCCTCAGTCCACGGTTCGGGGCATTTGCCGTCAACGAGTTTCCCCGTGTCGCTGATAAAATTCGACATCCACTCGTGCATCTGAAAGCCGAAGAACTTTTCGCCGAGCATTTCACGGTAAGCGCGGACAAGATTCATATCATAGTCGTACCCCTCAAAGAAACAGCCGCCCTGAAGCCTGTCAATATACATCGGGCAGTTATTATCTTTGACAAAATTGTATAAATCTCCGCCGACTTTAGCAAGATTGTTGAATTTTAAACTTTCTTTAATATCTATGCTCTGACAAAATCTTATTCCGTCATTTTCTCTGAACAAACCTGCGTTTATCTGCGCCTCAAAAACTTTCGGCATGTATGCGTGAAAAAAAGTAAAAGCCATAACAACACCTCAATAAAATTTCTGATTTTATTATAATCAATGATTCAGTTCAAGTCAAATTTAATGTTAATCAGACAATGCTATTGAAAATATTACAGCAATGGTGTATAATGAACAAAAAGCAACAAAAGGTGTTCAATATGGTTTTCAGACTCGGTTTTCTTATTCTTATCGGTGTGGCGGCTGTTGCCTGCTCTATCGGATTCAAAAAATATGTATGGTTTATTTCCATCGGCTACGGACTTTCTATCGCAGCAATAGGTCTTTGTCTTCCGATTGTTTATCACTCAAACCTTGACGCGGCGAAAATTATTTCCTGCGTTCTGCTTTTCGGCTACGGACTCAGGCTCGGCGGATATCTTCTTTTCAGGGAACTGAAAAGCTCTACATATAACAAAAAGATGAAAGGCGAAATTTCCGACGGAAGTCATATGACACTGCCGATAAAAATTGTACTGTGGCTTTCCTGTGTACTGCTTTATTTCACCATGACATCGCCCATAGTTTACAGGATTGCCGACGGCACCAAAAGCGACGCCTGTTTCATCATCGGTCTTGTAATTATGCTTTGCGGAATTCTTCTTGAATCCGCCGCCGATTTTCAGAAATCAAAGGCAAAAAAGAAAAATCCCCGCCGTTTCTGCGACGAAGGACTTTTTAAGATTGTGCGCTGTCCCAACTATTTTGGAGAACTTCTCATATGGACAGGTGTTTTCGTCTCGGGATTTACCGCACTGCAAAGCGCAGGTCAGTGGATTGTGGCTGTTATCGGCTATCTCGGAATAGTTTACGTTATGTTCAGCGGAGCGAGAAGGCTTGAAATAAGACAGGATAAATTCTACGGCAGTGACCCGGAGTATCAGAAATACGTTAAATCAACCCCGATAATTCTTCCGCTTATTCCTCTTTACAGCGTAAAGAAACATAAATGGCTTGTAGGATAACAATAGGAGCTGTGAAAAATGGATTAACCTCCATTGATTCACAGCTCTTTTAAATTTTTCGCAGCAATATTCACGTTTGAGCGAATAAAAGGCAACACTGCCACTAATATAATACATCACTGTTGTCAGGGTGAATTTCCGTTTGTGCAAAGCACAATATTCCGTGGTTATGGGATGAAAGTAAAAAACTGCAAAAAGTAAGCACCATAACAGCATCCGCTCTCTGCGTTTATTGTAATTAAGATGTTGAAAGATAATTATGTTTATGCTATAATATGAAATACTAACGCATATTGCAATAAAATCTTGATCCGAGAGGAGGATAACGGTGAACACTAACAGCAATTATTATATTATGTCAGGCAATACAATTACGGCTGAATGGAAAGATAACAACCTTACTGTCGTAAATGAGTCGTTATTACCGATGTTTTTACATCGGGTATCAGATTTGAATATGTGGCTTGAAACCCGTGCAATAGACTCTCACCGTGCCAACTCCCGACTTCTTAAAAAGGCTTTAAGACTTACCGAGCGAGATGATATTTCAACTGTTATTCAGGTTAATGCAGCAACCATAACCGATAATTATTGGGTAAAACCAATCGGCTCGGCTCTGACTTATGAAGATGTAAAATTTGAGGATGACTATTTTTCAAATCTTGCTCTTAAAGGAAATTACGACAGCTTTAATAAAGCCGCCAACAGCAAGCGTTCCAAAACTCCCGAATTAACGAATATCGGAAGCTTTGAAAAATGTTGGAAGCTCCGTGACGGAAAATGGTGGATGTATAAAACCGCTAATCATGATGAGTTGTTCTCGGAATTGTTTATCTGCAAGTTCGGTAAACTGCTGGAGATGAATATGGCTGTTTATGAGCGAGGCAACGGATATATCAAGACTCTTGATTTTACCGATAATGCTTCCGTAAATTTCGAGCCTGCTTCTTCATTTATGGGCGACAACGAGGATTATGAAGACGTTATTACCAAGTTGGAAGAAATCTGTCCCGGGGCTGTTCCGGATTATTTTAAAATGATTTTCCTTGATACTGTTGTTGCTAATCCCGACAGGCATACGAACAATTTCGGCTTGCTTCGTGATGTAAACACCGGCAGCTTCATCGGATTAGCTCCGAATTTTGATAACAACATGGCTCTGATTTCACGAGGATATCCGTCTAAACCAAAGCAAAACGATTTGTTGATAAAACTTTTCAATGAGGTATTGGATAACCATCCGGAATACCGTTCTTACATTCCGAACATTACAGAAACCGATGTTCGCAAATGTATTGACAGTTTACACATGAGGGTAAAAAAAGATGTCATTAACCAAATGATTATGAGCAGATACAACTATATTAAATTATAATTTCATCGTATAACGAACAACCTCCCTGAACTTGATGTTTTCAAATTCGGGGAAATTTTTTATATTCAAGTTAGAAAAGTTTGATTATTTGATTCTATTGATATATTGAATAGTGAAGTGTATAATGTATGCTAAAAGCATATATTTTTATTATCAAAAAAACACTATGCTTTTTGTGTATGCAAATATAGTATATTATTTTTCTTTATATCGACTATGTTTATGTAAATCAGGTCGGTGATATTATGAAGCCGGGTTATATAACACAGCAGTTTCCGAAGTTTCTTGAAAAGCATGGACTGAGAAAAATTCGCTTTCACGATCTGCGTCACTCCTGTGCTACGCTTTTGTTCACAAACGGAGTATCTCTGAAGGATATTCAGGCGTGGCTCGGGCACAGCGATATTTCCACCACATCAAATATATATACGCATCTTGTTTTCGACTCAAAAATCAACTCTGCAAATGCTATTTTATTCATTTTGGATGAAGATTAAAGGCATCGCCGTACAGTTATGACGGTGCAGGTGTGCAGTCAGATTTTTTGTCAGACAATGTAAATCGAAGCAGAAATAATTGTTTTATTTCAATGAGATTTACGCAGTATGACGGAAAATATGCAAACAGATGTGCCGTCAAGGTAATTGACCGTTAACTGTACGACGATGCCTCTGCTCTGAGTGACATCACGATTGTCATCAGAAAAGCCCTCAAGCCCTTATGTATCAAGGGTTTGAGGGCATCGAAAAATTCTCGAAATGTGTAAAAAAGCTTAAAATCGGGCAGTTTTTACCGAAAAATTACAGCACAAAATTTTGCCCTAAAAATGGCTGAAACCCTTGAAAATCAAGGGTTTCAGTGGTGCACCGAAATCGGTGAAATCCGAACCTTTCTCTGCCTCTTCAATTTCGGCAAAGGTTATTGTTTTTGAACCGTCTTTAAAATTAAAAGTGATTACCAATTTATCATCGTCAAGATAAATTGCGTTGATAAATGTATCAATCAGCTTGCGGCGGTGTTCAAGTTTCTCTATGTTAAGCTTTCTTAATCTGTGGAACCAAAACAGTATTTGTTCTCTTGTCAGATTCGGTTTCGACATTTCTTCT